>BPII01000003.1 GCA_026004035.1 Candidatus Sericytochromatia bacterium | reverse complement strand
CTAAATTTAAGTAAAATTTATTATTTCCAAATTCTAATAAATCATATCTTATATTAGAATTAAAATCTATATTAAATCTATCTATACTGCCTGATGGAATTGTTTGACCTGAATCAAATTTTATACTTTCTTTTATCGTTTGTGAAACATATTGTATTCCAAACGATGTTTCTAAAAATAATTTATCAATTATTTTATATCCTAATAAAGTTTTAGCACCTAGACCAAGGTAGTTTTTAGAAGCTCTCCAGTAAGAATTTGGTAATCCTTGCATAGTTGAATTTCTTCCATTATCTCTATAAAAAATGTTTGGACCTACAGCTAATTCTATATCATTTGATTTAAGGATTTTATATAAAGTACTTATATTAATTTTAAAAGCTTCAGTAATTTCAGTGTCCGGCTTTTGCGTTGGATGAACATAACTACCTAAAGAGCTTATTATTAAATTTATACCTATATTGTCTAATAAATTATTATTTCCTGATAACCAATAATTTAATTCTCCTGATATAGATAATCCTAAAGAATCGTTTTTTTTGTTTAACTGTTTCTACTAAAGAAAATGTTGAAGGTATAGATTCAGAATAACTTATGTTATATCCTACTCTGAAAGTAAATTGATTTCTTAATATTTGTGTCTGTAAAGGTAATGATGTTTCTTCTATTTTTGGTGTTTTTTCAGGTATAGGTGTATCTATTACAAGTGGTGTAGCTGTTGGTGTAGGTATAGGAATAGGTGTTGAGTATGGATTAGTAAGTGTTGGAATAGGTGTAGGTATAGGAGTTTTTACTATTACAGGTGTAGGTGTAGGTATAGGAGTTCTTATAACAATAGGTGTAGCTGTTGGTGTAGGTATAGGAATAGGTGTTGAGTATGGATTAGTAAGTGTTGGAATAGGTGTAGGTATAGGAGTTTTTACTATTACAGGTGTAGGTGTAGGTATAGGAGTTTTTACTATTACAGGTGTAGGTGTAGGTATAGGAGTTCTTATAACAATAGGTGTAGCTGTTGGTGTAGGTATTACTTCAATATTAGATTTTATTTCACCAATTTTGTCTACTAAATCTTGTCTAACTATTTTAGTAGCTTTAGCCACCATTTCTAATGCTTCATATCTACTAATATTTTCAGTCCAATCGTAAAATCCTTCAGCTATTTGCCAATAATTTACTGCTTTGTCTATTAAATCTTTTTTATCAGAAGAAGCCACTATTTTTTTAGGTGGTATTCTTATTGATATTGGTTCTGCTTGTAAATAATTTAAAGTTTTAATTATAGATAGCGCAAAATCATATCTTGATATTTTCTTATCACCTTCAAATTTATTATTACTATATTCCATTAAATTTGCACTTATTATTTTATTTATTACCTTAAAGTCAGGATGTCCCGATTTAACATCTGATAAAAGTGTAAATACTAAAGGAACATATTTTTTACCTAATAAACCATTAAGAATTCTAGCTGCTTCATATCTTGTAAGTTTTAAATTTCCTCCAAATTCATTTGAAGAAACACCACTCATAATATTTTCTTCATAAAGTAAATCAGCAATATTTTCTGCCCAATGTCCATTTGGTATATCAGAGAAATATTTTGATGCATAAGAAGGAAAATAAGGATAAAATAAATTTACAGATATTAGCAATATTAATATATATCTTCTGTAATTAGAAAACAAAATCTATATTCTCCTATAATTTGCTTGTTTAATTTTTTAATTAAAAGCTAAAAATAAAATAATATAATATCATACAAGATAAAATTAAATTTATAAGATAACTTTAAAAAATTGTTTTAATTTTTTATAATTATAAAGTTATTTGAAATTTTTGAAATATGTTAAATAAAAGAACAATAATAGTTGGTGGAGGAATGGCTGGAGTATGTGCAGCTATAGCATCCAAAAAATTAGGTGGTAATCCGTTATTAGTTGAAAGATATGGTTTCCTAGGTGGCACTTCTACAGCTTCTATGGTTTCACCATTTATGAATTACTATCTTGGTGATAAGCCTCTTGTAAAAGGAATATTTCAAGAAATATTAGATGAGTTAGAAAAATACAATGGTAAAAAACATAAATCAAGAGCATTTGACTCAGAAACTTTAAAGATTGTTCTTTTTGAAATAATGGATAAATATGAAATAGAGTATCTTTTACATACATATTTTACAGATGTAAATATAGAAAACAACAAAATTAAATCTATAGTATTAGAAAGTAAAAGTGGTAAGGAAATATTGGAAGGTGATTTTTTTATAGATACTTCAGCTGATGCTGATTTAGCTTTCAAATCAAATGTACCTTTTGAAATTGGTAGAAAAGAAGATGGATTAACTCAAGCTATGACTTTAATGTTTAGAATAGCTAATGTGAATATAAATAAAGTTTTAGAATATTGTAAAAAGAATCCTGAAAACTTTTTATTTATAGAAAATGATGTAAATGGTGTTTCAATAGCAGGTTTTAAGAAAGAAATAGAAGAAGAAAGAAAAAATGGTAATTATGATAATCCACTAGACTATATATTTTTTGTAACAACTCATAGAGATGATTTGATAATTGTAAATACAGTAAGAATATTATATTCAAGCGGAATAAATAATAGAGATTTAACAAAAGCACAATCAAAAAGTCATAAATTAGCATGGCAAATTTATAAATTATTAAAAAATAAAGTTCCTGGATTTGATGATTCTTATATTTCAAACACAGCTACTCAAATTGGAGTTAGGGAAACAAGAAGAATTATAGGTGAATACACAATTACTGGTCTTGATATTGTTAATGCTTCAAAATTTCAAGATAAAATTGCAAGAGGTAATTATCCAATAGACATACATGACCCTACTGGTGGAGGTGGTAAAATGATAAGATTAAAAGAAGGTGAATATTATGATATTCCTTTCCGTTCTTTAATACCAAAAAATATTGATAATTTATTAGTAGCTGGAAGATGTATATCAGCTACACATGAAGCTCAAGCATCTATTAGAATTACAGCAACATGTGCAGCAATGGGAGAAGCAGCAGGTTTTGCTAGTTCCTTATGTATTATAAATAATGTTTCTCCTAAAAATTTAAACGTAGAAGAATTACAAAAATATATAAAACATAATATTGAGTTTTAATTATCTAATTGGTAAAGAGTAGCTCTATTTCTTCCATTAGCTTTTGATTTATATAAAGCAATATCAGCTTTTTCATAAAGTTCAGCTAAAGAGTTAGCTAAATCTGGATAAGTAGAAACACCTAAACTTACTGTTATTTTTAGAGGATCTCCACCATTTGGATTTTCTAATGGTGTATTTTCTATTGCTTTTCTAATTCTCTCAGCTAGTACCATTGCACCATTTGAATCTGTTTCTGGTAATAATACTACTAATTCTTCACCACCATATCTTGCTGGTATATCTATACCTTTACGAACATTTTCTTTAATAGTTTTTGCAGTTATTCTTAAAACATCATCACCTGTTTTATGTCCCCACGTATCATTAAATTTTTTAAAATGATCTATATCTATAAGTATTAATGATAATTTCCTTTGTAATCTTTGAGCTTTTCTAATTTCTTCTGACATTCTTTGTTCTAGAAATCTTCTAACATATAATTGAGTTAATCCATCTATAGTTGCCATTTCGTAAAATTTAGCTTTTTGCCATAATGTAGCTACATGATTAGCTAAAGATGAAATCATAGCTTCGTCTCTTTCACTAAATGCTGTTGAAACGTTAGATCTATTTTCTTTATCTACTCTACTTTCCTTGTCAAATAAACAAATAAATCCCAATACTTCTCTTTCAGATTTTAAAGGAACACATATATAATGTTTTGCATCTATTCCAAAAAAATCATTTACTTCACCTCTTTTTATTTCGCCACTTTCTATAATTTCAGCAAATATAGGGTTACATTCAGTAATTTGAAATGAAGTATCTTTTTTTATATGATTAATTTTTGATAACGAACTTACCTTTAAAATTTCATTATCTAGTTTTAATAATATTCCTTTAGAACAAGATAAATATTGTATTGATTTATTTAAAAATGTCTCAAGTAAATTATTTACATCCATTATACTACTAAGCTCTAAAGTTATCTGTCTCATTTCAGAAATACCATAATTAGCATCAACTAATTCAAAATTTTGTTTTCTTAATTTATCATTAGTTTTCTTTAGTTCATCTATTAATTGAAAATTTGCAATAGCCACAGAAATTTGATTTGCTATTATAGATAATAAAATTAAATCAGTTTTTTTGTATTCTTCTCTACCTAATTTAGGACCGATTAATAATGCACCAACCAATTTATTTCTTACACTCAAAGTTACCCATAAAGTAGCTTCTGATTTATCAAACATCAATTTATTTCTTTTTATAAAATCAGGAAACTTTTTTTCTAGATCACTAACAAAAAAAGACTCTTTGTATTCACTAATTTGTTGAACTTCTTTAGGATTTGTTCTAAAATAGAGGTTACCATCAAAACCTTTATTTACAGAGCTTTCAAATGCAAGTTTAAATGGTGCATAAAGCATTATAGATCCTTTTGTTGCGCCTAATGTTCCCATAAGTATTCTTAATAAATTAGCTAAAGATATTTCTATAGAAGAATCTGAAGTTATTTGATTAGAAATATCACTTAAAGCATTAAGGTTATAAACTAATTTATCAATCTCTACGTTTTCAAATTCTTCAATTATACGATTCACTTTACCTAACCAAATCAAACATTATTATCTTCAAAATTAGAGTAACCTATTAATTCCTGAACTAAGTCAGCAACTTCTCTTGGATAAAATGTTATAGACATTCCGTCAGGAGCAATTTTTGCTAACTCTTTACCAATAATCCAACCATTACTAAAGAATCTAGATTCTTCTTTACCTACTCTATTTTTTGCATCTTCTATAAGGTTATCTATTTTTTGAGGTGTATTATATTTTATTATTGTTACACCATCTTCATGATGAGTTTCTGTGTATGTCCTATCAATTTTTGGTGAGCTTGTTAAATCCATATTACTATCAGCCATTAGTGGACCTGTGCCTCTAGTAGCTTTATTTGTTTTTTGAAAACTATCTATATTTGTTTTTTCACTTGTAGTTTTATTTGATATTGTATTAGAACTTGTATTACTTGATTTACCAAACAAAGAGCTTGAAGGAGGTTTCTTTGGTATTTCTGAAATTTTTTTGTCAGGGTTTTTATTATTACCTAGCATTTTTAAAACTCTCTTTATTTACTCATATTACTTATTGCTTCTTCTTCAGTTTCAAATATTTCTGAATATTGAGTAAGTCCCATAATAGAAAATGTTTTACTTATAGTTTTTGTTAAATTACAAAAAAATATTTTACCTCCTAAATCAACAAGTTTTTCTATAACTTCTATGAGAATAGATATTCCTATGCTATTAACAATAGTAGATTTTTCTAAATTAATTATTATATTTATAATACCTTGTTCTATTAACTTATCTACTTCTTGACTAATTCTTTCTCCACCAAGATTATTAATATAACCTTCTGTTCTTAAAACAGCAAAATTTGTTTTTTTATCTATTTTTAAATTAAATTCTTCCACTTTTAACTCCATCTATTTTAACTTTGTCATAGTTAATATAGTACCATTATTATTACTTTCTATTTTAACACTATCCATTAAATTTTTTATAAGCATAATACCCCATCCTCTTTTATAGTTACTCTTGAGTTTATCATTTATATTAGGCTTATCATTTATTAGACTTACATCAAACCCTTTTCCATTATCTTTTATAATTACAGTTAATGAATTTTCATCTATTATAAACTTAAAATATAATTTTCTATCTTCACTTTTACTATGTTCAAAAGCATTTATACAAGCTTCTATTAGTGCTAGTCTAACTTCATCTATTTTGTCTTCATCAAAATTCATAAATTCAGCTAAAGCTACTGCTGTCTTTGTAGCTGCTAGCTCTATATTAGGTATCATAGGTATGACAAGATCTACTTCTGGTAAAGAGTTTAAAGTCATACTATTTTAATCCATACTTACACAAATAAATTATATCATTATAAAACTGGTTTTTCTATATCTAATCTTCCTAAAATTTTAACTTTACCACCTATTTTAAACTCTTTCTTATTATTTGGTATAAATACAGAAAATAAAATATCTTGAGAATTTATTATTAAAAAATCTCCTTGTTCCTCATCTGATTTAATATCAACTATATCTCCTATTAATTTAATTTGAAAATTATTTGAAATATTTTCACATTTATTTTCAAAATTATTATCTATTATTTCTATTTCTTTAGGAAAAATTGATAAAATAACTTCAGCTTCTTTATCATTACTAAAATCATCTAGAGAGAAGGCTTTTAGTTTAGTATTATTAAATTTAAATGTAACATCTGCTTCACCTGTATCAGCATCCCATAAATCAAAACTTAGAATATTGACTTTATTTAATTTAAGCATATTTTAATCTCTTGGATATAAAATAAATCTTGAACTATTAATTTTATTATCTAAAAAATAAGTTGCAATTTGACCATTTTCTCTTGTAACGGTTAATTCATAAGTTTTAGAATTCCATTTTATAAAACTTACTATTTTATTATCCTTATAATATTTTACATCAAAATAATAATTTGATTCTAAACTTGTGCTATTAGCAGCATTAACAGCTGATAGTAAATATTCTTGAGAATTTTTAAAAGGAGGTTTAAAGTCCTTACCATGTTTTAAGAAGTGCTTTTCTAAGTTAAGTTTTGAGTTGTTTTCTGGTCCTGGTGTCCATTCAGCTATAGCTTTTACTTTTAATAGATTAATAGCTTTAGCTTGTTCTTCTTCTGTAAGATATATATTAACAGAAGATAATTTTTTAATAAAATTAGGATTAAGTTTATCTTTTAATGAGTTAGAAGATATTGTTTCAGAAACTTTAATACCAGTAATATTATTAATATCACTACAAGAAAACGTTAGTGTTGGTATTAAATTAAAAAATAAAAAGAATTTTAATAGCTTTTTCATATAATATGATATACGAATAAAATATATATTCTTGCTTAAATTAAAGTAAAAATTTTAATAAAATTTTTTAAAAAATTATTCATCAGGATTTTGATTTGGTGCATCTTCAGGTAATGGCATAGGTACATTATCAGAACCAATTCTTGGAACTATTACTTCATCTATAAGACCATATTCTTTAGCTTGTAGTGCTGACATAAAAAAGTCTCTATCTGTATCTTTCTCTATTTTTTCTAAAGGTTGTTTTGTATGAAAAGCTAGTAATTGATTAAGTGTTTTTTTCATTCTTAAAATTTCTTTTGCTTGTATTTCTATATCAGTAGCTTGACCTCTTGCTCCACCTAAAGGTTGATGTATCATAATTCTTGCATTTGGTAAAGCCATTCTTTTTCCAGGTCGTCCAGCTGCTAATAAGAAAGCTCCCATACTTGCTGCTTGTCCTAAGCAAATAGTATTAACAGGTGCTTTCACATATTGCATAGTATCATATATAGCCATTCCATCAGTTACAGAACCACCAGGACTATTAATATAGACAAATATATCTTTCTCAGAATCTTCAGATTCAAGAAAAATTAATTGAGCTACAACTAAATTAGCCAAAGTTTCTTCTATTTCAGACCCTATGAATATAATTCTTTCTTTTAAAAGGCGAGAATATATATCAGAAAATCTTTCTCCCCTACTAGTTTGCTCTATTACTGAAGGTATTACAGGCATATAAAAATCCTTTCTTTTTTTAATAATTTATACAAAAGTATATCATATATATCATAATATTTTATTTTTAAATAGTAATAATTAAAATTAAGTTTATATTTACTAATAAAGTAAAAAGTTATAAAATGATTTTAAATTCTTTGGAGGAAAAAATGAAAGTTAATGTTGTTTGTAAAAGTTTAGAAGAAGTTCAAACTCAAACTTTAGTTTTAACTGTTTTTGAAGATGAACCAGAAAATATTGATAAATATCATACCTTAAGTGATAAAACAAAAAATAAACTTAAAAAATTAGTTGAAAGTAAAGAAATAAGTGGTAAATATAAAGAATTTACTATATTACATGTTGACGATGCACCATATCAAAGAATTTTAGTCATGGGATTAGGAAAAAAGAAAGATGTAACATTAGAAAGAATAAGATCTATAGTTTCTATATCAGCAAGAAATGTAAGAAGAATACATTTAAATGATATGGCAATTGCAGAAGGTTTTGAAGATTTAGGACTTGACAAGATAGAGACTGCTAGTGCAATAGTAGAAGGGGTTATCTTAGGATTATATAGATTTAAGAAATATGTAACAACTCATAAAGCTGATGATAAAGCTATTAAAAACCTTACAATAGTTGTTCCTGATGAAGCAAGTAAAGAGTTAATAGAAAAAGGAACTCAAAGAGGTATAGTTTTATCTGAAGCTACAAATTTTGTAAGAGATTTGGTAAATGAACCAGCAAATATTATGACTCCAACTGCTTTTGCAAATGAAGCTGAAAAAGTAGCCAAAGAATGTGGTTTAAAAATAAAAATAATAGATAAAGAAGAAATGAAAGAGTTAGGAATGAATACTATACTTGCTGTTAATTCCGGTAGTTTTGAACCACCTAAAGTTGTTGTTTTAGAGTACAATGGTGGTGGTGAAAATGGTAAAACTTTAGGTTTAGTTGGTAAAGGTGTAACATTTGATAGTGGAGGACTTAGTTTAAAACCTGCTGATGCTATGTTTAGAATGCATTCTGATATGGCAGGTGCAGCAGCTGTTTTAGGAGCTATACAAGCAATAGCAAAACAAAAATTACCTATAAATGTTGTTGGAGTAATGGGATTAACAGAAAATTTAGTTGATGCTCATTCTTATAAAGTTGGAGATATTATAAAAACAATGGAAGGAAAAACTGTAGAAATACTTAATACTGATGCTGAAGGTAGATTAGTTTTAGCTGATTGCTTGACTTATATAAGAAGATATAAAAAAATTGATTACTTAGTTGATTTAGCTACATTAACAGGAGCAATTATTATTGCACTTGGAGTATTTGCAAGTGGTATGATGACTAATAATCAAGAATTAGCTGATTTGGTTAAAGAAGCTGGGGAAGTTTCAGGAGAAAGAGTATGGCAATTACCTTTATATGAAGATTATAAATCTCAAATAAAAAGTGATGTAGCTGATTTAGAAAATTCAGGTGGAAGACCTGCAGGTTCAATAACAGCAGCTATTTTCCTAAAAGAATTTGTAGGAGATGTTCCTTGGGTACATTTAGATATAGCAGGAACAGCTACAATGGATGAAAGTATAATGAATTATGCAAAAAATCCATTTTTACCTAAAGAAGGAGCAACAGGAGTAGGAACAAGAATGATGTATCACTTAGCTGAAATATTAATTAATAAAAAGCTTGTATAATGCAAGAACCTTTATGGATAAAAGAATTAAAAGATAAATATTTGTCAGGTGAAGGTATAATATTTATACTTCATTCTAATATATTAGATTTAGTACCATTTGATAACAAATTTATAACTTTAAAAGAATTTCTCATAAATCATTTTCTACCAAAAAATAAGGAAACAATAGTTTATTATGATCCAAGTGAAGGAATAAAGTTTCCTAACTCAAGCATAAAAAATAATTTTATAAAAGAATTAAATTTGGATCAAACTCTTTCTGGAGAAGATCATATAAGTGAATATTTACCAAAATCACCATCACAAGTAATGCCTATATTAGAAAAGTTTTTAAAAGTAACTTCTAAAAGTTCAGCATTTATATTTGGTTATGCTGAAACTATAATACCAAATTCAGATATTAGTTATCTTACAATGGAAGAAAGAAGTAATTTAATAACATTTCAAAGATGGGCATCTGATATTCAGCTTTTAAATTCTGATAATTTAATAATACTAGAAACAGAAAATTTATCAGAAATAAATCAGAAAATAGTAAGAAATCCACAAATACATACTATAGAGATACCTTTACCTAATTACCAGGAAAGATTAGATTTTATAAATTACTTACTAGATAGCAATAAAGTAGAATTGGAAATGAGTAAAGAAAATTTTTCTTATCTCTGTGCAGGTCTAAAAAGAATACAGATACAAGGCATAATTAGACAAGCCTTAAGAACAAATGGAAAGATAACTTTTAATTTAATAAAGGATAAAAAGAAGGATATCATAGAAAATGAATGCTTTGGTTTAGTTGAATTAGTAGAATCAAGATACGGACTTGATGATATAGGAGGGTTAGATAATGTAAAAAATACCTTATTTAAAATTATTAAAAATATAAAAGAAGGAAATCATAGACGAGTTCCTATGGGAGTTTTATTAGTTGGTCCTATGGGAACAGGAAAAACTTTTATAGCTGAAGCATTTTCAAGAGATTCAGGTTTAACTTGTTTAAAAATAAATAATTTTAGAGATAAATGGGTTGGTTCAACAGAAGCTAATTTAGAAAAAATACTAAATATAGTTAAAGCTATAGGTTCTGTAATAATAATAATGGATGAAGTAGATAGAGCTTTAGGAGGACAAGAAGAAGGAGATGACGGAACTTCAAGTCGTGTTTATGCTAAGCTTAAAGCTTTCATGAGTGATACTTCAAATAGAGGTAAAATTATATGGTTACTTATGACAAATAGACCTGATAAAGTTGATATAGATTTAAAAAGACCAGGCAGACTTGATTTAAAAATACCATTTTTTTATCCACAAACAGATATTGAAGTAGAATCTTTATTAAGAGCTTTGTTAAAAAAGAATCAAATATCTTTTGATATTCAAGATTTTTCACTTGTATCTAAAAAAATGATTGGATTTTCAGGTGCAGAAATAGAGGCAATAACTTTATTAGCTGATGAGATATGTTCTGATAGAAATTCAAATGTTGTTACAATTAATGATATTATTCAAGCTTTAGATAAATTTATACCAACAAGAGATACTCTAATGCTTGAATTAATGGAGTATTTAGCAGTATTTGAAGCATCTTCTAAAGATTTGCTACCTGAAAAATATAAAAATATGTCTAACGAACAAGTTAATGAAGCTATAAGAAAATTAAAGTTAGCCTTGAATATTAGATAATTTTATAATGTATAAATCAGTTGCTATAATTCTTTTTATTATATTATCTCTTTGCTTATCTGTAAATGCTAAAACAAAAAATAATATACTTTTTGAAGTATCTTCAAATAAAATATATGCATATAAAATAAACAAAATAATTGTAAGATGGTATCCTAGAATTGTATATGATTATGTAAGACAAGATTTATGGAATATAAAGTTTCCTTCCATAAAAGAAAATGAAAGATTATTTGGTCCATCAAAAGAAATAAATGGAAAAATTTATTTTGCTTATTCTTCTTTTATACTAGAATTTGACTTGTTAAAAAATAAATTTGTAAATAGGTATAATATTTTAGGTGAAATAACAGGTTTCAGTTCTAATAATGAGAAACTTATAATAAAAACTTTTAATGGAATAAGAAATAAAGTTATAGATAAGGAGCAAATATTAAAAATAACACCATTTCAGTTAAAGTTTATATCAGAATATACAAGCTTAACTACAAGAAATAATGAATATTTGAAAAAAAAACTTGAAGATGCTTTATTATTGTCAGAATATGCTGAAAAGGTATATATAAAATCTCTAATAGAAAATGCTTTTAGTAAAGATATATTAGAAAAAATGAGATTAGAATATATAAATGCTACAAAAATTGATGCTACTAATCCTTGGAATTACATATATATTGCTTTAATAAGTAAAAACTTAGGTAGAGATAATTACGCTGATGTCTATTTTCAAAATGCAATTCAAATACCTTCTTTAGCTTTTTATGATTATTTTCAATTAAGCATTTTATATGAATACATGGGAAAATATCAACTAGCTGATGAAGCATTTGAAAAAGGTTTATATGACTTTTTTAAAAGAGGATATAATCCATATCAACTAACTTCTTTAAAAGCAATTCAAAACTATACTACTATTTTAGTTCCTACTATTGAAAAATTAAAAAAAGATTCTCCAGAAAGATTAATAAAGCTTATTGATAAAATATATAATATATCTCCTTCAAAAGAAGGAAATTATAATATTTCAAATGCAACATATAGATATTTAATAAATAAAGGTAAATTCGTTGAAGCTAAAGAATGGCAAAATAGAGCAAATAGGAATAAAGGATTTTTTTTTCCTTCCGATTATTCATTTATATTAGCTGATTTAAGTTTAAATATTTTAATAGGTTGTATTATTTCTTTTGTAGTTTTTTTTATTATTTTTACAACAAGAAGTTTTATTTTATTTTATGAAGAAAAAAAGTATAATGAAAATTTAACTTGGAAAGATATATTTATAACTAGATATTTAGCATCATATCATATTTTTTCTTTACTAATATTATATATTACCACTTTAGTATCACTAGGTATTTTTACAAATAAAATATCAGTTATTTCAAAAATATTAGATGAACCCTATACTATGAATTCTGGAAATTGGGGAAACTATGCTACTATAAAGTATTTTTCTAGTGAATTTAAAGGAAAATACAAAAACTTATTTTTAGGTATAGCTTATCATCAAATAAAAGATTATGAAAATGCTAAATTTTACTATAAAAAAATAAATAATAAATATTCTCATAATAATTTAGCAATTATATATATAAAAGAAAAAAAATTTGATTTGGCTAAAGAAGAATTATTAAAAGCAATAAAAGAAGATAAATTTATGGTTGAAGCAAGATATAATTTGAGTTTAATAGAAAATTCTAAAAATATTGAAATAAAAGATAGTGTTTTAAAAAATATGATAAATTATAGTCTAAATAAACCAATAATATCTTTACCTGATCCTGAAATATATAAAAATATGTTTTATATTTCTTATAATATTAAAGATTTTTCACCAAATAATATAGTTAAAATAAAAACTTTTTTCAAAGATTTTGCTAGTGAATATGTAGAATATTTGAATTTTTTATATCATGTTTTTGTATTTTTCACGTTTTATTTAATTTATTTACTATTAAAGCTTATTTTTGTCAAATATAGATCCGTAAATACAACAAATCCAAATTATTTTCGTAAATTACTAGGATATCTTATTCCTGGAATATCGTATAATTGGTATTTATTTGGTCCATTTATCTTAGCTTTATCAATAGGATTTGCTATTATTACACTATCTTATTATAACTTTGTAAATATATCAGAAAAGACAAATATTGGAATAATAACTTCATTTGCTTTACCTGATTATTCCTTATTTGCACCACAAAAAAGTGTTGATATACCATATAGTCAAGAAATTATACTTATATCAACTTTATTGTTTTTTATGATATATATTTTTAATTTTATGTATTTAATTTTTTCTCCAAGATATGTCGATAACTGATATAATTTTTCACTCGAAATGCAACACTTACCAATTTTATAAAGTAGATATGAGAATAGTTTTAGCAGGTATAGAAAAAGACTATAAATGTAAAAAGGTAATAATGAAAGATAAAAAACAGAAGCAAAAAGAATTAACAAGAAGTCAAAAATTAAATAACAAAAAAAAAATCTAAAATGAGAATAAAAGTAGAGCGTAGTATTTGTGGAGTAAAAAAATATAAAATAATGTCTGAAAAATTAAAAATAACTGATATTAATCTCTATAACAAGACTATAGGTGTATGTTGTGGATTATTTAATTTTTATATAATGAACTAACTATAAACATACAACAACTCTATTTACTTTTTAACCTATCCAAAAATAAAAATACAAATTATATTATAACTAATTACTCTCTAAATATTGTCAATATTACTTTATGTTAATTTTAAAGTTTCGTTGTTAAAGTTATATTAAATTTTTATGTATAATATGTTATTGTTATGTTTAGAGTAAATTGGGTGATTGCAAGTTTTTACTTGAGGAAAGTCCGGACTCTACAGAGCAGTATGCTGGTTAATAGCCAGTAGGAGTGATCCTAGGATAGTGCCACAGAAAACATACCGCCATAAAATAGCATAAATAAAGTTTGAAATAAACTACCTATACAGCTATATGGTAAGGGTGAAAAGGTAGTGTAAGAGACTACCAGCAATTAGGTGACTAATTGGCTAGGCATACCCCATACAGAGCAAGACAAATTGAAGAATATGAGGCTGCTCGCTGATTCTTCTGGTAGTCGCTAGAGAAAATTGGTAACAATTTTCCAAGATAGATAATCACCACTTACTTTGCAAAAAGTAAGTACAGAATCCGGCTTATAGATTTACTCTAGCATAACTTTTTTTATTTATAATATATAGAATAATGAAAATAGCATTTGTTACATCAGTAAGTAGAAAAATAAATTACTTGTCTTATGAGAAAGAACCTTTAGGTGGAACACACCATGCAATGTTTAACTTAGCTTATGAATTATCTTCAAAACATGAAGTAAAAATATTTTGTAACTGTCAAGGTTATGAAGGATACTATAACAACATAGAATACATACAAATTAATAAAATTTTATCTTACTCAAAACAAAATGAAATTGATATATTAATTTGTGTAGCTTCTGAAACAATATTAAAAACTAAAATAAAAGCTAAAAAAATAATACTATGGTTACACAATGATTATAGCATGTATTGGAACAATCAATTATCTGATATAGCACATAAAATAGCTGAAATAATGAGTTTTAAAACTGATAAAATAGTTTGTGTAAGCAATTGGCATAAAAAAATAATAAATGAAGTTTTTAAAATACCATTAAATCATATTGATGTAATCTATAATGGATTAGATTTAAGTATTTTTAAAAACCAAATTAAAAATAAAAAATTACCAAAAATTATTTATACAAGTGCTCCTGATAGAGGGCTTGAAACTTTACTTGAAGTATTTGTTGAAATCAAAGAAAAATATAAAAATCTAGAACTTCATGTTTATTCTAGTTTTTTGACTTGGGGTAAAGATGATAAAGATTTAGTTGATTTTGAAAATGAAATAATAGAAGATTATAAAAATATTAATGGTATTTTTTTTCATAAACCATTACCTATTAAAGATTTAATAAAAGAGATATCAGACTCTTTTATTTTTGTATATCCTACTAAAAAATCTGATATTACATATTTTAATGCTGAAACATTTTGTATGTCTGTTTTAGAAGCCCAAGCATGTTCCATACCTGTAATTACAAACAATAAAGGAGCTTTAGATGAAATAGTTTTAAATAGAAAAACTGGTATTATTATTGATGAAACTAATTTAAATGACTTAAAAAGTAAATTAATATTTGAAATTGAGAATTTTATAAACAATAAAAATCTTTATGAAGAATATTCAAATAATTGTAAAGAATGGGTTAAAAATTTTGATATAAAAAAAATAGCTAACAATTGGGAACTATTATTTAAAAATTTAATGGAAAATAAAAATGTAAATAAGCCAGAAAAAGTCTATATAAATATTAAATATAATCAACCATATGTTTCAATAATAATACCTACGTATAACAGAGCTAATAATTTAAAATTTTGTTTAAATTCTCTGACTTATCAAAATTTCAAAGATTTTGAAGTAATAATATCTGATGATGGTTCTACTGATAATACAGAAGAGATAGTAGAAAGTTTTAGAGATAAATTAAATTTAAGGTACATATATTTAGGTAAAAATAGAGGTTTTAGAGCAGCAAGAACAAGAAATTTTGGTTTAAAAAGATCTAGAGGAGAAATAATTATTTTTCTTGATAGTGATATAGTAGTTCCTAAAACATATATAGAAGAACATATTAAAGCACACCAAAAATATAATGAAATTATAGTTAATAGCTTTGTTTATAGAATGAAATATTATTTTGAAGAAGATTTAGGTATTGAACCAGAAATATTTATAAAAAAACATAAAGATAAATTAAATGATGATATTAAATATGAATTTAATATTTTTGATAAGGAACCTATAGAAGAAGGATATTTTTTAGATAGTAATTCAATGTCTATAAAAGCAAAACATATAATAAGCGAAGGTTTCGATGCAAGTTTTGTCGGCTGGGGTCATGAAGATACTGAATTAGGTTATAGATTTATACAAAAAGGATTTAGATTCCTTTTTATAAAAAATAATTGTGAAAGTTATCATATATACCATCCTATTTCTCCAACAAAAGATGAGGAAACAAAAGTTAATTGGCAAAGATTAACTAAAAAATATAGATTAAAAAAATGGTATGACCCATTGCCAAAAATAAAACTTCTTGGTAATGCTTTAATTAATGACAATAATAATATTACAATATTAGAATGTCTATTTGAATTAAATAGAGGAGATAAGTTTTCATTTTCTAAACCTGAAGTAGAGATATTATTATTAAATGGTATTGTTAAAGAAATAAGAATTAATTCAAAATGAATAATATTTGTTTAATATTAGAATATGAAGGAAAAAATTATAATGGATTTCAAAAACAAAAAAGTCTTAATATAAAAACTATACAAGGTGAGTTAGAGAATGCAATATTTAAACTTACAAATGAAAAAATAAAAACCATAGGTGCTGGTAGAACTGACGCAGGTGTTAATGCTGAAAAACAATTTGTTAATTTTTTTTCTAATTCAAATATACCACCTGAAAAGTTTTCATTGGCTTTGAATAATTTACTACCTAAAGATATATCTGTAAAAAGATCTTTTTTAGTACCAAATAATTTTCATGCTAGATATTCAGCAATATCAAGAAAATATAAGTATAGAATACTTGTAGATAAAAATAGAAGTTCTTTGAGAAGAAATTTAGTTTTTCATTGTCCTTTTTATTTAAATTTTGAAATAATGAAGAATGAATGGTTATCAATAGTTGGTAAGCATGACTTTACTGCTTTTTGCAAAAGTGAAACAAATAGAAAAAATATGGAATGCAATATAATTGAAACAACAATTGATAAAAAAGATGATGAAATTATTCTTACAATAAAAGCTGATACTTTTCTAAGAGGAATGGTAAGGTTACTTGTTGGAACTTTATTAAGTATTTCTCAAGAAAAAACTAATAAAACTTTAATTGAATTTATAAAAAATAAAGAAAAAAATAAATTTATATTTTCGGCTCCACCTGAAGGATTATCATTAGTAGATGTAGAATATCCTAAAGAATTTGGTATATTTATTTTATAAAATAAATTTTTAACTTAAAATTATATCAATCTTAAATTTGTCATTAACTAAATAACGTAAGTTTTTTTTAATTAAATACATAACTATATTAGTAGAGATAAGAGGTAAAAGTATGAAATCAAAAAAATTAATAATTGTTTCATCATTAATAATGATTTCTTTAAGTACAGCTTGTGCAAAAAGACCAACTACAGTAGCTCCTTATCCAGTAGTTAATAACAATCAGCAAACATTAGGAGATACACAAAATTTTTTACCATATCAACAATCTACAAATCCTAATCAAGCTTACTATGGAAATAATACTCAATTATCAGATGATACAAGCGAATTTAATCAAGAACAAGCATCATCAGGAATACCTCAACAAAATTTAGCAAATTCTCAAAACGTAGATGTTAATACTAATTTATCTTTAGATAATCAAGATATAGGTAATATACCTGATTTACAACCATATAATCCTAATACTTCAACTTCAAATTCTGTAAGCTACACATTATCTAATAATTTTCCTGTAGACCAAGACAAATATATTCCTTCTTCAATACCTTTAATTGGTGCATATGTTCCTGATAAAAATCAATGGCAAGCTGTAGGTGTTGCTATTTCAAACTCTACATTGTATATAACAGCTTATGATAAAAGTGGATTATTTAAAAAAGGTACAGTAATAACAATGGATTCAGCTAGTGGTAAAAATTGGAAAAATTTAGGTTCTGCTTGGTTAGGTACAAGACATCCTATGGATGCAACAGTGAAAGGTTTAGCAGTTGATACTTCAAATAATATTTTTGCTGCTGATTCAACAAGATTATTATATGCTTTGAAAGCCCCAAAATACTCTGTAAATAAAATTAATTCTGGTTTTTCTAGTAATGATGTTGCTATTTTTAATGGTAATGTAATAGTCTCTACCTCAACAGGATTAAAAAAGTTTGATTCATCTTTATCAGGTGGTTCAGAATTTGCTACAAATATCACTTCTTCAAGTGGAATTGGTGCTGATAATAATAATTTATATGTAGTTAGTGGAAGTGAAATAAAAAAAGTTACATCTTCAGGAAGTGTTAGCACATTTGTAAAATCTGTATCAGGTGCTATAGACGTAGCTTCAAATGGTAACAATGTATTTGTTTTAACATCAGAAGGTATAAACATGTATGATAAAAATGGAAAATTATTAGGTACATTTGCACAAGATGAATTAGTAAGTCCTCAATCAATAGCTTGTAACTCAAATAATGTTTTTGTAGCTGATTCAGGTTCTTCTCAAAAAGATTCTCAAATTTTAGTTTATTCTAATATGGCTTTATAATTTATACTAACAAAAAGGAAAATTAATGCAATACTATTTTAGTAAAGAGTTTGATTTAAAATTTGAAGAAGCTATTAATAAACTTCAAGAAGAATTAAAAAAAGAAGGATTTGGAATAATTACAGAAATAGATGTCAAATCTACATTAAAAAATAAAATAAATGTTGATTTTAGAAATTACAAAATATTGGGTGCTTGTAATCCAAGTTTTGCTTATGAAGCATTAAAAAATGAAGATAAAATAGGTTTAATGTTACCATGTAATTTTATAGTTCAGGAAAAAAATAATAAAGTTGAGATTTCATGTATAAATCCTACTATTACAATGAGTAAAGTAAAAAATCCTAATTTAGAAAATTTGGCTAATCAAGTAAAAGAAAAACTTTTAAAGGTTATAAATTCTATTGAATAGATGTTAAGCTAACCTTTTATTGCTCCTTCGGTTGTATTTATAAAGAATTTTTGTAAAACAATAAATAATATTATTATTGGTATTATAGATATAATAGAGCCAGCAGCTATTAGTCGCCAATTTGATGAAAATGCTCCCATAAGATAAGATATACCTAAAGGTAAAGTGTATTTTTCTATATCTTTTAATATTATTAATGGCCATAGAAAATCACTCCAAGAACTTACAAATGAAAATACACCTAAAGTTATTAAAGATGGCTTTGTTAATGGTATAAATAAATAATACCAAATTTGAAAAATTGAACATCCATCTATTAAAGCACTTTCTTCTAATTCTTTAGGTATTGATAAGTAAGCTTGTCTCATAAGAAATATTCCAAAAGCACTTACAGAAGTTGGTAATATTACACCAATATAAGTATTAGTAAGATTTAGCTTCATACATATTATAAATATAGGTATCATGATAACTTGAAATGGAATCATCATTGTGCTTAATATTGAGTAAAATATTATGTTTTTTCCTTTAAATTCTATTCTTGCTAAAGGATAAGCAGCCATTGAAGAAAAAACTAAGTTTAATATTACACTAATAAAAGCTATTATTAAACTATTTGTAAAATAAGTCATCATTGGTATTGTATTCCATACTTCAATAAAATTATTCAGAGTAATTTTTTCAGGTATAAATTTGGGTGGATATTCAAATATGTTTTCTGTATTAGATTTCAATGCTGTAGATAAGAGCCACAAGAAAGGAAATGAAAATACTATTGAGAAGATTACTAAAAAAAAATAAAGATATATATTTTTTATAATATTTCTGTTGTTTCTAAAAAACATTTATTTTGTTAAGTATTTCTTCATCAATTGCACTAAAAAATATACCAAATAATAGAATTACCACACATAACCATTGAAATTTTGTTATATGTTCTTTTATTACAAGATATGCAAATATTAATGTAACTAATGGATAAGCTCCTGTTAAAGGTGATATTATTGATATAGGACCTTTTGAAGCAGATATTATAAATCCCATATCACCACCTGCCATCATTCCCATAGGTAAAAATGATTTTATCCATTCTTTACCAGAATGAGAACCTTTTAAACCATATAATAAACCATATATTCCTAATGTTAAAGTACCTCCTATTGTATTAAATAGTAGTAAATTTGTTTCATCAGCATTTGGTAAATTATAAGAGTATTTCATTATTGTTTGTGCTGAACTCCATAATAATAACGCCATTATTGCTAATGGTATCCACTTATTATTTACTATTTTTTTATTTTCCAATGAAGGAGGAGTATAAGATAAACCTAAACAGCATAGTATTACAAGAATAACACCAAAATATTGTATAGGTAATAATACCTCATTTAAAAAATATCTTGCCATTAATATGGTAATAGCTGGATATGCAGCTGATAGTGTGCCTACTATTGTTATTGGTCCATAAACTATTGACTTAAAGTATAAAATCCAACCTAAACCATCAAGTATGTAAGCAAATACACCTACAATTAGAAAGTATCTTCCTTCCATATCAAATGGATCTAAATGTTCGTTAGTAAAAAAGTATCCTAGATTAACAATAGATTTAGCAACTACAAAATAAAGACAAAATCTAGCAGGACTAACTTCACCAATCCACATTTTTACAAAGCCTTGTCCTAACCCCCAAAGTAGTAAGGTAATAAAAGCAGGTATTAACCAAGTTAAAGATGACATAATTTTACCTTTAAAATTGTTCTAAAAACCTTAAATCACTAGACAAAAAATGACGTATATCATCTATACCGTATCGCATCATTACAAGTCTATTTAATCCAAGTCCAAAAGCAAACCCTGAATATTTTTCTGTATCTATACCTTGCATTTTTAAAACATTAGGATGAACAAGCCCGCAAGGTAGCAATTCTACCCAACCTGTATGTTTGCAAACACTACAACCTTTCCCATTACATATAAGACAATTTATATCAAGTTCAAATCCTGGTTCAACAAAAGGAAAAAATCCTGGTCTAAGTCTTATTTTCACTTCTTTTTTAAAAATTTCTTTTAATAAAACTTTCATAACATATATTAAATTAGCAACAGATATATCTTTTCCAACCATTAAACCTTCTACTTGATAAAAAGTATTTTCATGTGAAGCATCAGTAGCTTCATATCTAAAAACTCTACCTGGTGAGATTCCTTGTAAAGGTGGCTTTAAAGTTTCTAATGTTCTTATTTGAACTGAAGATGTATGAGTTCTCAATAAGTAATCATTTTCAAGCCAAAATGTGTCTTGCATATCTCTTGCTGGATGGTCAAAAGGAATATTTAGAGCTTCAAAATTATGATAATCGTCTTCTAATTCTGGACCTTCAAATATTGAAAATCCCATGCTTTTAAATATATCTTCTATTTCATATTGAATTTGTGTTATAGGATGTAATCTACCTCTCAAAATACTTTTACCTGGTGCTGTTATATCAATCCATTCTGTTTCTTTTATTTTTTCATATACTTCTTCATCTATTTCTTCAAATCTTTTATTTATAAACTCTTCTACTTCATTTTTAATTTGATTAATTAGTTTTCCTAAACTAGCTCTTTCTTCAGCTTGTAATGACCCTAAAGTTTTTAATATAGAGGTAATTTCTCCTTTTTTTCCTAGATATTTTATTCTTAACTGATTTACTTCTTCTTTACTTTTAGATAATCTTATACTTTCTATTGCTTTATTTTTTAAGTTTAATAAATTTTCTTCCATAAATAACTAAATATATTTAATAAATAAAGAATTATATCACATCAAAATTTAGCTTTTACTTTTTCAAGTTTAAAAATTTTATCCTTATATTTAGATTTTTGACTAATTATAGAAAAACTTTTACTTTCTATAATTAACTTTTTTAATAAAAAAATATTATTATTTATAATATCTACCTTATCAGAATAAAATTTAATATCTTGAAAATATATATTTGTATTGTATAAGTAATAATTGTCATTTAGTATAACTGCTTTTTTAGCTTTGATTATATAATTATTGGAGTTTATCAATTCAAAATTGTTTATAATTTCTTGCTGATAAAAATTATTTGCTGAATTTTTGCTAAAAAAACATGAATTTAAGATTATTGTTAAAAATAAAAAAAATATTTTCATTTTAAAGCTAAGGCTTTATTTTTATAATAGTTTGATGTATCTATATCCCCTATTTGATAAAGAGAGTCAGAAATATAGTTCAGAATATCTCTATTTATTAATCCTAGAGAAAGTGATTTAATGAATAAGTCTATTGCTTGTTCATATTGATTTTGTTTATATAAACACAAAGCTAGTTTATAAAAATAATTTTTATCTTCTTTATACAAAACTAATGTTCTAAAATATTTTTCAGCAGAACAAAAGTCATTTTCTTCTATAAATTTATTTCCTATTTCATACCATAAACTTTCAAAATATTCTAAATTATCAGCAATTGGTAAATTCTTTTTTATATCATTTACAAAATCATTTAATTTACTTAAAGATGAATTTACATTGTAATTTTTAATCACATATTCTCTTAATTTAAATGCTTTTTCCTTATAAAGTTCATAATTAGAATAAACTTCTCTCATAGCTAATTTAAGACTTTCTTTATTTACTTCATAATAAGCAAATGTTCCTGTGCAATTTAGACCACTTAATATTATTTCTTCATCTTCTATTTCTTCAGAACATACTTTAGTAAATAATTCATCAGGTAATTCTTCTGATATTCCTTTATCTGTTAATATAACTGGTATATTACAAGCTATAGCTTTTAATATATTTACTAATGAACCTTCTAATCTATATGGATAAACAAAACAACTTGATTTATTTATAAACTCATTTAGTTCCTCTTCTGAATAATTATCTGTAATTATTTTTATTTTATCATTTAATTTTTCTTTTAATTTCTTAAAATATTCAATATCATATATGCCATTAGAATGTATCAATAAATTGACATTATCATTTTGAAACTCTTCTTTAAAAGCTTCTATTAGCTTGTCTATTCCTGACAAGAAAGTTATTTTTCCAGTGTATATAAAATTAAATTCTTCTTTTTTTAATCCAATAAAATTAAATGTATGATAATCTAAAAATTCTTGTAATATCTTTACTTTATAATCTAATATACCTAAACTAACAAGATTTTTAAAAACAAATTTATTTGGAACCAAAACTAAATCAATATTTAAATTAATGTAATTTATAATATCAATAGGAATTGTTTTTAAATACCAATTACATGAAATTATTCTATGATTAGTTTCCAATAAAAAATTTAAGTAATTATTTTGATAGTATTCTCTAAAGATATCAGAATAATTTTTTACAAAAAATATTTTACTTAATGATAGTTTATTTTGATTATTTATCAGTTTTATATCAATATTATCAACTGAATATAAGTTTTGATAAATAGAAATTAAAGAAATAAAGAATTTTGAATTATTATCATTTATAACTTCTAGTTTTTTATTTTCTCTATTTTTTGAATATGATAATTCTTGTGTTTTATCAATTAAGTTAAGTATTGTATCATGACAAGTATCTGTTCTTTTTAACATTTCTTGAACTAAATTATCTGACCATGTAGGAATACTACTAACATTGTTTGTAATATCAGAAAATAATAATTTCAAGTCTAATTTTTCTAATAACTTATTAGCTGCTATATCTGTATAATATCTTAACTTTTCTACATTTTTTGTTAATTGTTCGTCTGAATATATCATATATATGTATATTGGAAAATTTACATGAACATATTCATATTTTTGAATTATTCTATTCCACAGATCGTAATCTTCAGGTCCTCTTAAATTTTCATCAAATAAGCCTATATCGTTTAATATAGATTTTTCTATTAAGACTGTGCCCGTGGCAATGAGATTACCTATTAATTGATTTCTGAAAAATTCACTTTTACTTATTTGAATTCTATTATTATTATCAGGTAATTTTATTGTTCCATTATTGTTTATAATAAAATTACCAAAGACAATTTTACAATTTTCATTTTTTTTGATTTCATGGAATAGTAATTCAATACTATTTCTGAAAAGTATATCGTCAGAATCTAGAAATTTTATATACTTACCTTTTGATATTTTTATACCTGTATTTCTAGCACTTGCAACGCCTTTATTATTTTGTTTTATATAAACAACTCTATTATCTTTTTTTAATAATTCATTAGCTATTTTTTCTGTATTATCTTTTGAACCATCATTAATTATAATAAGTTCTAAATTTTTGTAACTTTGATTTAAAACACTCATAGCTGATTCGTAAAGAGTTTTTTCAGAATTATAAGCAGGCATTATTACAGATACTAAATCTTCTTGATTTATTGATATTTCAAAATTAGAGTAATATATCCTTTCTACTATATCAATTAATGTTTTATTGTCAATATTGTAATCTATATAATCACCTGAAAATTTACCACCATTTACCGCTTCTGGTTTGTAGTATTTGAATGGAATACCTTTTTTTATTAACCAATAAGCATATATTATAGAACCTTCATTAGAAAGAGGTTTTAAATTCTCATCTTCTATTAAGTACATCAATTCTTCATAACTTTTTGGTTTATATGCAATATTTAAAGAATCATACCAAGATACACCTAAAGATATTACTACTTTACCTAAAAAATTAGCTTCTATTCCAGTTGTAGAAAGTGTAACTATAACCTTATCACAAGCTTTCATTAAACCATAAGTGCTTATATCTGATTCTGGAGGTATAACCGTTAAATTATCATATTTTAATTCATTTATAGATTTTATTTGAGAGTTATTCAATCCTTTTAAATTAGGATGAACTCTTAAATAATAATAAATATTTTTATTTTTTGTAAATTTAAAAATTTTTTCAAATATTTCTATTTCTTTTTTATATAAATTATTTTCATACTCTTTAAATCCTACATATTCATCTTCAGAAGAATTAAAAATTACTATATTTATTTTATTTTTATCAAAATTTTCTGGTAATTTTCCTAACTTTTGTTTATCTGTAAAAGAATAAAAAGCACCACCCCAACCTTTAAATCTTTTTGAATAATATTCTTTTGCTATTTTAAATTTTTCTTCATAATTAGAACTATTATTCCAAATTTTATAATAATCCTTTTTTAAATATTCTATATCATGTATAAATGTATCTTCTACTAAAAAATAATGTTCTAATAATCCTCCTCTTTCATGTGTAAAAGTTTTAACTCCTAATTTTTGACAAGCTCTTAAAAATGGTCTTTGAGTTGAATATCTACCATTGAATAAATAAACTATTTCAAATTTATTATTTTTTAGTAAATCAATAGCATATTTATAAATAGCTATTTCATCTATTAGCATTCTCTCAATTAATTGATAATATTCATTAATATTAGGAAAAGGATCTCTTATTAAATTTACTAAAGATGAATAAGCAGCTTGTCCAAAATCTATTCCATCTATTTCAAAATTCCTAAATTCATCTAAATTATTGAATTTTGGTATTTCTATATCCTTTTTATATTTACTCAATTCAATATATATTATTTTATCCTCGGGTAAATTTATTTTTCTTATTCCATTTATTAAATACGAATTACATTTTAAACACAAATTTAAATTATGATTACAGTTTTCTTGACATGTTGATAAACTTGATTTACAAGCAAGAAAATATACATCATCACCATTATTAATGTGATTTAAAGCAATTTCCAAACTAGTTACAAAATGATAATACCATAATACAAATGGCTCATAAATTAAAACTTTTTTCATATTCATTTAAATTGTAGTAATTTTTCTTTGTAATAATTATAATTCTCTATATCTCCTGTTTGATAAAGAGCATTACAAATGTAGCTTATTATATCATAGTTATATAATCCTAAAGATAAAGCTTCAGATAAATAATCTATTGCTTCTTCATATTTTTCTTGATAATATAAAGATAATCCTAGATAATAATAATAATTTAAATCCTTGTCATAACATATCAATCTAGAAAAATAATTTTCTGATTCTTTGTAATTTCTCTCTTGAAAACTACTCATAGCATTTTGTAATAATAAATTTTTAAAATTATTTAAATCATTTGAAATTGGTATATTACTTTTTAACTCTTCTAAAAATTCATTTAAATTACTTAAAGATAAATCTACATTATAGTTTTCAATGACATATTCTCTTAATTTAAATGCTTTTTCCTTATAAAGTTCATAATTAGAATAAACTTCTCTCATAGCTAATTTAAGATTTTCTTTATTTACTTCATAATAGGTAAATGTTCCTGTGCAACTTAAACCACTTAATATTATCTCTTCATCTTCTATTTCTTCAGAACATACTTTAGTAAATAATTCATCAGGTAATTCTTCTGATATTCCTTTATCTGTTAATATAACTGGTATATTACAAGCTATAGCTTTTAATATATTTACTAATGAACCTTCTAATCTATATGGATAAACAAAACAACTTGATTTATTTATAAACTCATTTAGTTCTTCTTCTGAAAAATTATCTGTAATTATTTTTATCTTATCATTTAATTTTTCTTTTAATTTCTCAAAATATTCAATATCATATATTCCATCACTATGAATTATTAGTTTTACATTATCTACTTTAAACTCTTCTTTAAATGCATCTATTAATAAATCTATTCCTGTCAAAAATGTTATTTTACCTGTATATATAAATGTAAAATCATTTTTATAAGTATTTATTGGTTTAAATATTTCATAGTTTATAAATTCTCTTAATATTTTTATTTTATATTTATCAAAACCTAAATTTGAAAGGTTTTTATAAATATATTCATTATAAACTAAAACTAGGTCAATATTTAAATTAACATAGTTTATAATATCATCAGGAATAGTTCTTAAATACCAATTACAAGAAATTATCTTATGAGTAGTTTTTAATACAAAATGTAAATAATTGTGTTCATAATACTCTCTAAGAAAATTATCATTCTTTGTTAAATATTTTTTAATAAAAATTTTTTTATTTCTAGTAATAATAAAATCTTTAGTTATTTCTTCTTCAATAGTATCAATATCTTTATAAACAAACATTATCATATTTAAGAGCTTGGTATTGTTATTATTTATTAAAAATAATTTTTTATTTTCTCTATTTTTTGAATATTCAATTTTTTGTGCAAGCTCTATTAGTTTTAAAGTTGTTTCATAATAAATCATATTTTCTTGTGAACTTTCAAATGAATTTAATGAGTTGTCTAAATATTCTATTATATTTTTATCTTCTTCAAGTTTAAATAGCTTTTCTATAGAAATGTTATTTAATATTCTATACTTAGCTATATCTTCATAATATATGGTTTCAAAATTTTCTTTATCTGGATGCAATATATATAAGGGAATATTTATATAAGAATAACTACTATTAATTAAAATTTTATTACAAAAATCATAATCAGACTCATAATATAAACTTTCATCAAAATAATTATTATTAAATATTGATTTATTCAAAAATAATGAATTCAATTTTATAGACTTATAAAAAAACCAATTTTTTAGTTGTTTATTTTTATCATCTGAAATAAAGGGGCTTAATTCAATAGTATTAACATTATTATTATCATTCTTAAAATAACCAAATATAACAGCTTCTAAATCTTTTTTTTCATTTATTTTAGAAATCATTAACTCAATACTATTTTTTAGTAAAATGTTACCACTCTCAAGAAAAATTAAATACTTACCTTTTGACAATTTTATAGATTTATTTCTAGCTTTAGGAATTATTATATCCTTATATTTAAAATATTTAATTCTTCCATCATTTGGTAAATTATTTTCAATATTAATATTATTAATATCCATTATAATTAGTTCAATATTTTTATAACTTTGATTTAAAACACTTGAAATTGAATCATAAGTTTTCTCATCTTTATTATTTATGACTATTATAACTGAAACTAAATCTTCTTGATTTTCTATAGGTTTAAAATTGTATTTATAAATATCCTGAAAAATATTATTTAAAGTATAAATATTTATTTTATATTCAATTTTTTCTCCTAAAAACTTACCACCACTTTTTTCAGGTTCATAATATTTAAATTCAATTCCGTAATTTTCAAACCACCAAGCATATTTTATTGCTCCTTCATTAGATAATGGTTTTAAATTTTCATCTTCTATTAATTTCATTAATTCTTTGAATGTTTTTGGTTTATAAGCAACATTCAATTTATCATAAAAAGATTTACCTAATGATATTACTACTTTACCAAAAAAATTAGCTTCTATTCCAGTTGTAGAAATAGTTACTATAACTTTATCACAAACTTTCATTAAATCATAAGTGCTTATATCTGATTCAGGTGGTATTACTGTTAAGTTATCATATTTTAATTCATTTATAGATTTTGTTTGGGAATTATTTAAATCTTTTAAGTTAGGATGAACTCTTAAGTAATAATGAATATTTTTATCTTTTGTAAATTTAAAAATTTTTTCAAATATTTCTACCTCTTTTTTATATAAATTATTTTGATATTCTTTAAATCCTACATATTCATTTTCAGAAGAATTAAAAATAACAATATTTATTTTATTTTTATCAAAATTTTCTGGTAATTTCCCTAATTTTTGTTTATCTGTAAATGAATGAAAAGGAGGACAATTATAACCATTAAGTCTTTTTAAATAAAAAGTTTCAGCAACTTGATATTTTTTATTATAATCTTTTTCTTTTTCCCAAAAAATACTAATTTGTTTTGTTATGTAATTATAATCATGTGGATAAGTATCTTCTGTCAAACTATAAGTTTTTGAGTTAGAGCCAACTTCATAAACAAAAGTTTTAATTTTAAGTTTTTGTAATGCTCTTAAAAAAGGTCTTTGAGTAGAATGTCTTCCATTAAATAAATAAACAATATCATATTTGTTATTTTTTAATAATTCAGTAGCATATCTATATATTGCTATTTCATCTATTAACATTTTATTTATTAAATCCATATATTGATGAATATCAGGAAAAGGTTCTCTTTTGATATTTACCAAAGATGAATAAGCTGCTTGTCCAAAATCTATTCCATCTATTTCAAAATTTTTTAAATCTTCTAAATCTTTGAAGTTTGGTATTTTTATATTTTTTCTATATTTTTCAATATCAAAAATTATAATATTTTCTTTTGGTAAATTTATCCTTTTAAAAGCATTTTCTAAAAGAGCATTGCAAGATATACAGACATTTAAATTATGACTAGGATTAGAATAACATGTTAAAAGATTAGATTTGCATACTAAATAATTAACAATGTTTCCTTCATTAATATTTTTAAATGCTATTTCTAAACTTGTTAAAAAATGAAAATAAAATAATACAAAGGGTTCGTATATTAATACTTTTTTTGACATTTATATAACCTAATTATTACTAATTTTATTTATAATATTAGTTGTAGAATAACCACTTAAAAATGGCAAGAAAACAATATCTACATTATTTTTTAATAAAATTTCTTTTTCTGGTAAATTTTCTATGTTATAGTCTCCTCCTTTTACATAAATATTTGGTTTCAAGATATCTATAATATTATTAGCTGTCAATTCGTCAAAAATAGTTATATAGTTAATAAAATCTATATATGATAACATTTCAGCTCTATCATTTTCATTATTTATTGGTCTTAAATCTCCTTTTAATTTTTTTATAGAAGAATCACTATTTAAAGCAACAATTAAAATATCTCCTAGTTCTTTAGCTTTTTTTAAATATCTTAAATGTCCTAAATGTAGGATATCAAAACAACCATTAGTAAGAACAATTGACTTATTTTGACTTTTTAAATTTTTTGATAATTCTTCCAATAATTCAAATTTTACTATTTTCATTATACTAGATTAAAAATATTACTTAATTTATTTATGTTCTCATTTGCTAATTTTAAATTCTTTGAGCTAATTGCATTTAAAAAATTATTTCCTATATCTTCTAACTCTTTATTTTTATTCCTTGAGTATTTAGAATTTTTATATTCAATAGAAATAGTATCTATATAAAGTTTTGAAGATAACGCTAAAGATTTTGATAAAGAGAAATCTGAGTTTATTTTCTCTACAGCTTTAAGCATATCTAATTTTGCCTTTTGAACTATACCTAGATTCATACCTTCTTCAAATTTTTGATAATCAAGAATGTCAAATCTTCTAAGGTAAAGCATTTCTTCTAAATATGAATTATTTGTATTTCCTTCAAATTTAATAATATTTCTTATACCTAAATAATAAAATTCAGCCGCTAATAAATCATTAATTGCTTGTTGATTATTATTATTTTGATTTTTTAACTGAGCATCAGCTATTTTAGACAAAACACCAAAATAAAGCATCCTTATTAATCCTTTGTCTATATATTCTCTTGCTATTCTCGAATTATCTAAAGATGTTTTAGAATAAAGTTTTATTAAGGATATTCCATAATCTATTATGTCAAGAGTTTTAATTGTTAAATTATTACTTTTATCAATATTTTGAGATAGTTCAGATATGGAGTTAGTAGATACTTGTTTATTTGAATTACCATAAAACAATAATTCAATTTCTTTTGCTAAATCAGTAGAATAAGCATCATTTTCATTTAATTTTAGTTTATGATTTTCTAAAATTCTGTTTGCATTACCTCTAATGTTATAAATAGCTATTATTTTTAAAACATGTTCTAATGCTTTACTTCTCTCTAATGAATTTATATTATTCATATCTCTGTTATTTAATCCAATTAATCCTATACTTGTGATTAAGCTATTTGTTGTATAAGTTACAGGAAAATCTTTAAACTCATTATCAGCTCTGATAGCTGATAATTTTAACCCTCCTGCTTCAAATTCTTTCTGTATATATTCATAATCAGATATATTATTAGCTTTTAAAACTTTTTGTATAGAATTAAGCTTTATTTCAGGTGTTATGATTTTTGCTTGAGTTACTGGTTCTGTAAATTTAGGTTTATTAATTACTTGAGAGGTATTGTTGCTATTGTTAACTGTCGTTACTATAGAAGGAATAGGGATTGAAGAGTTTAAAGATATATTATTTACTTTCTGTAATTCTCCAACACTACAAGAGCTAAAATTAATAAATAATAATGAAGTAATAAATAACTTTTTATAAAACAATTACAAATTACCTCTCAATGCTTGTTCTCTTTCTATAGATTCAAATAAAGCTTGAAAATTACCATGTCCAAATCCTTCAGTTTTACCTTTTCTTTGTATAAATTCAAAAAAGAATGTTGGTCTATCACCTATTGGTTTAGTAAATAATTGTAACAAATATCCTTCACCTTCAAAATCAAGTAATATTCCTAATTTCTCTAAATCATCAATATCTTCATCTATTTTAAAGTTTTTCTTTCTTAAATCTTCATAATAAGTATTAGGAACATATAAAAATTCAACTCCATTATTTCTTAATGCTTCTATAGTTTTTAAAATATTGTTTGTTGATATAGCTATATGTTGAATACCTGAACCATTATATTCTTGTATATATTCTTCTATTTGAGATTTTTTTAATCCTATATAAGGTTCATTCACAGGCATTTTTATAATATTATCTTTTGAACGAACTACTTTAGAAAGTAAAGATGAATAAGGAGTTGAAATATCACCTGGTCCAAAATCAACAAAAGTTTCAAAATCTAATGATTTATTAAAGTAATTTACCCATAAATCCATTTCATGCCATCTAACATTACCTACTATATGATCAATTTTTTCAATATAAGTTTCTTCTCTTTTAATATTAATGTTTTGTCTAGGTTTTCCAAACCCTGGTTTAAATATACCATGATAATTATCATAATTTATAAAAACTATTTCTGTATCATCATATGCTTTTATACTTGCTTCAACTATATAACCATTTTCGTCTTCTATCTTTATAGGTCTTTTTATTGGTATAGCTTTATTTTCATAAGCATAGTTAAAAGCTTTTTCTACATCATCTACAAGATATGAAAACTTTTTTACCCCATCACCGTGTTTTATTACAAAAGATGAGACTTCATAATTTTCAGGTTTTGTAAAAGATGTAATAACAAATTTTAAATTATTTTTTTTTAAAAAGTATGATACTTGAGTTTTATTCCCATATTCTGGACCACTATATCCTTCTATATCAAATCCAAGAGCTTTTGCATACCAATAAGCTACCATTTTTGCAGAGCCAACGTATAACTCTACAAAGTCAAAACCTCTTATACCTAATGTATTAGACATTTAATAACTCCTTCATTTACCTGGTGCATAAACATGAATTTTTAATTTACTTCTATCTGTAACATATATTTTACCATCTGGTGCAACAGCTATACTTTGTGGATCCTGTAATCCTTCACCAAACATTCTTACATATTTACCATTTGATTCATACCTTAATATTTTATTTTGTCCATTAACTTGTGCTAATACATAAACTGTTCCTTGATTTCTACTATCATAAGCTATATCTCCTATTTTTGTAACAATTGGTCCATCTGAAGATATACCTTGTGTGTTAAATTCTAGTGCTTTTGTTCCATCTTTACCATATTTAGAAATAGTAGCATTATTTGCGTTTGTTGCCCAAATATTACCTAGATTATCTACACATAAACCAGCGGCTTTTATGTCTCTAATAAAATATAATTGTTGCTCTGTAGTTTTTATTGTACTTCCATCATAAGGAACTCTTATTATAGTACTCATAGCTAATGATGATATATATAAATTTTTAGAGCTTGGATCTATTGCTAAATCTTGAAAATCAGTTGAAGAATTTGTAGCTAATCCTACTCTTGCATTTACTCTATTAGAGCCGTCTATATTAAAACTAAATAAATTTTTTCCACTATTACTATTTGGATAAGGAAATCTACTTACAGAAAAAACTCTTGAACCATCTGAAGAAACTCCAGTTAAATCAATTGGCAACAAATCAAAAGTTGTTCCTGCTATTTCTTTTAACAATTTTCCTGACAAATCATAAACTTTTATCATACCTTCATCAGCATTGTCTTCATCAAAATTATTTACGTATAAAAATCCATTTCTAAAATCAATACCTGTTGGTTTCTCTAAATTCTCACCTATTTCTGATAACTTATCATTTCCATAAGGATCATCTACTTTTATATCTATTGATGTTGATACATTTGTATCTAGTCTATAAGTAGCTGTTATTGTTGCATTACCTAATTTTTTACCAGTAACAAGACCGCTTTCATTCACAGTAGCAACTGAAAAGTCACTTGTTGTCCAGCTTATATTTGTTGTATTTGTTGTTCCATCTATACACTCTACTTTTGCACTTAACTGTTTAGAGCTATTTAATGATAATGAAGGATTATCTCTTAATTCACCTGTTAAAGAAATACTACATTGATTATTTACTTTGAATTGAACTTCAGCAGGAGTAACTTTACTATCCTCATTGTACTTAGCAGTTATCTTAACTGTACCTGGTTTTAATCCTTTTACTTTCCCATTATTATCAATAGTTGCTATAGATGTATCTGAACTACTCCAAGTAAATGTTCCTTCCTTGGTACTAGTATTATCACACTCAACTACAGCTGTTAATTCTGCTTCTTTATTTGGTAGGACATTTAAGTCTCCTTGTATTCCTACTTTACAACTAACAACAGATGGACTTGGTGTGGGTGTAGGACTTGAACTCTCTGATGGCATAGGTGTAGAACTTGGTGCTTCAGATGGATTAGCTGATACTGATGCTGTTACTGTTGGATTTATATCACTTTGATTATTATTATTATTATTATTATTATTATTATTATTATTATTATTATTTTGATTATTATTGTCATTGTTTTGGCTTCCTTGATTATTATTTCCTGGTTCATCTATTCCTGGTAGCTCTATATCATTAGGATTTATTGGAGTAACTGATTGTTGTTCTATTGGTGCTGGTGGTGGAGTCGTTGTTTTACTAGGTCCACAAGAAAAAGCAATAAAACTTAATGAAAGTAATAAATAATTTCTAATTTCTTTATTCTTTATCATTTAAAAACATACCTTAAATAAACTAATAAAATTATAGTATATAATGAGTATATTAGACAACTTTTTAAAGATATATATGAAAAAAATAATATTTTACATAATATTAGTATTGCTTAATTCATGTTATGTAAAGTTTCCAAATAATATAGCAAATAATACTAATATTAATAAGAATCAAGTAAATTTTCAAAAAGAATTTAGAAAAATATTGACAGGAATTAGAAGTAATATAAATGATTATCAAACGCATGTTGTAAACAGTAAAGAAGAATTTGAAAAATTATTAAATTTACATGATAACAATAAATTTAATAATATTTTTATTCCAAAAATTGATTTTAGTATAAAAACTGTATTAGGTATATTTTTAGGAGATAGACCAACAACAGGTTATTCTATAGAAATAGAAAAAATTGTTGAAGATAATGATAAAGTAAAAATTTATTTAAAAGAAACTGAACCTCAAAAAGGAGATAATATAAAAATTGAAATAAGTCAACCATTTTTAATTATAGAAACAACAAAAATAAATAAAAAAATAGAATTTTTAAATATTAAAAATCAAGTAAATAAAAATATTAACTATTCAATAATAGATTCTGGTAATAATAGTAATATAAAGTTTTTTAAAACAAAGGTTGATAAAACTGAAGATGAATTTTTAAATACTTTTACAGATCATATATCAGATACTATGAACAATACTAATTTTCAAAAAATAGATTTTGATAAAAATATTATTATCTCTATTTTTCTTGGAAAAAGAAAAACTAATGGTTACACAATAAATGTAGAAAAAATTATTAAAACAAATTCTCAAATTATAGTAAAAGCTAATGAAATATTTATTAAAAATTCAGATTTTCAAGAAAAAGAAACAAGTCCTTATATTTTTATTCAAATAGAAAAAACAAATTTACCAATCAATTTTGACATTACTTTTATATATTCTGAAGAAAGTTTAAATCAAAATACAGAAGAATATAAAAAAACAGAATTATTTTCGAATATGTTACTATATGGAAACGATAGTAACTATACTGATAATAAAAATTTTCTAATAAAAAATAATCAAGATTTTAAAGATATTTGGAACAAACATATTGGAAATAATTTTATATCTTCACCATTTATTGATTTTTCAAAAAATGATTTAGTAGCTATTTTTTTGGGAAAAAAAGAAAAAACAGGATATTCAATAAAACTTTTTAAAGTTATAGAAACTGAAAAAGACTTAAGAATTGTAGTTCAGGTAATTCTTGATGACAAAAAAATTACCACTAACACTATTAGTAATCCTTATGCTTTCTTTTTAATTCCAAAGACAAACAAAAATGCCTTGTTTGTATTGAAAAATGAATATTAAATTTCAAAAAAATAATTTATAATTGATTTTAAATTTAATCTATGCTAAATTAATATAATCAAAAAAATTATATTTTTAAGAGGTATTAGTTTTGTATACATTTTTAAATATTGTTTTAGGTATATCATCAATTATGTTGATATTAAGTATTCTTTTACATCCAGCGAAAACTATGGGCATGGGTGGAATAGGATCACCTTCAGAAATATTTGGTAGCCAAAAAGGAGCTGAAGAGGGATTAAATAAAATAACAACAATAATTGCTATTATATGGGCAATATCAGCTTTACTTCTTTCTCATCCTTCAATAGCACAATAATAAATTGTATTAAGGAGAATATATGAAAAAAATATTATTATCTTTGATTTCTTGTTCTTTAATACTTTCAGGATGTCCAAGTGATGAAGGGGATGAAGTGGAAGTTCCAAAGAACACTACTTCAAATAATGAAAAAACTGAAAGCAAAAATACTGAAATTAATTCTATAAAAGATTATAATCCTAAAGTAGGTAAATATGGTGGTAAAAGAACAATAACAAGTTTTTCACCTCCTAAAACATTTAATTACTATTTAGCTGCTGAAACTTCATCTACTGATATATTAATACAATTATATGTTGGGTTATTAACAACTGATCCAAAAAATCCAGATAAAGTAATACCTGAACTTGCAGAATCTTATGAAGTAAAAGATGATAAAGTTACTTATATAGTAAAATTGAAAAAAAATTTAAAATGGTCTGATGGACAACCAATAACAGCTGATGATGTGGTTTTTACTTATAATGATATAATAAATAATACAGATATACCTTCTAATTCAAGAGATGGCATGCTTGTTGATAATAAATTTCCTCAAGTTACAAAAGTAGATGACTATACTATAAAATTTGTAACCGCAAAACCTTTTGTTCCATTTCTAAAAAATTCTTTAGGTACTGGAATAATGCCAAAACATATTTTAGCTAATTTAGTCAAAAAAGATAAAAATGGTAAAATACCATTTAATCAGTGGGGAAGTCTAAATTCTGATCCTAAGTCAATAGTATGTAATGGCCCTTTTAAAATAAAAGAATATGTACCTGGTCAAAGAGTTATATTAGAAAGAAATCCTTATTTTTGGAGAAAGGATAAGGAAGGTAACCAATTGCCATATGTAGATCAATACGTTGTTGAAATAGTTAAAGATCAAGCAGTAGAAACAATTAAATTCAAAGCTTTAGAGTCTGATTCAATAACAGTTCAGCCTCAAGATTTTCAAACTTTAAAATCTGAACAAGAAAAATTGAATTTCACTATTCATAATTTAGGACCAAACACAGGAACATTATTTATAATGTTTAATCTTTCAACTGCAAAAAATGAAAAAGGAGAACAAATAGTTAATCCAATAAAATCAAGATGGTTTAGAAATGTTAAATTTAGACAAGCTTTAGCTCATGCTATAGATAAAGAATCAATAATAAGAAGTGTTTATAATGGATTAGCAAAACCTCAATGGTCTGATATAAGTGTTCAAAATCCTTTCTTTAATCCTAATGTTAGAACATATCCTTATGATTTAAAAAAAGCTGAAGAAATTTTAAAAGAAGCAGGATTTAAGAAAAATGACAAAGGAGAATTATTAGATGATAAAGGTAATAGAGTAGAGTTTGACTTAGTTACAAATGTTGGTAATACTATGAGAGATGCAGCATGTGGTATTATAAGAGCTGATTGGGAAAAATTAGGTATAAAAGTAAATTATAGACCAATACAATTTAATGTAATGGTTCAACAAATTGATGAAACATTAGATTGGGAAGCTATGATGATAGGTTTAACAGGAAGTGCAAGTGAACCTCATAGTGGTATAAATGTTTGGAGACTAGACGGACGTATGCACATGTTTAATATGGGAAATGCTAATCAAAATCCTATTTGGAAAGGAAGAGAAACTACTTATGAACCTTGGGAGAAAGAAGTTTTAGATTTATTTGAAAAAGCATCACAAGAATTTGATCCAGTAAAAAGAAAAGCATTATATTATAAAAGTCAAGAAATAGTATCAGAAAATTTACCTTTCTTATATACCGTTAATAGTTTAGCTTTGGTTGCTGTAAGAAATAATATAGGTAATATTTATCCTACAATACATGGAGGTAGCGGTTTAAACATGATAAATTGGAATAGTTATGAACATTATATTTTAACTCCATAGCATTTTATTTTAGGAGAAATAAATGTTTAGATACATCGTAAAAAGAGTTATACAAATGATACCTTTGATAATTATTATATCAATGATTGCATTTGGAATTATTAGAATTGCCGAAGTATATGCTAAAGCTGATCCATTAGCACAATTAAAAATGAATCCTTCAGTCACTCAAGAAACTATTAAAAGGGAAGAAGAACGTTTAGGTTTAAATAAACCTTTGTATGTGAGATATTTGAACTGGGCTAAAAGATTTATAACAGGTGATATGGGAGAATCGTATTATTATAAAACACCCGTTATTACTTTAATAAAAGAAAGATTAAGTAATACATTAATATTAAGTATATCTTCTTTTTTAGTAACTTGGTTAATAGCTATACCATTAGGTATATATTTAGCAGTAAAACAATATTCATTAATAGACCAAATATTTTCTTCTTTATCATACTTCTTTATGGGATTTCCTGATTTCTTTTTAGCAATACTATTACTTTTATTTGCTGCTAAAACAGGATGGTTTCCAATATCTGGTATGACTTCTACCAATAATAATCATATGGCAAAAATTAATTCAGTTTATGCTGGTAAGTATGAACATGGACCAAAAGCTAATTTATCACAGGAACATATAAATTACGATAAAGAAATTTTAGAAAAAGCAAAAAAGCAAGAAATTTTAGATTCACTAAAAACTTCTTTATTTGAAGATTTAACTTATAGTAAGGATAATTTATCAAATTCTATTCCAAAGCTAATTTCTGATTTACCATTATTAGAAAATTTTTCTCAAGAACTTTATATTAAAATTAAAGATGAATATCAAAAGAACTCTTATATAAGTCTAGGTCTTGGTAAAGAAGTTTATAACGAACTAAACAAAATGAAATATTATTCATTTGGTGACAAAATTTTTTATACATTTAAACATATAGATAGATTAATTTTTCACTATGGTAAATATATACCTGATGTTTTGTATCATTTAATACTACCTACAATAACACTATCTATAATTAGTATTGCAGCACTACAAAGAAGAATGAGAGCAAATTTACTTGATGTTTTAAATGAGGAATATATAAGAACAGCAAGAGCAAAAGGATTATCTGAAAATGTTGTTATTTGGAAACATGCTGTAAGAAATGCTTTAAATCCAATGATAACACTACTTGGTTTTGAATTTGCTAGCTTATTAAGTGGTGCTGCTTTTGTTGAAATACTATTTACTTGGCCAGGTTTAGGTCAAATGATGTTAGAAGCTGTGTTAGGATATGATTTAAGTTTAGTAATGGCTGGTTTAATAATAAGTTCTGTTATGTTACTTGTTGGAAATTTACTTGCTGATTTATTACTAGCTTTTACAGATCCAAGAATAAAATTAGAAGCATAAGGAGATAAAAATGACAACAAGATCTTTAGATGCTGATATATTAGACACAGCCACTAACTCAAAAACTATGACTGGTGGAACTGGTGCTCTACCACCAATGGTTTCTACAAGACAAAAAATTTTAAAAAGATTTTTAAGACATAAATTAGCACTTATAGGATTAGCTATTTTGTCTATAATGTATATTTCAATATTATTTGCAGAATTCATTGCACCTTACGGTGAAGCATCAGCTGATAGAGGAAAACCTTATGCTCCTCCTTCAAGAATAAGACTATTTCATGAAGGTAAGTTTATAGGACCTTTTATTTATAATTATGAAGAAAAATTTGATGAAACTACATTAACAAACAAGAAAGTTTATGATAAAACTAAACCATATAAAATAAAGTTTTTTCATAGAGGAGAAGAATATAAACTTTTAGGTTTAATACCATCTAATATACACTTATTCGGAGTTGATGCACCAGCTAGAATATATTTATGGGGCGGTGATTTACAAGGAAGAGATATTTTTTCAAGAATTTTATATGGTGGTAGAGTGTCTCTTACAATAGGCATAATAGCAATCATGATATCCTATCCAATAGGGTTATTAATGGGGGGAATTTCTGGATATTTTGGTGGTTGGGTTGATACAGTAATAATGCGACTTGTAGAAGCTATTATAACTTTTCCAAGCTTGTATTTATTATTAACATTATCAGCAACATTACCAAAAAATCTTACATCCTTTGAAAGGTATTTTCTTATAGTAATAATACTTGCATTTATAGGCTGGGCAGGTCAAGCTAGAATATATAGAGGACAAGTTTTAAGTTTAAAACAAATGGAATATGTAGAAGCTGCTAGAGCTATGGGAGCATCACATTTACAAATAATTGTAAAGCACATAATACCTCAAATGTCTTCTTGGATAATTGTATCAGCTACAATTTCAATACCAGCATATACTTTAGGGGAAGCTGCTTTAAGTTTTCTATCATTGGGAATACAAGATCCACAAGCTAGTTGGGGATTAATGTTACAAGAAGCTAGAAACTTAAGTGCATTGCAAACAAAACCATGGCTTTTAATACCTGGTTATTGTATAGTAGTTTCTGTTTTTGCATTTAGTTTCTTTGGTGATGGTCTAAGAGATGCTTTTGATGCTAAAAAGAAAATATAATCTATAAGGAGGCTTTTATGGATCACAAAGATGTGCAATTACGTAAATATCTTTATGATGAAGGTATAGATCCTGATTTAAGAAGATTAATACATGCAATATCAGTTGCATCTAAATATATATCAGGAAAGATAAATGAAGCAAATCGTAAATTAGCTGGAACAAGAAATGCATCCAATGAAGAGCAATTAGAACTTGATAAATTATCAGATTTAATACTTTCTGATACGGTTGGGGAATTAGATTATATAGGTGAGTATGCTTCAGAAGAAAGAGATGAAACTTTAGTTCTAAATAATCCTCATCCAAAATATTCTGTAACAATAGATCCTTTAGATGGTTCATCTTTAGTTGATGTAAATTTATCAATAGGAACAATTGTTGGTATTCATTATGGAAAAACTGTTTTAAAACATGGTAGAAATTTAGCAGCAGCTTTTTACATTCTCTATGGTCCTCTTACTACACTAGTTTATACTTCTGGTCAAGGTGTATGTGAATTTGTATTAAATCCTGAAGGTGAATTTGTCTTAGCACAAAAAAATATTACAATAAAAGAAAAAGGTAAAATTTACTCTCCTGGTGGATTAAAAAAATCTTGGACAGATGAGCATAAAGAGTTTATAGAAAGATTAGAAAATGAAGATTATAAACTTAGATATAGTGGTGGTCTTGTTCCAGATGTAAATCAAATACTTATGAAAAAAGGTGGTATTTTTTCTTATCCAGCTTTAAAAGATGCACCTGAAGGAAAATTAAGATTATTATTTGAATTACAACCTTTAGCTTTTATACTAGAACAAGCAGGAGGAATGGCTACTAATGGTAGAATTGATATATTAGATATACCTGTTAATTCTTTACACCAAAGATCACCTATATATATAGGTAGCAAATATGAAGTTAATTTATTCAAAGAGTATCTAAAATAATCATTAACTAATGTTAAGTATAATTAAATTATAATTTTGAAATTAAAAATATAATAATTTTTTTAAAGAAAGTAAATAAAGAGATATATTTTAGTAATAATGCAACCCTTGAAAAAATTATTGACAGACATCGGAATTGAGTTATGAAAAAATTATCTTCAAAAGCTTATAAATACTAAATTTAAAGTATTTTTTAATATGAATATTTAAAATACTTACTATTAAGGGATTTTAAGCTTATCAAAAAATAACATTAGTCCAGTACCTTTAATTTATAGCGCAAGAAATTTTATTGATATACTAATCTTGTAAGTATTTAATTTTTGGAAAAGGACAACCTTTATTTTCAAGATGTAAAAGAAATTCATCTTTAAATTTATTAATATAACTTCTTGCAGGCATAGCAGCAGCAGCTGAAAAAACACATATTGTTTTTCCTTCCATATTATCAGCTAAATCTAAAACTGTTTGTATATCTTTTGGGTTTGCTGTTCCTTTTTCTAACTCTCTGACTGTTCTATACATCCAATCAACCCCTTCGCGACAAGGTGAGCATTGACCACATGACTCATGTTTATAAAAGTGCATTAAATTTAAAAGAGCATCTACAATACATGTATCTTCATCCATTACAATTATTGCACCTGAACCAAGCATTGTTTTATGAGCCATCATTGATTCATAATCTAAAGTTACCGTTTCGCATTCTTTAGCTGTTAATATTGGTGTTGATGAACCACCAGGTATAACAGCTTTTAATCTTTTTCCATTTCTAACACCACCTGCATATTTTTCTATAAACTCAAGTAATGGTATTCCCATAGGTACTTCATAAATACCAGGCTTATTTACATGACCACTTATTGAGAAAATAAAAGTTCCTGTGCTTTTTTCAGTTCCTATTGAGGCATAAGCTTTAGCTCCATTTTCTATTATCCATGGAACAGATGCTATTGTAGCAACATTATTTACAATTGTAGGGCATTTAAAAAGACCTTCAACAGCAGGAAAAGGTGGTTTTATTCTAGGTTGGCCTTTTTTACCTTCCAAAGACTCTATTAAAGCTGTTTCTTCACCACATATATAGGCACCAGCACCTCTATGTAATACTACATCAACATAAAAATCTGTGCCAAAAAGTTTTTTACCTAGATAACCTTTTTGATAAGCTTCTTCAATAGCTTTTTCTAACACTTTATATGGGTAGTAATATTCACCTCTAATATATATAAATGCTTTATTAGATTTTATAGCATAACAAGTTATAATAATTCCTTCCAAAAGCAAATGAGGATCATACTCCATTATGTACCTATCTTTAAAGGTACCTGGTTCACTTTCATCAGCATTTACACATAAATATCTAGGTTTTGGATTATCTTTTGGTAAAAAACTCCATTTAACACCAGCTGGAAATCCTGCTCCCCCTCTTCCTCTAAGCCCAGAATTTTTTACTTCTTCTATAACTTGTTCAGGAGTCATTGTTGTAATAGCTTTTTCAGCCTGTTTATATCCATTATGACTTATATAAAAGTCTATATTTTTAGCTTCATCTATTCCAAAATACTTTGTTAAAATTTTTATTTCCATAATAAAATCTAAAATATTATAAATCAAAGTATATAATATATAGACTAAAAATATTTAATTTGTATAAAAATATAAAAGATAAATTTTTTATTAATATTAATATTATTGATCATTAAAATTAATATCAATTAACAATATTAGATATAATCTATAAAGATTGTTATTTTCATATAAGAAGAGGTAATTAATGTTAGATAAAACAAAAACAGATAAAGAAATGGGTTTAAAAGTTTCTAATTATCTTAAGTTAAAAGGCGTTGAAACTCCACTAGTTCCCAATTATTTAAGTAATTCTGAAAAGATAATGAAAATTGAAAAAAGCTTTGCTGATATTATGAACACACTAGGGTTAGATTTAAATGACGATAGTTTAAAAGATACTCCTAAAAGAATAGCTAACATGTTTATAAATGAAATTTATTGGGGCTTATTACCTGAGAATTTTCCAAAAATTTCTGTAATAGAAAATAAAATAGATTATGACTCACCAGTTATAGAAAAAAATATAAATATACAAAGTAATTGTGAGCACCATTTTATAGTAATAGATGGTAAAGCTATAGTTTCATATATACCAAAAGGAAAAGTAATTGGTTTAAGCAAATTAAATAGAATAGTAGAATATTTTTCCAAAAGACCACAACTTCAAGAAAGACTAACGTTACAAATTTTTTATGCTCTTGAGTGTATTTTAGAAACTTCAGACATTGCTGTATTAATAAATGCTAGACATTATTGTGTGAGAGCAAGAGGAGTAGAAGATGTAAGTTCTGAAACAATAACAAGTAAATTAGGTGGTATTTTTAAAACTGATATTGCACTAAAAAATGATTTTTTAAGCAATGCTAAAACAATGATTATTTAATCCCAATCTGTACTTGGTATTTGTTGCAATGGTCCATAAGGTCCATCATTAGAAGCATCAGAAAACCACTCAATCAGATTACAATAATCATCATCTATTTTTCCCCATCTACCACCAAACTTTGACCAACTTGAACTCTCTAAGTCTTGTAAATAATTTTCTGTTTCAAATTTTAATCCTCTACCATCAGCTTTATCATATAAGTTCATACCTAAAACATTATGTAAAAAATAACCTTTTCCTTGATGTGGTTTGGCATAACTAGCATGAGTTCCTCTTGCTGAAAAAACATTAACATGAGTTTCTTTAAAAATTACATCTTTAGGTTTTTTAAATTTTCTTTCTATATGAGACTTTTTGGCATGCTGTGAAAAATATATTTCTTCTATTGCAGAAATATATTCATCATTATTTGTAGCAGTATTAAATTTTGAAGAATTTATTTTTATACCTATATGTTCCCAATCAGCTTGATGATTTCCACATTTATGTATTAAAAAATTACCACCTATACCTTTTGTATCATTATAGGAATAAAAAAACCAATATTGTAAATAGATATAATCATTTTTTATAACCTTCCTAGTATATACTTTTCTATCAAAATCAGAAACTTTATCATTACTATCTAAATACAAAGTAAATCCATCTATTGATTTATCAACATACATTGAAAGCTCATTTGCATTAGTTATAGTTTTAAACTTCTTAGAAAAACCTATTTTGTTTTTTCCTTTCAATGTTAAACCCATCTCAACATATTTTTCTATAGATGTAATATAATGTGTTTCCTGCGAATCAAAATTTATAATTGGTGCATAAATCATTTCTATATTTTTATTTTTGTTTTCAATTGAACTTATAAATATACTTTCTTTATTTATACTTTGTATATTTGAGCAAGATATTGAAAATGTAAAAATAAATAAGTAGAAAAAATTTTTCTTAAACATTATTTACTTGGTTTTTTAAAAATATTTTTAAATTTTTCAATAAGATTAGAAAATAAATTTTTCTTATCTTTATCCTTTGAAGGATTTGAAGAACTACTTGGTAATGGTGTTGGAGATTCTGAAGGTTCTGGAGAAGAAGAAATACTTGGACTAGGAGTTACAGAAGAATCTATACTTGGAGTTGGAGTAGAACTTTCTACTATATTATTATTACTATTATTATTAGAATTATTTTTCTTACATCCACAACTTTTTATATTTGGTGAATTCACTGAAGCAACATTATAAGTAGCTTGAGAAGGTCTATTGTTTCCACAACCTGATAAGGTAGAAACAAAAAAAGAAAATGAAATTAAAGAGGATAACATTAAATAAAACTTTTTCATATTTCTTCTCCAAACCCTATTTCATTATAGATATTAATTTTTTTATTTAAATTGCCTAATTTAAACAAAAATTAATAAATATTTACTTTAAAATTAAACTAAAGTTAATTATTATAATTTTTTTTTCTGATGTTAAAATTATATAGAATGCGTATAGCTATATTTCACATAACTAATAATCAATTTGGAGTTGATACTACTCCATTATCTTATATAATGTCAAGTTTAGAAAAAATTTTCGCAGATGATATAATATATCCAATTTGTGATATTGAAACTCTTTCAGAAACTAATCCTGATATAGTTTGCTTTTATTTAAAGGATACGTTTTTATTTAACAAACTTTTAGATATGTCAAGAAATGTAAAAGAAAATATAAATAAAGAAACGATATTATTTGGAGAACATATAACAGCATTACCTAAAACACTACCTAAAAACATAAGTGTTGGTATAGTTGGAGAAGCCGAAGAAACAATTTGTAATCTAATACATTTGTTCAAAGAAGATGAATTCTTTGATAAAAATAAATTATTAAAAATAAAAGGAATAGTTTTTTACGATAAAGATAAGTTAATTATTACAGAAAAAAGAGAATATATAAAAACTTTAGATGATTTACAATTTACTAGAAAAAATTTTTATGGAATGCCAGGTTTTTGGATACCTACAATTGTTACAGGACGCGGTAATTGCTTTAAAAACATATTTACACAATTTTTAGATACTCCAATAAGATTACATTCTTATGAATGGTTAATGGGTAATTGTGTTGATATATTAACATATTTCCCTGAAATAGAGTATGTAGAAATACTTGACTTTTTGTTTTTAAAAGATAAAAATAGATTTATAGAATTTTCTAAAGTAGTAAAAGAAACTAATTTAAGTAAATATTTTAAATTTATAGTTAATTCATTTCCTAAACAATTAGATGATGAAATATTATATTTATTAAAAGAAAATTTAAACATTTTAAGGTTAAATATACATTTATTTTCAACATCAGAAAAAATACAAAATGATGTTAAAGAAGAAATTTGTAATAAAGAATTTATACTGAAAATTTTAGATAATTGTCAGAATTTAAATTTAGAAGTAAGTTTAATTTTTGGTTTAGGTTCTAGTGTTGAAACTCAAGAAGAAATATCAAAACATTATTGGTTTTTAGAAAAAAAAATTAATTTAAATTACTCAAATAGAATAAATATTTACCATAAAATTTACTTACCTGTTCCAGCTAGTGAATCTTGGATTAGATTAAGTAAAAAAATAAATACTGATAAAATTAGCGATTTTTCTTTATTAGATATTAGTAATTTTAATGAAAAATCTTTAACTTTAAATAACTACGTAAATAACAAAGATTTAATTTATATAAAAGACTATTTAGCTAATAAGTATGAAAATAAAAATATTAAAATAAAAGAAGAAAATATTATAAAAATTGATAACAAAATAATACATAATCTTAAAGAATATATAAGTAGTGATAAATTAAAAGAAGATTTTAAAAAAAAACATCCAAATAATTATGAAGCAGTTTTCAATGAAATAAAAAAAGCTCAAAATAACTTTTTAAGATATGGAAGTTATCATGTAGAAGATAATAATGAATATACATATAAAGATTTATCGTTACATAAAAAATTAAAAATTATGTTAGATAATGATAACTTTGATTTTAAAGAAATAGATAAATATTTTTATGAAATAAACAAACTTTATTATACAAATAAAATAAATTACTTTTTTTATAATAAAGATTTTTTTTCACTGCCATTACTAGATATTATTGAAATAGTTAATAAAAGTTCTAGCTATATAAAGACTATTTTACAAATATCACATAATACATATGATATTTCAGATTTACTAGATAAAAATAAATTTGAATTTGAATATATTAATAATGATTTATTTAATGAAACTAAACTTAAATTACCCTTAGGCAAAAAATTTGATTGCATTATATCTATATTTACTTTAAATACTTGTATAAATGATATGAGAATAATAAAGTATTTATATAATATCTTAAACAAAGATGGTATTTTAATAATAAGTATTTTTAACTCAAAAAGTATAGTAAATCTACGAAACATACTTTTTAATAACAATATTGAGTATATGTTTAATAAAAAAATATTAAATTATATTAGTAGAGAGCAATTACTAGATTTACTTATAAAAAATAAATTTAATGTTTTTGATATAAGAAATATTAATATTCCATTAAATAAGGATTACTTGAATATTGACTTATTGATTATAAATTTTTTAAAACAAACATTTAATCTTAATTATGATTACAATAGTTTTATAAATACTATAGTAGCAAGAAAGATATAAAAAAATAATCTCACTATAACAAAAAATTTAAAAACTTAAAAGCTAGCTAAAAATTGATACTCATTAAAAGATGAATTTATTAAGATTTCTTTGTTATCAAAATTATATTTAATAAAAAATAAATTTTATTCAAAAAATAAACTAAGTCTATTTCTAAAAGCTATTTGAAATTCTTCCCACTTTTTAGGATCTATAATATCTGATAACGATATTTTTCTTTTTTTATTTAATTTAAATTCTTTTTTTATAGATTCCATTTGATAATTTACTCTTATTTCATTAACTTTTTCTTTTATAGAAGTTCTTTTATTAAAAGAATCTTTAAAAGATAACCATTTTAAATCATCAATTTTTTTATCTTCATCAGCTTTTTCATAAGAAAAAATTTTAATATCATTTCTATCAGCAGAATTAGGATTATTATTTTGACCACAAGCACTTAAACCTATAAGTAAGCTCAAAAATAATCCTAAATTAATTAAATTTTTCATAACTTTAAATTAACCCAAACTAAAAACTATAATAATAGTATAGATACAAAAAATTAAGAATAAATTATCTTTGTTTTAATAAAAAAATAATTTATGTTTAATTTTATTCAATTTTGTTTTAAACTCTTTTGAAAAGATTTTATTCTATATATTCTATTTTCTAAAACATTATTACTTTCTTCGCTCTTATAATCTTCTACTGTAAGTTTTACAGATTCTTCAAAATTTAAAATATTTTTCCAGTTTAATTTCTCTAATGCTTTTTTACTATTCAATGATAATTTATCATTTTCATGAAAATTCTGTTTATTTGATATAATATATCTTCCATAACCCCAAAATTGTATAAATTTATTAACTAAATCAATAACTTTGTATGATTTGTCTGGACCAAAATTAAAAATATCAGAATATTTATTGGGATCATTATATAAATTTTCAGCTAAAATAAGATAACCATTTAAAACATCTAATATATATTGCCATGGTCTGGTAAATTCAGGATTTCTTATTATTATAGTTCTATTCTTTCTTATAGAAGAGACAATATCAGAAACAAGTCTATTTTTAGAGTAATCACCACCTCCTATTATATTTCCTGCTCTTGATATTGCGATACCAATATTAGTACGTTTAAAAAATGTATTATAAAACGCTTGTGAAATTATATCAGCACAACCTTTGGATGCTCCATATAATTCACTAGCTCCTAGTAAATCATTTTCTTTACAAGAATTTTTTTTTTCCTTATAAACTTTATCAGAACTTACTATTATTAGAGAAATTTTATAATCAATTTTTCTTAAATAATTTAATAAATTAAATGTTCCTAATATATTTGTTTCTATTGTATATCTAGGATTTTGTTTAGCTTTATATACTAATGATTGAGCAGCTAAATGAAATATTATATCTGGTTTAAAATTATCTATTTCTTTTATAAATTTACTATTATCTCTTATATCTAGTTCTTTATGCTCCCATAGCTTATCAAGCTTACATATTTGATAATTGGAATTTTTATATATTTTATTTGAAATACCTTTTACTTTTGCATTTAATATACTTAACCATATACCTAACCATGAACCTTTAAAACCTGTATCACCTGTTATTAGAACTTTTTTATTACTATAAAAATTCATTTACGTTTTTTAGTTAGCAATATTACTATTTTAAAAAAATATTATTAAATTTAAATATGATTAGCAAGAAGTCTCCATCCTCTACAGGATGGAGATGAATTGCAACAATTTGGTGTTCCTATTGGTCCTTTTATAGCTATTTTATTTTTCATTATTGAATCTAAAGTTTCTTGCGGTAATGTAGTTCCATATCTATTTAAGACTTCACTTCCTGCTTCGCATACTTCCCATTCAATATCAACACCTGAAGCTTGTAAAACTTCTTGCATAGCTTTTGTTACTTCTGGACCTATACCATCACCCGGTATTAGAGTAATAACATGTTTCATAAATTTACCTAAAAAATAATTTAAAGATTAATTTTATAATAAAAAAACTTTAAATTTTATATATTTTATAAATTTTAAATCTTAGTTTTTAACTTAAAAAAGTTCAAAAGCTAAAAGAATCTTCATATCACAGAATATTTTACTATATAATAAACTATAATTTTAAGAAATATTAATGAATGTGAATTTAAACATTTAAATTATTTTTCAGTAATGATAAAATTATTATTAGTATTGTGTTAAGGAGAAAATTACTTTGAAAAATGCTAAAATTTTAATAGTTGATGATGAACCTTCAATAACAAAAACAGTTCAATATAACTTAGAAAAAGATGGATATCAAGTTATTGTTGCAGATAATGGTATAGATGCAATAGAACTTGCAAGAAAAGAGAAACCAAATTTAGCAATATTAGATGTAATGCTTCCTCAATTAGATGGTTATGAAGTATGTAGAACATTAAGAGCTGAAATGCCTATTCCTATCATAATGCTTACTGCAAAAGGTGAAGAAATAGATAAAGTAGTTGGATTAGAAATAGGAGCTGATGAATATCTTACAAAACCCTTTAGTATGAGAGAGTTACAAGCAAGAATTAAAGCACTCTTAAGACTTGTAGCAAGATATAAAACAACAAGAGCTGATGAACCTGATAAAATTGAAATTGGAGATTTAATTATAGATTTAAATAGACATGAAGTAAAAATAAAAGGTGAAATATTACCTCTGACATTAAAAGAGTTTGAATTACTTAAATTGTTAGCTTTGAATGCTAATAAAGTTTTATCAAGAGAATATCTTATAGAACAAGTTTGGGGTTATGATTTTGCAGGCGAAGGTAGAACTGTAGATGTTCATGTTCATTGGCTTAGAGAAAAGATAGAAAAAGATCCTAATACGCCAATAAGAATACAAACTGTAAGAGGTGTTGGTTATAGATTTGAACGTAGAATAGGAACAATAAAGGAAAAATAGTTGAAAAACAATATTAAAAGAATACAAAATCAATTAAACTATTTATCAGAATATGCTAAGAAACTTGTAAAATTAGATAATCAAGAAGAAAAAAAACAAGACGAGATTAAATTATCATTACCAAAACTTACAAAAAATGATACATCCAGAATAGATTTACAATCAGTAATAAATAGTATTAGTGAAGGATTAATAATATATTCTATGGATTTAGAAGTAATAATGATAAATCCTGCTTTAGCACAAATGCTTTTACCTTCAAACCCAAAAGGAACAGGAAGACTAATTTTAAACCCTGATGATAGATTATTTTTTGAAAGATGTAACGATGTAAAATTGATGGAAAAAATACAAAGAGCTTTAGTAGAAGAGCCTTCTATTCCTAGATCAGATATTTTAGAATTAAAAAATCCTAGACAAGTTTTAAAAAGATATTCTTCACCTTTGTATGACAAAGAAAATAATCAAATAGGACACATAATAATATATCATGATATTACAAAAGAAACTGAAATAGAAGAACTTAGAAAAGACTTTATAAGTAATGCATCTCATGAACTAAGAACTCCTGTTACATCTATAAAGTTATTGTTAGAATCTCTATTAAGTGGTGCAAAAGATGATCCTAAACTTAGAGATGAATTTTTAAATGATTTAGCAAATGAAGTTGATAGATTACATCAATTAGTTAATGATTTACTTGATATAGCTAAATTAGAATCAGGAAAAAATGAATTACATAAAGTTGATTTTTATTTAGAAGAATTTATAAAAGAGAGTGTAGCAACAATAATTCCTCTTGCAAGGTCTAAAAATATAAATTTAGTATTACCTAGTAATATTGATAATGTAAAAATAAATGCTGATAAAGGCAAATTAAGACAAGTTTTAGTAAATTTATTAAATAATGCAGTTAAATTTACTCCTTCAGATGGTATTGTTAAAATTGAGTTTAAAAAACTTGACGGTGCTTGTGAATTCAAGGTTATTGATACAGGTATAGGAATACCATTAGAAGATCAAAAGCATATTTTTGATAAATTCTATAGAGTTAATAAGGAAAGATCAAGAATAATAGGTGGTAGTGGTTTAGGATTAACTATTGTTAGAGAAATAATACTTGCTCATGGAGGAAGCATACATGTAGAAAGTAAGCCAGGTAATACAATTTTTACATTTAGAATTCCTCAAAATATTTGTAAATAGCTTTTAAATATTTTCTAAAAATAATTGATGAATTATCTTAAATACTTTAAAGACTATAAAATAAAACTAGCACAAATCATAACTTTAACAATACTTTCTATTTTAGTATCAATAGGATTAATACCTTTATCAAGAAATATAGTCTATGTATTTTCTAGTAATTCATTACAACCTTTAATAAATTTAGGATTGTATGTCATATTTATATATTTTTTAAGAGGATTATTTTTTTTCTTACAAAATTTTATTACCTCAAATTTGGCAATAGAGATAACTACAGACATAAAATTAGATTTATATAAATCTATTATCTTTGATAACTATGAAAATGTTAGAGATAAAAACATAGGTGATATAATAAATACTTTAACAGATGACATTACAAAAGTAAGAGAATTAATAATTTCTTTTTTTATAGAATTAATACCTTCTTTAATAATGATTTCTTTTACATTAACATATATTTTTTACTTAAATTGGAAACTTTCTTTATTGATATTTTTATTAATACTTTTAATAAGTTTAAATATAAATTATTTTTTAAACAAAGTAAGAAATTATTCAAGAAAAACTCAGGAAATTAATTCAAATATTATAAATTCTATAAATGAAGATTTAAATAATTTCTATATTATAAAAAATTTAAGATTAGAAGAAATTAGATATAAAAATATTGAAAAAAATCAAAAAATTTATAATAATAATCTCTTAAAAACATTTAAATATATATATTTACAACCTTCAATTATAGGATTATTACAAGTTATAGGTATAGTAATAATTGCAATATTTGCAACTTACCAAATGTTATTGGGAAATATAAATCTTAAAGACTTAATATCATTTGGAACAGCTATAAGTTTAACAATAGAACCAGCTATATTTATAACAAGCTCAATAGGTAAAATTTCAAAAAATATCATAAGTTTTGAAAGAATTACAAATTTTATTAGTAAAAACATTTACAAAATTAATAATGAGTTTAAAGTAAATAATTATGATATTTATATAAATAATCTATCTTATTCAATAAATGGTAAAAACATTTTAGAAAATATTAATTTAGAAATAAAACAAGGTGATTGTATTGTTATAAAAGGAAATAATGGTGCTGGTAAATCTACTTTAGTCTCAATAATTTCTGGAATAATTAAAAATTATAAAGGTAGTGTAAAAATAGGTGGTATAGAATTAATAGAAATAGATAAAGAGTTTTTAAAAAAAAATATAAGAATATCTTGTCATGAAGCATTTATTTTTCATGGAACAATAAAAGATAATATACTACTAGGTAATCAAAATTTAAAAGAAAATGAACTAATAGAAATTTGTAATATTTTAGAAATAAATAATTATAATAAAGAAGTAGGTAATTTTGGAAATAATTTATCAAGTGGTCAAAAACAAAAAGTTTCAATAGCAAGAGCTATTGCATCTAAACCATTAATATTAATTCTTGACGAAGCTTTATCTGCTATTGATAAAGAAACAGAAATAAAAATATACAACAATTTAAGAAATTATTTAAAAAATACCACTTTTATAATAATAAGTCATAGAAAAGTAAATTTAGATTTTGTAGATTTTGAATTTGAATTATAAACCAAGTCTTTTGCTAACTAGTTCATTAGCTACAGCTGAACCTACAGCTCCACCAATAACAGCAGCTATTGTTAAAGGAGTTCCACCAATTTTAAACATTGTCAAAGCCATTGCAGTTAAACCACCACCTAAAACACCACCTACACCACTTATTGCACCTTTTAAAGAATCTTTTGTAACATTACTAACAGCATCACCTACTGACTCTCTACCATTTAAAACTGAAATAGTATTACTAACAGCTGAAACACCACCACTTACTAAAGCACCTATTCCAACAGCATTAAGAGTTGCACCACCTAAAACTTTGCCATTATTTTTAGCTGAATTTAAAACATCTTTAAAAGAACCATTTTTTAAAGAGTTTCCAAAATCTTTTGTGGCACCTACAAATGTTTGATTATATTTATACCCAGATAAAGCCCCTATACCATATTGAGTTACATCGGAAACTAGATTATTTGTACTAGTTATTCCTAATACATCTCTATTATATGTGTTTCTACTTGGAATATTTCCGTATAATTGACTAGGAGGTGTTAATTGAACTGTATTTCCGTATCTTTGAGTATTTACATTATTAACACTTACCATAAACTTAATTCTCCTTTTACTTTGCTAATATAAAACAGGTGGATGATTTACAGCATCTTGTGTCCAAGAAGCTATTTCAGAGCTACTTGGTATCGGCATACCATATTGAAAAGCTAGTAATGATAGCTGAACAAATAAAGCTGATTGATCTATTACATTATTAAATCTAGCTAGATGAGGAGTACTTGTAACACCCGCCATAGCTAACAAAAATGAATCATTTAAATCAACATTTTTAACTCTTAATAAATCAGCCCTTACTAACCAAAACATAACTTGAGATTTAAATGCTTGTGATGGAAATAATCCACCTAATTTTCTTTCTAAAAACCATCTTTTAGTTGGTGTTGCACCAGCATATAAAAGCTGATTTGCTGTTTTTATACCCCAAAATTTAGCTCTTCTACCTGCTTTTGGATTCATTAATAACATTTCAACATCTACATCTTTACCTTGTTGTAATGTTTTAATATTAAATGTCTTTGTTTCTAATTCATTATTTTTAGCAAATAAATTCTTTAATTCTGTTATTTCATTATCAGTAATATCTAAATTTTCAGTGTAAGAAATTTTTTCATTAATATTATCATTATTACTTGGTATAGAACATCCTGTTGTTAATGAAACTAATAAACTTGATAAAACTATTAATCTTTTCATATAATATTTACCTTATAAAAATTTCTACTCCTTAGTTATAGTAGCATTCTTATAAAACTTGCTTTTTTTGTTAAAAAATAATCTAAAATAAGATTAAGAAAAAGTTAATAAAAAATGTTTGGTTTAACAAATACTATTTTATGCTAATAATAAAAAATAATTCTGATATAATTTACTTATGTTATTTTTTAGATTAATAATAGTCTTTTTTATGATTACAGTAAATGCTTATTCTCAAGATTATGTGAAAGATAGAATAATAGTAAAGTATAAGTCAGATATTGATTTAAAAAAAATAGAAGAAATAGATAAAAAATTTAAAACTAAATCAGAAGTGTTAATTAGAGAATTAAATATATACAAAATAAAACTTCCTAAAAATATGAGAGTAGAAGATGCTATAAAATTATATCAAGAAACTAATTTTGTTGAATATGCTGAACCTGATTATATTATGAAGATACAAAAAGAGAATAAAAAAGAATTAAAAATTTATTATGATATAGGATTATGTTAATTTTAATATGTTAAAAAAAAGTATATCTATAATATCATTACTTTTTTTATTATCATGTCAAAGCACAATAAATATTAAAAATGATTTAGAAATAAAAGGATTAATAAGATTAAAAAATAGTATAGATAATAATAAAATTAGTGATTTAGGTATAAAAAACTTTAAAATATTATCAAAAGAACTAAATATTGCTGAATTTACTTGTAACTCAAAAGATATAGAAAAAATACAAAATTCCCCATTAGTTAAATATGTAGATATAGACAAAAAAATGTATTTAGAAAATTTCAAAGTTTCAAACGTAGATAATGGATTTCAACCTAATGATACTTTTTTTGGCTTACAATGGAATATAAAGAATATAAATGTTAATAAAGCTTGGAATATTACAAAAGGATCCCCTAATATTATTGTAGCAATTATAGATTCAGGAGTAGATCCAAATCATCCTGATTTAAAAGATAATTTACTACCTTTAATTGATGTTTGGTCAGAATCAGGTGAAAGTGATATATATACAAGTGGTTCATTAAAAGTAAATTACGGTGGTAGAGATGGAAATGGACACGGAACTCATATAGCAGGAATAGTTGCAGCACATATTAATAATTCATCTGGAATTTCAGGAATTGCTAATGTAAAAATTTTACCTATAAAATCTACAAATCATATGGGCGAAACATCAGCTTCTATAATTACTAAATCTATATTAAAGGCAATAGAGAAAAAAGCTAATGTTATAAATATAAGTATCGGTGGTGAAAAACAAGAAGGAACACAAGCTTTACTTGATGCTGTAAATTTAGCTCTATCTAAAAATATTGTCTTTGTATCAGCAACTGGAAATGAAAGTAATAGAGATGCTAAATTAATAAAAGATATAACAGTTCCAGCTGCTTATCCTGGTGTTATAGCTGTTGGTGCTTCAACAAAATCAAATAGAGTTGCTAATTACTCAAATGGTGGCAAAGAAATAGATGTACTAGCTCCTGGAGGTGAAAGTAATTCAAAAGATTTAAAAATATACTCTACTTGGCCCACTTATATTACTTACGAAGGTTATAGAAGTGGAGTTAGAGGACCTTATGCTGCTTTATCAGGAACATCAATGGCATCACCTCATGTAGCTGGAATAGCTGCTTTACTCTTATCAAATGAACCAAATTTAACTCCACAACAAGTTAGGCTTAGAATATTATCAACAGCTAAAGATGTAGAAGCAATTGGATATGATACAGCATCAGGTTATGGGATTGTTGATGCTTATAAAATGTTATTATCAAATAAACATAGTAATTAATTATGAAAAAATCTATTTTATCAATTTTATTACCAATATTACTAATATCTTGTAATAATCCAAATAGTTCAATCAATAATAATAATTCAAATAATAATTCTTTCTTAACAAATACAAATATATCTTTATCTATAAATGTTATAAATGGTCATGATAATCAACCAATAAAAAATGCTTTAGTAAAAATAACATCTACTAATGGTATAAATAAAAAAATTAATACTAATGATAAAGGTATTTCTTTATTTAGTGATATAATAAGTAACTACTATTATGATATTGAAGTAGAAGCTGAAGGTTTTATTTCAAATAAAACTAATATAAAAATTGATTCAAATAAAGAAATAACTATTAAATTATATAAAAATATAGCTACATTAAAAGGTAGAATACTATCTGAAAATGATACCCCAATAGAAAATGCAGTAATAAAAGTAGGAAACAACTTTACATTAACTAATAAAAATGGAGACTTTTCATTTAATATAAATTCTTTGGAAAAGTTACCTGTTAATATCTCTAAAAATGGCTTTGATAATTTTATCATAGATAATATAGATTTTTCTAAAGAAAAGGATAAAGATTTAGGAAATATAAAATTACATTCCTTGGAAAGGAAAGTATCAATTCTATTTGATAATAGAAGTAACTTAATTGACTATTTAGATAAATTAATAGATATATTAGAAAACTCTGAATATAATATAAAAAAAGATAGTTTTTCTAATTACAACTTAGAAAATATAGATATACTAGTATTAGCAGCTCCAAATATTAATTACAATCCTTCAGATATTACAAAATTACAATCTTTCATAAGAATGAATGGTAAAAAAATAATAATTTTAGGTGAATGGGGAGGATACGGGAATTTTTATTCTGATTCAATTAATATTCTCTTAAAAGAATTTAATTTAAAAATAAATCAAGATTTGGTTAGAGATAATTCTAATTTTGAATCAAATGAAATTGTTACTAATAATATACAAAGTCATTATATTACAAATAATGTTAGTTATGTTTCTTTTTATTCAACTTCAAGTTTAGAGATTTTAAATTCTCAAATTAATCAATTAAACACTGATTTTACTAAAAATTTAATATATACTTCTTCAAATGCTTTTAAAATTCAGCAATATACAAGAGGACAACAAGCTTTATTATCTATATCTTTAGCTTATGGAACAAAGTTAGTATTGATAGGTGATACTTCTTTATTCACTTCTGATGATTCAAATGGAAATGGAATATCAAATATAGATGAAAATGACAATAAAATATTAGCTCTTAATATATTTAGTTGGTAATGAATAATTTAAAAGATTTAATATCATTTTTTAATGATAAAAAAACTGAGTTAGAAAATGTTATTAATGATAAAGACTTATTAATAATATTTTTTGAAATTCTAAATTCAATAAATTTTTTAGATAGTAATTATATAAATCAATTAAAAAATAATAACAGAAATCTATTTTTATTTTTTGTAGCTAATATAAAATCATTTTTAGATAAACTAATAGATTATTTGGAAATAATTACTCCAGAAATAAAAAGCTTCTATACACAATCTTTAGTTCAAGAAATAGAAAATATGAAAAATAAAATAAACGAATTAAAAAATCAATTATTTGATAATGAATTACTTTTAAAAGAGAAAGATTATATTAAAAAAGAATACGAAAGATATATTTTTCTTATAAATAAAAAAAATGAATTGTTAGAACAAAAAAAAACTTTAGATAAAGTAAATTTAGATGAAGTAAATTCTGAATGTAATAAAATTTTAGAGCAGATAAATTACATTAATAATAATATTCAAAAACTTGAAGAACAAAAAATTAATTATAAAAATAAATTGATAAAAAATAAGGAAATAGAAAATCAGCTAATAGAATTAAAAAAACAATATGAAGATAGTAATGAATTTTTATTTGAAAAATTTTTATCACTAATAGAAAATTTTAAAAATAATATTAATGACAAAAAGAATTTTTATTCAGAACAATTAGAACTTTCAATAAAACTTTTAAAAGAAAAAGATAAAGAATTAAAAATATTTGCAAATGAAATAAATAAAAAGAAAGAATTTTTTAAAAATAAAATAGAAATTATTAATAATCATTTTATTACAAATAAAGAAATCATATGTAATATTAAAGATTTGGATAAGGAAATTCATAAAAAAATAGGTTATGTTGAAAAATATTTACTAGAAATTGATAATGATTTATCTAAATATCTAAATTACATAAGAAAAATAACAAATAAAAATTAAATTTAGCTATTTTTTGTCTTTACCAAAGTAAATTAGTACATCAACTAATTTTTTTAATCCGATAATATCAAATTTATCAAATTTAATGCTTAATGGTAATGAATTACTCGGTATTAATGCTTTTTTAAAGCCTAATTTATAAACTTCTTTTAATCTTTGTTCTATATTAGAAACATTTCTCAATTCACCACCTAATCCTAACTCACCAATTGCTACTGTGTCTTGTGGTATTATAATATCTCTAATACTTGATATTATAGCTATTGCAACTCCTAAATCAGCTGATGGTTCATTTATTTTTAATCCACCAACTATATTTACAAAAACATCTGATTTTGATAAATTGATTCCAATTCTTTTTTCTAATATTGCTATTATTTGATTAAGCCTATTATATTCGTAACCTATTGTAGAACGTCTAGGCATATTTGTATATGTAGGATAAGCTAATGCTTGAACTTCAACTAATATAGGACGGCTTCCTTCCATTGATACTATTACACATGAACCACTATTTGTTCCATTGTATTCTGACAAAAATAATTTTGAAGGATTAATTACTTCCTTTATACCATTTTCTATCATTTCAAATATACCGACTTCATTTGTTGCACCAAATCTATTTTTTACAGCTCTTATTATTCTATAGGATTTATATTTCTCACCTTCAAAGTATAAAACGGTATCAACCATATGTTCCATTATTTTTGGTCCAGCTATAATCCCTTCCTTTGTTACATGTCCTATTATAAAAATAGAAATATTATTCTCTTTTGATGTTTTCATTAAAACTTGAGTATTATTTTTTATTTGTGTAACACTACCAGGTACAGAATCTATTGTATTATCGTATATTGCTTGAATTGAGTCTATTATACAAATATCAGGCTTAATATCTAATATAGTTTTATTTATATAATTTATATCACTTTCTGATATTATAAATAAATTATCTGATTTGTCTATTCCCATTCTTAAAGCTCTCAATTTAACTTGATTAAGAGATTCTTCAGCTGTTACATAAAAAATTTTTTTTCCTTTCAAAGACAAATAATATGATATTTGTAATAATATTGTTGATTTTCCTATACCTGGATCACCACCTAAAAGGACTAAAGAACCTGGAACTATACCACCTCCTAAAACTCTATTGAACTCACTCATATCTGTAAGAATTCTATCTTCAGATTTAAAAGATATATCTTGAATTTTTATAGGTTTTTCTTTTTTTGAATTTACAAAAAAGCTACTACTATTTTTTTTATCTGTAATAACTTCATTTTCTACTAGAGAATTCCAAGCTCCACATTCTAAACATTTACCCGACCATTTAGGAAAAATAGCTGAACATTCTTGACAAATATATGATATTTTATTTTTAGACATTTTTGTTTATATTAAACAAATAATTTGATTTATCATAAATAGAGTCTAAACTAGAGATTAAAAAATAATATGCAAAACCTGTTATTATAGCTACTATTAATCCTCCAGCAGTTGCTATTAATGCTTCACTTATTCCACCTGAAAGAGCTTGTATAGGATTATCAGGATTTTGTATAGAAACTATATTAAATATTTTTATCATTCCAAATACTGTTCCCAACAGTCCAATCAAAGGTGATATTGCTGCTATTATTGATAAAAAAATAGTTTTTCTTTCTATTCTGTTTATTTCTTTTTCAAACAACTTAAAATTATTATGATTAAACAATTTAGAAACTGGATCAAATGATTGTTTTATATTTTTATTTTTAGATAATTTAATTATACTTATATGACTTTTCAAATTAATAATTAATAAATCTATTATTAAAGTTAAAGCTATAATTGAAACTAGTAAAAGAGGAATTATTACAAAACCTCCTTTTTCTATTATTTCTATTAATCCCATAATCACAATAAATTAAAATATTGATAAAATCTAAAAGTTATTATACAACTTATTTAAATTAAGAGTATAAGTATATTAAAAAAACTCATTAAAAAATAAAAAGGTTACTTAATACAATAAATCTAATCTATTAATAACTGAATAAAAACTATTTTATAGGAAATTAATTATCAGCTTGAAATGAATCTAATAAACCACTTATATATTGGAGTTGTTGTATGCTTATAATTAATTCATTATATAAAAATTAAATAACCCATAACATACACCTATAATCCTGTTATAGAGATTAATATCAGTTATTTTTAATTTTTCAGACTAGGAAACTCTTTGTTTAAAAGTTTATAATCATGTATTCTTTCTTCATATGCTTTACTTACATACAATACTTACATACAATATTTCTTTTTTCTCATTTACTATTAACATTGATTTTGATTGTTTAGAAATTTCTTTCTTTTTATTTATTTAAAAAATGAATAATAAGTGGAAATTTAATTCTATACCTCATATTAAAAATAACATATATGAACTTAAGCAAATTTTTAATTTGAGGTTTTACTACTAGACACAATTTTCTTGACAACTCTCAAATCTAATAACTTCAAAAATTGCTTTTGAGATAATCCAGTGATTCTCTCCATTTTCTATCTGTTGTTAATTCTTTTATATTCATTTTCATAAATTTTTATTAAAAAAAACACTATATTGCTAAACTATTGCAAATATTATACTATAACCATTTTCTATTTTTGTAAAAAACTTTATTTTAAAGGTTAAAACAAGTCCATTATTTTGACTAAACTCTATAAATATGTCTATACCTTGTTTCTAAATTTTTTGTTGTGGAGTGAGAGTCTCATTGCAAAATTAGAACTTGTTAATCATAAAGCTTGACAAATTAGTAAAATTATGAGTTACTATTTCTTTAGTATTTATAATCTTAAGAATTATGAAAAAAAGAATATATGTTCTTTATGCTCCCGGTGGTAATGGACATAAAAGTAATGCTAGAACTATAAAAGAAGCATTCAATCGTAAGTATGCTGATTGTGAAGTAATATTGGAAGATGTTTATGATTTAGGTAATTCATTTTTAAAATTTTTATTAAGAATTTATGATAATTTATTAAAAATTGATCCTAAATTAGTTAAGTATGGTCATAAAATGCTTAGTAAAATAAATACAGATAAAAATATGGTTCCTATTTTTCCAAAAGTTTTAGAAAGATTAAAAAAAAGATTTAGAGAAGTACAACCTGACTTAATAGTTTCTGTACATTCTGCTATAAATAACTTTCTAGCTGAAGCAATAAAACAATTAGGTTGGAAAAATAAAAATACCTTTTGTAATAGTATGTACTGATATGACATATAATTTTTTAAAAACTTGGGGTAATGAAAATGCTGACTTACATATAACTTTCTTGGAAGAAGCTAAACAACAATTAATAAAATATGGATTTAATGAAAATAAAATAAAAGTATTAAATGGATTACCTGTAAATCCAGTTTTTATGGATAATTCTTTGACAAAAGAAAAAGCAAGGGAATTATTTAAATTAGACAAAGATTTATTTACTGTATTTATAATGTCTGGAGGTGTTGGATTTAGGTAATATATATAAACTTACAAAACAATTAGTAATATCAAATTTACCAATTCAAATAATTGTTTGCTGTGGTAAAAATAAAGAATTGCAAAAAAAAGTTGAAAAGTTAGCTAAAATTTCAAATAAAAAAGTTAAAGTTTTTGGATTTACAAATCAAATTCATAATATTATGGATGCTTCAGATATAATCGTCACAAAACCCAGGTCCAGGAGTTATAAGTGAAGCAATAGTTAAAGAATTACCAATAATTCTCGATAATTTAAGTGAAATAATGCTACAAAGAATCAGGTAATGTAGAATATGTTTTAAAAAATGGTATCGGAACAATAATAAATGAATTACATAAATTTCATAATATAGTTGCTAATCTCATATATAACAGAGAAGAGTTAAACATAATGAAAGAAAATATGAGAAAAATAAAATCAACTGATGCTTGCTATAATTTGGCTGATATTCTATATAATATAGCTATTAATAAATTTAATTCAAAAGAACTAGTAAAAAATATTTCTTAAATCAAATTTTGTAAAAAGTATCATTATTTTAAATTTATTTCAAATAATATTTATGAGTTATGTTTGTGAAAAGTTATGTTTGATAATATAAAAATACCTATTGAATTATTACCAAGTGATGGAAGATTTGGTTGTGGTCCATCTAAAATTCCAACTAATTTTATAGATAAATTAAAAGAAAATTCTAAAAGTATATTAGGTCATAGTCATAGAAATAAAAATGTTTTAGATTTAGTAAAAAAATGTCAAGACAAAATAAAAGACTATTTTAAAATTCCAAATGATGATCAGGTATTATTAGGAAATGGAGGAGCTAGCATATTATGGGAAACATTAGCTTTTTCAATTATAAAAAATAAATCTGTTCATTTTACATGTGGAGAATTTTCTAATAAATGGTATTCTCTAACAAAAGCCTGTCATTGGTTAGAGTAGAAAATTTAAACTCTGACTATGGTGATTTACCAGAGTTAAAATATAATGGTAATGCTGATTTAATAGCAATAACTCAAAATGAAACGTCAACAGGGAGTTATGATACCTGAATGTCCAAAGTTTAATTCAGATGCTTTATTAGCTGTAGATGCTACTTCAATAGCAGGAATGATTAAATGGATTGGGAAAAAACAGATATTTATTATTTTTCATTGCAAAAAGCTTTTGCAAGTGAAGGAGGATTATTTTTTGCTATAGGTATCACCAGATTTTTAGAGAGAGCAAAAAGAAATAAAAGCAACTAAAAGATATATTCCAATGATGCTAGATATTAATGAAATAATTAATAATAGTTTAAAACATCAAACAATAAATACACCTTCTATAACAACACTTTTCTTTTTGGAATGTGCTTTAGATGAATTTATAAATAAAGGAGGTATAGATGTAATAGAAAAAGAAAGTAAAGAAAAATCAGAGATTATATATAATTTTGCTAAAAATATCTGAATATACTTCGCCTTATGTGAATAAAGAAGAATATAGATCAATAAGCACAGCTACTATTGATATAGATAAAAAAATTAATGTAGATGATTTAGTTAAATTTTTAAGAAAAAATGGTATTTATGATATAAATTCTTATAGAAAACTAAATAGAAATCAAATAAGAATTGGATTATTTCCTTTTATAAGTAAAGAAGATATTTTAAAATTACTAGAAGTATTAAATTATGTTTTTGAAAAGGTAGTATATTATGCTTAATATTCTTTCAGATAGAGCTTTAAATATAGAAGAGTCGAAAACTTTAGCTATAATTGGAAAAGCTAAGCAAATGGCTCAAGATGGCTATGATGTAGTAAACTTATCTGGTGGTGAACCTGATTTTCCTACTCCTGATTTTATATGTCAAGCAGCAATAAAAGCAATAAATGAAGGTTTTACGAAATATACTGCTAATAATGGTATTTTGGAATTAAGAAAAGCTATTTGTAATAAATTAAAAAAAAGATAATAATATAGAATATAGCCCTGAACAAGTAATTGTTAGTAATGGTGGTAAGCAAGCTATTGCAAATGTTTTATTATCTTTGATAAATAAAGGTGATGAAGTAATAATACCTGCTCCTTATTGGGTAAGCTATCCTGAAATGGTAAAGTTAGCTGATGGTAAGCCTGTAATTATAAATTCAAGTATAGATAATGATTTTAAAATATCACCTAAACAATTAGAAAAAGCTATTACTAATAAAAACTAAACTCATAATATTTTGCTCTCCTTCAAATCCAACAGGAACAGTTTATTCAGAAGAAGAAATAAGAAACTTGTTTGAAATTGTAAAGGATAATGAAAATATATTTATATTATCTGACGAGATATACGAATATTTAATTTATGATAATATAAAACACTTTAGTATAGCATCAGTTAAAGATTTTTATAATAGAGTAATTACTATAAATGGTGTTTCAAAAGCATATTCTATGACAGGTTGGCGTATAGGTTATGCAGCAGGTCCAAAATGGATAATAGATGCTTGTTCTAAAATACAATCTCAAACTACCTCTAATCCTTGCTCTATTTCTCAAAAAGCTTCTTTAGCAGCTATTGAAGGTAATCAAAGTGTAGTAATTGAAATGAGAGATGAGTTTAAAAAAAGACGAGATTTTATGTATAAAGAATTAAATAATATTAAAAGGTTTAAAAGTTAATAATCCTCAAGGTGCTTTTTATATGTTAGTTTCAGTTGAAGAACTTTTAAATAAAGGTTATGGTAATTCTTCCGAAGAAATAGCTAAGTTTCTTTTAGAAAAATATTATTTAGCAACTGTTCCAGGAGAAGCTTTTGGAGCTTCAAATCATTTAAGATTATCTTATGCTGATTCTATGGAAAATTTACAAAAAGCAATAGAGAGATTTAATAAGGCATTTAAATAATGGCTTTCAATCCTATTAGTGCTATAAATGATATAAACAGATTTTAGCCAAATATTAGGTGTATTAATAAAGCATGGCTTTGGGTCAAATTGTAGAACAAATAACACATTCAGATACAGCATTAGGAAATTTAATAAGTAAATTAAGAAAGGAATCAGTAGAAGAAGAATTAGAAAATATTACTTTAGCAAAAAGAGCATTACTTGTTTTTACAAGAATTAGGACCAACTTTTATAAAAACTTGGTCAAATAATGAGCACTAGACCAGATTTAATACCTGAAGAGTTTATTGAAGAATTTAAACATTTACAAGATAATGTACCAACCTTTTAGTTTTGAGGAAGCAAGAAATCAAATAGAAACAGAATTATGTAAGCCTATAGAAGAATTATTTGCTACTTATGATGAGAAACAAATTGCTACAGCATCAATAGGACAAGTTTATAATGCTACTTTGAAAACAGGTGAAGAAGTTGTTGTTAAAGTTCAAAGACCTAATGTAGCTCAAATAATACAAAAAGATATTGATTTAATGTATACATTAGCTAGACTTGCTGAAAATCAAATACCTGATTTAAAATTATTTGATCCAACAGGAATTATAAGAGAATTTGAAAAAGCAGTAAAAAGAGAATTAGACTATTCACATGAATTAAGAAATGCTTTAAGATTTGCTGAAGCTTTTAAATATCATGACCAAATAAAGATTCCTAAAGTATATAAAGAACTCTCAGGTAAAAAAGTCTTTACTATGGAGAGAATTAAAGGTATTAAAATAACAAGAGCTGAAGAAATCGGTTGTGATAAAAAACTTTTAGCAAAGATAGCTCTAAATGCAATTTTATATATGGTGTTTGATAATGGATTTTTTCATGCTGATCCTCACCCAGGAAATATATTTGCCTTACCCGGTAATACTATAGCTTTTATAGATTTAGGAATGGTTGGCTTTTTAGATGAAGCAATGAGAGATAAAATGGCCGAACTTGTAATAGCTCTGAATACAAGAGATCATGAAGGAGTTGCAAGGTCGTTATATAATTTAGGTAAAAAAACTCAAAAAGTAGATTTTGAACAATTTAAAAAAGAAACTTCTGAAGTTTTACAAAAAATAGAAGGATTACCTTTAAAAGAAATTCAATTTAGTGAAATACTTAATGAATTAATCCAAGGTGCAAAAAAAAATAAAATAAAAATACCCAATGATTATACACTAATGGGTAAAGCTATTCTTACAATAGAAGGTATAGGACGTACTCTTGATCCTGATTTAGATTTGGAAAAAGAAGCACAACCATTTGTATTAAAATTAATTAAAAAAAGATGGTCAGCTCAAAGACTAGGACAAGATTTTCTGAAAAGTAGCTTACAATTTTATCAATGGTCAAGAGAAGTTCCAGGACAAATGATATCCTTACTAAATGATTTTGAAAATGGAGATATAAAATTAAAACATGAAGATGTTGGACAAGAAAAATACTTAAAAATTTGGGAAGAAATAATACAAAAACTTACATCTGGATTAGTGATTTCATCTTTAATTATAAGTTCAGCAATATTTATAATATCCACAAAAGAAACAATTACTATTTATGGTGTTCCTATAACAATGGTTCTAGGAATAGGTGGCTATATATTTGCTGGTATTCTAGGACTTAGAATTATAAAATCTGTTAAGTTCAGAGATTAATAATTTAATAATCAGCAATTTGTCTTATTCTGTCTAATGTAGCAGGTGCTAATTTCTGAAACTTTTCATATTCACTTCCTGGTCCATCTCCTAATTCATTTATAACTAACTTCATAGTATCATCATCTTCCCACCAATCATTATCTACTTGATCTATATATTTTCTTATATTTTCTATTTTTACAGGAGAGTTTTCTTGATCTTTATTGTATGTTCTTATCATACCACCTAAAATTTTAGCACCAACTTTTGGTTCGTCAGCCATATCATCACCATTAACATGCTTACCTATTATTGCTAATTGTTTATCTGAAAGATTTTCATTATTTACTGTTTCAAATATTGTTTTCTTTCCAGCCTTTTTTAGTAAGTCACTAACTTTAGATTCATTTACATTATCAATATCTAAAACACCTTTAATTACTTTAGCTTTTTCAGCTCTATCTAATGATTCTATATTAACAGCAACACCATTATTATAAGCACTAGCTACCGTATTTTTTAAAAAGAAATCTTTTTCTTCTTTTCCTGCTTTCTTTTCAATAAATTTAGTTAAATCATTAAGTTCATATCTATTTAATTGACCAAGTAATTTATTAGAAACTTCACCATTCATTATTGCTCTTGCCATAGTTAATGCTGCTTCTTGCTCACTACCAATTCTATCAGAACCAATAGCAAATTTCATACCATTGATATAAGTTTTATCATCTATTTCAAATGAAGAAAAATCATTTGGTGCTACTTCTTTTTTAAGATGTGGTAAAACTTTTTTCTTTATATCATCATCTACATTAGCACTTTTGCTTAAATTTTCATATATTTTTCTTGCTATTGCTAAATTAAATTTATCAGAATTACTCATTTTATCAAATTTAATATCTTTAGTTAATATTTTTATTGCTCTTGTTTGATCATCAACATTCATTTTGGTTATAGCTTCATCAAGTAATCCTTGTTTAGCAATTAATTGAAGCATTCCTTTTGTACCATCTGAATTTTCTAAATTAAAGAAACCATTTCCAATAACATCTTTTAGTCCTTCTCTTACTGTAGGAAGATTTGCTCTATTCTTTTCTTTTAACTTTGCTGCATCACTTTGAGCTTCAATAGCCTTAGCTAATTTATCTTTTAAAGTTCCTGCTGGTAATTCAGACATATATTTATCAGCCAATGCTTTATCTTCTGATGTCCAATCTTTTTTTGCTATTAAATTGTTAATATCATTTATTTTTTTAACTGCATTATCTAATACTTCATTTGCTTGTTTAACAACATTTTTTATCTCATCTGAATCTTTAACTTTAGGATAGTTATCAAGTTCTTTATTTATTTTATCTTTACCTGCTGTAACTTTAGATGTATCACCTGTTTTTAAACCTTCTGTTACAGATTCATTTACTATATTGTTTATTTTTCCTGATAACTCTGCTTTTTGCTTTCCAATACCTTCATTTTCCAAAGCTTTTATAGCATTTTCAACAGTTTGCATAGCTTTTTTATGAACATCAGCAACTTCAGGTATAGCTTTTATTTTAGATGGTAAATCATCGAATTCTTTTTGTAATTTATTTTTTGCATTGAGTAAAGCTTCCATATTTTTAGGATCAGTAGAACCTAATATTTGATTTACATTGTTAAAATAAGTTTCTATCTTTTGTTTATTTGCTTGATATTCACTTGCAACTTGTATTCTTTGATCTACTACAACTTTCATTTTACCAACATCATCATCATTACCTAAAACATTCAATATTGATTTTAATTGATTTAATTTTTCAACTTCGTAAGAATTATTAATTTGTGTTGCTACATAAGCTTTTGTTCTAAAAAATGTTTCTGGACCAAACTTATTATCTTGTTTTGCACCAACTTGTTGTTGTAATTGTTTAACAGTTCCAAATCCTAAAGCTTCCACTATATTATTAGCTTTACTAGATGATAATACAGGAACTTTATTACCGACAGGTTTTGGTTCATTAAAAGCTTTTGTAAAAGCTGTATTAACTTCCTTATTATATCCAGGCCAGTTTAATAATATCTTTACTTCAGGAAAATTTGGAGATGGTAAAAATGAACTATTATTACTAGCTTCTACATTTTGTTGCTGATTATTGTTTTGTTGAGCATTTATGTTTTCTGTATTTTGATTACTAAAAGAAAAACTTAAAGCACTTACAGGAACATCACCTCTTGCTATACCATTTTTCTCTAAATCAGATTTAAGAGTAAGTAAGAATTGTTCTTCATCTTGTTCTAATTCATTAGGACTACCACTTGGCATTGCTGCATCAACTAATGATTTATATTCACTTTTTGTTATTTTATTATCACTTATAACAGAGTTCCAAGTGTTTTCTAAGCTTTTTGGTATTTCCATAAAAACTCCTTTTTATATATAACTAACAATATTATATAATTTTAAAAAAAATACTTGCTAAAAGTTTAACTATTACTTAACTTGAATTAATGGTTTGCTTAATATACTTTCACTTTGTCTTAAAGGTTCTAATTCCTGACCATTAACTTTTGCTTTTAAATGAAATCTATTAAATTGCTTAATAGATTTTTCTCCTCTTCTATCATTTTCCCAATAAGATACATCTATATCTTTATTATCAAATTTCCCTACTATATGTAAATCCCCATATTTATTGTGATCTCTTTTTTCAAAAGAAACGTTATCAAAAATTTTTAATTCCATATTGTTTGACTTAAGTATTAAATCACCATTTACTCCTGGATTTTCAGGTTTAGATATTTCAAAATTTGTTAAATTAAATCCTAATTTTGCTAATAATTCTTTTGCTGCATTTATTCTTACCATATCCTTAGCATCACCTATTATTTGAATTCCATTATCGGCTATCTTCACAAAATTAAGACTTCTGCTATCTAATTTACTAAAACCTTTTGATTTTAACTCATTTTCTATTTCTGCTATAGCTTGTGCTACAGGCTTTCCAATAGTTTGTTCCATATTTCTTAATTTATCTGCAAAAGATTCTGTTAATTTTCCATTAACCTCAACAGGTTCAAAATTAGTTCCTTTCTGATTGTTATATATGCTAGATAATAAATTTACCTTATTTTGAAAACTTTTTATAGCTTCAGGATTATTTGGATCTGTATCACCTATACTGACAGGTGGTTTATCATTATTTACAGGTTGTTGTTGATTCCTTAAATTTTGTTGATTATTATTAATTTGAAAAGCTCCATACATTTCTATCATTCTTCTTACTTCAATATCATTTCCTAAAACTGATAACATGTTTGGTATTCTTGGATCTTGAGAATTTGTATTCATAAGATTTGCTACAAAAGCTTTTGCTTTAAAATATGTTTCAGGACCAAACTTTCCATCAACTTTTGCTCCTATCATAGATTGTAACTCTCTAACACTAGAAACACCAAATCCTTTAGCTACTTCTAAAGCAATATCTTGCCTTAACAATGGCATTCTTGTTCCTATGGCGAATTCTCCATAAGCATCTCTTAATGCTTGTTTAGTTTTTGCAGTATAACCTGGCCAATTCAATAAAGTTGGTGATGAAGCTTTATTTATATTTGATGATAATAAAACAGATTGTCCATTATTTTCTTCAATAGCTTCTTTAATTTTTAATAAAAAAGTTCTTTCTTTTTCATCTATTTCTTCAGGTTTTTCATTTGGAGTTGCTGCTGTTATAAGATTATCTAGATCTTGTAAAGATACTTGACCTTTTGATACTATTTGATTCCAAACTGATTGTAATGAAAAAGGAACTTCACCAAATGGAGAAGATATTGAAGAATTATTTTTTTTTGTAGTATTAGGATTATTAAGTCTAACTTGTCCATTTTCAGCTTTTTCTACTAGATTAGCTAAAAAATTTACTTCATCATTATCAAACTCTGAATTTTTACCTGTTGGAGCAGCAGCTTGTTTAAGTTTTTCTAAATCAGCTTCATCTATTACTCCATCAGTTGAGACTTGATTCCAAGTTTCTATCATTGATGAAGGAACCTTTCCAAATTCTGTATCAACAAAGCTTACTGGATTAGATCCTTTACCCTGATTATTATTTGAAGATATCATAAGATTACTTTCTACATAATTAATAAATTCTTGTTCTTGTTCATCTATTTTTCCATCTGAACTAGCAGCTTGTTTAAGTTGCTCAAGTTGAGCTGAATTTACATCACCTGTTTTTTGATTAGTATTAGTAATATTTTCCCATATTGTTTTCATACTTTCTGGTATTTGCATTTTTTAATCTCCAAAAACTATATACAATATTATTTTCTTAAAAAATAAATTTATCTTGCTTATAGAAAAAAAAATATTTTTGCTAAATATAATATTTTATTGAGTAATAATAATTGGAAAAGACTTACTTATATAATCTCCATTTTCCAAAGAATCTTGTAATGATAGTGAAGATATAGCGTCTATTGTAATATTATTTACTCCTAAATTTTTACTCATCTTTATTGTAGCAGTATATATATTATCATCGTTAATATCATCTGTGCTTACTTGCTTACCTTCTTTATCAGTAAATAAGTCTTCTAAACTACCGTCATCATACATTGGTATTTTTACTCCAATATCTGGTAATCTTAAATAAACATATAATGGCGGGATTTCATTTGGTTCATTATTTATAGCTTTAACTTCTATTTTTAAAGTAGAACCTTTTTTAATAGTAGGCATGTCTTTTTTATTTATAAAACCATTTATAGGTATATTAAAAATATTTCCTTTATCATTTGAATTCACTGTAATTTTTATAAATTCTATATTAACATTAATTGTTTTATTTTCTGGTCTAAATTCAAATGGTGATACACTATTTAATACCCAATTATTATTTTCTTTTGTAAAATAAGCTATTCTTGTTGATACTTCACTTAATTTTTTAACTATTTCTCTCTTATTTTCAAAATTTAATACTATCTTTTTATTGAAAAAGGTATTTACAATAGCTTTTGCTTTATCTTTTTTTTCAAAATATATTTTTATTTCTCTTCTTGGTTTATCTATTACTTCTCTTGTCCATTGGATAGGAATATTATTTTTTAATTTCTCTATTAATTTAGGTCTTTGAGGTATTTGAATATTTTTGATTGGTAATTTTAATTGTTTTATTGAGTATGATTTAATAGAAAATGAGTCATTATCATCTGAAAAAATTACTCCACCATTATTTGGTATTGTTGCAAATATAACTCCACCATTATTTGGAACTGTAGCTTGAGATGAGTTATCAACATTTAAATCTAAAGGAAAAAAGTCAGGATTATTATTTATAAAATCTTTTATTAAGTTTTCATCGTTTTTTAACTCAATATGAGATATATTAGAAGGTTTTATATTAACTATTTCATTATTAGAAGATTTTGTTTTATCTGTAGATACTGAATTATTTATACTACATGAAAAAATTATTAATGTAGATATTAACATTAAAAAGCTTTTGCTATTTTTCATAAAAATTTCCAAAAAATATTTTATAATAAAATTATATTATAAATATATGATTACACTATTGATTACATACTAATATCAATTTATTAAATTGATAGTACATTAAAAATCAATGTTTTTTATAGTTATAATTTTATTTAAATTATACTAAAATTCTTATGTCAAGTAATTTATTAAAAACTTATAGGTTTTTTTTTAATTTTTTATACTTTATTTTTAACTATTAATTATGCACTATTTTATAAAAATTAGTATAAAAAATTAAATTTATAACATTAACGATAATATGCATAGGATTGAGTTATAGAAAAAATTACTTTTACAAACACTGATAAATACTAAATTTAAGTATATTATATAAATTTTTAAAATGCTTACTATTAAAGTATTTTAAGCTTATCAAAAAATAACATTAGTTCAGTAGTAAAACTACTACCAAATAAACTTAAGTTTGATATAATTTTTTAGTATATTTGGAATTAATAAAATTATGAAAAAATATTTTATTTTACTAACATTATTGATTTTAATAAATCCAGTAATAGCTGAAGAAAAATTAAAATATGGTGGGCAACCTATAATAAAAGAAGTTTTAGATAAAAACAATATTGCTACAACAGAAGTTACTTTTTTAGTAAAAGCTAAGCCTGAAGAAGTATGGAAAGTTTTAACTGATTATGATAACTACACAAAATTTATGCCAGCAATGGAAGAATTTAAAGTAAAAACAAGAACTGATAAATTTTCAATAGTTCATGTAAAATTAGAATCACCACCTTTAATAGATATATCTTATGACTTAAGAAGAGTATATGATAAAGAAAATTGGACCATAAATTTTAAAAAAATAGATGGAAAAATAAAGGATATAGAAGGTGGTTGGAAATTAGAAAAATATAAGGATATTTATACGAAATTAACTTATAGAAGTAGAATTGATTTTGGCTTACCTGTTCCAAAATTTATACTTGACAATTTATCAAGAAACGGATTATATAAATTAGCTGATAATGTTAGAAAAAGAGTTGAGTCGGGTGGAAAATGGACTAAATAATGCTTTCAAAACAGGAAATAATATTTATAGATGGGCATGCTTTAGCTTTTAGAGCATACCATGCGCTAATAAAGACGAATTTACATACAAAAGACAATGTTCCCACATGGGCAGCTTATGGATTTTCTAAAATACTTTTTGATATAATAAAAAAATTTAAACCTTATTATATAGTTGTAGCTTTTGATGTATCAAAAAAAACTTTTAGAAATGAAATATACCCTGAATATAAAGCTAATAGAGGTGAAACACCTGAAGAGTTTTTAATTCAATTACCATTTATAACACAAATAATAAATGCTTTCGAAATACCTATCTTTGAGTTAGATAATTATGAAGCAGATGACTTAATAGGTACATTATCAATACAAGCTAATAAAATAGGTTTAAAATCACATATAATAACAGGTGATCAAGATTTAATTCAATTAGTAAATGAAAATACATTTGTTTATTTACCAAATAGAAATGATTCTACATTAAAAAAGTTTGGAATAAATGAAACAATAGAAAAATATCAAATAGGACCACAACAAATAGTAGATTATAAAGCTTTAATAGGTGATAAATCAGATAATATACCAGGTATATTTGGATTAGGACCCAAAACAGCAATTAAACTATTAAATCAATTCAATGATTTAGAAAATATTTATAAAAACTTAGATAAAATTGAATCAAAAAGATTAAAAGATTTACTAGTATCAGGAAAAGATAATGCTTTTTTAAGTAAAAAGTTAGCTACTATAGATGTTAATGCTCCTATTAATTTAGATTTAAATAAAAGTCATTTAAATTTACCAAACGAAGAAAATATTAGAAATTTATTAAATAGACTACAATTTAGAAGCTTATTAAATGAATTACCTGAAATACTCTCTCTTTTTTATTCAGAAAATAAAAATAAAATTTCTAATGAAAAGAAAATAAATATTAATGTAAAAATAATAAAAAATACAGATGAGTTAAAAGAATTATCTAACCTTATTAAAAAGCTGAAATATTTTTCAATAGATATAGAAACAACAAGCCTAGATTTTTTAACCAATCATTTAGTAGGAATTGCAATTTCTTTAGATACTAATAATAAGGAAAAAATTTGTAATAATTTTCAATCTTTTTATATTCCAATATCTCATATAAATTATGATTTCAATATAAATATTGATGATTTTAAAAAAGAATTTAAAGAAATAATAGAAAATCCAAATATTTTAAAAATAGGACATAATATAAAGTTTGAAATAAATGTTTTTAGTAAATATGGTATAGATTTAAAAGGTATAAAAGATGATACGTATATAGCTGATTATTTGATAGATCCTAATAATTCTCATGCTTTAAAAGAAATGGCTTTTCATTATTTAAATTACAAAATGACAAGGATAGAAGAATTAATTGGAAAAGGTAAAAATGCTTTAACAATGGATTATATAGATGTTGAAGAAGTATCAAGATACGCTTGTGCTGACTCATCTATAACACTTGAGCTAAGTTTCTATCTTAGAAAAAAGCTTGAAGAAATGAACATGATTGAATTATATCAAAATATTGAAATACCGCTTATAAAAGTATTATCAAAAATGGAGTCAGAAGGTATAAAAATAGATAAAGAGCACTTATCAAATTTATCAAGTAGTTTAGATTTAATGTTAAAAGATATAGAAAGTAAAATATATCAAATTGCTGGAAAAGAGTTTAATATAAATTCACCTAAACAATTATCATCAATTTTATTTGAAGAATTAAAAATAAGTACAAAAGGATTAAAAAGAGGAAAAAGTCAAGCTTATTCAACAGATGCTAATATTTTAGAAAAATTACGAAATGAGCATGATATAGTAAAATACATACTTGATTATAGACAAATAAGCAAATTAAAATCAACTTATATTGATTCTTTACTTGAAATAACAGATAAAAACTCAAGAATCCATACTTCATTTAATCAAGCTATAACATCAACAGGACGACTATCTTCAAGCAATCCTAATTTACAGAATATACCTATAAAAACTAAATTAGGAAAAGAAATAAGAAAAGCATTTATAGCTGATAATAATAAATTAATACTTTCAGCTGATTATTCTCAAATAGAGCTTAGATTATTAGCACATTATAGCAGTGATCCTATATTTATAGATGCTTTTAATAATGACTTAGATATACATTCTAAAACAGCTATGGAAATATTTAATATTAAAAATATAGAAGACATTACAGAGGAACAAAGAAGAATTGCAAAAACTGTTAATTTTGGAATAATTTATGGACAAAGTGCTTATGGATTATCAGAAACTCTTAATATTTCTGTTAGTGAAGCTTCAGATATAATAAAAAAATTCAATGAAACATATAAATATGTTTCAATGTATGTAGAAAATATTATAAAATTTGCTCAAGAAAAAGGCTATGTAACAACTCTGTTAAATAGAAGAAGATATATACCTGAATTAAATAGCTCTAATTATTCAGTTAGAGAATTTGGTAAAAGAATGGCTATAAATACACCTTTACAAGGAACAGCAGCAGATTTAATAAAATTAGCAATGGTTAAAATTGATAAATATTTAGAAGAAAGTAATAAAAGTTCAAAAATGCTTTTACAAGTTCATGATGAACTAGTATTTGAAGTTTATAAAGATGAATTAGAAGAACTAAAAGTTAATGTTAAAAATATAATGGAAAATATATATACCTTAAATGTTCCATTGAAAGTTTCAATAAGTATAGGTAAAAACTGGTATGAGTAAGTATAAAGTAAGTATATTTGAATGCTTAGGATTAAAACCATTTAGAAAAACTCTTAAAGCATCTAAACTTGCAATATTTGGTGATAAATATACACCTAAAACAAAAGCTGATTTAACAACTTTAAGACAATATAAACCTAAAATATCTATTCCATTATGGAAAGGAAAATTACCTTTAGAAAGGACAATAATAATAACTAATTTATATAATTACAAACAACCAAATGTAAAAGAAGGATGGTCTGTAAGAGTTACAAATGTAGAAGATTTTAGAGGAAAAAGTTTAACTTATGATAGTCATAATGGAACAGATTTTTCTTTGCCACCAGGATATTCTGTAACAGCACCTGCACCAGGAAAAGTATTAAGAATATCTAGTGAATTTAATAGAGGTGGCTTGAAAATATTTATAGATCATGGTCAAGGAATAATAACAACTCTTAATCATTTGTCTAAAACTCTTGTTAAAGTAAATGATATAGTTAAAAGAGGACAAGAAATTGCAATTTCTGGATATAGTGGAATTGATGCTATTTTAGCTTTTCCTTTTTCACCTCCTCATGTTCATTTTAATGTTTGGTTAAATGGTGAATATGTAGATCCATTTGCTAAAGATAATGGTATTTCTATTTGGAGAAATTACAATAATCCTATACCAACAAAAGAAGAAGATTTAAATGATGATAATTATATAGAGACAGAATTTAATAAGGAAGCTTTTAAAGAAGCTTTAAAAAATATTATAGACGATAATATAGAAGAAGATATTTTGTCTAAAAAAAACATTTTCAGAAAAATGTATGAGTATAATTTTTTATATGAACTATTACCCTTGGCTTTTTAAGGAAAGACTTAATTTATATAATAAAAAATATGAAAGAATACCATTATTAGACTTGCCTTTTTCTTATAAAGATTTTGATAAAGTTGTTTTTTATGATGAAATTACTATTTAATATATATGCTACTAAAAAATTTCCATAAAATAATTTTCATGATAAAATTAACTTTTGTATTATATTATTTAAAGGTGATACAATGAATCAAGACACATTATTAAACAAGATTGAACAAATACAAGATTTTAAAAGGTAGTTTATTAGTAAGTAAAGAGGGACTTGTTTTAAAAGGTAATTTTATCTATTGACCAAAACCTGGCTGGTACAGTTGTTTCTTCAATGTTTACAAATATTGATGCTCAATCTAAAAGAATGCAAAGAGAAAGTGTAAAAAGATTTATGATAGAAACAGAAAATGAAGTTCTAGTTATAAGTGAAGTAAATTTAGATTCTTCAAAAATTTTGCTATATACAGAGTTCCCATCATCTAAAAACCCTGATGAAATAAATAAATTACTTGATAATATTTTGGCAGGTTAATAATTGATAGCAGAAATAATTTGTATTGGAACAGAGTTATTACTTGGAGACATTGTAAATACTAATGCAACTTATATTGCAAAAGAGTTATCAAAAGTAGGAATAGATCTATATTATATAACAACTGTTGGTGATAAATTTAGAAAGAATTATATCGGCGTTTAATATTGCTTGTAACAGAGCTGATATAATTATAACAACAGGTGGACTTAGGTCCAACTTCAGACGATTTAACTCACGAAGCAATAGCAAAATTTTTTAATTTAAATCTTGTTTTATATGAAAATGTATTAAATAAATTAAAAAAAACAATTTGAAAAGAGAGAAATAAAGTTACTTTCTTCTAATGAGAAACAAGCATTTTTACCTGAGGGGTCAAAAGTCATAGAAAACGATTATGGAACAGCTCCAGGAATAATTTTAGAAAAAAATAATAAAGTATTTATAACATTTCCCGGTGTTCCTTCAGAACTAAAAAGCATGTGGGAAAATCAAGGAAAAAAATTATTTATTTAGTATGAATAAAGAAAAAAAATTTATTTTTTCAAGAGTATTAAAATTTACAGGCATAAGAGAGTCTCATCTTGCTGAAATTGTTCAAGATTTATTAAATTTATCTAATCCAACAGTTGCACCACTAATAAAAGATACATATGTAACTTTAAGAATAACTACAAAAGCAAGAAATAAAGAAGAAGCAGAAGGAATTATAAAACCAGTAGAAAATGAAATATTGAAAAGAGTTGGAGATTATTACTACGGTAAAGATGATTAAACATAAATAATCTTTTTAAGTGATATCCTCTTCTTGCTAAAGTGAGGAGATTCTTGCTTCATAGAGTAAGCTTATACCAATTTATTAAATTGATAGTGCATTAAAAGTTAATGTTTTTTATAAACTTAACAAAGAAATTAGTAAGCAAATAAAAATATTTTCTTTACTTAATAAAAGGTGAATATTAATAAAATGATTATTATTATTTATGAAATAATTACAGCACTGGGATTGAGTTATAGAAAAAATTACCTTCAAAAGCTTATAAATACTAAATTTAAAGTATATTTTAATTGAAAAGGATTTTGAACTTATCAAAAAATAACATTAGCCCAGTACCCTTATCTTCTAAAAATTGATTTTTTCTTACTGAATATGGTTCTTGATAAAAACTTATTATTTATTACCCAACATTTTTTCAGGTTTTACAAACTCATCATATTTTTCTTCTGATAATAAACCTAACTCTAGTGCTGCTTGCTTTAATGTAATATTTTCTTTGAATGCTTTTTTAGCAACTTTAGCTGCATTATCATAACCTATAACAGGATTTAAAGCCGTAACTAGCATTAAAGAGCTATCTAAATACTTTTTAATATTATCTAAGTTAGGTTTTATACCTACTGCACAATTATCATTAAAGCTTTCACAAGCATCAGCTAAAAGTCTAACAGAGTTTAAAAAGTTAAATATTATCATTGGTTTAAAAACGTTTAATTCAAAGTTTCCTGACATACCACCTATGTTTATAGCAACATCATTTCCCATAACTTGAGCACATACCATAGTCATAGCTTCTGATTGTGTAGGATTAACTTTACCTGGCATTATAGAACTTCCTGGTTCATTTTCAGGAATACTTATTTCAAATAATCCTGCTCTTGGTCCTGATGCCATCCATCTTATATCATTAGCTATTTTCATAAGAGATGCTGCTAATGTTTTTAATGCTCCACTTGCAAAAACTAAAGCATCATGGCTTGCTAAAGCTTCAAATTTATTAGGTGCTGTAACAAATGGTAATCCTGTTATTTCAGCTATATATTTAGCAACTGTAACAGCAAAATCTTTGTGTGTATTTAGTCCAGTTCCAACAGCTGTTCCACCTAAAGCTAACTCATATAAACCTTGAATTGATAATTCAATTCTTTTTAAGTCATTATCTAATTGAGCAACATATCCAGAAAATTCTTGTCCTAGCGTTAGAGGTACAGCATCCATTAAATGAGTCCTACCTATTTTTATAATATTGTCAAATTCTTTAGATTTACTTTCTAATGTATCTTTTAATTTTTTAAACCATAGGTATTAATCTTTTATTTATTTGTTCTGCTGCTGCTATATGCATAGCCGTTGGAAATGTATCATTTGAAGATTGAGCTTTATTTACATCATCATTAGGATGTATAGGTTTTTTACTTCCTAAAACTCCTCCTGCAATTTCAATAGCTCTATTAGAAATAACTTCATTAACGTTCATATTTGATTGTGTTCCACTTCCTGTTTGCCAAACTACTAAAGGAAAATGATCATCTAGCTTTCCTTCTATAACTTCATCAGCTGCTTTTATTATTAAGTCTGCTTTTTCTTCTTCTAATGTTCCCAATTCTTTATTTGCTAATGCTGCTGCTTTTTTCACTATTCCTAGTGCTCTTATCATTTCTCTAGGAAATTTGTCACCACCTATTTTGAAATTCATTAAAGAACGTGCTGTTTGAGCTCCATAATATTTATTTGAAGGAACTTTTACTTCCCCCATTGTATCAGTCTCAATTCTATAATTCATATTTATTTCTCCTAAAAAAAAATATATATATACTATAAGTTTTTAATAAATTACTTGACATATAAGAATTTTAGTATAATTAAACAGAATTGTAAATATAAAAAATATTGATTTTTAATGCACTATCAATTTAATAAATTGATATTACTACTCTTAAGTTAATTAACTCTACTGTGATAGAAGATTTATTTTTTTATTAACTTGAAAAAGATTCTAGCTCTAAATATGCTGGAACACCTGAAGTAGTGATTCCGAATTTAATTGGACCTATATTTTTTGCTAACCATAAATAATATTTTCCTTCTTTGCTTAGACTACTTATTTTCACAGAGTCATTATATTTACCAAAAGGGACATCTACTTCTTCTTTACCTTCATAAACAAAACTTGTAGATGAATTTTTTATACCTTCAGTTGAAGGAATAGGTGAAAAATCATCTATAGGAACAGATTCTTCAAAACTATTATTTCCTATTGATACTTTTATATTTACATTTTTATTTTCTATTGAAAAAATTTCCATTTTTAATTCAGCTTTAACATCTATACCTTGAAAATTAAACTTTAGGTTATATATCCAAGTCATATTAGTTTTAGGTTCAGGATAAAATTGCTTTAGATAATCAGAAGTAATTTGACTACCAATTTCTAAATCAATATCTTTATTTTTTTTCATATTCATCTACTATAGAATTATTACTAATAATTAAATCTTTAGAATTATACTTTATAAAATTGTTATTTCCATCTATAGCATACAATTTATAAGCTTGATAAAATTTATTTTTATAATTTATAGGTTCATATACTATATAACCTGAAAAGATAAATTTATTTTTATTTTCTAAGTAATTATTATAATCTACAAATAAATCATAAAAATAGTTTGAGTTTTTATAAGGATTAAACATCTTTTTACAATAGTTTAAGTAATCTTCATTTTTATATATTTTATCTATATTTTCAGGGTAATGATTATTTTTTAAATAAAAATCTTCTAATAGTTTTTGAAATTTTTTAATATTATTTTTTACTTTTATAATATTACTAGCTTCTTTAATATTATATTTTAATATTTCTTTGTAAGTAGAATCTATGGATATAGCTTTATTATAATGTTCCAATGCATATTTATAATTTCCAATATTAAAATATAAATTTCCTAGTTTATATCTAGATATTGCATCATTAGGATTATTTTTAACAAATTTTTCATACTCTATGATAGCTTCTTGATAAAGACTTTTTTTAAAATATATATTACCCAAAATATAGTAAATATTATTGTCTGAAAAATTTAATCTAATTGCCTCTTTTAAGTAGTAAATAGAATTATCCAGTTGCCCTAAATTTTCATAACATAGTCCTAAATAATAATTAGTATCAGGTGTGTTTTTTATAAGTAAAGATTTATTTAAGTATTCAATACTTTTTTCTATATTCTGTTTTTCAAAATATATTTTACCTAACTCAAAAAAAGCTTCAGAATTTTTTTCATCTATTTTTATAGCATCTTCTAGTTTTAATATAGACAAATCTGTAAATCCTTGATTGTAGTAAGATTTAGCTATATAGTAAAAAGCTTGTGAGTTATTTTTATTTTCTATATCTAAACTTATAGCTTTTTCTAATTGATTTATAGATTCATTATATTTTCCTTGTTGATAATATGAAATACCCAAATATAAATATGCATAATAGTTATTATTATCTATTTCAATAGCTTTCTCTAACTCTTTAATTGAAAGTAAATAATCTTTTTTATAAATATATATTCTTCCTAAAATCTCATGTAATTTTGAACTCTCATAATTTAACTTTAAAGCATAATTTATTTCTTTTAATGCTTGATTTATGTTATTTTTACTTATTAGCTCTTCACCAAGTCTATAATACCTGTTTTCTATTATTGGTTTAAATAATAAAAGCATTATTAAAGTAGTTAAAGCTAAAATACCTATTATAATAACTAATATATCTAAAAAGCTAAATTGCTTTAATTTATTTTCCATCATTTCCTGTTGCATTAACTGAACATACTTTCATAGCTTCTATACATATTTTTTCTTCTTTAATATTGGTTGCTTGTTTATAAACATAAGTATGTCCTAAATCATCATTCATATTAAAAAAAAAATCACTTTTCATGTATTATTTTATCAATAATTTTTGCTAATTTATCAGGATCATGTCTTATTAAATGTTTTCCAACGTGCATGTTTTCAGATTTTGGTCTTTCATTTTTAATTAAAAATTCTATGTCATTCAATAACAAATCATCAAATATTATTCTAGTGTGATTTGATATATTACAAATATCTATTTCTACTGGTAAAGAGTCTTCTTTCTTGTATTCTTCAAGTATTTCACTTGAAGGAATACTATTATTAACTATTAGAATATCAATTTTTTTATCTAAATATTTTTCGATAAAACTTACATGATTACTTAAAGAAAAATTGTCAGTTTGTCCTGCTTGTGTCATTATATTACTTATATATATTATTTTTGCATTTGATTTTTTTATACTTTCTTTAACTCCTTGTATAAGTAATGTTGATATTATAGCAGTGCATAATGAACCAGGACATATTATTATAAAATCAGAATCTATTATTTCTTTTTCTACACTTGGATTTATTTTTGCTGGACTATCAAGATACAATTCTAATATTTTACTCCTTGGTTCTCTTTTTATAATCTCCCATTCACCCACTATGTTTCTACCATCTTCTAATTTTGCACAAATATGAGTGCTATCTTTTGATACAGGTAAAACTTTACCTGCTATACCAGCTAAATGTCCTGTTTGCTCTATAGCTTCAGAAAAATCACCTGTTATTCTTGTTAATGCTGCTATTATTAAGTTACCTAAGCTTATACCTGACAATTTGCCCTCAGTAAATCTATAGTTTATTAACTTTGATAGCAACAAATCATCGTTACACAATGCACCTATACAATTTCTACTATCACCTGGTTGTGGTATTCCCATTGATTCTCTTATTATTCCACTATAACCTCCATTATCAGTAACACCTACAACTGAAACTATATTAATATTTTTTAACTTTTTGAGACTTGATAATATAGAAGCTTGACCAGTTCCACCACCAATAGAAATAATTTTTTTTTTCATTCTATGAATAATAAATATTATGCTAAAATTTTATCATATTTGAAATTTTTTAATTATGAAAAAAATAATATTAGTTAGCTTAACAATATTACTTTGCATAAATTTAAAATCATATTCAAATGAAGAAGAATTTAATAAATATTTAGATAAATCTAGAAATTCATCTAAAAAACTTTTAGGAACTTTAAAGAAAACTTTAGAAGAGAATCTTAAAGCCGGTGATACTCTAAAAGCTATTAATGTATGTTCTAATATAGCTCAAAATATCGCTGATAAAATCTCAAATGATGAAAAAATTTATATAAAAAGAGTTAGTTTAAAATATCGTAATTTAAAAAATAAGCCTGATAACTTTGAAAAAGAGAAATTAGAAATTTTTGAGAAAATGAAAAAAGAAAATAAATTAAAACCAAACACAGAAATTTTTCAAAATGTAATTGAAAATAATAAAAAATATTTTAGGTATATGAAACCTATAATAGCAAATAAAACTTGTTTGCAATGTCATGGAAATGAAACTCAAATAAAACCAAGTGTCATGAATTTTTTAAAATCAAAATATCCTAATGATTTAGCTATAAATCATAAAGATGGAGACATAAGAGGAGCTGTAAGTATTAAAATTGATTTAAATAATGAATAATAAAATATTAGTTGGTCCCCTAAAAAAGTTTTCACCAAATATACTAGAAAGCTATGAAATTCTAGGAACTTTTTTTGCAAGTTCAAATATATTTATCTTTGAACCAAATAACTTTTATCAAAATCTTGAAAAATCTATAATTGAAATATTAGAAGAATTACCTGAAAATACAGATATTGAATATATAATATTTTGGGGTATGGATAATGAGATCATACCTGATAAAATAGAAAATACAAAATATAAACTAATTGGTGTTCTATTTGATATAACAAACTCATTTGAAAGTACAATAAACAATGTAGATAGATTTGATTATATTATTTGTGATGATAATTCAAAAAATATTCTTGAACATGTAGGTTATAAAAAAGCTATATCAATGCCTTTAAGAGCCAAATCTTCAATATACGAAAATTTTACTCCTTATGATTTTAAAGATATAGATATATGTTTTTTAGGTAGTTATAAAAATTGTTCTGAAATAAAAAGTGAAATATTATCAAAAATAGCTGATTTATCTGATAGATACAATATTTATTTTTGTAGTCAAAAGTATGCTGAAGATTATTCAAATATTATAAGAAGAAGTAAAATAGTAATAAATTTTTCTGACAATAATATAGCTCCTTTATCATGTTTTGAAATAATGGCTAGTGGTTCATTACTTTTTACAGATACTAATACATTAGATATTCAAAATAGATTTATAGATAAAATAGATTGTATATACTATAATTCTGAAAATATAGTAAAACTAATTAATTACTATTTATCAAATATTGATAAATCAATAGAAATTTCAAATAATGCGTATGAAAAAGTTTCAAAATTTACTTTTGACAATATTTTTTCAAATATTATTTCAAAAATAGAGAGTTTAGAATTTGATAGAAAAAGAAACTTTTCTAAAAAAAGTTATATAGATAAAAAGTTTTCAATTGCTTTACAATCATTACAAAGTAACAATGAAAGTAAATATATAAAAGCTGAAAGTGAGATAAAAGATATTTTAGAAAAAGATGAAAATAATGTTGAAGCTTTAAATAATTTAGGTGTTTTATATGCACAAGCTTATTTTAATCTTAGTTTTAGTAAGGATAAGCAATTAATAGTAAAGGCCAAAAAATTAATTGAAAAATCTATTTCCTTATATCCTGAATATGCTTTAGCTAGAATGAATTTAGCTATTATTGAATACAAAGACGATAATTACGATATTGCAGAAAAATTTTTAAATGATGTAATAATAGTTATTACAAATAATCCTGAAAAATCTATTAAATATAAAGGATTTTATTTTACTTCAGATAATTTATTTGATAATGATATTTTCAAATTAAATTGGGAAAAGTCATTATATCAGTTTTATAATTCAAAAGATGAATTAAATTTTGCTCTTACAGATTTAATACTAGGAAAAACATTTGAAATATTAGGAGATATTTATAAAAAACAATATCTATATGAACTTTCTGAAGAAATGTATAAAGCATCGTTACAATTAATAGAACAAGGCTTTGAGATGACGAAATATAATTTAGCTGAAGTATTATTTGAATTAAAAAAATATGAAGAAGCAATAGAAAATTTAAATTCATTTTTAATAAGAGAACCTTTTGATATTAAATCATTAGAATTTTTATTAAAAATTTATAAAGTTAATAATAATACTGATATGCAAGAACTAATAAGTAAAAAAATAGATAAATATAAAAATTTAATTCATTTTTCAGTATGAAAATATATGAAAATATTAATAATAATAATTTTTGTAGTTATTTTATCTTGTAGCAACAATAATAATCAAGTTAGAGTAAATCCTACTCCAACATCAACTCCAAAATCCTCTATAAGCTTACCACCATTTGACCCTTCTTCTTTTGTTTATCCAACCCCACCAAATCTTGACTTATCTAAATATGAATTTGATTTAGAAATAAATTTTATTGCACCATTACCAAGACTTTACTTAGTTTATCCTGATAATACAAGAACAGAGTTACTTATACCGCCACAAAAATTTAGATTAAAAGGAGGAGTATATGGTATTGTTGTTTTTGACATAGTAACAGGTTGTAATAAATCAGAATTAATCCAATTAGATAAGAATACTATTTTAAATTATAATTTTAATGATTTTTGTTAGTAATAAGTTAGATTAAGATAAATTTACTCTAAAATTAAACATAAATAAATTTATATATAACCTTAATTTTACTTTTATGTATTATCATTACTTTTATAAGTAGAGATTAGAGGTATTAAAATGAAAATTTATAAAAAATGTAAAAAATGTGGTAATGAGTTTCACACAGAAGAAGAATTTATTGCTAAAACAAAGTTTGTGGGAATACAAAGTTTTGCACCTTATAATTTGTTTAGTTTAGAATTAAGAGACTGCTCTTGTAATACAACTTTAGCAAGAAGATTACCTATTTTAAATCAAGAACCTGTTTTAATTCCATCTTTTGCTTAATGCCAAAGGAAATAACCCATATATATTTTTCTGATAAATTATTAGAAAATCTAAAAGATTTAAAATTGTATCAAGTAATAAGTAAAAATATAGATTTATATTATTTTGGCTCTATAGCAACAGATACATTTTATTACAATATAAAATTACCTTTTGACAAAACTTTTTTTCAATATGGTGATTTAGTTCATGGTGCTAATGGAAATGATACAAGTATTCTGTGGTGGAATTTTTTAGAAGATTTAAAAAAAGATAAAGAAAATTATAATGAAAAAATATCTTTTATATCTGGTTTTATAACTCATTGTGTAATGGATATTAATTTTCATCCTTATGTATATTACTTTAGTGGAAATTATTTTGATAAAAATAAAAAAGAAAGAAAAAATGCTCAAATGAGACACAGATTAATAGAAGCTTGGTTAGATTTATATGTATTAAAAAAGCTAAATATTGATTTAAAAAATTTTTTCAGTATAAAAAATGCTTATAAAAATGATAAAATAAATTTATCAATGTTATATTTTCTTTGTGAAATAGCTAAGAATTCATGGAATTTAAATAATACTAAAACTATTTTTTATAATATAAAAAGAGGTTACTTTATACAGAAAATACTAAATTTATATATTATGAATAATTCTTTTTTTAGAGAAATATTTAGAAAAATAAATAATATTTTAAGAGATGAAATTATTGAGTATTTAGCTTTATTTTATCCTGATAATAAAGAAAATATACCTGATGAAATAATAAATTTCAATTACTATTTACATCCTTTTAATTCTGAAAAGTTTTCTGGAAATATAAATAATATTTTTGAAAATGCTATTAAACAAGGTTTTGAATATTTAAAAGCAATAAATGATTTTTTATTTGAGAACAAAACTAAAGAAGAATTAAGTACTATATTAGTAGGATATAGTTTAGATTTAGGTTTATATGGTGTCAGTGTTGAAAAAGCTAAATATTTCTCACCACTAAAAATAAAACCATAATGAAAATACCAAGTGTATTAAAAAATTTAATTGATGATATCTTTTTGTTATACATAAATATATCTAATTCATTTTACAATTTTTTTTGGTTCATAGTAGAAATAATAAAGTTTTATAAAAATCCTAAACTTAGAAAAATAGATATTGAGTTATTTAAAATTTATTCAATAAGGGACCAATTTACTATTGCTAATGAATATAAAGAAAATAACCAAAATTTAGATGATTTAACTTATGGTGAAGCTACTTGGTATTCAATAGATAAAGCAATAAAGTTTATAAAAATAGAAAATTGTAGAAATTTTTTAGAACTAGGATGTGGAATAGGTAGAATTTCTTTTTTTATGAATATTAAATATAACTTAAATTCTATAGGTGTTGATTTAATACCAGAATTTATTAACAATGCTAATAAAATTATAGATAAATTTAATTTGAAAAATATTAAGTTCATAAATGAAAATTGGTTTAATATAAATTTTTCTTTTGCTGATATAGTGTTTATAGCAGCCACTTGTTTAGATAATAAAACTTTAAAATTACTTAAAGAAAAATTTGATAATGAATTAAAAAGTAATTCTTACATATTGTCAGTTTCATTTCCTTTTGAAACTAAAAAAATAAAAAAAATTACAACATTAAATTTACCTTTTTCTTGGGGAAGAGCTGATTTATATATTTTAAAAAAATTGTAATTTTTTTCGTATTTTATTATATAATAATAGGTGATATTTGATTAATACTTTTATGCTATTAAAACCGAGTGAAATAGAATATATAGAAATAACTAGTACTATTCTTGAAGAAGAAAATCTTAAATTAGATGAAGAAAATAATCAAGAAGAAGTAACTGAAGTTGAAGATGATTCACCTTTTATAATTGGTAAAACTATTCTTATAGGAGCTAATCAAGAGCCAACATTAATAGATGAAAATGAATTTTTTACTCTTTTTGATGAAAATGACATTCAAGAAGAATACGAATTTGAAATGATAAATGAACCTGTAGTAATAGGAGAAACAGAACCTCTTTATGATAATTATCAAGATAGTTATGAGTCTGAAATAACTAGTGATTTAGATTTAGATTCGGAATTTAATATTGATACAAATGATGATTTTTATTCTGATTTAGATACAAATATTGCTTATGATATTGAAGATTCTATTGATATTGGAGATGAAAAATCAGAAAATTGGGAAAAAACAAAACATAAAACACTCATAGGAAAAGTAGATGTTAAACTTTTTGATAAAATAAAAGAATATAGAAAAAATGTTAAAGAAATATCAGATGAAAAATTATCTGCTTTAGCTTCTAATGAAGATATGGCAAGGTTATTAGAAGAAGCATCTCATATTATAGATGATATAGCACCAACAAGAGATATAAATCAACTAATATCAGATATTGACGCAAAAATAGAAAAATTCTTAAAAAAGCATTCTGAATATAAAAGAGAAGAATTATGGAAAAAAAGAGAAAATATGCTTTTAGAAGTAGAAAAAGAGATAGAAGCTCGTATAAATAAAGATTTAGAAATAATTCAACAAGAAGCAGAACAATATATAGATGAAACAATACAATATTACAAAAAGAAACTAGAAAGTGATAATCAAGTTATTAGTACAGCTAATAATATAATTAAAAGAAGAGAACAAATTTTAGATGAAGCTTATGAAAAAAGTTTGAAAATAGTAGAAGAAGCAGAGGAAAAAGCTAGGCGAATAATAGAGTCATCAGCTTATGCTCAAGATGAAGCAGCAGCTATAATAGCTGAATATGAACAAAAAGGCGAAGAAATAAAAAAAGAAGCTGAACTCGAAGCTGAAAGAATAATATCAGATGCTAATATTGAATCAGCAAGAATAATTCAGGCAGCTGAAGATCAATATCAAGATATAGTTGAAGCATCAACTCAAGATGGATTTAATGTTGGTTACCAAGAAGGAAAAGAAGAAGCTATAAAAGAAAATTCTGAATTACTAAAAGAGGCATTAAATGCTTTAAATAAACTATATGCAGCTTTACCAGTTGCAGTCTATCAAAATGAAGAAAAAATAATGAAATTAGCTTATCAAGTTTCTGAATCAGTATTAAGTGAATCTGTAACGAAAAGAGATGAAGCTGCCCAAAAGTTTATAGCAAAATCTTTAAAAACTATAAGTGATTTGGGAACTGTTAAAATAACAGTTAATCCACAAGATTTAGATAATGTGTTACCAAAACAAGATTACTTTAAAGCTTTATTACCTGATGTACCAGAATTTATTATAAATTCTAGTAATACTATTAATAAAGGGAATTGTTCCATTAGTACAAATTCAGAAAAATATAATATTTCTATAAATACTCAATTGTCAATATTGGATGCTCTTTTTCAAGAAATTTCAGAAAATTCTAATTAATGATAAAAAATAATATTAAAAATCTATCTGTAGATTACTCAAATTCTTTAGAAGAAATATATTTAAATATAAATAAAGCTATAAATCAAATTCAAAATAATAATACTAATATAGAATGTATATCAGGTTGTAATAGATGTTGTAAGTTTTATGGTAGTCCTCAAATATATAAAATGGAATGGGAAAATATAAAAAAATATATAAAAAATAATTTTACTGAAGATGATATAAAAATATTAAAACTAAAGTTAAAAGAATTAAAGAAATATTTTAGGGATTTGCTAGTAAAAAACGAAAATGTTTATTTAGATGATTATCAATTAGTTAAAGAAGTTATAGATTTTATAGAATGTCCTTTATTATTCAATGGTAAATGTAGTATATATGAAGTTAGACCTTTAATATGTCGTCTTTTTGGATATACTTATACTAATAAGAAAACAAAAAAAACTAATATTCTTACTTGTCAAGAACAAGTTTATAAACTTAGTTCTTTAAAAGATGAATTGGAATTAATTAATATTGAACAGATAAATCAAAATATTTTTGAAATATTATCCGAAGATGATGTTGATTTTAATACTATTTACTATTATCTTACAAATATGTTAGAAAATGATTAAATTTATTGCAATAATTTATGAAATTTTAAGATTTCTAATAAATCATAATTTGTTATAAATTCATCATCACTATCATAGATAGCTCCATTTTCTTTCATTCCATAAGAAGTAATTTCAATATAATAATTTTCAATACCATTTGTACCAGCACCAAAACTTATTATTGCATCAGGATTAACAAGATTAATTGCATCTTCAAAGATTTTTCTTGTTTTATCTTCTTTTAAGAGATTATCATAAACAGGTAATCTTACAAAAAATAAATTTATATCTTTAATTTTATCATTTAGTTTGCAATTATAAGAAATATTTAATTCATTATCATAAGTAGAATTTTTTATACAATTATCAAATTTATTTTTCATCATGCTATCTATTTTATTAAAATCAGGTTCTATTAGTCCATAATTATCACTTGTTCCATCATTAAATAAAAATCTGCTTGTTGGATTATCTAGTACCTTACCAAATTTTGTAAACCCTGAAACTAATATATTTACAGGATTTTTATTTAGCTTATAAGAATAACCTTTTATTATTAATCCTAATACATCAAAATATTGTTCTTCTTTAGCATTTTCAGAAATATGTATAAAACCATTATATTTTAAATTACAAATATTTTTATTTTTTATTTCAGTAGCAATTCTAAAAACATGACCGCATAAATATTTTGTTTTTTTACTATTAATTTGTTCTTTTGTATCATCATGAGCTATTATTATAGCACCTGTTTTTGTTTTAGCTATTTCTTTATTTAGCTCTGATTTCAACATTTTTATTTTAAATAAAAGAATTTCTTATAAATATCTCTGCTATTTGTATTGAAAATAATACTTTTATACCTAGTCCATATAATCCTACTAATGTTCCAAGAGAGTATTTAAGCAATTTTTTTAAGCTTTTATTACTACCTTGAGAGATAAATTCTCCTAATATAGCACCTAATAGACTACCTATCATTATGCTATTAGCTATACCGGGGTTAAAAATATAACTTATAAGAAATGTGGCAATAAATGTAATATAAGATGTATATATTATTGTTTTATTAGAAACTAAAAAAAACCAAGTTCTTAATGTAGCTGAATAATAATCTGATAAAAAACCTAATATTGTTAATGTTACGGAAAATAAAATAACAAACATTTTTTCTTGCAAATTATTTGAATAATTTATAAACACAACCAAAGAAGATAATATTAATCCTAAATTTCTCAAAAAAATATTTCTTGATGTCTGTAAAAAGACACTTAAGATTATACTAGTAAGTATTAATATTAAAATAATGTTATACATTTATTTACCCATTTTTTGAGCTTCATCAGCATAATTTTTTTCAGGTGTAACATTATTGTTTTTTAGTATGCTTGGAGTTACAACAAAAACTAATTCACTTCTTACATCTTTAAATTCTCTTGATTTGAATAAGAAGCCTAAAAATGGTATATCACCAAGTAATGGTATTTTTGAGTCAACATATTCTTGAGAATTATTTAATAATCCTGCTATTACTATAGATTCATTATCTTTTAATGTTAAAGTTGTTTCAGCTTTTCTTGTAGCAAATGCTGGTATTATAGCTGAACCTGTAGTTCCTGAACCAACTATTGTAACACTATTTGTTTTGTCTATAGAACTTACTTCTGGTTTTAGTGTTAATAATATAGTATCATTACCTTCTATTTTTGCGTTTAATTCTAACTTAACACCATATTCTTTAAATTGAATATTAACTCTATCTCTTTCATATATTAATACTGGATATTCACCACCTGATAAAAACTTAGCATCTTTACCATTTAAAGATACTATTGTCGGTTGAGCTAATAATTTACCTTTTCTATCATTTATAAGAGTATTTAATTTTGCATCTATGACAGAAGTTCTTACAGGTAAGCCAAATTTAAAAGGAGCACTTGGCGGTGCTTCTTGAAAACTTATAAAATCTTGCCAATCTATACCCAAATTTCCATCATTTCCTGTTAAAACTTCAACTACTTTTATTCTTGTTACTATTTGTTCAGCTCTTTTTGTATCTTGAACTTCAACAACAAAATTATTAGGTTGTCCTGTTCTTTCAGTAAAAACTATTATATTTGTTATACCAGGTGCTTTAGTATAAATTAACATTGTTTTATTTTGACCTGGTGGAACAACAATTGATGCTACATTTTCATCACCAATTATTGCTGTTGTAATACCTTCTGGTACTTGAAAAGGTGCAATTTGTCCTAATGGTATTGATATATCTGGATTAATTGCATAAGCTTCTTGACAACTTAAACCTAAAAATGAAGACAAAAATAATATTCCTGAAATTAAAAGCTTCCTAAAAGACAAAACTATACTCCTATTTAAAACACATAAATTTTTAGTTTATTATATCATAATCTATTAGATAATTTAAAAAAATATTGTAAAATAAATTTTAGTATTTTATAAGGATTTATTATGAAAGATAATATTTTTTCTAATTCCTTAAATGATTTTGTGGAAAAATATTTTGTTAAAATGGATTTTTCAGATTTAGATAAAATAAATCAAGAATACACACTTGAAATATTATCTCAAGTAGAACAAGTAATTGTAAAAATAAGAGATAGACTTTCAAAATATAATGATACAAATGACCCTATAGTTTGGCTCAATAGGGAAATATGTTTAAGAGCATTAATAGTACTAACTCAATTAGAAAACTTTTCTAATATACTTGAAAAAACAGGACATATACAAAGGACTATTACATTATTAGGAAGAACTATAGAAGAATTTAGTCATAAAATCCTTGAAGATCCTGAAATTGTTCAAGCTATACAAGAAGATAGATTAGAAGAAGAAATAGAAAGAAGACTACCTAAACATATAGACACTAACACTAGAATTTCTAGCTTTTTACAAATGATTGAAGCACAACCATTACAAGAAGTACCAGAAGAATATGAGAAAGTACCAGACAATTTTTAAGGAGGTGTTTTTACTTTGTCAAAAGAAGAAATGAAAGAAATTGTAGATTTACTTTATAAATGTAGTAAAGTATCAGCTGAAGTTCATTTAAAAGTTAGAAATAAATATACAAAAGGCTTTTTTGGTGGTAAAAAAATTATTGCTCAAGATGTAAAAAAGTGCGATTTACAATCTCAAGGTGGTTGTACTATAAAACTAGAACCAGCCTTTGAATCAAAATGTCCTGCCGTCCAAAAAGCATTAAAAAACTCTTTAAAATAAAACTTTTAGAAATTCATCAGATAGCATTTAGTTTATGTTTTAAACACCTAAAGGAAAGATAAAACAAAAAGTACACAAGTTTAATATTTCAGCTATTAATGTAATGTAAACTCAACACCTTAGATGGACGATAAAAACCATAATTTTTTTCTTACCTATAAAACTAAGCTTAAATATTAAATTGTCAAGGTTCATAGTATTATGGTAACACATAATTTTAAATTATCAATATCAAATTACTTTTTTGTCAATATCTAATTCTGTAAAAATACCTGAGGATCGACAGAACTTTAATAAAACTCAACACTTTAATAAAAATTGATACAATATTTTTTATTTATTGATAACTTTTGATTTAAAAAAAGATTATAAAAAAATTAATTTTTAATAAAAATAAATTTTAAAAGTATATAGACATATTATATGTTATAATTGCTTTTATATTTAAATTTGTTAGAAAATTTTAGGAGATATAATATGAAAAGAACATATCAACCTAGCAAAAGACAAAGAAAAAAAGTACATGGTTTTAGAGCTAGAATGGCAACAGTTGGTGGTAGAAGAGTTTTAAGTAGGAGAAGACTAAAGGGACGTAAAAGACTTACTGTTTAATGTTACCCAAACTTTTTAGGGTAAAAAAAAAGAAAGATTTTGAAAAGATTTATAAGTTTGGTAAATGTGTTGCTAGTAAATATTTAATTATGTATTATGTAGAAAATAATTTATCTTTTCAAAGGAGTGCTTTTTCTATAAGTAAGAAAGTTTCAAAAAAAGCAGTTTGTAGAAATAAGGTTAAAAGAAGATTAAGTAGTATTTTTTATAAAAAAATCTCGTTTATAAGGGATTCCTTTGATTTTTTATTTATAGCTAAAAAAGATATTTTAAATTTAAGTTATAAAGAGTTAGAAAATAATATTAATATGTTGATTAAAAAAGCTGGATTGGAAAAAAACTCATGTTAAGTAAATTGATTATAGGATTAATTAGAATATATCAAAAATTTTCTTTTATATATCCTCCGAAATGTAGATTTTATCCTAGTTGTTCAAACTATACAATTTTAGCTATAAATAAACATGGAATATTAAAAGGATTACTTAAATCTTCTTTTAGATTATGTAAGTGTCATCCATTTCATCCAGGTGGATATGATCCAGTTTAAATAATTTTTTGGTATTACTTATATGATAGATTTTTTAGTTAATGACTTAATGTTGCCCTTATTAAAGGTGTTTCATAATGTAACTGGTAGTTGGGGATGGGCAATTGTTCTTTTGACTTTAGCAATTAAAATGGCATTAATGCCTCTTACTTTTCAAAGTATAAGAGCAAGTTTTGAAATGCAAAAATTACAACCAAAGTTAAAAGAAATACAATCAAGATATAAAGATAGACCAGAAATTTATAATAAAAAAATAATGGAATTATATCAAGAGCATAAAGTAAATCCATTTGGAGGATGCTTACCTATATTATTACAAATGCCTTTTTTTATAGGACTTTATAGTACTTTTATAGGACAAGAATTCAATAAATTAGCGGTTAAATCTGACTTCTTATTTATAGAAAGTTTAACTCGTGTAGGATTATCAGGTAAAGATGGATTATACATTGATAATGTCATTTTAGTATTGTTATTTGGTATAACGATGTTTATCTCTCAAAAAATGATGATAACTAATCCCGATGATCCAATGCAAAAACAAATGCTTTATATGATGCCAATAATGATAACACTAATGTTTGTAATAATACCTATACCATCAGGAGCTTTGTTATATATCGTTGTTTCAAATATTATATCTATATTTCAAAATATCATAGTTTTAAAGCAAAAGAAATCTTTAGCTTTAGACTCAAAGGCTGTAGACAAATCTATAGAATCTAATAGTATAAAATTAGAGAAAGAAGAACTTGTTAATTCAAGTGTTGTTTCTAGTATTAAAAATTTAGAAAAAAAATCTAAAAGAGTAGGTAAAAAATCAAGAAATAAGAAAAAATAGGGGGTGTATTATGCAATCAATAGATCAAGAAGGAAAAACATTAGAAGAAGCTTTGGAAAAAGCTATTAATACTTTAAAATGTAAAAAAGAGGATGTAGAATACGAAGTTTTGGACGAAGGTAGTAAAGGAATTTTAGGTATTGGTTCAAGACCAGTAATAGTTAGAGTTAGATTAAAACAAGATGTTTCAGTAAAAGAAGAAGAAAAAGAGTTAAAAGTAACACAAGAAATTGAAAATCAAAAAAGTTTATCTAAATTAAATGATAATAAAAAAGAAGAAAATTTAAGCACTACTGATAATGACGAATTTGAAAAAGTAAAAAATATAATTAGTAAATTTTGTAATGATTTATCTTTAGATTTAAAAAATATCTATTTTACAACTGAAAATGTTACTATTAAAGTAAATTTAGAAACTGATGACGCTAGTCTATTAATAGGAAAACATGGAAAAACTTTAGAAGCTTTACAATATCTGATAAATCAAATAATGCATGAAGAAAAAGCAAAATTTATATTAGATGTATCTGATTATAAAATAAAACAAAACGAAAAACTTACTAATTTGATAAAAAGTATTGCAGAAAAAGTAAGTACAACAAAAAGAAAAGTAACTTTAAATCCTATGAATTCTTCAGACAGAAAACTTGTTCATGAAATTATAAAAGAATATAAAGATTTAACAACAAAAAGTATTGGAAAAGAACCTAATAGAAAAGTTATAATACAACATAAAGAAGCTTTTTCTGTAAGAAAAAATAATAATTATAAAAGAAAACCTTTAGAAAAAAATACTAGAAATTTTAAAAGACCAAATAAATTTTATAAAAAAAGAGTAACAGAAAATCCTTCAGAAAAACAAGAACAAGCATGATTTATGATGATACTATAGTAGCTATATCTACACCACCAGGCATAGGTGGTATAGGTATAGTTAGAATGAGTGGCAGTAAATCACTTGAAATAGCTAGAAAATTTTTTAATTTTAAAAAAAAAGAAATAGAATCACATAGAGCATACTTTGGTAAAATTATAGATAATAATATTATTATAGATAGTGCATTGCTTATTTATTTTAAAAAACCAAAAAGCTTCACTGGTGAAGATACTATAGAAATTCATTGTCATGGAAATAATTATATTTTAAATAAAGTTTTAGAATTATGTATAAAATATGGTGCTAGATTATCAAGAAATGGAGAATTTACTCAAAGAGCTTTTTTAAACGGAAAAATAGATTTAACACAGGCAGAAGCTGTTTATGATATTATAAACTCAAAAACTTCATTATCATTACAAAATGCTAATAATATATTAGAAGGTAAGTTATCTACAAAGATAAATCAATTAAGAAGTGAATTAATAAAAATACTATCTCATATAGAAGCCATAATAGATTTTCCCGATGAAATTGATGAAGAACCATTATCAACTTTTGTTCCAAAAATAAAAAGTATTTATAATGAAATTCAAAAACTTATAGAAACCTCAGAAAGAGGACAAATATATAGAGAAGGTATAAAAATAGCAATTATTGGAAAACCTAATGTTGGAAAATCTAGCTTATTAAATGCTTTACTTAGATTAGAAAGAGCTATTGTTACAGATATACCAGGAACAACAAGAGATACTTTAGAAGAATATATTAATATAAAAGGAATACCTATTAATATAATAGATACTGCAGGAATAAGACATACTGATGATAAAGTAGAAAAAATCGGAATAGAAAAAAGTAAAGATAGTATTAATAAATCTCAATTAGTATTATTTATTGTATCAGCTGAAAATAAAAAGTTAGATGATGAAGAAATTTCTATTATTAATGAGATTAAATCTAGAAACAAAGATTTTATACTAATAGTAAATAAAATAGATTTATTTGATAATTTTAATATTCCTAATTTTATAGATAATATAGTTTTTATATCAGCTAAATATAAAAGAGGAATAGAAGATCTTGAGGAAAAGATTTTTGAAACTATTTTAAAAAATAAAACTGATACGTCATTAGATATAAATATAAATAATAGACATAAAGAAATATTATTAAAAGCTAAAGAATCACTAGAAAAGTCTATTAAAACAATAGAAAGTAATTTACCAATAGATTTTCTTACTATTGACATAAAATCTGCAATTGTCAATATGGGAGAAATAACAGGTGAAAATGTTACAGAAGAAATAATAACTGAAATATTTTCTAACTTTTGTGTTGGTAAATAGAAATGTCTAACAATAATCTTTTTAATATAAAAAATACATGTAATTTTTTAAACATATCTTATAAATCATTAAAAAAGCTTGTAGATGAAGGTTATTTAAAAAATATATCAAATGATAAAAATTATATCCTATTTGATAAAAAAGAAGTAGAAGACCTAAAAAATGAAATAGATAATATAAAAAAGTTTTGGAATTATAAAACTAAAATAAATAGAAAATCAAATATTGAAAATATAAATAAAAATAAAAAAAATTATTTTGCTGATTCTTTCAAAGTGTTTCTTGATAAAAAAACATCATCATTAAAACATTTGGATTCTTTAATTGTAAGAAATTCTATATTTCTTATATACATAAGAAATCATTTAGAAGAAAAGAAAAATAAAAATATAAAAGATAAATCATTAAATAAACTTTATTTAAAATGTTTAAATAAAATTATAAACTTACTAAAAAATTTATATGATACAAAATTTTATTATTATAAAGGAAATAGTTATATTATCTATTGTGAATCTTGTAAAGAGAAAAATATATTGAATACTTGTGAAAAATGTATTATTGATTATGATTATTGTTCTAAAAATAATAGTATCATTTTTTATAGATAACTTTAATATATCATTTTATTTTGACTTTAGAGATTTAGAAAATACTAAAGATTTGAATTATATTAAATCACAAGATTATAACGATAAGATAAACATTGACTTAATAAATATAGAAAAATACCATATATCTTCACTTAAACTAGGTGAAGTTATAACAGAATTAAAAGAACTTTGAGAATTATAAAGTATAAATTAAGTTAAAAGCTCCTCTACCTTGTAATTGATTATGAACATCTTGAGTATTTAATTGATATGTTTCTCTACCAACAGTAACCGTAACTGTTCCTTGAGGTTTTATCTCTCCTGTTTCCATATCAATATCCGTTCTACTTCCAGCATCTCCATCCTCTATAGGATGGAGACTTCTAGCTAAGCATAGTTAAATACTTTTCTTAAGTTTATTAAAACTTAAGAGATATATAACAGGTAACACAATTAAAGTAAGCATTGTTGATGAAATTATGCCCCCTAATAACAACAGTTGCTAATGGTCTTTGAACTTCAGCACCAGAACCATTAGATAAAGCCATTGGTATAAATCCAAAACCAGCAACCATAGCAGTCATAAGTACAGGTCTTAATCTTTCATTACAAGCATTTATTATAATATCTTTTATATTATCAAAAGAATTTATCTTTTTATTTATAGTAGATACTAAAACTATACCATTTAAAACAGCAACTCCAAAAAGAGCAATAAATCCTATTATTGCAGGAACACTTAAATATAAATTTCTTATCCAGAGTGCAAAAATTCCTCCTGTTAATGCAAAAGGTATATTCAACATTACAATTAATGATTGTTTTACAGATGAGAAAGTAGCCATTAATAAAATAAATATTATTATTATTGAAATTGGTAAAACAATAGATAATTTTTTTTAATGCTCTTTCTTGATTTTCAAATTGTCCTCCCCAGTCTATATAATAACCTGTAGGAATTTTAATATTTTTTTTCAATTTTTTCTTGTGCTTCTTTTACAAATGAACCTATATCTCTACCTCTAACATTACTTTGAATTACTATTCTTCTTTGTCCAAATTCTCTATTTATAGAGTCTAAATCTTGTTTTATTTCTATATCAGCAATTTGTCCTAATTTTATAAGATTACCTTTACTTGTTTTTATTAATATATTTTTTACTAATTCTAAATTAATATTATTAAAATCAAACTTTATTCTTATATTAAATCTCTTTCTACCATCTATAAGTTCAGAAACTTTTAAAAACCTGATATGCTAGTTGATAAAATAATAGAAATATCTTCTATATTTATTCCATAAAAAGCCATTTTTTCTCTATTAGGAATAACGATTAATTGCATACTACCAAGTAAATTTTCTGACTTGACATCAGCACTTCCTTTAATAGTAGTTAGAATTTTTTCTATTTTTTTTCAGCAATTTTTTGTAATTCTTCTGCTGAATCCCCAAAAACTTTTACAGCAATATCAGACCTAACTCCTGAAATCATTTCATCTAGACGCATTGCAATAGGTTGAGTAAAAGAAAAACTTGTTCCTATTATTTTTTCATTTAATTCTCTACTCATTTCTTCTATTAAAATATCTTTGGTTATATTTTTTCCTCCACAATTTTTTATCTTTTAATATTACAAAAATATCACTTTGATGTGTTCCCATGGTATCTGTAGCAAAATCTGGTCTTCCTGTTCTTGAAACTATTGTTTTTACTTCTGGATACTTTTTTAGTATTTTTTCTACTTCCAAGGACTTTTTTACAGATTCATTAAGAGAAATAGAAGGCAAACTAAACCATTCCTATTAAAATATCTCCTTCATCTAATTTTTGGTACAAATTCAGTTCCTATTAAGAATAATTTTGAAATAGATATTAAAAATATTATTAATACAATAATTAATGTAGTAAATTTTTTTCTTAGTGCAATATTTAAAATCTTATTATAAAAAGGTTTTATTAGTTTTATTATAAAACTTTCTTCTTCTGAAACTTTACCTTTAATAAATAATTTTACTAATACAGGAACTAAAGTTAAAGAAATAATTAATGAGCCCAAAAAGAGCAAAACTTTACTGTAAATACCATTGGTGAAAACATTCTGTATTCTATCCCTTCAAGAGAAAGTATTGGAAAATATACAGCTACTATTATAAGTATTCCAAAAATTATAGGCTTTGCCATTTCTTTTACAGAACTAATAATAATATTTTCATTATTTTCATTACTTGAATGACTTAATTTTTTTTATTATATCTTCAACTATTACAACAGAACTATCAATTATCATTCCAAAATCAACTGCAACCTAAACTCATTATATTAGCTGATATTCCAAGCCAACTCATACCAATAAAAGAAAACATCATAGATATTGGTATTGTAATAGAAACTATTAAAGCAGCTTTGATATTTCCTAACATAAATAAAAGTACAGCTATTACAAGAAAAGCAGCTTCAATTAAATTTGTTTTCACAGTATTTACTGTTTGCTCAATTAAATTTGTTTGATCATAAAATGGTATTATTTTTACTCCTTCAGGTAAAGTTTTTTGTATGTTTTTTATTTCTTCTTTTACTCTTGATATAACTCTACGACTATTTTCTCCTTTTTGCATCATTGTCATACCTGTTACAACCTCGCCATTTCCATCTTTTGTAACAGCTCCTTGTCTTATTGGATAAGAATAAATAACTTGTGAAATATGTTTTAACAATATTGGGAATGAGTCAGTTTTTTTTATTAGAATATTTTTAATATCTTCTATGTTTTTTAATTTTCCTATACCTCTTATTATATATTGTTCAGAGTTATTCTCTATGATTCCACCTGTAAAATTTTTGTTATTTTCTCTTATAGCTGAAATTATTTCATTTAAAGATATATTGTATTTTAATATTTTGTTTAAATCTAGAATTATATGATATTCTTTTGTAAAACCTCCTGCCGTATTTACTTCACTTATACCTGGAACTTTTTTTAATTGATATTTTATATCCCAATCATGTATAGTTTTTAATTCCATTGCTGAATAATTTTTACCTTCTACTACATATTGATAAATTTCTCCCATAGCAGTTGTAGGTGGTGCTATTTCAGGTTGAATACCTTGAGGAATTTTTGACAAAACATTTTGTAATTTTTCACTTACTAATTGTCTAGCAAAGTATGTTTTCACATTATCTTTAAAAACAATTGTTATTACCGATACACCAAATTTTGATATAGACCTAACTTCATCAACATTTGGTATTCCGCTCATAGCATTTTCTATCGGTATAGTAACTAATTGCTCTATTTCCAAAGGATCCATACTTTCACAATCTGTTATTATTGATACTTGATTATTAGTCAAATCTGGAAAAGCATCTATTGGGATATTGTATAAACAATAAATACCATAAGAAATTATTATTGAAAAAAAAGTAATGATAGTAATAGGATATTTTATTATTTTTTGAAATATATTCATTATTCTTCCTCCAAATTTGATTTGAGTAATTGAGATTTTAAGTAAAAATTACCTTTACAAACTACTTTTTGATTTTTCTCTAAACTATTTTGAATATAAAAACCATTATTTTTATTTTCTTTTATTTTTACTTCTTTTTTTTCAAAAGAATTATTACCTTTATCTATAAAAACAAAGTAATTATTTTCTATATTTGAGATACAATTGTTATCTAAAAAAATATATTTTTTATTATTCTTTTGTGTTTTTATAATAGCATTTACAAATAAATTAGATTTCAGAATATTCTCTTTATTATTAATTTTTGCTCTAGCTATAAATACTTGTTCTTCTTTATTAATACTAGGTTCTATATAATCAATTTTTGATAATACTTTATTTGAATTTACTAGTATTTCAACAGGATCATTAAGAGATATTTTAGTTATATCATCTGAAATAATATTTAATTGAGCATATAATACACTATTATCAGTTATTTCACATATACTATCATTAGCAGATATATTTGAATCCAGAATAATATTTTTTTTTGTAAAAACTCCTGATTTATTAGCTCTTATTTCAATAATTGAATTAACATTCTCAAATCTATTATCCTTAGGTAAAGTAATATTATAAGTTTTTAGTAGAGCTTCTGTTTCATTTTTTAAATGTGTGTTATGTTCATTTAATCCTCTTATTTCTTCTTTTAAAAGAAGATACTCATTTTCAGCTTGTAGAAAATCTTTTTTTGATGAAATGCCTTCTTCATAAAGTCTTTTTTCTCTTTTGTAGTTTTCTTCAGCAAGTTTTAATTTTATTTTTGCTTGATTTATAAGAACTTCATTGTTATGATATTGATGTATGTATTCAGCAAATATTTTTGCAACTTCATTATTTTGTATTTTTGCTATTAACTCACCCTTTTTTACGTATTTACCTATTTGAATATTTTCGTATATTATTTTTCCTGATACAGGAGATATTATATTTGAAACAGAATTTTCATAATTTTTTATTATTCCTGTTACTTTTATTTCTTCTTGAAAGTATTTTTCTTTAGGATATTCAGATTTTATTTCTTTTAAAATTGGTGAGTTTTGACTTATTTGTATAATATTCGAATCTATAACATTTTTTTCTTCTTGTTTTACTTCATTTCTTGAGCAAGAAAGTATTAATATAAAAAACAATGATAAAAATTTATATAATTTCATTATAAACCTCTCTTTCTAAATTGATAATGTTTTTTTTTGTATTCATAAATTATGTCAATGTATTTCAATTCATTTTGTATATAATTTTGATAAAATAAAATTGAATTTACTATTCCATATTTACCAGCTTCAAAAGCTTTATTGCTTTTTTTTACAAGTTCCATAGATTTTGGTAAAATTTCATTTTCATAAAGATTAATTTGTTTTTTCAAAAAATTTATTTTCTCAAGAAATGAATCAATCTTTATTTTTATTACTTGTTTTAAATTATCAATTTCAAAGTCCAACTGAAATATTTTTGCTTCTAATTCTTTTATTTCCCCCTCTTTTTTATAAAAGATTGGTATAGGAACATTTAAATTTATAAAAGTTCCAAAATTAGCTTGTTGATTTTCTGTAACTATGTCTAATCCACTTCCTAAAGTAAAATTTGGTATGTTTTCAGATTCAACTTTAAGTTTTTGTGTAAAAAAGTATTCTTTTAACTTGTTAAAGTAAAAAATTTCTACATTTTTTTGATATATATCAGCAAGATAAATTTTAGGTATAGATTTAAATTTTAAATAATTTTCATAATTAAAATCTTTATCATAAATACTAATTCCTATAAATTCACTAATATTTATTTTTTCCTGATTTAGCCTGCTTAAAATATCTTCTCTTTCATTTAATAAATTTAAATATATTAACTCTAACTGATTAATATCTATTTTAGGTATATCACCTACTTTCTCTCTTTTATTTGATATATTTATTAAGTTTTTAAATGTTTCTATTAATTTATTATATTTATTAGCTTTTATTTCTAAATAAGCTATATCATTAAATTTACTTTTAATTTGAAACTTGATTTCATTAATGAGTTTATTTAACTCTAATTCATATAATTCTTTATTTTTTTTAGCTTCATCTATTCTTAATTGTCTTTTAGAATATATTTCTATTTCTTGATTTACACCAAATCTATAAGTCCTTTGTGGTGGGCTTATATCTGTATTAAAAACAGGATTATTTACAGAATTAGCAATTATTATTTGTGATAAATAAATATCTTTTTTGTTTTTAAAAGATTTTATTTTTAAATTATTTTCTAATCCTAACTTTAATAACTCATCTAAACTTATTTTTTCTTTTGCTAATGCAAAATTATTTAAATCAAATAATAAAATTGCAGATAGTAATATTTTTTTAAACATAAAAAAACTCCTTAAATTACTAAAAATAAAATGTTTTTAGTTTATAAGGAGTTTTTTAATTCAATAGAATAAATGTTCTTATGTTTTGAGACTTATTTTCTATTGGTATTTTTTGTATATTTTTAAATTCATTTGAAGATATATAGTCAAAATCTTGATTAACTTCAAGATTATATACTACTTTTTCACCATAGTCATTTAAAAAACCATCATCTAAATTTAAATTATTTTCCTGAATTTTATTATATTTACTTATCAAAATATCAGTGCAAGGATCACTTACATGTTTTTTAATATGATTTTCTAAATCTAATTTACTATAACTTAGTATATCTTTTATATCTAAACAATTTCCATTTGAAGAAACTGTCTCAAAACTTATATGACCGCTTTTATGAATACATATATGCGTTTCTAATCCACTTGCGTTTATTATAAACAAGTGAAAAAAACAGAAGTAAAGGGATTAATATCTTTTTTAACATATATAATAAAATTATATCTTTGAAATAATATTAAACTTTTACTTTTAACAAAAATTAAATAGCAACTTTTATTTTTCTTTAGGTATAAAAATTATAGATTATTAATGAAGGTTATTATGTCAGATGTTTATTTTAATAAAAAAAAAGTTATTAGCAAATGTTTCTCCTGTTATTAAAACAGAACAAGAATTAAAAAAACAAGAAAATAATAATGATAAAAATTTACAAAAAATTAATAAAATTAATGATACATCAGAAATTAATAATATGTCTTCTAATTCTATTAATTCTTTTTGTTTTATAGATTCTAATATATCTAAATCTTTAATTGGAGCCGTTAATTTTGCTTATTCTTCGGTTGAAAAGAAACTTACAACAAGTCAAAGAGAAACCGCATCTGTAATAAAAGAAGCTTTTGAAAATCTTGTATCAGGAGAAGCTGTAACTTTAAGAGGAAATTTTTTAGTGAATGTTTCATTAGGATTATTTAGAATGGTTTCTCAAATGTCAGAAGAACAGCTTAAAGAACTATCAGAAAACAAGCAAATGAGAGCTAAAGTTTTAATCCAACACAATAAAAATATTGATAAAATGATTAATGCAAAAAGTATAAGTGATTTTTCTAAGGAAGAATTAGATTACATAGAAAAAAATTATAGAATAAAAATTGTTCAAGAAAATAATGATTTAGTTTTTTACTATACAGACAATCAAGGTAATCAGAAAAAAATTACAAGAGATGACTTAAAACAATTAAAAATTGACTTAAACAATATTATTGAATCACCTGACTTATTCAATTTCTCAATAAAAACAGGTAAATCTTACGCGCAGTTTATAGAAGAAGAAAATAATAGTAATAATTTTGAAGTTAATGAAAAAGATCATGAAAATTATATAAATAAAGCTGAAGATAAAAAAGAAAATATTAAAAATAATAATAATTCTGTAGAAAATAATATTAAAAAAGAGGAAATAAAAGAAATTAAAGTATCTAATAAATACAAAGATTTAGATTCAAAAATTGTAGAAGAAGCATTTTTTAAAAAAGTTTTGGATAAAGAAGAACAAGAAAAAAAATATCATTTTAAAAAATTAAATGAAATAACAGAAACAAGAAGAAATATAGAAAAAGAATTGAATGAAAAAAGACTTAATGAGAAATATAGTAAATATGATAAAAAATAGGTTTATTTATAACCAGCAACCAGGATCAGGTTCAAAAGGGTCTCCTGTTAAAGAATAAGAAGCTGTTTTATTACCCCCTAGACATATTTCTTTTAAATTACAATTCAAACATTTACCTTTTAAATATTTAATAGAATTTCTAAACTTATTTAATTCTTCATTTTCTAACCAAATACTAGACAAAGATTGTTTATGTATATTTCCTATTATCAAATCCATTTGTCTATCAGCATAAACATTTCCATAAGTATCAAAAGCAAGGTAATTAATACCCATATATGGTTTTTGATTGGTATTAATGTTTTTAGGTATTTCTATTTCTTTCAATTCATTAACTATTCTTATCAATTGATCCCTTATTCTAATATTAAGGTCAGGAAACTCTTTACCCATTTCTATAATTTTATAAAATACATTTTTTAAATCATTTCCTATTAAATTACCTTCTTTTAAAAATTTAGCTCCATTACCAGCAAAGATAAATCTACCTATGGATATATATTTAACACCTAACTTATGGCATAAATTAAACATGTCGTATATATCATTTACGTTTACATTGTTTATAATAGTAAATTTTATTTCAATAGGTAAATTTGCTTTAATAAGATTTTTTATTCCATTTATAGCTTTATTAAAATTTCCTTTGCCTCTTATATAGTCATGTACTTTTTTATTACTACCATCTAAACTTACTTGTACTAAATCAGTTCCTGATACTTTCAAAGCAAATACATAATCTATATCTAATAAAACACCATTAGTTATGACTTCAACATAATGTCCTAAATCTTTTATTTTTCTTATTATTTTAAATAAATCTTTTCTTAACGTTACTTCACCACCAGATAGTCTAAAAAAGAACTTATCATAATTTGTGATTTTTTTAAAATCTTCTAATTGATTAATTATTATATCAATATCTAATTCTTCTTTTACTTTTGCTCTTACTTGATAGCAATGAAGACATTCTAAATTACATATATCATTTAATTCTATTTGTAAATTAAATAATTTAATATTAGTCAAGGCAAAACACCAAATTATTTATTATCTAAATATATCATAAAATTTATGATATCTATATTAGCTATTGGTCTAAAGCTATTTTTTGATAAGATCAAAATTCTTTAATAGTAAGCATTTTAAAGATTTATATTAAAAAATACTTTAAATTTAGTATTTAGTAGCGTTTAAAAGTAATTTTTTCTATAACTTAATTCCAGTGTCCACTTAAAAACTTTCAATTCATTAAGTTTATTTACCTAAGTATAAAAAAGATAGTATAATAAATTGTTATTTTATTTTAAACATTTATGTTTAGATTATCTAAGAGGATAGTTATATTTTTTATATTATTTTTAGTTAATAATACAAATGTTTCTTACTCTCAAGAAATAAATCAAGCATATATACAAAAATTTGATAATATAGAAATAAATTGGACCGATAATAAAATAAAAATAAAATCAATAGGTGTTCCATCTGATAGGGGAACTTTGCCACAAAGAAGATTATTTGCTCAAAGAATGGCAAAACTAAATGCTAACAAAAAATTAATGGAATTTATAAATAATATAAAGGTAAATTCTGAACTTGTTGTAAAAGATATAATAAACCAAGATGAAATAAAAAGTAAAATAAATAATTTTATAAGAGAAACAAAAAGTATTGAAGTTAATAATTTAAGTAATGGTTCTGTTGAAGTTATATTGGAAATAAACTTGTTTAATCAAAGTGCTAGAGATATAAAAGGTAATTTGATAAATGACGATGAAAGTTTAGCTTCTATTATTTTAAATGAAAAAATCATAAAATCTGGTAAAAAATCAGATTTAAAACCTATTGATTTTAAAGAAAAATATTCAGGGTTAATAATAGATTGTAGAGACTTTAAATTAGAACCTGCTTTATTGCCTTCAATACTTGATGAAAAAAATAATAAAGTTTATTTAGATAATGATAACTTTAATTTGAAAAATATAATAAATTTTTCTCCTGTAGCTTATTATAATTCTTTTTCTGAAGCTAAAAAAAGTCCAAGAGTAGGAGATAATCCATTAATAGTAAAACCAATTAAAATTAGTGGTGAATACAAAACTGATATAATATTAGGTAATGAAACTTTAAAGAAAATATTAGGTATAAATTCTATTAATAAAATACTAGATGAAAATAGAGTAATTATTTTATTATGAAAAAAATTTGTTTATTATTTATATTATTATTTTTAACAAAAAATTCTTATGCACAAAGTAAAAACTTATTTGAGAACATAGATAAAACAGCTATAAAATGGAAATTTCTTTTAAATTTTCAAGAAGTAGATTTTTTAACAGATATATATATATCAGGTAAAGATAAATACTTGCCAATAGAAATTTTGAAAAATTTAGGTGGTGAGTTAATTATTGATAAAGAAAATAAATCAGCATATATAACAAATAATGAAGAATCTTTTTTTATAAAGGATGGTTCTAAAAATATATATGTTAATAATAAAGCATTTCTTATACATCAAACACCTATATGGAGAAATAATACCTTATATGTTTCAACTCAATTTCTAACAAGATTTGGTATATTAGTTTCAGAAAATAATTTTAAAAGCGAATTAAATATTGTAAAAGCATTTAATAAAGTAACTGAAGTTGAAAATTTTTCTGATAATACAGAAAACAAAATAATTTTTAATTTTACCAAGTTACCAGTTTATAGTTATGAAGAAAATGAAAATTATTATAAAGTAAATTTTTGGGGCTCAATTCCTGAAGATTTTCAGAAGTTTAAATCTCAAATAAGTAATATAAAAGGATTTAAAAAAATAGATATAGATACAAAAATACCAGGTATTATTTCTCTTACTTTTTATTATGATACTAAATTAAATATAATTAATTCATTTATATTAGATAATCCTTACAGAGTAATAATTCAAATTCCAAAATTATATAAGTATGAGGAAATAGAAAATTTTAATGAAATATTATACACAAAAACTACTATAGGTGATTTTCAAGGTCCATTATCAATAAAAACTTTAGAAATTAATCCATATATTTATAATATCAAACCTGTTATTGCAAGAGATGAAAATAATATTTTTTCTTTAGAAGAAACTAGTAAATTATCAAAACATAATAATGCAGTAGCAGCTATTAATGGAGGTTATTTTTCTTCAAAAAATAAATTTCCATTAGGAATATTTTATGAAAATGGAAAATTGATAAGCCAACCACTTTATAATCGTTCTGCTTTATTTATAGATAAAAATAACAATTTCAGCATAAAAAATATTGATTTAAATATTTATATTAGACTTTTCTATGATGAAAAATCGTTTAAAATATATAAAATTAACTCTTTTAACTTACCACCATTTAAAGGTCAAGCTGTACTATTTTCATTTGATTATGGAAAAGATAATTTAAAAAGAGATTTAGGTGATGAATTTGATGTATATGTAGTTTCAAATAAAGGTGAATATTTGAAAAAAGTAAATAATTTTGATAGTAAGTTAGAAGAAAATAGTTTCTTTTTATATGTATCTGGACAACAAAAAAATAATTTAGATAAACTACTAAAAAAATGCAAAATCTTATGAATTAGTTTTTGAATTTTCTGAAAATTTAAATGATTATAGTTATGTATTAGGTGCTGGTCCAACTTTAATAAAGGATTCAAAAGTAAACATAACTGCCAAAGAAGAACAATTTAAAGCAGATATTACTGAAGGAAAAGCTCCAAGAAGTGCAATAGCTTTGTTAAAAAATGGTAATATTTTGTTTTTTGTTATAGATGGTAGAAGTAAAAATAGTAAAGGTTTTACTTTAGAAGAATTAGCTAACTATTTAAGTCAATATGAAGTGAAATCAGCTTTAAATTTAGATGGTGGAGGTTCTACATCATTATATTTTAATGGTAAAATAGTAAATGAAATTTCAGATCAAAAAGAAAGAAAAGTAAGTAATATTATTATTGTAACACATAAAGACTAATGGCTATAATAGGAAAAGATATAGATTTTTGTATAGATTTACTAAAAAATGAAGAAGTTATAGCTATTCCTACAGAAACAGTTTATGGATTAGCTGGAAATATATTTAGTGAAAATGCAATAGACAAAATTTTTAAAATAAAAAATAGACCATATTACAACCCTTTAATAGTTCATACAGACTCTATAAAAAAAAATATATGATTTAGTTGAATTTATACCTGACAAAGCTTTGAAGTTATTAAAAACATTTTCACCTGGTCCATTAACAGTAATTTTAAAAAAGAAAAAAATTGTAAGTAATTTAATAACAGGTAATAAAGATACAGTAGCTATAAGAATACCTAATCATAAACTTACTTTAGAACTATTAAGTAAAATAGATTTTCCTGTTGCAGCTCCGAGTGCAAATCCATTTTCTTATGTTAGTCCTACAAATCCAAAACATGTAAATGATAATTTAGGTGACAAAATACCTTATATATTAGATGGTGGTCAGTGTGAGGTAGGTATAGAATCAACTGTAATTTCTTTTATTGAAGATATCCCAAAAATATTAAGATATGGCAAAATAACTAAAGAAAATATAATATCTATTATAGGTAATGTTGATACTTTTCAAGGTAATTCAGATAATCCTGACTCACCAGGACAATTAAAAATACACTACTCACCTAATAAAAAATTAATTTTAGGAAATATTGAAGAATTAATAAACAATTTTGATAAAAAGAAAATAGGTATATTATCTTTTTACAAGACTATTGATAAAGTACCAAAAGAAAATCAACTTATACTTTCAAAAAATAAAGATTTAAATGAAGCAAGCTACAATTTATTTAATTATCTTAGAATATTAGACAATATGTCAAATATAGATGTAATAATAGCCGAAAAATTACCTGATGTCGGCTTAGGTATAGCTATAAATGATAGATTAAAAAGAGCTTCTGAAAAAATTTAGTTTCATTATACTTGATATATATTATATTTTAAAAGGAGTAAGTTTTGTTGGAAATTTTAAATAAGGAAACAATAAATTTTGTTAAAAAACATTTTAATAATCAAATACCTGATATAGGTATAGTTTTAGGTTCTGGATTGAAAATTTTTGAGAATTTAGAAAATCAAAAAGATTTAAAATACTCTGATATTCCAAATTTTCCTAAATCAACTGTAGAAGGTCATGATGGCTTAATATCTATTGGTAACTATGAAAATAAAAATATCTTAATATTAAGAGGTAGATTTCATAAATATGAAGGGTATAGTTGGAATAAAGTTGTATCACCTATATATCTTTTAAAAGAATTAGGAACAAAAATATTAGTTTTAACTAATGCTGCAGGTGGTATTAATAGAAATTATGAACCAGGTGACTTAATGCTTATAGAAGATCATATAAACTTTCATTTGATAGATAGTAATGAAAGAAAAGAATTATATAAATTTTTAAAAGGAAGAAGATTTATAGAGTATTATAATAAAGAGTTAAATAAATTAATACTTAATTCTGCAATTGAAGCAAAAGTTAAAATACATCAAGGTATATACTTAAGTTTGCCTGGACCAAACTATGAAACTAGAGCTGAAGTATTAATGTTTAGAAAATTAAATATAGATGCTGTAGGAATGTCAACAGTTCCTGAAGCTATATGGGCTAATGCTTGGAACATGAAAGTTATAGGTATATCTTGTATAACAAACTCAACTTACTATGAAAAAACAATGTCTGAAACTTCTCATGATGAGGTTATTAATGTAGCAAAAACAGCGTCTTCAAAACTTGATTTATTACTTAAAGAATTTATAAAAAACCTATAATTTTAAAAATTTAATAGACTAATAAATATTTATTTTTTCAACAAAAAGTGAAAACTATAAAAAAAATAAATTTTAAGTTATAATGTATTAACCATTTTTGTAAAGAAAGGATTTTTATGTTTAAAGCTACAGCATTAGTTTATAGTTCTCATAATCGTTGCGAACATATACATAGAGATTGGATAGTAGAAAGAGCATTAAAAAGTCATCATAATAAAACTATATTTTATATTCCTATGTCTATGGGAAGATGGGATCAACAAGAATATAGCTGGGGAACATTTGAATGGTATTTTAGAAGATTTAGACAATGGGGATTACAAGATAGCACTTTCTTTTGGAGTGAAAATTTACGTCATGAAGATGTTGAAATATTTTTTGAAAAAGTTGTTAATTCTGAAGTTGTCATTTTAGGTGGTGGAAATAGTATATTAGGTATGCAAAGATACAAGTATTTAGGAGAACACTTTTTTGGTGATAGATATTTATTTGCAAGATTACTACATGAAAGACAGAATAAAAAACTTTTGACAGTTGGATTTTCTGCTGGTGCTGATCAATTATGTGAATATATATCAGCAGGAGCTGGATTTGACTTAGAAGAACCACATGGAGTTGGACTTGTAAGAAATACAGTTTGTACATTACATCATGAATGGGGTAGAGAAGGAGAATTAAGACATTTGGCAAGTCAAGTACCACATTGCTTAGTATTTGGATTACCTAATGATTCCGGTATAGCAGCTGATCAAGGATATTTACCTTCTGGCAATATATGGCAAGTTAGTGAATTTATTATCGATAATTCATGGGATTTACCAAAAGATGGCTTATCATATAAAAACAAGACAAGGCTTAAAAATAGAACATTATTATAGTGATGGTCGTCATTGGGCATTTAATGATGGAGATATGTTAGTAAGAGTTATGTCTCAAGATAATAGATTTCAAAGAGCTTGGATAGTAAAAAGAGGAGAGGGAATTTTTGATTACTGGACACAAGAATGGTCAGGGTATCATAGAATAGAAGATATACTATCAGATTATTAATGAGCAAATTAGATATATTTATATCTATTATATTTATTTATAACTGCACCTTAGGAATAACGAAAGGACTTATTAAAATCGTTATTTGGGATTCTATCTTTTGTTATAGCATCAGTTTTTGCACCAGTTTTTCAAAATTTTGCAACAAACATTATTCTAAAATATATAGAAAATGATGTAAATGTAGTAAAATTTCTTAGGATTTGGATTTAGTTGGTTTAGCATATATATAATAGCAAATATCATTTTCACAATAATAATAAAAAATATGGAAAATACACCAATAAAAACTCTTGATAGATTAGCTGGATTTTTATTAGGATTATTTATATCAACAATGATAGTAATAATACCTTCTATATTTATAGATATACTAAACCTTACAAAAGTACATACCTCAGGTAAAGGATACAATTAATAGTTCCAAACTATTGCCATATTTTGAACCATTTAAAGAAACCATTTGAAGATATATTTCGAATGAAATACTTGCTGAAAAGAAGAAAGAAATAATAGAATTAATGAAGAATAAAAAAATATAAAATTGATATTTTTATAAAATTTAAAAAAAATGCTGAAAAAAACTATATTAATTAAGCTATACTTAATATAGTTTTGTGGGAATTAAAAAATGCAAGATGTTTTAAGCAACTTAATAAAAAAAGCTGATGTTGATTATATTGATATAAGAATAGAAAAAACTGATTCAAATTCAATATCATTTTCGGGTGATAAACTTGATAATATAAGCAAAAATCATGGCATAGGTGGTAGTGTAAGAGTTTTACATAAAGGTAAATGGACGTTTAATTCTTTCAATAACATAAATAATTTGCAAGAAAAAGTAAATGATACTATTTATCAAGCTAAATTACTAGCAGGTAATGATAAATCTATGCTTGCACCTGTTGAACCAGTTCAAAAAGTAGTAAGACCAAAAATAATAAAAGATATTAGAAATATTTCTATTTCTGATAAAAAAAATTTATTAGAATATTTTAATCACAAAATGTTGTTTGCAGCACCTGAAGTTCAGACAACAAAAGTTTCTTATACAGATTCATATAAAACTATATATTATGCTAATTCAGAAGGAACTTTTCTAGACATAGAAAAAATGGATGCTAAAGGTTCTTTTGTTGTTATAACAAGAAAAGGTGATTTAGTTCAACAGGGTTCTGTTTCATGGGGAACTAATGACGATTATGGAGTTTTAGAAAGATTAGAAGATAAAGTTGATGCAGCTGTTACAAGAGCATTAAGTCAGTTAAAAGCAAAACCAATTAAAGGTGGTAAATATACTGTTATTTTAGATCCTGTTTTAGCAGGAGTTTTTATACATGAAGCTTTCGGTCATTTAAGTGAAGCTGATTTTTTATATGAAAATCCAAAAATGAAAGAAATTTTTACAATAGGAAAAAGATTTGGTCCTGATTTTTTAAATGTAGTAGATAGTGGTATATTTCCTAATCAAAGAGGAACTTACGAATATGATGATGAAGGTGTACCAGCTAAAAAAACATATTTAATACAAAATGGTATTTTAACAGGACGATTACATTCAAGAGAAACTGCAGCAAAAATGGGTTGAAGAACCAACAGGAAACGCAAGATGTATAAATTATAGATTTGCTCCAATCGTTCGTATGACAAATACATATATAGAACCAGGCAAAACACCTTTTAGAGAATTAATAGCTGATATAAAATTAGGTGTCTATGCTAGAAGATATTATGGCGGTATGACAAATAAAGAATTATTTACTTTTAGTGCTGCTGAAGCATATATGATAAGAGATGGTAAAGTAGAAGAACCTGTAAGAGATGTTGTTCTTACTGGAAATGTATTTGAAACATTACATAATATAGAAGGACTTGGAGATACATTAGGTTGGCCTGATGGTGGTGGTGGCTGTGGAAAAGCAGGACAATATCCTTTACCTGTTGGAACAGGCGGGCCTAATGTAAGAATAAGAAATGTAATTATAGGTGGTCGTTAATTATGTTAAATGAAATTTTAAGTATAGCTGAAAAATATGTTGATTCAGCTGAAGTATATTATCTTGAAAATAATTTAATACCTATAAATTTTGAATCAAATAAACTTAAATCTATAGAATCAAAAGAAACAAGAGGAATATCATTAAGAGTAATAAAAAATGGTAAGTTAGGTTTTTCAACAACTACTGATTTAGATTCATCAAGTTTTGATAAATTAGTTAAAAATGCAATAGAGATATCTGAATATGGACCAGAAGTTGGTTGGAATTTCCCATCACATAAAATTGAAAGTCAAAGCTTTAAAATGAATAAAAAACCTAGTTTAGATTACATGATAAAAAGTGCTGAAGAATTAATAAATTCAATATTAGATGAAGAAAAAGAAACTTTAAATCATGTTTCTTTAAATTATAGCTCTACAAGAGAAATAATTATGAATACTAACGGAGTATCAGCTCATAGAGAGTATGATAAATTATCTTTAACTTGCTATAGTCAATTAGTTAGAGATAATGACATATTTTATGTATATGATGGTTTTTCTACAAGAAAAACAGAAATAAATTACTCTAATTTATTAAATAAAATACTTTTTTATATTAAAAAAGGTAAAGCAATTTTTGAAATAAATACTAAAAAATTACCTGTATTATTTACAAATAAGGCTTTAGGTTCATTGCTTATACCTATTGAACCTGCTTTAAGTGGTAAATCAGTATTAAAAGGTTCTTCCTATTTTAAAAATAAATTGAAAAGTAAAGTATTTGATGAAAGATTAAATATTTATGAGGCTCCTTTAGAAGGATTAATCCCATTACATTTTGATGATGAAGGAATACCTACACAAAAAAAATATTTTATTAAAAATGGTATTTTAGAAAGTTTTTATTATGATGTAGATAATGCATATCAAGCAGGTGTAAAATCTACAGGGAATGGTTTTAGAACAGGATTATCTGAAATTTACCCATCTATATCTACATTAATAATAGAAGGTAATGATAAATCTTTTGATGAAATAATATCAGAAATAGATGAAGGAATATTAATTGATGGTGTATTAGGAGCTGGTCAAGGAAACATACTATCAGGTGATTTTTCTGTAAATATATCTCAAGGTTATCTTATAGAAAAAGGAAAAATATTAGGTAGAATAAAAGATTGTATGATAGCAGGAAATACATTTGAAATGTTTAATAATAATATAAAATATATAGAAAATAAATCTCATTGGTCAGTATCAGGAAATAGAAAATATCCTTCAATTCTATTTGATAATATGAATGTTGTAAGTAAAAAATAAATTATGAAAGTCTTGCATAGTAAATTTTTATTTTTTTCTTTATTGTTTATTGTTTCTTGTTCTGATACAACAGCAGAAGAAAAAAAAACTAATAATACAAAAATAGCTTCAAACGTATCACCAATAAGTAGTATATCATCAGAAGTAAAACAAAATCAATATAAACCTAAATTTATAAAAGCTGATGAGTTACTAAAAAAAATAAATAATAATGAAAATATATATATTTTTGATGTAAGAAATGATTTATCATACAAAGAAGGACATATAAAAGGTGCAAAATCATTACCATTACCATTAACAGCTGATATGGTTAAAGATATTCCAAAAAATTCTGAAATTGTTACCTATTGTGGTTGTCCTCATCATTTGTCTTCAATAGCTGCTGAACAATTAGAAAATCTTGGTTATAGAAATGTAAGAGTGCTAGATGAAGGTTATTGGTATTGGAAAGACAAAAATTATCCTTTAGAAGTTTCACAAGATTTTCAATCTAAAATAGCTTATCTAAAAATAAGTGGTAAAGTTTTGAAAGATAATAAACCATTATCAAATGTTGATTTATATATAAAACATAATAAAAGTGGTCAATTAGAAGCAGTAAAAACAAAAAATGATGGTTCTTATACTATTGACTTTCATATATATAATTATAATAAAAATGACTTATTTAATTTTTATTTAGGAAATTTAAGTAATCCAGTTCAAGTTTTTTCTACAGATAAAGAAATAAATAATAATATTGATATTATAGTAAAATGACATCTGATAGATTATTTGTTCCTTCAAAGCAAGAATATGTTAGAGGTAAAAGACCAAATGTTAAATGTATTCTTTGCTCTGTTGTTAATAAAGATCCAAAAGTAGATAAGTTAGATATATATTCAAGCGAAAATTTTATAATATCTGTAAATCTTTATCCATATAATCCAGGTCATTTAATGATTTTTCCTAAAAAACATATAGAAAGTGTTGTTGAATTAAATGATAATGAAGTTTTAGAGTTACATAAATTACAGGTTATGTCTATTAATATATTAAAAGAAAATTATAATGCTCAAGCATTTAATATAGGTTATAATATTGGACTTAATAGCGGTGCAAGTATAGAACATTTACATTTACATATAGTTCCAAGATATCCTAGAGAAGTAGGATTTATAGATGTTATAAGTGGAACAAGAATTATTGTTGAAGATCCTATAAATACTGTTAATAAATTAAAAAAATTATTTAACAAAGAAAATTAAATGTAATAATTCTTTTGTAAAATATTAATCTGTAATGATTTACATAATAATAAATGTTGAAGAAAATTTTTATATTCATATTCTTACTTTTCTCTTGCTCAACAAATAATAATATAAATAATTCACCTCTTATAAACTTACAAGATATAAAAGAGTTATCAAAACAAAGATTAAATGGAGAATTTAAAATTAATACAAATGATTTTAATTCTTTGTATCCAAAAGTAACTTCTGATAGCAAAGGAAACTTTGTAGTTTCATGGCTAGAAGAAACAAAAATAAAAGCAAGGATTTTTTATTCTGATAAAAATAAAAAATCTTTAGAATTTTTAGTAAGTGATTCTCCAGATATAAATAACAATACAAGGGTTTCATGTTTTTTTGATAAAGATATAATTTTTTCTTGGAATGCTTATGATAAAGATAAGGATAACTATATTATAAAATTAAAAATTTTCTCTAATGAAGGAAAAGAAAAACTAGAAATCACTTTAAATAATCCAGATGATATTTCTAAATTAAAAACAAAACTAATAAACTCAAACTTTTATACGCCAATTCAAGAACATAAATTTTTTATTCCCAATATAAATATTTTTTCTAAAGATAATTTATTAGTTATAGCATATAATACTTTTTCAGATAAAGGTAATAGTAAAATAAATATTGATATTATAAAAGAAAATAAAAAAAATAAAGAAATAATAATTAGTGATATTAATAATAACTATTTATCACCAAAAATAATTATTTATGATAATAAAATATATATATCTTATCTTGAATATGAAAATAATAAAATAGAACTAAAAGATAGAAAAACTAATATATATTTTAGAATCTATGATATAGACAAAGATAAATTGTTAGAACCTATAAAAATAAATAATATTAAATATTTTTCAGAAGATATTTTTCTAGAAAAAGATAATAATAACAATTTTATAATCGTATGGGCAACATATAGCAAAAGTAAATATTCAAGATTTCTTGAAGATTCTTATAGTGAAGGAATATATTTACAGAAAATAGATAAAGATGGAAATTTAATAAATAAAAACGTAAAAATTATAAATGAAAGTTCTTTTATACAAAGTAATCCTAAAATAAAATTTATAGATGAAAATTATTTTTTAACATGGCAAAAAGAAGATATTTTAAAAGGAGATAAATTTATTTATGCAAGAATTTTAAATAAGGATTTTTCAGGTAAAGAAATTAAAGTAAGTGATATAAATTATAATAACGACTATGATTTAAATATTGTAAATAAAGAATTAATATTGGTATGGGATTCCTTTTTAAACTTTGATGATATTTCACAAATTTTAGGTAAAAAATTTAAAATAATAAAAGAAAGAAATAAATGAATATTGATATTTCTGTTATTATACCTACTATAAATATAAAAAATACTTTGAATATTGCTATAAATAGTGTTTTATCACAAAAAATAAATAATTATGAGATTATTATTGTAAATGATAGTTTAAGTCATATAAATTTTGAATCTAGAAAAATAAAATGTATAAATTTAAATAAAAATTATGGAAGAGCAAAAGCTAGAAATATTGGACTCCAAAATGCTAATGGTAAATTTATTTGTTTTCTTGATGATGATGATATTTTTTATGATAATCATTTAGAAGTTTTATATAATTTTCTTACTCAAAATAATAATTATTTTGCAGCTTATACAAGTTCTCATATCGTTTTAAATAATAGTATTAAAGATTTTTTATCAAAAAAATATGATTATGATTCTTTACTTGTGAAGGGTTATATACCAATATTGTCAGTGATGTTTAGAAAATTAAATAATATTTTTTTTGATGAAAATTTATATCATAATGAAGATTGGGATTTTTGGATAAGATTATTTGAAAATAAGAATATTTTTTATATAAATCAAATAACAAATAGGTTTTATCATAATAAAACAGAAAAAGATTATAAAGAATTTGAAAAAACTAGATTTCAAATATATTTAAAGTATAAATCTAAAAATAATTTTATACCTGTTGAAATAGAAAGAATAAAAATTTTAAAAAATACAGAATTTTATAACTCTTATTTAGAAGAGCTAGCTTTGTACATGTATAAAAATAATTTGAAAAATGATTTAATAAACTTATTTTTATCATCTTTAAAATTTAATTTTAAAGATAACTTAAAAATAGCTAAAATAATTATAGATTCTATAAAAGATTTAGGAGATTTAAAAACTTATAATATTCTAAAGGAAAAGTTTTTATGCAAACAATAAATTTAGGTGGTAAAGATATAAAAGTTTGGACTGATGTTTCAGAAATAGAAGAAGATGCAATAAAGCAACTAGAAAGAATTTCTAAATTACCATTTATATTTAAACATGTATCAGTTATGCCTGATGTTCATTTAGGGAAAGGAGCAACTGTTGGTTCTGTTATAGCAACAAAAGGAGCAATAATTCCTGCTGCTGTTGGAGTAGATATAGGTTGTGGTATGCTTGCTGCTATGACTAATATAAAATCTAAAGATTTACCTGATGATATATCTGTTATAAGAAAAAATATAGAAAAATTAGTACCTTTAGGTTTTGATTCTCATAAAACAGATAAATATGGAAAAGATTTAGATTTCAAATCTTTAAGTGTATATAAAGAATTAGGAAACAAAATTATAGAAAGAGCAGCGAAACAAATAGGAACTCTTGGAGGTGGTAATCATTTTATAGAAATATGTTTAGATGAAAAAGAAAATGTATGGATAATGCTTCATTCAGGCTCAAGAAATATAGGTAATGAAGTAGCACAATATCATATATCTATTGCTAAAGGAGAGATGAGAAAAAAATTTATAGAATTAGAAGATTCTGATTTAGCATACCTTACAGAACAAACACAAGAATTTAAAAATTATATTAATGATGTTTTTTGGTGTCAAGAATATGCTTTAAAAAATAGAAAAAAAATATTTGAAAATGTTTTTCTTGCTTTAAAAAAATATGTTCCTCACATTGAGATAATAGGAAATATAACATCTTGTCATCATAATTATGTTTCTAAGGAAATACATTTTGGACAAGAAGTATTTGTTACAAGAAAAGGTGCTATAAAAGCTGATAAAGGTGATATTGGAATAATACCTGGTTCTATGGGAACAAAAAGCTATATTGTTGTTGGTAAGGGTAATCTTGATTCATTTCATTCTTGTTCTCATGGTGCTGGCAGAAAATTATCAAGAAATAAAGCAAGAAAAATTTTTACTATTGAAGATTTAAAAAAACAAACTAAAGGTGTTGAATGTCGTAAAGATAAAGGAGTACTTGATGAAATACCATCAGCTTATAAAGATATAGATAAAGTTATAAATGAACAAAAAGATTTAATAGAAGTAAAAGCAGTACTAAAACAAATTTTATGTGTCAAAGGATAAAAAATATACTTTTTGTTGTATAATAGTATTTAATTATTATTCTCTGAGGAAGTTTTTTTATGGGCTTACAAGTTAATGCAAGTGCTATGCACTCTTTAATGAAAAGAGTTGAAGTATTAGCTAATAATATTTCTAATAACCAAACTGTTGGTTTTAAAAGAATGGATTTAGATTTTGCTGACCAAATTGTTAAATATTCAAGAAAACCAACACCTTATGAAAATCCTGTTGGTAAATTTACAGGTCAAGGAGTAAAAATTACAGGAACAGAAATTGAACATAAACAAGGTTCATTTAAAATTACTGAAAATTCTTTGGACTTTGCAATAAATGGACCTGGATTTTTTAAACTTTTGGATCCAATAACAGGTGAAAATCTTTATACAAGAAATGGTTCATTTAAATTTGATGAACAAGGAAGACTTGTAACGTCAAGTGGTTATTTACTTGATCCACCTATTCAATTACAGCCTTCACAAATTTTTTCTCACATAAGTGAAGATGGTAGAGTTTGGGTAAGAGAGCCTGGGACAGCTAACTTAACAAATTTAGGACAATTAACATTATCAACATTCGTAAATCCTGCTGGACTTTATGCTACTGGTAATTCTACATACAAAGCAACATCTTCTTCAGGTGCAGAAATTCAAGGACAACCAAAACAAAATGGTATAGGTTCAATAATTTCAGGTGCATTAGAAACTTCAAATGTTAGCTTAGTAAAAGAAATGGTGGATTTAATAAATACCCAAAAAGCTTATGATACAAATCATAAAGTTATAATTGCTGAAGATAAAATGGCAAGTTTAGGTGATATTTTAGGTAGAAGATGATTTAATTTATAAAAAATAAATATCAGAATATAGTTTCTAATTTTCTAAATAGTTTTTTTTACTCAAACTTCTGAAGTTTGCATTTTTTCAAAAACTCAAATTTTATGAATAGTAGCGCTTTGTAGGAATTAAAAAAGTGCAAATCAATTTTAGTTTAGTATAAAATTCAAAAAAATAATTACTTAAATTTAAAAAAAAACAAATTAGTGTTAATATATACTTAATACTTTTCTTATAGGAGATAAAGCTAAATTATAAATGAGAATAAAAATTTTTATCTTTACTTTAATTGTTTTTTTTATAGCTTCATGTTCAAGCAAGCTTAATATAAATTGGAAATTTGCAAGTGGTGGAAGTATAAAAAGTCCTATAAATTTATATAATGGATTAATATATTTTGGTAGTGCTGACTATTACTTATATGCTATAGATCAAAAAACAGGAGAAGAAAAATGGAAATATAAAACTGCTGGACCAATTTTTTCAGGAGTTACTATAGATAATGGAATATTATATTTTGGTAGTAATGATAAATATTTATATGCTTTAAATGCTAGTAATGGAGAAAAGAAATGGAGATTAAGATTTGATGGTAGTATTAATTCAACACCAGTTATAGAAGATAATATTTTATATATTGGTTGTGATGATAATAATTTATATGCTGTTTACCTACCTACAAGAGAAATTAAATGGAAATTCAAAACAGGTGATTGGGTATCTTCTACACCAATTATAGAAAATAATTATTTATATTTTGGTAGTTTTGATGGTTATTTTTATGCAGTAAATAGATTTAATGGGAAAGAGTTTTGGAAATTTAAAACAAGAAAGCTAATAAACTCATCACCAATAATATCTTCTGGTATTCTTTATTTTGGTTCAGCTGATGGTATATTCTATGCAATAGATTCTATGACTGGTAAAAAAGTTTGGAAATTTGAAACAAACGATGATATTATAACTGATGCTATAGTCGTTGAAGATACAGTATATTTTGGTAGTAATGATAATAATTTATATGCTTTAAAAAAAGAAACAGGAGAGTTAATATGGAAATCTAATTTATCATCAGCAATTACTACTAGCCCTATAATTACTAAAGATAATATATATGTTGGAACAGCATCAGGTATTATGTATTTACTATCAAAAAAAGACGGTAAAATTCAAAAAAGCTTATCTACAGATGGAGCTATTTACTCAAAACCTCTATTTGTTGATGATACATTATATTTTGGTAGTGATGATAAAAATTTATATTCTGTAAAATAGAAAGGATAATTTAATGTTTAAAGCAAAACTAAGTTATTTTTTTCATCCTGTTCAAAATTTAAAGGAAGCTTATAATTTCTTTGTAAATATTTTGGGATTAGAACTTGTTTATACTAATCTTACGGATATAACTGAAGATATTATAAAACAAGATATACCCGAAGGATTAACATGGCTTGAATTAACTGATGGTAATGTTAAACTTTTAGTTCAAGAAGTACCAAATATAAAACCTTATGAAACTGGTATAGGTTTTTATCTTGGAAATTGTGATGAATCTTATGTTTTTTTAAAAAATTCTGGTGTTGAGATAGTAAGTCATATTCAAGGAGTTGGAAAATTAAGGTTTTTTGAAATAAAGGATCCAACAGGTAGCATTTTTAATATATTTGGAGACTAAAAAATAAAAGGATTATCTAATTTAATACCTATACCGGCATTTTGTCTAATTGCCATTTTACTAAAATCAAAAGTTTCATTATACAAATTTATTTGGTAGTAAAGATTAAACAAATTAGATATAGGATAAGTTATTTTGTTTTGTATTTCGGTTATAAATAACCTTCCACCAACAGGTAAATATAATTTTCCTTCAAATTCTTCTTTTAAGAAAAAAATATTATTAATAAAGTTAAGTGAAATAAAACCACCAAATTGCCAATCTAAAGTTGTATCTAATAAATTTTTTCTAATTTCTAATCCTTCTCTAAATTTAAATCCAAAAGGTAATTCATGTAATAGACCTGTATTTAACTCAAGCAATATCTGATGAGGCTTTTCTGGTTTTGGATTTATAAAAAACGAAGAAATTTTTGTTTCCGTAAAAGGAATTATAATACTATTAAAAAATCTTTTTTTAAAAAAAGAATTATATTGTATTGTATCAGCAAATTTTTCTATTGCTGTACTTCCTGTTTGTTGTTGTCTAAATTCTAATGTTATTCTATTATCAAATTCATAATCATCCCAGTATCTTCTTATAAATAAGTTTGATACTCCTCCCCAACTTAAAGCATTTTTATCACCTTTCCAAACTAAATAGTTGTAATCAGTATCCTTTTTTAAATCAACGTTTAAAAATTGTGGGTCTAAATCTAATTTAAAAATAATTTTCCAGTCATCAAATTTTTCTTCTTTACTTAAATCAAATACTTTTCCTTTATTATCAAGAATATATTTATAAAGTAATTGATTTATACTTTCAGAAGTAGTATAAACATCTTTTTGTTCTTTTAAAATTGGATTTTTCCTATATGTTTGTTCAGTAGTGCATAAAATATAGTTTTCATTATTTGATATTGGAACATTATTAACTTTATTATTTAAATAACCGGAAATAGTGAAATCATTTAGTTCTATGCTTTTTATAAAATTTTTTAAATCATAACCATTTATTTTTATTTTTTTTAACTTTGATGGTACAGGTATTACAGAGAATATATCATGTTCATTTATTTCTTGTTCAAAATAATATCCTCTCATAAAAAAATTGTTTGGGAATATAGTAATTTCACAATTACATAATCTATGTATTGATGTATTTATAAACTGATAAGATTGTTGTCTATTTGGAGAACTACTAAATTTTGCTAATGTTACTTTATCAGAATCATCTTTATATTTTCTTATTATTTCTTTTATATCTAAAATATCCTCTTGATAATCATCTTTTTCTAACAAAAGATTATTTTTCAAATTTTTAACAAAAACTTTATTATTGTTAATACTCAAATCAACTTGACCTACTGATATTGTGTATCCTGAAGTTATTACAGAATATTTATTATTAAAAGTAGAAAAAGTCATTATATCTGATTCAACAATACGTCCTATAGAACCAATAATTAAATCAACTTTTGTTTTTTTCATTATTTCAACTTTTTCTTCATTATTTAATTGTGCAAGTAAAATTACAAAATCATAGTTTTCATCTATATTATTTAAAGCTTCATTAATAGCATCTATTGGTTTTATTATTTGAATATTATTTTTAACATCATCAGGTAATTGTTCATAAGAATTTAGATTTGTTACTCCTAAAAATAAAAATTTCTTATTAAGCTTTTCAATTATCACATAAGGCTTAAAGATATTTTTTTTTGTATGTTTATAAACAAGATTAGTATTTATAATATTAAAATTAGCATTTTTAGTTATTTCTTTTAAATTATCAAGTCCATATAAAAAATCATAATCACCTGGTGACCAAATATCTAGACCAACTTTATTAAAAAAATCAATATATATTCTACCTTTATTTTTAGAAGATTCAGGCATTGGAGCTATCATATCACTTGAAGAAACAAATATTGTATTTTTTTGACTCTTATTAAAAGATCTAACAAAGTCAGCTAATTGTAATATACCACCTGCTGAAAATTTACCATCTACTTTTATTGGGTTTATGTTTCCGTTAGCATCATTTATGTGTAAAATAGATATATCTTCTTGAGCTATTGCTTTAAAACTTATAAATATTGTAAAAATAACTATTAAAAGTAATCTTTTAATCATAGTTTAATCTAAATAAAGAATCATTTTTAACATAAATAAAATTCAATTAAAACAAAAAAATTATAAATTATACTCATTTATACTCATATATCCTTTAAATTTTTGTTTTTTTATAAAAAATAATAACTATATTTTTCAAGTTAAAATATTCGTAATATAATGAATAATTTGTATAAACTTAACTATAATTAAATTAAGAGGTTAGATTTGAGAGATAAATTTTATATTACTACAGCAATAGATTATTCTAATGCGCCACCGCATTTAGGGCATGCTTATGAGAAAATTTCAGCTGATGCTATAGCTAGGCACTTTAGACAAAGAGGTAAAGATGTAATTTTTTTAACTGGATTAGATGAACATGGAAGTAAAATAGAAAAAACTGCTTTTGAGAAAGGGTTAACACCTGAAGAACATTGTAATCAAATAGCTAATTATTACTTAGAAACTTGGAAAAAACTAAATATAAGTTATGATATTTTTTATAGAACTCATAGTGATATACACATAAAATCTGTTCAAAAAATATTTAATACTTTAAAAGAAAAAGGAGATTTATATATTAAGGAATATCAAGGCTTATATTGTAGTGGATGTGAATCATTCTATTTAGAAAAAGATTTAGATGAAAATGGATTTTGTCCAAATCATAAAAGAAAAACCTGATTTAGTTTCAGAAAGAAATTACTTTTTTAAGATATCAAAATATAAAAATAAAATAAAAGAGCATATATTAACTAATGAAAATTTTATAAAACCTGAAACAAGAAAAAATGAAATTTTATCAATGTTAGATGATTTTGAAGACATAAGTGTAACTAGAGAGAGTGTTAAGTGGGGTATAAAAGTTCCAGATGAAGATAATCAAATAATTTATGTATGGTTAGATGCTCTTACTAACTATATAAACGCTCTTGGTTTATTTGTAAATACAGATAATAATTTAAAAGATTATTGGCCAGCTGATTTACAAATAATAGGTAAAGATATTATTAAATTTCATTGTATAATATGGCCTGCTATATTAATGGCTTTAGACTTACCATTACCTAAAACAATATTTGCACATGGATTTATAACAATAGGAGGAAATAAAATAAGTAAAACTATTGGTAATATAGTAAGACCTTCTGATTTAATAGAAAAATATCAAGCTGATGGTGTAAGATATTTCTTATTAAGAGAAATAAATTATGGAAGCGATGGAGATTTTGTAGCTGAATTCAATGAAGATGGTTCTTTTAAGAAATGTGAAATATTAGAAAGTAGAGTTAATGCTGATTTGGCAAATAATTTAGGAAATTCTTTAAATAGGATAGTTTCTTCTATACTGGTAAAAAATTGTGACGGTATTATTCCAAGTAGAAATTTAGAAGCAGAAAAGGATTTTGAACTATTTTCTATGAAAATAAAAGAAGAAGTTATTAATTACATGAATAATTATGACTTACAAGGTTCTTTAATAAAAATATGGGATTTAGTTAATAAACTAAACAAGTATATTGATACAGAGGCACCATGGAATTTAGCTAAGAAATCTAAAGAAGACGAAAGTATTATACCATATTTTCATGGTGTTCTATATACTTGTTTAGAGGCATTAAGAATTATAGCTTTTCTTTTATATCCATTTACTCCTAATATATCAGAAAAAATATGGTATCAATTAGGAATAGATGAAAATATTAGTAATTTTAACTATAATAATTTAGAATGGGGACAATTAATATCAGGTTTAAAAACAAGAAAAGGTGATTTAATATATAAAAGAATAGATTCTGATTTAGTAGATAAGAGTAAAAAGAAAAAGGAAGTGTAATATGGTTATAATGAAAGTTTCTGGAATAGTTTTAGATCCACAAAATAAAACTCCTATAATGGTTCTAAGGGACCTTGAAGATAGGAGAGCTTTACTTATTTGGATTGGCTCTCCTGAAGCTAATTCGATAATGCTTGCTATGGAAAATATAAAGTTACCAAGACCATCTACACATGATTTAATTGTAAATATTCTAAAAACAATGAAATATGATGTAAAAAGTATATATATAACTGATATGCAAGATGGAACATTTTTTTCTAAAATAAATTTAGTAAATTCTCAAGGTAAGGAATTTTCTATTGATTCTAGACCAAGTGATGCAGTAGCTATAGCAATAAGAACAAAAGCTAATATATATGTATCTGAACAAGTAATGGCTTCAAGTTCAATACCAATAGATCAAACAAGAGATGAACAAGAAGCACAAGAATTTAAAAAATTTATAGATAGTGTAAAACCAAGTGATTTTTTTAAAAGCTAATTTTTTGTTTTTTGAGTATAATTAAATTATGAATGAAAAAGAAGAATATAAAGAATTTCCTATTACCCTTGGAAAGATAAATTTAATTCCACCTAAAGAAATTTTAGAAAATATTTATAGTGATATACCAGAATTAACTGAAGAAAATATGTTACCATCACCTGATTTTATTTTTGCAAGTGATGAAAATAAATTAACTAGTCCCGAAGAATTATTTTCAAAAATTAAACCAATAAAAAAATTAGAAAAATTGCAAAATAAGAAAAAATGAATCTTGGAATTGTCAATTCTGACATATTTAAAAAACATGATACAGGTTTTCATCCTGAGAATTCTAGCAGATTAGAAGTTATAGATTCAGCTATAGATAAAATAGGAAGAAAAATTTTTTTTGATATAGAACCACAAAAAATTGATTTATCAGTATTATATAAAATTCACTCAAAAGAATATGTTAGCTTTGTAGAAAAATTTTGCAATGATAATGAAGGAAGGATAGATGAAGATACTGTAGTTTCTAATGAATCATATAATACAGCGATATATGCTTGTGGTAGTGTTATAAAAGCACTAGAATTCATTTTACAGAATAGTATAAATAAAGTTTTTTGCTTTATAAGACCACCGGGACATCATGCTTTACCAAATAAAACAATGGGATTTTGCTTATTTAATAATTTATCGGTAGCTATAAATGAAGCACTTGAAAAATATAGATTAAAAAGAGTTGCAGTATTAGATTTTGATGTTCATCATGGAAATGGAACAGAGCAAATATTTTATAATTCAAACAAAGTATTAACAATTTCTTGGCATCAATACCCTTTTTGGCCATTTAGTGGTAGTTATAATGATATTGGTACAGGTAAAGGAGAAGGATATAATATAAATATTCCTATACCAGAAGGTTTTTCTGATTACATATATTTTGAAACCTTTGAAAATATTGTTCTACCAGCATTAAAAAAATTTAATCCTGAAATGATATTTGTTGCAGCTGGTTATGATGCTCATTATAAAGATCCATTAGGTGGTTTAAATGCTACGGATAATCTTTATAAATATTTATCATTTAGGATAAATCAAATTTCAGATGAATTATGTAATGGTAGATTGTTACTAACTTTAGAAGGAGGTTATAATTTAGAAGCTTTACATAATGGAGTTTATAATACATTATTATCATTACTTTATAAATATGATAGAAAATATAAAATAAGTAAAAATGAAAATGAAAATCAATATATTTTTAATTTGATAAACAATATTATAGCAATAAATAAATTACTTAACTAATGCAAAATAAAGTTTATATTAATTTAAAATTAGTTTTTTTTATTATTATAACAATAATTTTTATACCTATAGTTTTTTTATACTCAATATATTTTAATAGTTTTCTAGATAAAAGTCTATTTAAAGAGAAAGAAAACAAAATTTTAACTATTATTACATTGACTTCAAAAATTTTTTCTGAAAATAATTTTGAATTTAATATAAAAAAAAATAATCATAACTTTTTTAAAAATAAAATATTAGAATTGAAAACTGAGTTACCAATTGCTAAAGACATTTTTATTCTATATAAAGAAGATAATAGGATATATAATTTTTTAGATGAAAAACTTGATGTTTATAAAATTTCTGACATATACTTAAATTATGGTTTCATAAAGCCTACAATAAGTAAAACAATACTTTCTGATAAGTCAAGTAAATGGATATTAGCTTTTGCACCAATAAAAAAAGTTGATAATAAAGATTTTATTTTATGTATGGAAATTTATATAGATAATATAGAAAATTTATACTTTTCTGATATTTTAAAAGATATTACTATTTTTATATTGTTGATTATTTTAATAAGCTTTTATTTATTGCTAAAACTATTTTTTAAACCTTTAGATGAAATAAATAATTTAATAATTCAAATGAACCAAGGAAATTTAGAATTAAAAATTGATAAATTTATTTCTTACTATGAATTTCATAAAATATTTATATCTTTAAAAGAGTTATCAAGAAATATTAGTAATTATATAGATAAATACTATAATATAGAAAAAAAATTGGAGGAAAATAACAGAATACTTGAAACTACTAGTAAGCAAAATAAGAATAAGAATTACCAATTAAATAATTTAATAAATGTATTAAATAAAATAAACTTACTTATAGAAAAGTTAATAAACAAAAAGAATATAAATGATTTTTCAAACACAATAGTAAATGATATTATAGATATTTTTGACGCTCAAAAGTCATTTTTAGCAAAATATATTCCAAATAATCAAACTTTTAAGATATTGTCTTCAATTAATACAACTAGAGTAAAAAATAATAATGAGTATAAATTTAATCAAGAAAATATTATATTAAATCTTATAGACACCAAAAATACTATTAACATTTATGATAAATCCTCTGTTTTTACTGAAGAATTTGATAATGCTGTAATATCACCTATTATTGTAGATAATGAGATAGAAGCATTTATATTAATAATGAATAAAGAAAATAGTAACGAATTTTCTGAAGAAGATGAAACAACAATTAATAATTTAAGTAAAATAATTTCTGCTTTATGGAATAGCTTACACCTTTTTGAATTAGCTTCATTAGATACAAGCACTAACTTATATTTAAGGAGATATTTAGAAAGAAATTTAGAAGAGGAAATAATAAAAGCTGTAAAAAATCATAATAATTTAAGTTTAATAATGTTAGACATAGATAATTTAAAATATATAAATGAAGAATATGGAAGAGATTTTGGTGATAATGTAATAAAATTAGTAATAGATAAAGTAAAGACTTTAATTAAACCAGAATATATAGCTGCAAAATACTCAAGTCAAATAATATGTATTTTATTACCTGATACCTCATTTCTTGAAAGTTTGGATTTAGCTAATAATATAAAAAATGCTATAGATAATATAAAATTTGAAGAAAACGAATTAAAGATTACTGTTAGCTTATCAATAGATTCATATCCAGAAAAAAATAAAAATCCAAATACATTACTTAAATCTTGTGAAGAACTACTATATTTAGCTAAAAATAAAGGTAAAAATAGAATTGAATATAAGATTTAAATTTTAAAAGTAATTTCTTAAATCTCTTAATGTATCAATTAAAATATCATAAGCTTCTTTATAATCATAAGCACTTTCAGCTCTTCTTAAACCATAATCAATAATTTCTCTAACTTTTCTATTATCTGTATTTGAAATAACTCTTAAAGCTACTACTCCAACTCTATAACCATCTCTCCAAGAATCATTTGCTGACATCATATTCATAACTAATCTTACAGCTTCATCTGGCGTATTAGGTCTATCATCAGCTATATGATTTAATGCAGATGCTACTACTTTAAAGCCATTAGACCAACTTTCAACAGCTTCAGCAGCAGGATATGCAACTTTTGCAACATAAACACCATCTCTTCTCATATAATCTAATTCTCTTAAACCTATTCTATAACCTTCTGAAAAAGAATAAGCTTTATTCATTTCATTTAAAGCATACCTTGCTCTCCTTGCATACTCTCTTGAAACATAATCATTTGTTCCTACTGGTTCAGTAAATTTTATATCTAATTTTTCTGTTTTCTTAGCTAACGCTGATTCTTTTTTACTAGGTATAGGTTTATCTACTACAATTTTTTTTATTTCAGTTCCTTCTTTCTTGTCCATTGATAAAGTTATTTTTTTTAGAGCATTTGCTTGAACTTGTTCATTTACTAAATTACTTGTAACTAAACTATCATTAGTAGAACATGCTGTTAATGTAAAAATCAAAATAGGTAAAAATTTTCTCATTAATTAAAACCTCCAAGAAGATATATTATAATGTAACCATATATTTGTATATTTTAAACTTAACTTTTGTAAATTATTTTTAAGAAAAAAATTGTACTTAATATTAATAGACTTCCTACACTTAAATTAATAGACTTCTTACACTATAAATTAAATTAAAAATTAAACATATATAGTATTATCCTGTAATAAATTCACATTTTAAAAGAAGTAGCAAACCGAAGGTTTGACTAGGCATTTAAGGAATAACAAATAGATTTATAATATATTGTGTTAATATTAAACTATTATTTATAAAGGTATTGTAATTTATACTTAATAATATGAGTTTAAAAGGTAAAATATATTTATGTGGTACTCCTATAGGAAATTTAGATGATATTTCTTTTAGATTAATAAATACCTTAAAGAATGTTGATTTTATACTTTGTGAAGATACTAGAAATACAATTAAAATTTTGAACCATTTAAGTATTTCTAAACCTCTTTATAGTTATCATTCTTATAATGAAAATATCAAAACAGAGTTTTTTATAAATCAAGTTCTAAATGGAAAAAACATTGCTTTAGTTAGTGATGCTGGTATGCCTCTTATTTCTGATCCAGGTTTTCCTCTAGTGAAAATGGCTATAGAAAATGATATTGAATTAATACCTGTTTCTGGTCCTTCTGCATTTTTATTAAATTTAGTAGTTTCTGGTTTTCCAAGCAATATTTTCATTTTTATAGGTTTTTTACCTAATGAAAAATCTAAAAGAGATAAGATTTTTAATGATATTAAAAATTTAGAATTTACTATTATATTATATGAAGCTCCTCATAAAATAGAAAAAACTTTAGATTATATTTATAGTATATTAGGAGATAGAAACATATGTATAGGTAAAGAAATAACAAAAAAACATGAAAATTTTTGGAGAGGGAAAATTTCAGAATTCAAAAATAAATATCCAAAAAATAAAATAAAAGGTGAATTTTGTATTGCAATAGAAGGTATATCTAAGGAAAAAAATGATAATATTTTTTTACAAATTGATAATCTTAATAAAGAAATAGAAAGTTTAAAAAGAGAAAATTTAACAAAAAAAGAAATAGCAAAAATTTTATCAAAAAAATTTGACCTAAGTAGTAAAGAAATATACAATAAATTTTTAATATAAAAATAATTTATTTATTTTTAAGTGAGCTCTCCTCTCAATTAATTGAGAGGCTTCCTATTTCCAATAAGGTACTGGGTTAATGTTATTTTTGATAAGCTTAAAATCCCATTAATAATAAGCATTTTAAAGATTTATATTAAAATATACTTTAAATTTAGTATTTATAAGCTTTTGAATGTAATTTTTTCTATAATCCAATCTCAGTACCGAGATAGCGGTATAAAAAACAAAGTATTTTCACTTAAAATATTTTCTATTAAGCTAGTTTGTACTTGCATTATTACCTCCTTATATTACTTTATAAATCTTGAAATTGATTCTATTTTCTCCTTTATTCCTTCTTCATTTTGAACTTGAATATATGTTTGATATGCTTCATTAAAACACTCTTTACATTTAACGATATTTTCTTCTCTTAAAAGACTTTTACCAGCTTTTAAAAAATTATCTCCTATTTTTATTAAGTTAGGAATTTGAACTTTTGGAGATAAAGCATAGGCTAGTTTTTTATATGTAATAGCATAATTATATAATGTTTCAGAGTTTTCTACTTCTTCTAGTGCTAGTTTTGCACTTTTAAAAGCTAATTTTAGTAAATTTAATTTTTTTTCATTGTTATCTTCTAATTCGTAACATTCAAGAAAAGTATTAACAGCTTTTGAATATGATTTTACAGCAAATAATCCTTTAGATCTTTGACCTTCTTTTAAAAACATATTAGCTGAAAACTCTAAATTACCAGTTTTGCCTCTGAGTAATTCTATTGGAGAAGTTTTATTTTGTTTATTAGTAATCTTGTTTTCAGATAAACTATTATTTTCTTGATTAATAGTTTTTTGAATATTTTTTACTCTATTGGGATTATTATAAATAAATCCTTTTTTTTGATTATATTCTACATTTAAAATTTTTGATATTATATCTATTTCTATTAAAGTAAGTTTTTCTAATTCTGTATTTAAGCCATCTATTATGTCCTCTTTATTTGACTCATTTACAGGATATTTAGCTTTTAATGAAAAATAAAATTGTAATACTTCCAAAAGATTAGAAGCAGGATTATAATTATTTAAAGTATTAATCATATTATTAATTTCGCTTGAATTTTGTCTTAATACTTCAAAAGGAGTTTTATTTATTATATTAATAATTTCTTTAACTTTTCTTATTCTTGTTTCTTGTTGCTGTTTATATGCTTTTTGTGTATTTTCTATACTCTGAATATTTTTATTTAAAAGAACAAATATATTAGTTAAAGTTTTCTTCAAATCTTTGTAATCTAATTTATAGTTATCCAAATTATTTTTTATAAGCATAATACAATTTTTAAACTTATTTATTTTTGATATAGCTAAATTTTTATTTTCATTTAAATAATCTTCACCTACTTCATAGGAAGCTGTTAGTTCATATAAGGCTGTTATAGAAGTTATTAGTTTATCGTTCATATTTTCTATAATTTCATTAAGGCTAGGTGAAAAATTAGGTAATTCTTCAATTTCGTTAAAAACAAATTTTGATTCAGGGTCCTTTTCTTCTAATTCATCTTTTATGTTATTAAAGTAATTTATTAGTTGTTCTATATCATTTAAGTATAAATTACATTTACCTATAACATCTAAAACTATACTCCAATAATTCTCCCAAACTTCAATTATTTCTATATCTATAGATGTAATGGAATTAAAAGAATCTATATCAAATATTATATCTCCATTTACTTCATTAAAGTAATCTATTATTTCATTAGTGTTAGATTTTAAATTATATGATTTTATTAAATTCTCACATACTTCTAATCTTGATGCAAGCTCGTCTAATTCATCTAAATATTTAAATTTTAATTTTTCTTGAGAATATCTTTTATTCAATTCATTTTTTATTTGCTCTTCTATATTTCTAGCTTTTGAATCGTTGTAAATAAATTCTGTGTCTTCTGATATATCAGTTATAATAACAGAATTTTTCTTTGCTAATTCTAATTCTTCTCTTTTTTTATCAATATAATAATTTATCTTTTCAATTTCTCTTTCTATTGGAGGAATTAAATTATTATTTATTTCATCTATTCTTTCTTTAATTGAATTATATATATTTTCTAAATTTTCATAACTAAAATCTAATACTCCAAATGAATTTAGTACATCTTCAACTTTATTACTAAATTCTTCAGCTTCTTGAATATCGTCTTCAAAATTACTCATTTTTTCTCCACAATAAAGTTTTATAATATGTTTTGTGAGTTGATTTTATATTTAGTATATCATAATAGATTACACTACTCAAAACATTTTTTTTAATATAAAATATTTTTAATGAAAGAAATAGAAGTTAAAGTTTTAAATATAAATAAAAAAAAATGTATTAGAAAAATTAAAAGCTCTTGATGCTAAATTAATAAAAAAAGAATTTCAAAAAAACATAATTTTTGATTATGAAGATAATAGATTATTTAATTCTGGTGGTTATATAAGAATAAGAGAGTTAGAGAATTTACTAAATAATAAAAAATCAATAATTATTACTTTTAAAGAATTAATATCTAAAGACAAGTTTAAAATATCTGATGAGATTGAATTTGAAGTTTTGAATATTGATAATGCAACAAAATTTTTAAATAAACTAGGCTTGAAAATATTTAGAATAGATGAAAAATTTAGAGAATCTTATAAACTTGATTTTGGTTTAGTTGAAATAGATACTTGGGCTGGCGTTCCTACATATATTGAAGTGGAAGCTAATAGTGAAAAACTTGTGGAAAAAATTTTAAACTTGCTAGGTTATAATCTATCTGATAGTACAAGTATGTCTTTAAAAGAAGTAATTAAATTTTACAATCTTGATGATAGTAATAGATTATTTACTGAAGAGGAAAAGCTTAAGCTGTATGAATAGTAATAAATATACAGTTTGTTCTAATTGTAAAAGAACAATTGATACTAAAGAGTTAAAAGATGGTAGTATATTTAAATGTTCATCGTGCTTTAATACATTAATAGTTAGTGATCCTTTTTATGAAATAAGAAAAAAAATTATAGAAAGTAGAAATAGATGGATAATTATAGGCATGATTTTAGGATTATCACCTATGATTATAGTAATTTTTTTCACTTCTTCTAGCCCATTAATAACATCATTAATACACTCTATAATTGTTTTACTTGTAATACTTTCAACAATATATTTTAGAAAGAAATTTTCTGATATTATTATTGGCATAATATTTTGTGAAATTGGTATATATACAACAATAACACAATATACTTTAAATAACTTTTCAAAGATTGAATACATTAAAAATATTCCAGATTTAAGATTACAAACAAACTTATTTTTATTATTTGGTATGTTTTTAATAATTTTTGGGTTAATAAGAAGAAAAAATTATATTTTATTGTAATTATTATAAATAATGAAAAATTGCATACTATTAATAGGTGATGATGAATATTCTAAAGAAGAATTTATAAAAGATTTGATAAATTCTAAAATTGATTTAAATTGGAAAGAATTTAATCTTTTTATATTTAATCTTGATGATACCAAAACAGATGAAATAAATAAAGTTATAGAAGCTTGTTCTTCACCACCTCTTGGTTTTGGTAGTAAAATTGTTGTTGTCAAAAAAAATAATTTACCAGAATCTCAAGAACTAATTAGTTTATTAAAAAAAGGATTAATTAGCGAAGTATATTTAATATTATCTTGTATATCTTTAGATGAAAGAAAAAATATTACTAAAACTCTTGTGTCTTTTTTTGATAAAAAAATTTTTAATATTCCTAAATCATGGGAACTAACAAAAAAGCTTACGCCTTGGTTAGAAGATTATATTAGAAAATACAATAAGAAAATTGAGAAAAACGCTGCTGAAGAGTTAGTAGTAGCTACAAATGGTGATAAAAGAAGAATAATAAATGAAGTAGAAAAATTACTTTTATATAGTAATGAAAAAAACATTATTACCTATGATGATGTAAAATTATTGGTAAAAAATACAGAATCTAATATATTTAATCTAATAGATTTTTTATCTAAAAAAGATATACATTCAGCTTTAATAGAAATTTCAAATTTACTTTTACATGAAGAAGGTATTGTTATTCTTGCATCTTTACAATCAAATTTAAGATATATTTATAATTTAAAAGTTCTTTACGAAGATAAAATGACTTTTAAAGAAATATCAGATAAACTTAAAAAACATACTTATATTATAGAAAAAGATTTTAAAGCTTGGAAAAATTATCCAATTGAGAAATTAAGAGAGCTATTAAATGATTTAGTAAAAATAGAGCTTAAATTTAAATCTACTAAAGTTGAGCCAAGATTAGAATTTGAAAAGTTTATAATATCTTGGTTTAGTTAGTTTTAAATTTAATTAGTTTTTTTTCCCAATATAATATCAAATTTATATTGATTATTGGCTTCAAGATTTATTTTTGAACTTTTATCTAAAAATCCTTTTTTACTTGCAGTTATTTTATACTGACCAGGAGGAATATTTTTTATAAGATAAAATCCTTCTTTATTTGAAATAGTCATTATTGTTACTTTATCACCTTCAAGAACTATTCTAGCTGATTGTATTATTTGCCCTTCTGATGTAACTTTTCCTACAATTAATGAGTTATTAGTCTTTTTATCTTCTTTTTTAGTATTTTGTAAATTATTATTTTCTGTATTTTTAGATACTATTAATTCTTTTTCTTTATCTTTATTTTCTTGTTTTTTATTTTCTTTTAAATCACTCTTTAATTCAGTTTTACTAGTATTTTTATTTTCGGATTTAGAATTGCCTGTTTTTACTTCATCTAAATATATTTCTCTTTTTAAATCTATGCCTTTTAAGACATCAATATCAATTTTTTTCAATAATTCATCATTTTTTATTATTTTTATAATATGCTTACCCGGGGTTATATTAATAAAAGAAAACTTACCTTCTTTATCTGTTTTCGTTTTAATAGTTTCATCTAAAACAATGTCTAAATCAGGGTAAGGTATAGATACATTATTAAATACTTTTGCAAATATAGATGATGATATTTTTTTCATTTTAACACTTATATTATTCAAATTTGAATCTAATTTTGTAGTATAAACTAATGCTTCATAGTTTTCTTTATTAAAAGTCAGTTTATAGCTACCATATTTCAAGTTATCAATTGTATATACTCCATTAATTATGTCATATTTATTATAAATATTGTTTTCTTTATTTTCTAATACCAATTGAACATTAGACAAATTAGAATTATCATTTTCATCTGTAACCATTATTTTTAATGTTCCTTCTTTTATTAAATTTTTATTTTCTTCTTTATTTGTAGTTGTTTTTTCATTTTCTTGATTATTTTGTTTTTGCAATTTACTCTCTTCTTTATTAATTTGATTTGAAATTTTAGTTTCTTCTTTTTTTTCTTCATTTTTTTGAGAAATGTTACTATTACTATTTAGTAATAAATTACTATTATAAAATAAGCCTATCATATATTGAGCATCTTTAAAACCTTGAGAAAAGTTATTTCCTAATGAAAAAAAGTTTATTGACAATTCATTTATAGGTTTTATTTTTATACCAAAATTTATCATTTCATTACTTATATTGGTTTTACTAGTATATTCTAGTCCTAAATTTACAAATTTAGTTATTGGTATATCAATAGCTGCCAAAAGATTAGTAGCTTCTAAATTTCCAGAAAATCCTAAATGAGTTGATAAAAGATTATATTGATTATTAAATAAATTTATATTTAAATCATAAGAAGCTATCATATAAATAGCATTTCCTAAATTAAAAAAATTATTATTATTTCCTACTTTTTTTATACCTAATAAATTAATTCCCATTGCAAAGGATAAAGGTAACTCTTTATTTTGTTTTAATATTTGATATTTTATATTACCAGCAAGTCCTGAATAGATATCAGAAGGAAGTCCTCCTAAAATACCTATTTCTAAATTATCTATCAATCCAATTTGAAAACTTGATAAAAAGTTAGGTTTATTTACTGTATAAGCAGAATTTATATAAAATTTTCCTTTTTCTATTACATTTGAATTTGGAACATTTATTATACCACTATATCCCCATGGTGTTGTTTCAACACTTTGTTTAGCTAAAGCATTACTTGTTATTAATAGAAAAATTAATGTTAAAAATTTTTTTCTAATCATTTTTTACACCTAAAACAAATTTTATTTTTCTACTAGATATAAACCATCCATTATCATTTAATATTAGTTTATCTTCTAAAATAAAATCTCTTTTTTGATTTTTATTTATAATTGATATATTATATTCTACACTAGCAGTAAAAATTTCTCTTTTTATTTTTATAAAATCATTTATTTTGTATTTAAAGATTTTTAAAGGTTCAGGAAAATTAGCATATTTAGTAATAAGTATTTTTTTCATCCTCACCTTTATTTACTAATTCCCAATATGTTTTTATTGTTTCTGTTATTGTTGAGTTATTATATAAAGAATTTTCTTTTAATTGAGTTTTTAAAATAAAGTCCATTTTTGATTTATAATCATTTCTATTTTTTTTATCGTATTGATATAATTTTTTATAAATATTATATAATTCATATCTATCACCTGGAGTATATGCTTCATATTTAAAAATTTGTTCAATAGGAAATTTTTCTAATCCTTTTTTATACCACTCTATACCTTTGTTTATATCTTTGAAATATTGAATATAAAAATCACCTACATCACTATATAGTCTTGGATGTGCATAAGGGTTTAGTTCAACAGCTTTTTTAAGCATTTCTAAAGCATTATCCTTATTTTTTAAGTCTAAACTTACTAATATTTCAGCATATTTTTTGTATATGTGATAACTAAATTTATCTAGCTTCAAAGCTTTACTAATAATTTTTAAGGATTCTTGTAATTCTTTTTTATCATAGAGAACTTCAGCATACCTTAAATGATGTTTAGCTGAAGGATATGGAGATAAAAATATTGCATATCTTATATATTTTTCTGATAAATTTAAATTATCTGTCAAAACTGATTTTGTATACATGTTTAATGAAAGTAAATTTAAAAGCGGTATTGAAAATAAAGATAAAGATATTAATAGTAAAGTAGGTTTTTTTACATAATCAAATTTATCTGTTATTGGATTTTTTTCAAATCTAGTATCCACAAAATTTACTTCTCTATAAATAGACATTAATATTCCTACTTGTAACCAAAATAAAACAGGTATTGCTACAACTGTCCAATCTATATCTAGTGATATATGTATTAAAGATGATATAATTGAAATTAGAAGTCCTAAAGCTATTCCTTTAAAAATGTCTTCAGAATTTTTAAAAGCTTTAAAACTAAGATATATTATTGATAAAATAAATACTAAAAATACAGTAAATCCTGTAATACCTGTTTCAGCTAGTAATTGCAAGTAGTAATTATGTGGATTGATTGAAAAATAGCCTGGTTTTTCTTGATAAAAAGTATAAACAAAAGAGAAAGAATTTAAACCAGTTCCTATTATCGGGTTATCAAGAAATATTTTAATTGCTCCATTCAAAAGACTTTTTCGCCATTCAATAGAGTTTTCAGCATTTGTTAAAATATTCTGTAAAGATAAAAGTCTTGTTACTAATATTTCCCAATTTATAACTATTGGAATTAAAGCAATAATTGAAACTATACCTATATATATAATATTTTTTTTTTAATATTTTTCTTCCAAAAAATAAAATCATTATAATAGCAATAATTGAGCTAATCCATATGCCTCTAGAAAAAGTGATAATTATTATTAAAAAACTTAGTAAAGTTGCAAAAGCATAAATGAATTTTTCAAAATACTTAGTATTTTCATACAAAAAGCTAGAAAGTGATAATGGAAAAATTAGTAAAGCATAAGCTCCTAAATCATTTGTTCTTGATAATGGCATAGATGCTGGAATGAAAGTACCTGTTCTTATATAATCTAATAGGAAGAAATATAAGCCTATAATAAATATAAAAGAACCTATAGTTATTATAGTGTAAGACATTAATTTTATTTTTTGTTTATTATCTGCCCAAGTAAAAACTAAAATAGGTATAGATATATACATTACATTTCTCATTATTTCTTCTAAAGTAGCTAATTTTGAATAAGAGAATATAAATGATATTAATAAAATAAATAGCCAAAATATAGATATTCCCCAAAGAGGATATCGTAAAATATTTTGTTTTTTTTGACTTATTAATAATAGTATTAAGGATGATACTATTATTTGAGATGGAACCTGAGTATGTAGATATCTACCACCATATTCTATAGGTAGCCATAAGAGAATTATTATAATTCCCAAATAAAATAAAATATTTTTTATATCATTTTCAAAATATTTATATAAAATATCTTTTAATTTCAACTTAACCTTATTTCAACTTAAATTATTAAATAAAAATTATATAATACCTGAAATTAAAAATTTATAATTTGAATATAAGTTAATAACTTTAACTTTACTAGAATGCATTTTAACACTATCTATCCCTCACTTCTACTTTGTAAGTGGGGGATGAATTGCTATTTTCCGCTTGACAAACTACAGATTTCGGCATACATTATTAGTATTATGACAATACAATTAGACACTAACAAGCATAATGCAAGGAACATGTTAAAATATGGGTTTGCTCACCTTAAGAGCAGTAGGACAGGAACTGTCTAATATCAAGCCCGTGGAGATAGCTCAGGTAGCAGAATGGTAGAAATGCCAGTCTAGGAGTCATCTATCGTTGAAACAGGAAGCTTGCTCTATAGCTTTGTAATAATCTTTATAAGATTTCAAGAGAACAATTCCGTGTGCTTCAAAAAGTGCAATTGCTTCATTGGTAGCTTTCTCTAGATTACGAAAACAAACAATATTACCGAATGTTTTTACACTGTTTAAAATACGGTTTGTTCGAAAATAAGCTTGCAAAGATTTTTATCTACCCATAATGTGTTAAGCGTAGTTGCATCAAAACCTGTTAAAAACATATTTACTACTAAAAGAATATCAATCTCGCGGTTTTTCATCCTTTCACTGACATCTTTATAATAATTTTGAAATTTATCGGAAGGTGTGTCGAAATTGGTATAAGTATAATTTAGATTCAAATGAATTAAATAAGCTAAAAAAATTTATAAAAATATCATGTTTAGAAGGTTATTTTTATACTTATAATTATAATATACAATAATTTATATGGCTATTTTATTATGGTATGGATAATTGATGAAAATTCAATATTTCAAATAAATAATGATTTAGACATAAAAATAAAAAAGATTGGGAATTACAATGTTATTATAGTAGATAATGTATATAAATATCCTGATAAAGTTAGAGAATTAGCAATAAAATCACCAGCAACAAATTTTAAAGATATAACTCATGATTCACCAGGTCCTAGAGTTTGCTTATCAATAGATACAAAAAATATAGTAGATTTTTGTAATTTTATTACAGAAAGATTATTTAGTACTTCAATTTTGCAGAAAAATCTTTTTATAGCTAATATATATAGTGATGATATAAATGTAGATTGTATAAAAAACAGACCTCATGCTGATAATTATTTTTTTGCAGGGGTTATTTATCTTAATTTACCATATGAATGTGATGGAGGAACAGCTTTTTACAAGAATAAAATAACAAATCTACAGTATCAAATATCAGATGAACCAATTTTATTTGATAAAACATTAGAAAACTTTTTTTTAACAGAAAGTAATAAATATTGGGAATTGATAGATATTGTAGAAATGAAATATAACAGATTAATTTTATATAGAGCAAATTTATTCCATTCTCCTTACATAAGGAAAGGTTTTTTTACAAAAGATAAATATCGAATAAACCAAGTATTATTTTTTAAAAATGGTATAAATAATAATACAATATTTTTTCTAAACTTTAAAAAAGATTCATTAATTTTTGAAAATAACAAAACAATAATAAAAACAAAAAGAAAACTTTATCCTATAGAGTTGGAAAAAAACTTTGTTATAGATATTATAAAATTAATTCAAGAGAAAAAAAACTTTTCAGAATTAATGAGTATCTTATCAATGAGTTATGAATTAAATAATAATATTATTATAAATATAAAAAACTTTTTTAAAATATCTTGTATTGAATATTATCTATATACTTATAATAGTGATACAGTACAATTCTAAGTTAAGTATGGTTGTAGTTTTAAAAATACTCAAAATGCTATGTTTATAGTAAAGTATGTTTAACAAAAATAAATTTATTTCTTAGTCAATAAACTTTTCGAACTTGAGTTAAGTATAATAGACTTATTTTAACTTTAAAATAAATGGTTTTATAAAAATAGAAAATTGCTATAATTATAGTATTTATAGTAATTTTGTAATATAAAATTTCTCTAATATCTTTTACTACCTCGTCAGGCTTTACCTGCAAATCCTTCAAAGAATGGGAGTTTAATTCTTTTAATTCTTTGATTTTTTCTAACAAATTCCCCCCCCTTTTAGAGAGGTATCCCAAATGGGCAGAGCGTTTTTAGATTATTTAGCTGAAAAAAAAAAATCCAAAATAAGAATAAAAGCAGAAAATGTTATTTGTCAAGTAAAAAAATATAATATAATGTTTCAAAAATTAAAAATAACCTATATTAATCTATATAACAGGATTATATGTGTATGTTGTCGATTATTTAATTTCTATATAAAACTAATTACCAGCGTGCAACAAGTCTATTAAATACTTTTTCAAACCTTCAGTTTGCTACTTCTTTTAAAACGAGAATTTATTAAAGTTATATTATTTCTTTTAAAAATGGTAAATTTTTGTCTTTATCTGAAATAATGGGATTATCTATATTCCAATTTATATTTATATCTTTATCATTCCATCTTATACCATTTTGATATTCATCAAAATGTTTATTACTTAATTTATAAAGTAATAAATTATTTTCTTCTAAAGCTAAAAATCCATGTGCAAAACCTTCTGGTATAAATAAAATATTTTTATTATATTCAGATAAAATACAAGAAACATATTTTCCAAAAGTTTTAGAGTTTTTTCTTATATCTACTGCAATATCTAAAACTTTACCTTTCAAACATTGAACTAGTTTTGCTTGTTCTTTAGGCTTATTTTGAAAGTGAAGTCCTCTAATAACATTTTTTTTTGAAACTGTGTAAATATCTTGAACAAATTCCAAATTTATGCCATTTTCATAAAATTCGTCTTTATCATATACTTGAGATAAAATACCTCTTTTATCTTCAAAAACTTTTGGTTTTATTAATAAAACGTCAGGTATTTCTAATTTCTCAAAGATGAATTTCAATTAAGCAATTGTAACCTCTTTACAAAGATACACATCTTGAACAGCATTTAGTAAAGCAATACCTTCTTTCATATCTCTTTGAAATGCTTTTCTTCCAAGTATTAATCCCATACCACCAGCTCTTTTATTTATAACTGCTGTTTTTATAGCTTCTGCTAAATCACTTTCACCTGAAGAAGCACCACCAGAATTTATTAAACCAGCTTTTCCCATATAGCAATTAACAACTTGATATCTAGTCAAATCAATAGGATTATCACTTGTTAATTTTTCATAAACTTTTTTACTAGTTTTTCCGAATTTAAGAGCATTATAACCGCCATTATTTTCAGGTAGTTTTTGTTTAACTATATCAGCTTCTATTGTTACACCTAAATGGTTAGCTTGTCCTGTTAAATCAGCTGATACATGATAATCAACACCATCTTTCTTAAAAGCATCATTTCTTAAATAACACCATAAAACAGTTATTAATCCTAATTCATGAGCATATTTGAATGCTTGACTTATTTCTACTATTTGTCTTCTTGACTCTTGAGAACCAAAATATATAGTAGCACCTACTCCTATTGCTCCCATATTGACAGCTTGTTCAACATCAGCAAATAAAGTCTGATCAAAAGAATTAGGATATGTTAATAATTCATTATGATTTAATTTAACTATAAAAGGTATTTTATGAGCATATTTTCTTGCAACCATACCTAATACTCCCAAAGTTGAAGCAACAGCATTACAACCACCTTCTATAGCTAATTTAACTATATTTTCAGGGTCAAAATAAATAGGATTTGGTGCAAATGATGCTCCACCTGAATGTTCTATGCCTTGATCAACAGGTAAAATAGACACATAACCTGTTCCTGCTAATCTACCATGATTTAATAACGTTTGCATATTTCTTAAAACAGGAATATTTCTATCAGAGTTTACTAAAACTCTATCTACAAAATCAGGACCTGGCAAAGATAATAAATTTTTTGAAACACATGGACTACTAAATTCTAACAAATTTTTGTCGTTTCCCAAAATTTCTTCAATTTTTTCAATAGTTAGCATAACAACACTCCTTTGTGAATAATAAAAACTATAAATATAAAAAATATATCATTTTATTTTATAAAAAACAATTAGTTATTTTTACTAAAGTAAAAATTCCTTAAATATTATAAAGGTTTTTCTTTTATTAAAAAAGTTTTTCTGGGATATGTTTTTAGTGTTTTTTTTATTTTTTTTATTAAAATAATATTTCTTTTTATATCAGTTCCAAATAAATTAAAATTAATTATTTTTTCTATTTTACCACCAATTTTATTTAAAGAGTTATTAGAACTTTTTATTTCATCTTCTATTTTATCACTTTTCATAGCTAACATAAAAGATGAAGTTTTTAAAAATGGCAAATTTAATTCTATTAAAATATTAAGTGAAGCAACAGCTCTATTTAAAGAAAGGTCAAATTTTTCTCTATAATTGATATTATGTGCTAAATCTTCAGCTCTTGAATGAACTATTTCTATGTTTTCTAAATTGTAAAAATTGTCTAATTTATTTAATTTAATAATAGTATTTTCTATAAAGCTTAATTTTTTTTTTACAGAATCCAAAAGAGTTATCTTATTATTAGGAAAAAAAATCCAAAAAGGTAATGAAGGAAAACCTGGACCGGTTCCTATATCAATTATTTTTAAATTTTCTAATTTATTATTATCAAATGCTTTTAATATTGTAAGAGAATCAATTACATGTTTTATTAAAAAATCTTTTTCTTCAGTTATTCTTGTAAGATTAATATTTTTATTCCAGTCAATTAAGTTAGAGTAAAATAATTCTAAAGCTAAAATATTAATTTCTTTATGATTTATATTTAAACTATCTAAGGCTCTTATTAAATAATTTTTTGATTCTGCTTGAAACATTAATCTTGTATAATTGCTGAATAACCAGCTCTTTTTAAAGTTTTTAAAATTAGTTTTTCATCAAAATTATCACTTTCTATAAAAACTAATTTATTTTTTAAGTCAAAACTTAAATTGTTGAAATTAATTGAGTTAAGAGCATTTTTTATATTAGAAATACAACCTTCACAGGTCATATTTTCTACAAACAACTTTAATTCTAACATTTTTATAATTGTTTCTTCCTATATATACCTGATTTTTCTAACATTTCTAATGCTTTAAGACGTACATTAGCTTTAATAGCATCTCTTTTAGCAATCTCAAATGCTTCTTTACCTGCTTTTTTCATCATTTCAGCTTCTGCTTCTTCTTTAGAACGTTTAGCTCTTACTTCATCAATATCTTTTGCCATTTCTGCTATTTCAGTTAAAATAGTTACTTTATTGTTATTTACATCCAAAAATCCTTCCATAACTGTTATAAAGTCAAGATTATTGTCTTTTTTATAAGAAAGAACAGACATTTTTAAAGAAGCAAAAAGTGGTATATGATTAGGTAATATACCTACTTCACCAACATTTGTTTCAGCTGATACAAAGTCAACTTTATCACTAAATACAATACCTTCAGGAGTAACTACTTCTAATGTAAGTTTTGACATAATTTCACCTATTTCATTAATTCTTTAGCTTTAGCTTTTACTTCTTCTATACCACCAACCATATAAAATGCTTGTTCTGGTAAATCATCATGTTTTCCTTCTATTACTTCTTTAAATCCTTTTATTGTATCTTCTAATTTAACATATTTACCAGGTGTTCCTGTAAATACTTCAGCTACAAAGAATGGTTGACTTAAGAATCTTTGTAATTTTCTAGCTCTTGAAACTGTTAATTTATCCTCAGGTGATAATTCATCCATACCAAGTATAGCTATAATGTCTTGTAGCTCTTTATATCTTTGTAATATTTCTTGAACACCTCTAGCTACTTTATAATGTTCTTCACCTACAACATTAGGATCTAATATTCTTGATGTAGAAGCTAATGGATCAACTGCTGGATAAATTCCTAATTCAGCTATTTGTCTTGATAATACAGTTGTAGCATCCAAATGTGCAAATGTTGTAGCTGGTGCTGGATCTGTTAAGTCATCAGCTGGAACATAAACAGCTTGTATAGATGTAATAGAACCATCTTTTGTAGAAGTAATTCTTTCTTGTAATGCTCCCATTTCAGTAGCTAATGTTGGCTGATATCCAACTGCTGATGGCATACGTCCTAAAAGAGCTGAAACTTCAGAACCAGCTTGAGTAAATCTAAATATATTATCAATAAATAATAAAACATCTTGTTTTTGCTCATCTCTAAAATACTCAGCTATTGTTAATGCTGATAATGCTACTCTCATTCTAGCACCTGGTGGTTCATTCATTTGTCCATAAACTAAAGCAACTTTATCCAAAACTTTTGCTTCTTTGAATTCATGCCATAAATCATTTCCTTCTCTTGTTCTTTCTCCAACTCCACCAAATACAGAAACTCCACCGTGTTGTTTAGCTATATTATTTATTAATTCTTGAATAATAACAGTTTTACCAACTCCTGCACCACCAAATAAACCAATTTTACCACCTTTTGAATAAGGAGCTAATAAATCAATAACTTTAATACCTGTTTCAAAAACTTTTGGCGTAACATCTAATTCAGTTAATTTAGGAGCGGGTCTATGAATTGGTCTTCTTTCACTAACTTGAACATCACCAGCTTTATCTACAGGTTCTCCTAAAACATTTAATATTCTTCCTAAAGTTCCATTTCCTACAGGTACAGATATTGGAGCACCTGTATCAATAACCTTCATACCTCTTACTAATCCGTCTGTCGTACTCATAGCAACGGTTCTAACAACATTATCACCTAAGTGTTGTTGAACTTCTACAGTTAGATCTACTTCAAAACCTGATTCAGTTTTTTCTTTAATTTTTAAAGCATTATATATTGCGGGTAATTTACCTGGTGGGAATTTTACATCCACAACAGGACCTCTTACTTGAACTATATGTCCAACATTTTTTTCAGTTTCTTTTTCCAATTGATCAGTTGTCATAATTTCCCTTCCTTTTTAATTAATAATTATTATTTTTCTAGTGCTTCAGCACCACCTACAACTTCTAAAATTTCTTTAGTGATAGCAGCTTGACGAGCTTTATTATAGGCTAAAGTTAGTGCTCCTATCATTTCTTTAGCATTTTTGGAAGCAGCACTCATTGCTGTCATTCTTGATGCTAATTCGCTAGCTGAAGATTCTAATAAAGCTCTATATATTTGATTTTCTATATATTCAGGTAAAATTTTACTTATTAAAGTTTGAGGATCTGGTTCAAATATATATTCAGACATACTTTTTGTTTCTTTTTCTTCTTTATTAATAGGTAAGAGCTCTAATATAGATGGTCTAAAAGACATCATTGATACAAATTTTGTATATATAAATAAAACTTTATCTATATTTTTGTTTAAAAACTTTTCTATTAAATCATTTTTTAACATTCTAGCTTCATTAAAAGTCGGTATTTGTGGCAATTGACTATACTTATTTACTATTTCTAAATGAGTATATTTAAAAGCTCCAAATGATTTATTACCAACAAGCCAAATTTTAACTTTATATCCTAAACTTTCTAAATTTTTTATTTCATTATTTGCAAATCTCAATAAGTTAGAGTTATAACTTCCACATAATCCTTTATCAGATGTTATTATAACAACACCTATTGTTTTTATTTCTCTTTGTTCCAATAAAGGTTCTTTTATATCTTCATTTTTTATTTTTGTAGATAAGTTTTTAAAAACTTCTTCTATTCTTTCAGAAAAAGGTCTAAAAGAAGTAACTTTTTCTTGAACTTTTCTGACTTTAGCTGCTGCAACCATTTGCATAGCTTTTGTTATTTGCTCGATATTCTTAACACTTTTTATCCTTGTCTTGATTTCTTTTAAATTAGGCATTTTTCCTCCTTATTCAGAAGCTTTAAATAAACTTGACTTGAATTCTAAAACAGCTTTTTCTATCTTAGCTTCTGTTTCAGGTGTCAAATCACCTGTTGAAGTAATTGTTTCTTCAATATCAGGATAAGTTCTTTTTAGATAGTTAAATAATTCATTTCTAAATCTTAAAATATCTTTTACTGGTATATCATCAACTAAAGATTTAGTTACCATAAATATTTGTATTACCTGATAACCTACTGAAAAAGGAGAAAATTGAGGTTGTTTTAATATTTCAACTAATCTTTGTCCTCTTGATATTTGAGCTCTCGTAGCTGGGTCTAGGTCTGAAGCAAATTGAGCAAATGCTGCTAATTCCCTAAATTGTGCTAATTCTAATCTTAATTTACCTGCTACTTTTTTCATAGCTTTTGTTTGAGCTGCTCCACCTACTCTTGAAACTGATATACCTGCATTTATAGCTGGTCTAATACCTGCATTAAATAGGTCAGTTTCTAAAAATATTTGTCCATCAGTTATTGAAATAACATTTGTAGGAATATATGCACTTACGTCTCCTGCTTGTGTTTCTATTATTGGTAAAGCTGTAATAGAACCAGCTCCATTCTCATCGTTAAACTTACATGCTCTTTCTAATAATCTTGAGTGCAAGTAAAAAACATCTCCTGGATAAGCTTCTCTTCCTGGTGGTCTTCTTAATAATAAAGACATTTCTCTGTATGCCCATGCTTGTCTTGTTAAATCATCATAAACTATTAAAACATGTTTTCCTTTTTTAGCAAAGTATTCAGCCATTGCTACCCCTGTATAAGGAGCAACAAATTGTAATGATGGTGCTTCTACAGCAGTTGCTGAAACTACTATTGAGTAAGACATAGCATCGTGATCTTCTAATGCTTTAATAACTCTTGCTACTGTTGATGCTTTTTGTCCTATAGCTACGTATATACACAAACAATCTTTACCTTTTTGATTTATTATTGTATCAACAGCTATTGCTGTTTTACCTGTTTGCCTATCACCAATTATTAATTCTCTTTGCCCTCTACCTATTGGAGTCATAGCATCAATAGCTGTTAAACCTGTTTGTAATGGTTGATGAACTGATTTTCTTTCAACTATACCAGGTGCAATAACTTCTATTTTACCAAATTCTTTATTATTTAAATCACCTTTACCATCAATAGGAACACCAATACCATTTACAACTCTACCTAATAGTTCTTCTCCAACAGGAACTTCAGCAACTCTTCCTGTAGTTTTTACAATACTACCTTCTGATATTTCTCTACCACTTCCGAAAATAACAGCACCAACAGTATCTTCATCTAGATTTAATACCATTCCCATAATATTATTCCCAAAATCAAGAAGTTCTCCAACCATAGCTTTTTGTAATCCATGTATCTGTGCTATACCATCTCCAACTGATATAACAGTTCCTGTATAAGCATCTTCTAATTTAGAGCTATACTTTTCTATTTGTGTTTTTAAAACACTAGTTATTTCATCTGCTTTAATACTTATTCCCATATATCTAACTCCACAAAATATAATAACTAATTTAAAATTTTTGAAATATTTTCTAATTGAGTTCTAATAGTTCCATCAATGATTCTGTCACCTATTTTTACTAAAACTCCTCCTAAAATGTTTTCATCTACAAAGGTTTTAATTTCTACTTCTTTGTCAAGATAAGAACTTAATTTATTTTTTAACTGATTAATAATCTCTTTATTATTATCTATATCAATTGCTGTATATACTTCAGCTATTACCTTACTAAATAAATTATTAACCATTTTATCAAAAATTTCTTTTATTTCAAAAATATTTCCTTCTCTTTTTTTATCCAATAAAAGATTTATAAAGCTAAAAGTTACACTATCTATATTATTTTTAAAAAGCTTTTCTATTATTTCTTTCTTGTCATCAATAGAAACTATAGGATTAAAAAAGAATTTATTTAAATCAGCATTATCTAAAAACGTGTCTGAAATAAGTTTTAAATCACTTTGTATTTTTGTTACAAAATTTTTTTCTTTTGCTATATTAAACAATGCTTCTGTATATCTTGAACTTACAACAGTATTTTTCATTTATACCCTCTTTTTTTTAATTATTACTTATATTTTTTGATAAAGAAATAGCAAAAGAATTTATAAGACTTAGTTGTGTATCTTTATTTAATTTTTCTTTTACTATTTCATAAGCTTTTAAAAGTGCTTTTTCAGTTACTTCTTTTTTTACTTCAAGTTTTGCTCTATTTAATTCTTGTTCAGTAGCTTTATTCATTTGTTCTTTTATTTTTTCTACTTCTAATAAAGCTGATTTTTCTATATCTTCTTTTATTTTCTCCGCCATAACTTTAGCTTTTTCTTCAATTTCTTTTACTTCTTTTTTAACTTGTTGCATTTTTATTTCTTGATTTTTTATTTTTTCATTTAATTCATTTAATTTATTTTCAACATCTAATATACTCTTATTTGTAGAATCTTGTTTATCTTTTATAGCTTTAGATATTATATTTCCTAAAAAGTAATAAATTAATCCAAATAAAACAATTAAGTCTATTACATTCCAAATAATATGTTTAGTTTCTAACACTTAATCTTTCTCCTATGCTGAAATTTTTTCATTAACACTAGAACTAATAAGCTTATTAGCTATTTGTTCTGCAATAATATTTATATCTTTTAACAAAACTTCTTTAGTTGATATTACTTCTTTCTCTAAATTTAATTTAAATTCTTCAAAAGATTTTCTAGTTTCTTCAAGAGCTTGATTTATAACTTTACTTTTAGATTCCTCAGCTTCTTTAATAGCTTTATCAGCTAATTCTTGAGCTTTCTTTCTAGCTTCATCTATCATTAATTTAGCTTCCTTTTCACTTTCTTCTAATTTAGCTAATGACTCTTGTATCTTTCTTTGATTTGAAGATATATAATTTCTTCTTTCCTCTATTTGTGCTATTAAAGGCTTAAATATTATTGCTTTCATTATAAATAAAAAAACTACAAAGTTAATCATTTGAACAATAATAGTTCCGTTAAATTCTATCATTAATTTTCACCTAAATTTTTATGAAAAATGACAAATATATATTTAACATATAAACTTAATGTATAGCAATTATGATATAATAAAAATTAATAGTTTAATCAGTAAAAATTTTATTAAAATCTTTTTCTAAGGTTTTTATTACATAATCTGCACCATAAGTTGATAAATGATTTGTGTCTATAAAAAAAAGTTTATTATCTTTACCTAAAATAAACTTATTGTTTTTTAATAAAGAGTTATGTAGAAGACTTATGTAAATAAATAAAATTAATTATATTTTTCTATGAGAAAAGTAATCTATTATTAATACCAATTTTATAATAATGATTCATTAATTAAGAGTGAAAAATAAAGTATAAAAAGTTAGAAAAAAACATGAGTTTTTAATAAATTACTTAGCATATAATAATTCTATTACAAAAAATATTAGAAAAAATATAAATTTTAGGCTCCTTTAAAGTAATTTAAATATTTAGCTGAAAATATTAAAACTTTTTTTAATTTAATATGTTAGAATGTAGAATAAATGTTATTAATTTTTAGGTGTTTTTATGTTTAAAAAAATATTATTACCAATAGATGGTTCAGAAAATTCTAAAAAAGCAACAAACTATGTTTTAGAATTATCAAAGAAATTTAATTCTAAAGTATATGTTTTAAATTCTTATGAAATGCCAGCTATTGCAATGGCTCCTCCTGCAGGAGCAGTAAGTCATTATAGATTAAATGCTGAAATAGAACAAAATTTAAAAGAATATAGTCAAAAAATTTTAAATGAGTGCGCAAAAATATTTAAAGATAACAATATAGATGTTGAAACAATAATGTTGAAAGGAGAACCTGGACCTAAAATAGTAGAAACAGCTGAACAATATAATTGTGATTTAGTTGTTATAGGTAATAGAGGACTTGGTAGTGTAAAAAGTATATTGCTTGGTAGTGTAAGTAACTATGTAGTTCATCATATAAAATTTCCTATATTATTAATACATTAAAAAATGCTAGTAAGAACACAAAGAAAAATAATTTCTTTATTTATAATATCATTTTTATCGCTAATTGGTTATACTTTTTATTATCAGTATAATAAGCCAAAGTTATTTCCTGAAACTAATATTTTACTTAGAGATGTTGCTTTGTATAAAGATAGAGTAGATGATAACTCAATAGTAATAATGATTCCATGGTATAAAAAAGTTTCAAAAAAAAGTGCTACTGATATTAAAAATTTTACAGTAGAACAAGTTTTACCATCAGGTAGAAAATGGATAAAATCTAATAATCCTAAAAAATGTAAAATTATATCAATACAATATACGTATGCACCTTGGGTTGATACAGAAGAAAAAAGAAAAAAAGTAGATCCCGAAAAAAGAGAACAAAAAGTTTCTCAGTTGAGAATAAAACTTGATAGAAAAGCTGAAGAAGGAGATTATTTTAAGATAACTGCTAGAAATATTCAATTATTGGATGAGAACAAAAAAATACAAGAAGAATATATTGTTACTCCAATAACTAGTTTTAATAAATTTATAAAGCTGTAAGTTTATCTTGTAAGAATCTGAGGAACAAACTTTTGATAAGAAAAGTGAGTTACATTAGTATATTTATCTTTAACATTTATAATTATAGAAAATTTTTTTGTTTCAGGTATTAATTCACTTTTAACTTCTATTCTAAAATTATCTTCTTCAAAAATTGTGTCAGGTATAGGTCTTCCCATTTGATAAGCTGAAATTGCAGCTTTTGCATATCCTATTGCTATTCCTTCTCCCTTTATTTTAAAAAGGCTATATTGAAATCCAATGAATGCGAAAGCTATTATTAACAATGATATTATAGAAGTAGTTATAATTATTCTTTTTTTAGATAATTTAGCCATTTTATTTTTTATTAAATACAATACTACCTGGTGATAAAGTTAAGCTTTTTTTGTCTGATGACAAAGTTAATGTAGATTTTTTTAATTTTGAAGAATTTATTTGTGAAACATTCTCTATTACAAGAATATTTCCGCTAACATATCCTGAAATATCTATTTGTGACTCTTCTATAATTTTATTATCTTTTTCTTTTTTTGTTGTAACTTTACCTGTAAATGAATTATCTGTCTGAACTATATTAATAATTGTTGTTACTCTATTATTTTCTTTATCTATATTGATATTTTCCCATTGTCCACTAGCTGGATTGATAGAACAAGAAACTAATAAATAAGATATTACAAAAATTTTGAAAATATATTTTTTCATATTACCTCTTGTTTGCTAATTCATTTATTTTATTACTAGAAAAATCTTTTAAATCATTCCATAGTTTATCAATAGATTTATTAAGTAAGTTTTTTATTTTATAATCTTCTACAAGACTTATTTTTTCTTCAAGTGAATTTGATATATTTTGAGATAAAACAAAAACTCCAGAAACTATATCTATAACAAAAACTTCCATATTAGATTTTGTTTTAAAATAGTTTATATTACTTATTATCTCTAAAGGTGTTAAATCTTTTTCTTTATCATTGTAAGGAGATTCATAAGTATCATTTATTATAATAAGTAGATTTACTTGAAATCTTGCTGCAAGTTTTCTTATATCTTCTATAGTAGAAGTTCTTGATATTAGACTAGAAGGTATTTCTATAACATCAGATATATTATTATTTGATTTAAGATGCTCAATATATTTTGATAAAAGTTCTTTTCTTTTTAAATTATCTATACTATCAATATTTTCTTGCAATAAAAGAACTCCCAATTTTAATGGAAATGTTAGATTTACTTTTCTATTCATTAAATCAATTAATTGTTGTTCTTCAGGACTTGTTACAGAACCGGGTAATGTTCCAGGTTTTAAATTATCTAATATAGATGAATATGGTAAAGCCGAGGGTGTTGCTTTAGGTATAGCAATATCTGAATATGAAGGTGGATTTGTGGGTGAATTAACACAAGAAAAATATGAAAAAAATAATAATGGTGATAGTATCTTTAAAAAATTTTTTTTCATAACTCCTCTAAAATAAAAATTTTACATCTCTTGCACTTATAATTTTTTTATTTTTTGCATCATATATATATCCTTTAAAAGATTTATCTAGTTTATTAATTAATTCTACTTGATAAAGAAAATTTTTTTTATCACTTGTAGGATAAGTTATAGTTACAAATTTAGATTTACATTTTAAGCTTTCTTGCATTTTATCGTCTAAATCTACACCTTCATAATAAGTTAAATAACATTCTTCCTTTTTGTAATTATATATTAAAAAATCAAATTTATAATAAGCTGTCATTTGAAATTCAAACATTATATCAAATAGCACTTTCTCTATACTTTTTATTTCTAGCAATTTAACACTATAAAAAATTATTGTTCTAGCAATAGAATTTAATTCCAAATAATATTACCAAATAAAAATTCACATAAATATTTTATCATTTTTTATAATTATAAATAATATGAATATACTATATTTGTTAATAATTATTAATAAAGTATAATTATTTATTATAATTTTTGGAGTAAAAAATGCTTGAAAGTATAAAAAATTCAAGAAGAACTAAAATTGTAGCAACAATTGGTCCTGCTTGTTCATCAAAAGAAATGATAACAGAACTTATAAAAGCTGGAGTAAATGTTTTTAGACTTAATTTTTCACACGGTAGTCATGAAGAACATGGAAATATTATAAAAATAATAAGAGAAGCATCAAAAGAGTTAAATTCTGTTGTTTCTATATTACAAGATATACAGGGACCTAAAATAAGAATAGGAAAAGTAGAAAATGATTCTGTTGAAATAAAAGAAGGGCAAGATTTTTATTTAACAAATAAACCTTTAATTGCTAATTCAGAAATAGCATCTGTTACTTATGATAATCTATTGTTAGATATAAAAGCTGGAGTAACTATATTAATAGATGATGGAAAGATTGAGTTAAAAGTTTTAGAAGTCTTAGATGATAAATTACATTGTAAAGTTATAACAGGTGGCATAATAAGACCTAATAAAGGTGTAAATTTTCCAAAAACTACTCTTAGTATAAGTTCTATAACTGAAAAAGATAAAAAAGATATAATATTTGGCATAAAAAATAGAGTTGATTTTATAGCAGTATCATTCGTTCAAAAGCCTTCTGATGTTATGGAGGTAAAAGAAATTATATCATCTTATAATTCAAAAATACCTATAGTTTCTAAAATAGAATGTCAAGCAGCAATAGATAATTTAGAAGATATATTAGCTGTATCAGATGCAATTATGGTAGCTAGAGGAGATATGGGAGTAGAGTTAGACACTGAAGATATACCTTTATTACAAAAAAAAATAATTAAAATGTGTAATAAAGTCAGTATTCCAGTGATTACTGCTACTCAAATGTTAGATTCTATGATTAATAATCCAAGACCGACAAGAGCTGAAACAACTGACATAGCAAATGCTATACTTGATGGTACTGATGCAATTATGTTATCAAACGAAACAGCTGTTGGTAAATATCCAATAGAAACAGTAAAAACTATGGCAAAAATAGCTCAAAAAGCAGACATGGAGCTTATAAAAAACTTTTCTTTAAATTACACAGCACATCAGTTATATACTATATCAGGATCTATAAGTATGGCATCAACATATATTTCACAAGCTTTAAAAGCTAGTGCGATTATAACAGCAACTTTTTCAGGTTCTTCAGCAAAAAAAATATCAAGATTTAGACCACCTGCTATAATAATAGCTGCTACACCTGAATTAAGTACACTAAGACAAATGACTTTAGTATGGGGAGTTTATCCAATACTTATACCACCAGCAAATGATACTGACTCAATGATAAAAAATGTTGTAGATGTTTCTAAGGAACAAAAACTTATAACAGATGGAGATATTGTTGTTATAACAACAGGGGTTCCTATTGGTGTTGCAGGTACTACAAATATTATAAAAGTAGAAGTAGTAACAACTATAATAGCTCAAGGTATGGGTGTTGGTAAAGCTATTGCAAGTGGGAAAGTAGTATTTGCAAATACTCCTGAAGAAGCAATAAATAAAATAAATCAAGGTGATATTTTAGTTACTACAATGACAGATAGAGATTTTGTCCCAGCTATGAAAAAATCTGGAGGAGTTATAACTGAAGAAGGAGGTTTAACATCTCATGCAGCAATAGTTTGTATGTCATTGGGTATTCCTCTTGTAATAGGAGTTTCAGGTGTATTTGAAAAGTTAAAAGAAGGTTCTATTGTTACTATTGATCCAAGAAGAGGATTAATATTTGCAGGTAACCCTCAAATAGTTTAATGTTTATTAGATTAATTCTGATAATTATATTTAATTTATTAATTATTAATAATGCAAATTCTAACAAACTTTTTCAAGAAATAGAAAATAATATAAATAAAAGTAATTTAAGTCAAAAAGATAAAAATTTACTAAAAAGAGATATTAATATATTAGATTATCAAATAAATTCTTTAATTAAAGAATTATACTATTCTAATAAAGAAGTTATATTTTTAAAGCAGAAAATAAAAAGTTTAAACAATAAAACTATAGAATCAAATATTTTGATAGAAAAAAATAAAGTAGATAAAGAAATATACTTTTTTCTTATATCTTTCGTAATTATTTTTATTTTAATTATTTTTTTAATAAATTATTACTTTTATATTAAATTAAATACAAATATAAAAAATGAAAAATTATTAATAGCTCATATTTTTAATGACTACAATAATCATATAAAAAGTAAGCAAATAGATTTAATTACTGAATTAAATAATCAAATAGACAAATTGATAAATGATTTTTTAAGTAAAAATATTGATTTACTAGATAAAAATATTGATAGTTTTAAAATAGAAATAAGTAATTATTTTAATAGAGAACATTATAATTTTACTAAAAATATTGATAAAGAAATACTTTCAAATAATAATTCAATAATATTTAAATTAGATAAAGCTGTGAATTTTATGAAAAATAAAGAATATATGAATGCAATAAATTTATTAGAAGAAATTATATTATCTAATCCTAAATTTGTAGGTGCTTATATTAATTTAGGAGTATGTTATCAAAATATTAATAATTTTGATAAATCAAAAAAAAAATTACTTAAAAGCAATAGAGCTAGAACCAAATTATTACAAAGTATATTTTAATTTAGCTAATTTATACAGAGATAATAATCAAATTGATAAAGCTATTTTATGTTATAAAAAAGCTATAAGTTTAAACAATGAACATTTTAAATCATATTACAATTTAGCTCATATATTTTTTAAACTAAACAAGTTTGAATTAGCAATATTTTACTACAAAAAATTTATTGAATTAGATAATAAAAAAATTATAGTTACTCAATCTATAGAGTAGTAGATTATAATTTTTTTTTTTAAAATTTTTACTATAATTTTTCACTCGGAATTCGACCCTTATCAATTTTATAAAGTAGATATGACAATAGTTGGAACTGGACTTAAGTTATGAATAATGTAAGAATTATTCATAGAATAGACTTGGCAATGGAATTGAGTTATAGAAAAAATTACCTTCAAAAACTTATAAATACTAAACTTAAAGTATATTTTAATATAAATATTTAAAATACTTACTATTAAAGAATTTTTAACTTATCAAAAAATAGTATTAACCCAGTGTCATATATTTCTACTGCATTAGAAAAATTAATATTTACCAAATAATTTGTTATAAATCAATAACTTATTAGAATTTGAGTAAAAATTATTATTAACTCTATCCAATAGATAGTTTTTAGTAGAATTATCTATATATTGATTATCTATCAAACTTGATAATACTTTTACCTTTGAAGATTCACTATACATTGTTAATACATTATCAACAAAATGTCTTTGAACTTCTGGACTTAATTTTTTCCAAGTCATTTCTAAAAATAAATCAGTTTTATTATAATCAGAATATAATGAACTTATAGAAGTTATCATATATAAATTTGCTTGTGTAGAAATTAATTTATTATTTATGATATTTTTTAAAATACTAGTTTTTGTTGTTTCAGAATAAATATTATTCATAGTAGATTTTATTAAATCTTCTTCTTGATTAGGGGTAAGGTATAAATCTCTATCATTAGCAATAGAATTTAATATTTTTGCTTTATCTGTATCACTATATAAACTTTTGACCATATTAAGTCTGCTACTTATATCATTTGAAGGTTTATTACTAAAAGGATCATTATATATAGGTTTATTATTTATTGGTCCATCTGTGAATGGATCTTTATTAGAAAAAGGGTCATTATATATAGGTTTATTGCTAAAAGGATCTTTTCCAATAGAATTTCCTACACCATTATAATCAGTCTTACCAATTACTATAATTCCATTTACTAAAGCTGTAGCAAACTCTTTCTTACTTATCTTTCCATCAAAATTTGTATCTATTTTTTCCCTTAAATCATCACTTATTGTTAAATCTTCTTTTGATATCCAAGCATCACTAACCCATTCTATAGGTTTTTTACCAATATTTTTATTTCGTTTAGAAAAATAATCAGCTATTTTGTCAGCTGATTCAGGTGTTATTCTTTTTAAAAAAACATCTCCTTTTTCTAAAGAAAGAGCTAATTCTTTTGTTCCAGCTACACCATTTGAATTTCCAATCTTAGAATGAGCTTTATATGATATAATAGCTTCTTTTTCATCTATTCTATTATTACTATTTGAATCAAGTGCTTTTGTAATTGCTAAATAATCATTTGAATTAAGACCTATACCTGTCATAAAAACTCCTCTCTACTAAATTACTTTTACTATAGTAAAATGCTAAAAAAAGTTTCTTAAGAAAAAAATAATAATAGATTAAAAAATAGTTAATTTTATTTTATTATATTACTGATTATAAATACTTTCAATAACTTTTTTAACTTCTTTATGAACAGAAGGGTCATTTTGAACTAAATTTTTAACTTTTTCTATTGCATGCATAACAGTAGTATGATCTCGTCTTTTAAAAAACATTCCTATTTTTTGAAAAGGTGCTTTAGTTAAATCTCTAGCAATATACATAGCTATATGTCTTGCCCATGTAACTTCTTTTGTTTTTAAATTACTTAATAAATCTTCTACCTTTATTCCATAAAAATTTGCAACAGCATTTTGAATGTCTTCTAATGTTAATTCTTTTATTGGTTCTTTACCTAATATAGTTTTTGCTAAATTAACAGTAGCTTCTGTATTTATAAGTTGAGCGTAAGCTGTTACTCTTATTAATGCTCCTTCTAATTCTCTAACATTATCTTTAAATATACTTGCAATATAATGAAGTATCTCATCAGAAACTTCTATATTTTCTATCTCACATTTCTTTTTTAGAATTGCAATTCTAGTTTCAAAGTCTGGTGCTTGAATATCAGTTATTAAGCCCATTTCAAATCTAGATCTAAGTCTATCTTCTAATGATGAAATATCTTTTGGTGGTCTATCCGAAGATATTATTATCTGTTTTCCTTCTTCATATAAAGAATTAAATGTATGAAAAAATTCTTCTTGTGTTCTTTCTTTTCCTGTAATAAATTGTATATCATCTATAAGCAATAAATCTATATTTCTATACTTACTTCTAAACTCAATCATTTTATCATCTTTTATTGAGTTTATTAATTCATTTGTGAATCTTTCAGATGAAATATAGGCTACTTTAACATTTGAAAATGTTTTTATCATTTTATTACCAACAGAGTGCATAAGATGAGTTTTACCTAATCCAACATCACCATATATAAACAGAGGATTATAAACTTTTCCAGGAGATTCTGAAACTTTAATAGCAGCAGCATTTGCAAATCTATTATGATTTCCAACTACAAAGGTTTCAAAAGTATATTTTTCATTCAGATTATTATAAGTTGTATTTAAGTTACTAGATGCACTAATATTTATATTTTTTTTAACTTCTTTTTTATTTTCTTCAATATTTTGTTTTTCCTCTATAACAATAAAATTAATTTTATACTCTTTATCTATTACTTCTTTTATAGAATTAAGAAATTGTTCTTTGTATTTAGTCTCAATATAATTTTTGACAAATTCACTAGGAGTTGCAATATTTAAAGTATCGTCTTCTACTGAGAAAGGATAAGTTTTTTTTTATAATAGATTCATAGACATTACCATTTACTTTTCTATAAATAGCATCTAGAAATTTAACCCAATTTTCTTTTACTTCCTTAATATTGTTCATTAGTTACAAAATAACTTAAACTATTTCATTAAAAAAATAAATTTTTCATAATATTTATGTAGTTTATTATACAGCAAAATATAGATTATAGAATTTATTTTTATTAAGATAAAGTTTATAAAAACAATACTGTGAACATATTTAAGAATAAATAGTACCATAATTAAATGATTCTATATAATTTTTTTGATTTATTGTAAAGTTAGCTTCAATATCAAAATTGAATAAAAATACTTTAAGTAGTTTTTAATTATAAATTCTAAGTTTATAATTGACAATTGAGAATAGTTTTCTTTGAGTTTTATTTAATTTTTTTTCATCAAAATTGGCAAAATTCAGAGATATCATACATTAATCTTGTTTGTTAAATTATATTAAAATGTTCAAGGTATTGTAGAAATATATATACTTTGTTTTTAATTTAATTTATTAATTTAAATGCAAGATATCTATTATTGTTAGGTAGGTATTATTTATTAAAATTATTTTTTTCAATGTATTCTTTTAGAAATTCTTTTATTTTAAATTCTTCTATTCTTGTTATTATTTTTTTTTGCCTATATTTTTCTAATTTTTTATTCCAATCTTCTAAATTAAATTGATTAGGATTTACAAGAGCATGACATTTGTTACAGTTATTTATAAAAACTTTTAAATTATCATCATTTTCTTTTGATAACGATATTAATTTGTCAGTATCTATTTTTTCAGATAATAATAGTTTAAATATAGGTGGATATTCAAACTTATTTTTTATAGTTATTCCAGCATTTATACCCCAAGTATCATAGTAATTTCTTGATAAAAAGATTTTATATAATCCCAAACTTGCTTCAAAATTAGAAAAACTATAAGTTATATTTGGAGATATTGATAGATATTTATATTGAGATAAATTATCAAAAGAAACAGGTAAAAAACCATCTAAAGAAATATTTATCATAAAATTTTCATAATTTTTTATTCTAGTTCCTATATCAAACAAATAAATTATCTGATCAGAAGATTTTATGCTTTGATTATTTGCTATATAAGGAAGCCTAAAGTTATAACCAAGTAAAGCTTGAAAATAAAAAAAATCAAAATGTTTTGTATATATTAAAGAACCTTGAATATCTAATTGACCATCACCAAGAGCAGGTTTTGAAAGTTTATTTCCTATAGGTATTTTATTATCTATTTGAATAGCAATATTATTATTTTCTTTTTGAAAAACTTTTATTTTACCACCAAGATAAGCATCACTAATTCCATTAATACCATCGTTTAAATAAAATTTATATGGAATTGATGAATATAAAAAAACATTATCAAATAATCCAAAACCTATATTTAAAAAAGGAGTAACAAATATAGAAGATGAAGTATTATTGTTTATTGATAAATCACTATTAGTAACATTTTTACTTAATGATGAAATATTTCTTATAGACAAAAAAAACTCATTCATTTTTAAAGTATTTGCTCCTGTAAATAGTAAAGGTGATAAAAAGTTTAATTTTGGATAATAATTAAGATTGTTTTTATTCT
>BPII01000002.1 GCA_026004035.1 Candidatus Sericytochromatia bacterium | reverse complement strand
ATACAAACTTCCATTTAGTATTATTAAATTAGCTCTATTTAATTCAGGAAACTTATTTTTTTGCTCATCATTTAATAATGAACTTCTATTACCATTTATTCCTAAATATTCATAGCTTAAGAATAATTCTATTTTTCCTATATCTCTAACAAATTCTTCTACTAAATCATTATCCTTAATTCTCCAAAATCCCTCTTTTATAATAGCAACAGATTGATTTTCAGTAACAGAAACCACTATTATATATCCTATTTCTTTTTTTCAATGGGTCATTTTTTATCATACACTTTAAAACTTAATCCTTCTTTAATGCCATGATTAGAACCTAGATTTAGTATTACTTTGCCACCCCAGAAATCTCTTTTTAATACACTTGTTTTAAATGAAAATACTTCTCTAGTTGTTAGAATTAATTCATTAACAAGATTTGAAATAGCATAATTAACAGCTTTTTCATAACTTTCTGCTTGTCCTGATGCACTTATAGAAGCCGAATTTATAAAAATTTGTTTTTCTATATCAAAATATTTAGAAAAAGCATTTATGTTAAAAATATAATTAAATTTATCACCTTTTTTTTTAGGTTCTTGGTAAGTCATATTGTAATTATAATTAATAATATTTACATATCCATTACTTGAATATTTTTTTATTTTAAAAATTGCTTTTGTATCTAATCCTTTGCTATCATTATTTAATAATAAAAATTTAATTTCTTCATCTGGTTCAGCAAGAACTTTAAATCTTTGTAATTTAATTATTTCAGTGTGATAATGATTATAAATATTTCTCATTATATTTAAATCTTGACCATTGACTATAATAATCATACTTTTGTTTCTATATGATTCTTGAGCATAAGAATTTGATATATTAAAAATCAAACAATAAATAATTATTAATATGAATAAGTATATATTTACTTTCACTTTTATATAGAATATTAAATATAAATACATAAGTATATTATAGATTTTTTAACTATGTTTAGCAAGAAGTCTCCATCCTCTATAGAATGGAGATGAATTGCATATTGATAGAATAAAACTTTTTGTATATCTTAATACAAGAGCATGAACTAAACAAACTTATGTCTGTGGATGGTTCAAATAACTCTGTGAAGCAGGAAGCTCTACCTTACTATAAGGTGTAGTAGTTCATTATGCTATTATATAAATAATTAAAAATTTATGAATAAAGTTGTTATAATAGATGGCTTAAGAACACCTTTTATAAAATCATATAAAAGCATTTAAAGACATATCTACCTTTAGAACTTATCAATAATACTTAGCCAAAGAGTTTATCTATAGAAATAATATAGATAAAGCATTTAATAGATGAAATAATATGGGGCAATGTTTTCTTTAATAACAGTTATTCTAACATTGCAAGAGAAATAGCTATTACTCATTAGAACTACAAAATGTACCAGCTTTTACAGTTAGTAAAGCATGTGCTACAGGATTACAAGTCGCTTACATCAGGAATAGAAAGTATATCATCAGGATAGAAATAAAATAGTTTTATGTGGTGGAGTTGAGTCTATATCACAAATGTCCAATAACTTTAAATATATGATGCTAGTTGAAAAATTAAAGAATTTTAAAGATAAAATAACATTTCTTTATATCATTTTGAAGAATACAATTAAGGACTCTCTTAAACTAAAAGAACACTCAACGGATTTACAAATGGGAGATTATGCTGAAATAACAGCAAAAAAAATATGATATTTCAAGGGAGGAACAAGATATTTATGCTTTAAATAGTCATATCAAAGCTAAAAGAGCAATAGAAGAAAATATTCTAAAAAATGAAATTATGACTATAATAAATCCATATTCATTTGAGGTAATAAATAATTCAGATAATAATGTGAGATTTGATACCAATTTAGAAAAACTATCATCATTAGAATCCAGTTTTTGACAAAGAATTTGGTAGTGTAACAGCAGGAAATTCCAGTCCATTAACAGATGGGGCATCTGTAACAACTTTAATAATGTCTGAAAATAAAGCTAAAGAACTTAGGATTTGTATACCAAAAGTTTATATAAAAGATTTTACTTATGTTGCAATAGATCCCAAAGAGGATTTGTTAATAGGGAATGCTTATTCTATACCAAAAATATTGAAAAGAAATAATTTAAAAATTTCTGACATAGATGTATTTGAAATGCATGAGGCATTTTGCATCTCAAGTTTTAGCAACACAAAAATTATTAGATTCTGAAACATTTTGTAGATGAATGAACTAAATCAAGAGTAAAGTAGGAGCAATACCTGAAGAAAAATTAAATATATATGGTGGTTCCAATAGCAATAGGACATCCTTTTTCAGCAACAGGATTAAGAATGATAAATACTATTTCAAATGAAATGGAGAGAAAAAATTATAAGTATGGCTTAGTATCCGTATGTGCTGCCGGTGCAATGTCTGGAAGTATCTTATTGGAAAGAGTATAATTAAACAAAAGCGATATTTAGAACTTCTTTCATATCAGATATAAAATAAAACTTAATATTTTCTCTAATATATTCTGGTACATCTTCTTCTAAATCAGATTGATTTCTTTTCGGTAGTATTATTTCTTTTATTCCTGCTCTATGTGCAGCTAATACTTTTTCTTTTACTCCTCCTATTGGTAAAACTTTTCCTGTCAAAGTTATTTCTCCAGTCATTGCTAAATATGATTTAACTAATTTACCTGTTAATAATGATATAAGAACTGTTGCTATTGTTATAACCTGCTGATGGGCCATCTTTTGGTATTGCACCTTCAGGAACATGTAAGTGAATTTCTGAATTTTCTATTATAGTAGGATCAAATCCTATTAGTTCATAATTTGATGCAACATAAGACAAAGCTGTTTGAGCTGATTCTTTCATAACATCTCCAAGTTGCCCTGTTAATTTTAAATTCCTTTTAGCTTTGATTTTTGTTGCTTCTATAAATAAAATATCCCCTCCTGTTTGTGTCCAGGATAAGCCTATTGCTATACCTGGTATGCCCATTCTTTCTTCTATTTCTTTTTCTGGATAAAATTTAGGTCTTTTTAAAAATTCTCTTACTAAATTTTTATCAACTAAAATATTTTTTAGATTTTCTTTTTGTAATTTTCTTATTGATTTTCTAAAAATATTTGCAATATTTCTTTCTAAATTTCTAACTCCTGATTCTCTAGTATACCCTGTTATTATTTCTTCTATTGATTCTCTTGTAAAAGTAATTTCATTATTTTTAAAATCATATTCTTTTAATTGTCTTTGAATTAAATGTTTTTCAGCTATATTTATCTTTTCATACAAAGTATAACTTGATAGTTCTATTATTTCCATTCTATCTCTTAATGCTGGTGGTAATGGGTCTAATATATTAGCTGTGGTAATAAACAATATTTTACTAAGGTCAAAAGGAACATCTAAATAATGATCTCTAAAATCTTTATTCTGCTCTGGATCTAATACTTCTAAAAGTGCTGCTGCTGGATCACCTTGAAAACTTATTCCCATTTTATCAATTTCATCAAGGACAAATACAGGATTATTAGTTTTACATCTTGATAATCCTTGTATTATCCTTCCGGGTAACGCACCTACATAAGTTCTACGATGACCTCTTATTTCAGCTTCATCTCTTATACCACCTAAAGATATTCTTACAAAATTTCTATTCAAAGCAGTAGCTATAGATTTAGCAATAGATGTTTTACCAACTCCTGGAGGACCAACAAAACATAAAATTGTTGGACTTGAATCTTTCTTTTTTTCTTTTTTTAATTTATATGCTGATAAATATTCAATTATTCTTTCTTTTAATTTTTCTTGTCCGTAATGTTCTCTATCTAAAATTTCTTTTGCTTTATCAATATCTAAATTTTCTTTTGACTCATTATTCCATGGTAATTTCAAAAACCAGTCTATATATGTTCTTATTACAGAGTATTCAGAAGAATAAACTGAAACTTTTTCTAATCTTGAAACTTCTCTTTCTATTTCAGCTTTTGCTTCTTGATTAAGTTTCAACTTTTTTAATTTAGATTTTATTTCATTAATTTCTCTTGTCTTATCATCGTCTTCACCTAATTCTTTTTTTATAGCATTTATTTGTTCTCTAAGAAAATATTCTTTTTGATTTTTTCCTATGCTATCTTGAACTTCTAATTGAATTTTTTTTACCTAATTCTAAAAAGTAAATTTCTTTTGATAAAAATTCAACCAACTTTTCTAGTTTTAATTTTAAATCTGATATTTCAAGTATTTTATAATGTTCTTCTAATGAAAGTTGTAAGTTAGATGCTACATAATAAGCTAACTTTTCTGGATCTTCTATATTCATAGCTGTTATTAAGACATCTTGAGGTAAAAATGTTAATATACTTGTTACTTTTGTAAATAAGTTAATAATACTTTTTATTAATGCTTTAATCTCATTTTGGTATTCATTTTTATTAATAATTTTAGGATATTCTACTTTTACTCTAAGATATTCTTTATCTTCAATAAAGTCTTTTATTTTTATCCTACTAATACTTTGGACTACTATTCTAATAGTTTCATCAGGTGCTCTTAAAACTTTATGAATTATTCCTAATGTACCATATTGATATAAATCATTTTTATCTACATTTTCTTTATTAGCTTTTTTTTGAGGTATTAATGCTATCATCTTATCTTCATCTACAACTTTTGTTATTGTTTTTAAAGATTTTTCTCTACCTATTGGCAAAGGTAATATCATTCCTGGATAAATTACTATATCTCTTAAAGGTAATATATATAATTCTTTTGGTTTTTTATTTTTAATATCCAAATTAAATTCTTCCATATAAAATTAAACTCTTCTAGAATTAATCATAAAATAATAAAAACATAAAACATATTAGCTTACTTTTTATCATATTAATTATTTACTTAATAATTTTGTAACTTTATAATTAAAAACTCGGCTTTAAAGTTGCTAGTAAAACAATAGAAAATAAAAATAATACAGGAATTTCATTAATTATTCTACATTGTTTTGATGTAAGATTACATTTATCTTCTTTTAAGTCTTTCAAAACTTTACCAGAATATAAATGGTATATTATTAAAAAAAAGACTAAAATCATTTTTATATATAGCCAAGGATAGTTAAATAGATTTTTAAAACTATCTGTATAAATATATGCTATAGATAAACCAAATAAAATATTTAATATCATTAATGGTGTAGTAAATTTATATAATCTTCTTTCCATTATTTTAAGTTGTTCTCTTACAATTTCTTCTTTACTTTCAACATGATATACATACAATCTAAATTGGTAAAATAATCCTGCAAACCATGTAACCATAAATATTATGTGAAAAGCTTTTAGATATAAATACATTTTTAAAACTATCTCCCAATGATATAATTTTAAATTGAAAATATTTTTGATTTAAAAATTTTATTAATATTTTATGGAAATATTAGATAAAAAAGAAATCTATTCTAAAGAAAATAAACTTAATATAACAGCTTGTATATTATCCCATAATGATGAAAATTTAATAGAGAATTGCATAAATAGTATTAAAGATTTTGTTAGAGAGATAATAATTATAGATATCGGTTCTACTGATTCAACTTTGAAAATAGCACAAAAATATACAAATAAAATAAATAAATATAAATGGAATTATGATTATTCAGAAGTAAAAAATCAATTTTTTAAATATTCAACGTCAGAATGGTTATTGTTTTTAAATGCTTATGAAAATTTATCTGATGAAAGTAAAAGTTTATTCAATAGTAATTTTTTAAATCCAAAAACTATAGCCTATATAGGTAAAGATATTCAAATGTTTCAAGATAGAGAAATAGAGTTGCTATCTTGTAGATTAATGCAAAGGACAAGTGAGATAAAATTTAAAGGTCCAGTTTTTGAATCAGTAAATGATGATATTCAAAGAATATCAAAAACTAAAGGAATGAAAATAGAATTTGTAAATTTATTTGTTAACGTTAATTTTTATTTAAAATACTCTGATGATAATGATATGTATAAAGAATCTTTAGAAATACTAAAAATAGCTTTGAATAAAAAGCTTTTAGATAGAAATCAAAGATTAGCTTATATGATATATCAAGCAATATGTTTAAAATATGTAGGTGATACAAAAGATGCTGAAGACTTAATGTTTGTTTGTCTTGACGAAATAAGAAGATATAATAAAAAAGATGTTTATAATATTCCTTTATTTATGCAACCATTCCTTTTTTTAGGTGCTAAATATTCAAAAGAAAATAAGTATAAAGAAGCTCTTGCTATAGTAAAAGAAGGACTTGATTTTTACCCTAACTCATTAACTATTTTAACAAGATATTGTGAAGTTTTATATGCAAACAGAATGTATAATGAAGTTTTAGAAACTTATGATAAAATAATAAAACTTCAAAGAAGTGATTCATACTACGTTTTAGAAGGCCTAAACTTTAATATGATAAATAAAATTTCTCAGGAGTTTGCTAAATTAGCAATGAATAAATTAAGTTATTAAGTTAAATAAGAGATAATGCTAATTCTGTATTTTTTAAAGCTAATTCTTTTAATTTATTTACATTATTTATAAACTCACTTTTATTTATATCTTTTCTAATTATTGATTTTTCAATAATTTCATAAGTTTGTTTAATATTATCTAAATTTTTTATGCTTTCTATATATGGATAGCCTACTAAATCACAAAAAAACTTTACTTTTGGATCATAAACAATACCTAAAGAATTTATATAATTTGAAGCTGCCATTATTAAAGCATGTAGTCTCATTCCTATAACAAAATCTAAATTTGATATTAATGACATCATTTCTCTAGGAGTTAAAGCTTTATTTAATAAATTTATTTCAACATTTCCATAGGTCCTTGAATTTAAGTAAGAATACAATTCATTTGATAACCATAAATCAGAAGAGATTTGAAAAGGTATAATTAATATTTGATAATTATATTTTTTTGCTATTTGATATAAAATTGAACTGAAAGATTTAAACTGTCTTTCATACCAATCTTTCCAAGGTCTTATTGCTACTCCTATTATTTTTTTTTCTTTATTCAAAATAATATCATTTAAATTAAAATTACCTTTATCAAGAGTTAGAACAGGATCAGCAGTAATATTTATTATTTTTTTAACTCCCATTTTTATTAAATCGTTTTTAGAATTTTCTTCTCTTATCGTAATTAAGTTTGTCTTATTAAAAAGATTTGATAATATTTTTCTTGATATATTGTTATTGAGTGGGCCTATTCCTTGTGCATAAATCATTGTTTTAACACCTAATATTTGGGCTATTTTTATTAAACTACCATAATAAATAATATTAGAATGACTTGTTACATCTTGAAATAATCCACCACCACCGCTTATAAATAGATTAGTATTTAACAATTCTTTTATTATAAGAAATAAATTATTTCTATTTATTGCTTTTACATTTAAATGATTACTTGTTTTTTCAGGGTTTGAAGATAAAACTACAAATTCTATATCATTTCTATATTTTTTAAATGATAAAATTATAGATTCCAATATAGCATCGTCACCAATATTATCAAATCCATAATAACCAGAAATCATTACCTTTTTCATTATTATTAATTTGAATGAAGTTAAAAATTTTATTATTATTTTCTCAATCTAAAATTATAAATTTAAAAAAAATGTGATATATATCAAATTCATAAATATTGATTTTTATTTTGACAAATTTTTATTTATAATAAAGTAAAGTAAAGTTTTTATTATTCAATGTTATAAATTATGAAATATAAAATTGTTTTTATGGGAACACCAAGTTTTGCTGTCCCATCTTTAAAAAAATTATATGAAAGTAATTTATTTGAAATATTATCTGTTTATACTCAAGCTGATAAACCTGTTGGTAGAAAACAAATATTGACACCATCAGAAGTAAAACTTTTTGCATTAGATAAAAATTTATATATCAAACAACCAAATAAAATAAAAAATAATGATGAAGTATTACAACATTTAAAATCTTTAAATCTAGATTTTATAATTGTAGTAGCTTATGGAAAAATCCTACCTAAAAGTATATTAGAAATACCTAAATATGGATGTATAAATGTTCATGGATCATTATTGGAAAAATATAGAGGAGCTGCACCTATTCAATGGGCTATTGCAAATGGTGAAACTAAAACAGGAGTGACTATAATGAAAATGGATGAAGGAATGGATACAGGAGATATTTATACAAAATCAGAAGTAGAAATAAAATTTGATGACACTTATTTAACTTTAAGTGAAAAATTATCAAGAATTGGTGCCGAATTATTATTAGAAACTTTACCAAAAATAGCCAAAGATGAATTAAAACCTATAAAACAAAATAATGATTTAGCTACAATGGCACCTATTATAAAAAAAGAAGATGGCCTTATAAATTGGAATAATTCAGCTTTAAGCATTTATAATTTGAATAGAGCATTTACACCTTGGCCATTAACTTATACATATTTCAAAGGAAAATTACTTAAAATAATAAAATGTTTTCCTATAGATGATGAGAAAAAAGGATTACCTGGAGAAATTATTAATGTAAATAAAAATAATTTTTCAGTTTCTACCGGTAAAGGAAAATTATTAATTGAAACTTTACAATTAGAGGGTTCTAAAAAAATGTCAGCATCAGATTTTATAAAAGGTTATAGAATTAAAAATGGTTTAATTTTAGGTAAGTGAAAAAATCTTAATTCATAGATTAAAATAAAATTCTGGCACTGTGCTAATGTTATTTTTTGATAAGCTTAAAATATATTAATACTAAGCATTTTAAAGATTTATATTAAAATATACCTTAAATTCAGTATTTATAAGCTTTTGAAAGTAATTTTTTCTATAACTCAATCCCAGTGCAGATCAATGCTATTTGTTATAAGTTTTATCTTTTATATAGTTTAGGATTTATTTTAACTTTTTGGTTTTTAAAATAAGACTTATTTTTATTAAATTGTATCATTTCTTTATAATCATTTTTAAGCTTAACATCAGAAAGATATTTATTTTCTTCACCTTCAAAAAAAAGTTTTAATGTTCCAAAGTAAAAAATTTCATTTATATTATTGCAAGAAAAATTTAATAATGATAAATGTTTGGGGTCAGAAAATTCAACAGGAAAATCTCCTTGATCATATATAAAATTTATTCTATCTATAAAATATTTTCCTATTGGTATTTTTTCCATAAAAATATTTTCTTCATCAAGATTAACTACAATTTCATGATTATCATCAAAAAAATTTTTTATAACTACTTGTAATTTAAACTCATAATCTAATCCATATAATTTTATTTTTCCTATTAAAACAAAACTTTTCTTATTTTCTATTTCATCTCTAGAACTTAAAGTAACTTCATTGCTACTAAATGGCATAAATCTAAGAAAATCTCTCATATCTGGGTCTATGTTAGTAGGCAAATAAACTAAAGGATTTTTATTAGATAATTTTGCTATAATTTCAAGGCATATAAATGGGACTTTTTCTTTCATAATTAAATTTGTTAATATTTCTCTTAATCTAATCATATTTATTACTTTTAAATTAAAATGCTTTTTAGATATTAAATAAGCTATTGATTGAGCTTCTGTTCTATTAAAATCATTTCCTAAAGAATATTTTTCAAGTAAAGATAATATTTGCTTACTTTTTTGAAATTGTTCATTTGAATAGAAATCTAAAAAACTTTCTTGTAAAAAACCTGGCAATCCTGGAAAAAGAGCATCAAGTTTTTTTAATTTTGCAATTATATTATAAACTTTTTCTATTTCATAATATGTATAAAATCCTTTAAAAATTTTTTTTAAAATATTTTTCTCTTCATCATCAAAATCATTAAAATATTCTAGAATTTCTTCAGCTTCTTTATCATCAACTATAATACCATTTAAAATTTTATAAATGAATTTATATCCATTGTTAATTTTTTCTTCAGAAAATTTTCTAATAATACCTTTTAATAATTGTGTTGGAAACAATCTTATAACAAGTTCTATTGCTTTTTTATCCATTCTGACTAGAGAATTAGAATTAACATAAATAATTTTATTCTGTAATATTTGTTTTAAGATTTCTTCTATTATTTCTTTTTCTGTTTGGTGTAATTTGTCTGACAACGTTACATACTTAGAAATTTCTTCACTTTCTTTTAAACTAACATTTTTTTTCGATGCACCAAAAATAAGAGATTTTATCCATTCATCAAAACCAGCACTTTTAGGAGAATCAGCTAAACTTATCCAAGATTTATTAAGACCATATTGTTTTATTAATTCATCTACTTTTTCAGGTAAAGATTCTTTATCTTTTTTCTCTCTATATTGTTGAATAAAATTTTTACTCTGTTTATTATCTTTATCTTTTTCCTTATCTTGAGGATATTTGTTTTCTTGTTCTATTGTAATATTGTCTTCTTTATCTTTTTTTGAAGAAATCAAAGCTGACAATGGGTTATTTTCTTCATTTTCTTTTATAAATCTGTCAGTATATTTATCATCTTGATAAACTTGACTTTTATCTTTATTTATTTCCTTAATATTTTGAAATCTCTTAGCTATTTCAGGAGGATATTTACTTGTATCCATTTTTTCTAAATAATTTTTTCCTTCTTCTTTATAATCCTTTTTAAAGTTTAACTCTTTTTTTTCATTATTTCTTATATTTGTAATTTTTTGTGGTATAAAAGAAGAGTATATATTTGTAGTACTGCTTTTTTGATTCTTGCTTTCATAAATCTTATTTTTATTGTTACTCTCAGAAGTAGAATTTCTTTTTATAATTTCATCATCTAAATTTATTATTGAATCATTACTTACTTCAGAAAAATTTATTAACTCTTTTATTTCATCTGAAATTATTTTACTAAAATTTTGAGTTTGATTTAAATATGTTTTTGAATTTATAGGTATAGTTGTATTTTTTATTTCATTTATTATTATTTTTATCTCTTTTGGAAGATTTATATCATCCATTATATTAGATTTATATTGTACTTTTTTAGCATATCACTAAGTAAAGGTAATGATAATCCTATTACATTAGTATAACAACCTTCTATTTTACTTATAAATACTGAACCGATACCTTGTAAAGCATATGCACCTGCTTTATCCATACATTCCCCTTTTAAAACATAGTTATTAATTTCTTCTATTGATAATTTTTTAAAATACACATTTGTTTTACAATATGAAACTGTTTCTTCTAAATCTTTATCAGTTGGAACTAAAGCTATTGAAGTAATTACTTGATGTTTATTACCACTTAATAAACTAAGCATATATTTTGCTTCTTCTTTGTCTTTTGGTTTTCCTAAAACTAAATCATTAATTAAAACAATAGTATCAGCTCCTATTATTATATGATTTTCTTTAAAAAGATTTTTTACTGCTCTTGCTTTATTCAAAGCAAGTTTTTTTACATTATCTATAACAGACAAATTATTATCAAATGATTCATCTATACTAATACTTTTGATTATAAAATCAATTCCTAAATAACTAAGTAAGTCTTTTCTTCTTGGTGATGATGAAGCTAATACTATTTTCATTTATAAAAGTCTTTAATTAAAATTTAAATCTAAAATTACCTTGTAATCCATTTTGGACATTTAAATTAGAAATATTATTTATAGAGTATATAGTATTTGTATATCCTAATTGAAAACTAAATAATGAGTATGCAGGTAAATTAAAACCAGTAAATAGGTCATTTCTAAAACCACTATTTCCAAATGTCATATATGTAAATGAATTGTTAAGATTTAAAGATATCCACTCTGCTAAAGGCATTTCAAAATTAACATTAAGTTTAGGTCCATGAGAAGTAATACTATTTATATTATTACCATTGACGTTTGTCAAAATTCCATTCCAACTTGTTAAGCCATAGCCCAATCCTAAACTAAATAAAATTTCTTCATCATTTAATTGTTCTAATAATTTATAATTTAACATTATAGAAGATGTTAATCTTGATGAATTAGCTATGGGGAATTGATGGTCAGAAAATAAATAATCTGTATTTAGACTAAATCCAAATCTTGAAAACCAATAATTAAAATCTAAATTTATACCTGGATCGAACGTATTATTTTTAGTTGTATTCATTAATGATCTTGATGCGCCACCAAACTTTATGTCAAAATTACTTAATTTTTTAGAAATTGGAGTAGATGTTGGAATTGGAGTTGGTATAGTTGTTGGAATTGATATAGGAGTAGGTGTTGGTGTCGGACTAGGTATAGTAAATATTTTTGTATCAACATATTCTATAAATCTTTTCAGTAATGCTGCTACTTCATATCTAGTTAATTTTTGATTACCACCAAAAACATTTTGTGGATAACCATCCATAATTCTATACTTATCTACAATATTTACAACTGCTGTATATGCCCAATGGTTAGAAGATAAATCAGTAAATTCTGAACTTCTATTTCTCAATTGTAGTTTTGGATCACCAATTTTATTTTCTAACAACATCAAGTAATTATTTAAATCAAATGCTAGTTCATATCTTGTCATTTCCCTATTACCCATGAACTTATTATCAGGCATTAATTGCATTATTCCATATTCACTCACTAATTTATTAACTAAATCTTTATTATTATCATCGACATCAGTAATAATTACATTACTAGAATCATCAATAATTTTGAGTTTTTTTTCCAGATATACTTTCTAGACTTTGAAGTGCAAAATAAAATGCTCTTGCTAATTTCATACCTTGTAGCTTTTTTGTCACCCATAAATCTTGTAGGTGTTTTTGGTTCCATTATATCTAAATCTTCCATAACATACTTAACAGCATTATATGCCCAATGTTTAGGTTTAACATCTATTATAGAGGACATTTTTATATTTTTTATTTTATCTATTTGAGAATAAGAAACCAAAGGATATGAAAATAATATTATTGTTGATAATAATAAGGTTAGAGATTTTTTATTCATTATGCTATCTCCTCTATTCTATTTAAGCTTTTAATCAAATCTAAAACAGGTATAGATGTTCTTTTCTCTATAATTTCCTTATTTATTTCTATCTCTTTTATACTTTTATCAGAAGGTGCTTCATACATTATATCTAACATAATATCTTCTATAATAGCTCTTAATGCTCTAGCTCCTGTTTTTTCTTTTTATTGCTTCTTTAGCTATTGCTTTTATAGCATCATCAGTAAATCTTACTTTAACTCCATCCATTTCAAGTAATTTTGAGTATTGTTTAATTATAGAATTTTTAGGTTCTATAAGTATTCTTTCTAAAGCTTGTTCATCAAGAGGATCTAAAGTTGCAACATAAGGTATTCTACCTATAAATTCAGGTATAAGACCAAATTTAAGTAAATCTTCAGGTTGTAACTCTTTATAAAGTTTTTTTATATCTTCAGTGTCTTTTTTTGTTGAAACATCAGCCCCCAAAGCCCATACCTTTTCTACCAATTCTTTCAGCAATTATTTTTTCTAGTCCTACAAATGCTCCTCCTAATATAAATAAAATATTCGTAGTGTCTATTTGAATACATTCTTGATATGGATGTTTTCTTCCACCTTGGGGAGGAACACTTGCTACAGGTTCCTTCTAACATTTTTAGTAAAGCTTGTTGAACTCCTTCACCTGAAACATCTCTTGTTATAGAAGGATTTTCAGATTTTCTTGAAATTTTATCTACTTCATCTATATATACAATACCTTTTTCTGCTTTTTTTACATCTTGATCAGCTGCTTGATATAGTCTTAATAAAATATTTTCTACATCTTCACCAACATAACCTGCTTCTGTAAGTGCTGTTGCATCAGCTATAGAGAAAGGAACATTTAATATTTTTGCTAAAGTTTGTGCTAATAAAGTTTTACCTGAACCTGTTGGACCAATCAAAAGAATATTAGTTTTTTGAATTTCAACATCATCTTTTTTGTTTTTTTTGTTTAAAGAAGAAATTCTTTTGTAATGATTATAAACTGCAACAGATAAAACTTTTTTAGCTTGATTTTGTCCTACTATATAATCATCTAGTACTTTTTTTTATGTCTTTTGGCTTTGGTATATCGTTTAATTCTTCTTTAACTTTAACTTCTTTTTTGACAGGATTATCAAATAACCCTTCATCTTGCAAAATTTGATTACATAGTTCTACACATTCATCACATATAAAAACACCAGGAGCAGCTATAAGTTTTTTTACTTGATTTTGTGTTTTATTACAAAAAGAACATCTTGGTTCATTATTTTTATGCATAACTAATCCTTTTTATTTTCTTGAGTATTTCTTGGATGTATAACTATATCAACTAATCCATATTCTTTAGCTTCTTCAGCAGTCATAAAAAAATCTCTTTCTGTGTCTTTTTCAATAATTTTTATATCCTTTTTTGTGTGTATAGAAAGTAATTCATTTAATCGTTTCTTAATTCTTAAAATTTCTTTAGCTTGTATTTCTATATCTGTAGCTTGTCCTTGAGCACCACCTAACGGTTGATGTATCATTATTCTTGAATTAGGTAATGCCATTCTTTTTCCAGGAGCACCAGCTGCAAGTAAAAAGGCTCCCATACTAGCTGCTTGTCCTATACATATTGTACTAACAGGTGCTTTTACATATTGCATTGTATCATAAATAGCTAATCCTGCTGTTACTGAACCACCAGGACTATTTATATACATATGTATATCTTTTTCTGAATCTTCAGACTCAAGAAATATAAGTTGCGCTACTATTAGATTAGCTACATTATCATCAATAGGAGTACCAAGAAATATTATTCTTTCTTTTAAAAGTCTTGAAAAAATATCGTATGCTCTTTCACCTCGACTAGTTTGTTCTATAACTGATGGTATTATTGGCATATTCAAACCTCTAAAATTAACATATTATATACTTTATACTTTATATACTTTCAGTTTCCTTATTTTGTAAAGTTTCTTCTTTATTCTCCTCAACATTATTATTTAAGGTTTCATCTTTATTAGATGTTTCATCTTCTCCTTCTATTTTAACTTTAGAATTACTTTCTAACCATTTAATAATTTTTGAGCTTAGAAGATCATCTATTAAATGAACTAATTTATTATTATCTATTAGTCTTTTTCTAACTTCATTTACACTAATATTATACATATCTGCAAATTTTTTTAATTCATTATTTAATTCCTCAGCTGTTACTTCTAATCCTTCATTTTTTGCTATTTGACTTAAAACCAAAGTAGTTTTAATTCTTTTTGATGCTTCATTTTTCTTATCTTCTCTCTGTCTCCAATTTTCCCAAGATGCTTCTAATATATCTTGACTAACTTTTTTTTCTGATAGTATATTTCCTTCAGTTGAAGCCCACATTGCATACATTTCTCTTTGTAACATTGTATCAGGAATTTCTACTTCCGATGAATTTACAATATGTTCTATTAAAACTTCTTGATTTTTAAGTACTTGTTGTAAAACTCTTGCCCTATCTAGTTCCTCTTTTATTTTTTCTTTTAATTCATCAACAGAGCTTATAGACAAATTTTCACGAACTTTTTTTACAAAATCATCATTTAATTCTGGTAATTTTACTTCCATAACTTCTTTTATATTAACTTTAAAAGATGCTGCTTTATTTCTTAAATCAACAACAGGATAATTATCAGGAAAAGTTAATTCTATTATTTTTTCTTCTCCAGCTTTACATCCAATTAAATTTTCTACAAAACCTTCAACAAAATTACCAGGCTTTATTTCCATCATTAAATCATTTGTAGTTCCTTCAGGTATAACTTCACCTTCGACTTCACCATATATATCTATTTTAACAACATCATTTTCTTTAATTTCTCTTTCAACTCTTTCTAAAGTAGAATGTCTATGTTGTAAAGATAATAATTCTTGATTAACTTCTTCTTCTGAAACTGGTTCTAATTTTGGAGCTGTTAATTCTAATCCTTTGTATTGACCTAGTTTGACTTCGGGTTTTACTTCTATTGTGGCTTTAAAAACTAATGGCTTATTTAAGTCAAAACTTACTAAATCTATTTTAGGTTCAGTTATTGGTTGCAAGTCTTGAAAATTTTCTAATGCTTTTGGGTAAGATTCAGATATTAAATCTTCTACGACTTCTCTTTTTAAAACATCTGTATATATATATTTTTCTACCAAATGCCTTGGAGCTTTACCTTTCCTAAATCCAGGGATTGAAACTCTTTTACTTACATCTCTGAATTTTTTTTCATATTTATTATTAACTTCTTCAGCATCAAGTTCAACTTCTATACAAACTTGATTGCTTTCTTTTCTTTCTAAAGTAACTTTCAAGTTATTTCCTCCTTAAAATCAAAAATTTATTAAATCAATTTTAACATAAAAATTAATTACAATTAAGATTAAATTTCAAAATTTTAATTTAAAGTTACTTATTTAATTTAAGTTTTTAAATACAAATTAACATTAATTTTTTTTTATTTTAAACAAAAAAATTTAATTTTTTATATTGATAATAAAATATACATATTATATAATTCTATATGTAATATATATTTGTCTTTTTTGTAGTGTGAGTGATAATAATATAAATTCCATTTTAGATTCTATAGATGAAGTAGTTTTAAACTCTACTAAAATACCAATATTAAATAAATCACTTTTAGATGAAGAAAAGTTAATAAACTTAATAGACACACTAAGGCAAAATTTACCTGAATCAATAGAGCAAGCTGAAAAAATAGTTGCTAATAAAGATAAAATTTTAGAAGAAGCTTCTAGCAGAGCTAAAGAAATAGAAATATCAGCTCAAGAAAGGGCTAAGATTTTACTTGATAATAATGAGATAATTAAAAAAGCTAATATTGAAGCAAATAAAATAATTAATGAAGCTAATAGAGAATTTAATGAAAAACAGAAGCAAGCTATAAATTATGCAGATAGTGTGTTAGAAGTATTAGAAAATAAATTAAGTTTATCTTTAGAAATTATTAAAAAATGTAAAGATGAAATTTCTAAAGGTATTACTTAATATGTTTAACAAATGTAAAAAAAAATACATAATATTTTATTTAAAATGTTTTAATTATATTTAGAAAATTCTTTAGGAGCTTCTCCTAAATTTTATACTTAATTTTTTAAAATTTTTATAGTGAGAGTGGTAAATTTGTGAGCAAAGTAAATTCATTACATCCTTTAAGATTTGTTAAAACTAAGGAAATATCTAAAGATGAATTAAAAGCTTTGTACTATATACATGATAGAGTAGCTCAATTGCTTACAGAAACATTATCAGCTGAGCCAACTTCAGCTGCTGTTTGGCAGGTTATAAGTGTAGAACAAATGTATTTTAAAGATGTTATAGATAAATATCCTAGAGATACAGTTTGGTCTCTTTTAGGTTTTGGCGATTCCTTAGTAGGAGGAGTTGCTTTAATAATAGATAAAGATACAGTTATATCTTTAGTTAGACAAAATGTTGAAGAAAATGAAGAAGAAGAAGGGGGTATAAATGAGCAAGACTTACAACTTATAGATGGTAAAATACAACAATTTTCAGAAGCATTTTCTACCATTTGGGGAGAATATCACCCCATTAGTATTCAATTAGCAACATTTCCTAATACCCCCTCAATAGATGAGTTTAGAGGTCTTTTAACAGGTATAGAGCCTAATACATTAGTAGCTGTTATATCATTTAGAATAACAATGGTTGCTAGAGAAGTACAAAAAGTTTCTTTGATATTTCCTCAACCTTATTTAGAGCCATTGTCTTCAGTTCTTAAAAGTATTTTAGAATCTGTAAAGCAAGAAGCAGAATTTGAGCAAATACAAGAAAGAATAATGTTAGTAGATGATATAAAAGTTCCTGTTACTGTCGAATTAGGTAATACAATGATGACTTTTAGTGAATTACAAAATATGGAAGTAGGAGATTTTATAAAGTTAGAACAAACTATAGATGAACCTTTAGTAATAAAGGTAGGAAATAATATTATAAAAGGTAAGCCAGGTACTACGCCTGATCAACAATATTTAGCTGTTCAAGTAACTGAAATATAGTTATAAGGAGTGTTTTGTGTATTATAACAATGATTTTATTTATAAATTAAATAAACCTGCTTTAATGGCTTCTGATAATGATGATGATTTACTAGATAATGATTTAGATGATGATTTAGATGATGATAAAGAAGAAGCAAAAACAGAGCAAAATGTAACACCACAAGAAACTACTGAAAATGAACCAGTAGCTAGATCATCTTCAGGGATTACAAGAAATTCTATTTCGTTTTTAATAATGTCTATTTTGGGAATATTTCCTATAACTTTTTTAATTCTATACATGATAAAAGGTAATGGGCTTAGTTTTTATTCTATGATGTTTTTAGCAACCTATTTTATAGGATTAATATTATCTTTATGGACATTTTCTTACTATAAAAAAGGGACACAAAATTTTACTAAATTTGATGTTCATTCTTTCTTTAAATGGTCAGAAATAACAGTTATATCTTTTGTTTTGTTATTAGTTTCTATTTTAAATTTATACAACATAAAATCAGGCGGAATATTTCCTTTATCAACAAATTTAGAGAATAATTCTCCAGCACCTATGTATGCACCAAAACCACCTGAAAGTTTTGAAAATGAAGAAGTTTTGTATCAAGCTCCAGAAGTTTCAAAGCCTGTTGTAAAAGAAAATAAACCTGTTAGTGATGTAAAACAAAAATCTAACTACAATAAAATTTATGATAAGCCTATAATAAGAAAAGTAGTTAAAAAAGAAATTGTATTAGATAAAAATCAAACAAAAACAAAAATAGATAAAATAGAAAAAATACAAACAATAAATAATGTAATTCATCATGAAGATGAAGATGGAACATCTGTTTTAACAGGAAAAAAAATAAATGATTTTGTAGATGAAGCTGTCTCTATATCAGAATTTACTTTGCATGAATATAGTAAAAAGAATGTAAAAAGTATTATTGATAATAAATATTCAACAATTTCATCTTTAAATGTAGAAACATCACCATTTGTTTCATCTGTCTTCTTAGGTGGTATATTATGTGCAAGTTTAGGTTATGCTCTTTCACTAGGAATAGCTGGTGCAATACTTGGTTTATTTAGAAAATTTGATAATCCTTTTGCTGCTAAAACTAGAGAATTGATAAACGAAGAAACTGGTCAAATAACACTTGAAACAGAAGCTCAATCAACTTTTAATAAAATAATGGATATAGTTTTCAGATTCTTTATAGGTTTTAATATAGGAGCAACTGCTGGGTTTTTATTGGGATTATTTATAACTATTCCTTTGTACTTTTTATTTTGGGATATTTCACAAAATGAACCTATAGTATCAAGTATTTTAACAGCTTTTGGTATAGTAAAAAATCCTGATTTAGCTTATTCAATTGCTATAAGTGTAGCTGGTATAATAGTTCCTCTAGTTATGCTAATAGTAGGTAAATCAAGCCCAGCAGGCATAGAAATAACAGAGGAAAAAGTAAGACAAGTTTATTCTGTTCCTGTAATAATAAATAAACCTTCAGAAACATCTTCAATACCTGAGCCTGCTATAATAAGTTTTGATTTAGATGAAAAAGAAGAAGTATCTAATGAAGGTGTATTAGTAGATGAATTTTCAGAAGAGTCCAAAGAAAATATTATGGAGGATTTACTATCTGAATTTGGTCTTGAAGTAGAAAATGTTTTTGATGTTAAATATGATTTACCTGTTAAACCCAAAGACAATGGAAAAGTTACTGAATATGAAAAGAAAAAAATCAGTGCAATACTTGAAAATTCATTAGGAGAACTTGGAAATGTTACTGTTCAGGTTAGTGCTGAATTAGGTAAAGCTACTATAATGCTTACAGATTGGTTAAATTTGTCTGAAGGTATGCTAATTGAGTTAGACAAACCAGCTAGCGAAGAAATAGATATTTTAATAAATAATGTTCCAAAAGGAACAGGTAAGATAATAGTTCAAGATAATCATTTAGCTGTAAAAGTCTCTAAATCTAATTTTTCTCAAAGTATGAATTAAGGAGGATAATTTAAAAAGTGAACGAACCAAAGAAAACAGAAAAAAAAGTAAAAAAACTAACAGTTAGTCCTGTTAAGTTTGCTCCTCTTTTATCTGAATTACCAACATCTGCTGTTACAGGAGTTTTAGGTAATTTAGAGTTAGTAAAAGATGTTAAAATGAATGTAACTGTAGAATTAGGTAAAACTAATTTACCTTTGAAAGAAGTTTTGCAGCTAGGTGAAAATTCTGTTATAAAATTAGAAAGATTAGCAGGAGAACCTGTTGATTTATTAGTAAATGGTAGATTAATAGCAAAAGGTGAAGTTGTTGTTATAGGAAATAATTTTGGAATAAAAGTTACAGAAGTTCATAAGTCTTCAGTATTATCTAATTCTGATTCTGGATACGAATAAAAAATGTTAGCAATAATAGCTACAATATTTTTATTATTATTTCAAATAAAAGTATTGGCACAAAATAATGATGTTCAATTGCCTGATATAGATTTTACAAATTATTTTATAAATATATTTTTGTTATTATTTGTAGTTTTTTTATTAGGCTTTATATCAGTTAAACTAAATAATAAATTTTCTTTGCCAAAAATAAATATATCAGGTAAGAATAAAAGAATAAAATTAATTGAGAAATATTTCTTAGAGCCTAAAAAAGTATTATATATTATAGAAATAGATTCTAAAGAACTATTATTAGCTAGTAGTGAAAATAATTTACAGGTTATATCAGAATTAAATGAGATAAGAAATATGAATATAGATAATATAGCTAATAAAGAAAATAAAACAAAAAGTTTTTCTGATTACTTAAATTTACCAATAGTTTTTATATCTTTATTAATTTTATTTTCAGTATTTTCAGATGCAAGTTTTGCTCAATCATCTATAAGTAATTCTCAACAAAATTTTTTAAGCAATATAGACTTAAAAGCTCCTGTGACACTTAAAGATTTAGGAACTCCACTTCAATTAATTTTTTTCATGGCATTTTTAACTTTATTACCTTTCTTTTTTATAATGACAACATCTTTTATTAGAATAATAATTGTTCTAGGATTCCTAAGACAAGCAATAGGTACTCAACAAGTTCCACCAAACCAAGTTATTATGGGTATAGCTATATTTTTAACCGTATATATAATGTCTCCAGTTTGGCAAGAAATAAATGAAAAAGCTTTAAGTCCTTATTTAGATAATAAAATAAGTCAATCTGTAGCTTTAGAAAGAGGATTACCACCTATAAGAAACTTTATGTTGAAATATACAAAAAAAGAAGAACTAGCATTTTTTATGAAAATGGCTAGATTACCACAACCTAAAACTGCTGATGATGTTCCATTACATGTATTAATACCTGCATATATGGTGAGTGAATTAGCAACAGGATTTAAAATCGGTTTCTTTTTATTTTTACCATTTCTAGTAATAGATTTGGTAGTAGCAAATACTTTGTTAGCTTTAGGCATGATGATGCTTTCACCTGTTACAATATCTATGCCTTTTAAGTTACTAATATTTACATTAGCTAATGGTTGGTTTTTAGTTTTACAAGCTTTAGTTACAAGCTTTAGGTTATAAATATGGATCAAACAATAGTAGTTGCACAAGTTAGTAGAGCAATATTACTTATAGTAATATTGTCTTTACCTGTTGTACTTACTGCTATGATAATTGGTTTTTCTGTTAGTGTTCTTCAAGCAATAACTCAAGTTCAAGAACAAACTTTAAGTTTTGTTCCTAAATCATTATGCGTTTATGGAATTATAATATTGCTAAGTCCTTGGATGTTACAAACTATGCTACAATTTATAACAAATTTATTTCACAAGATACCTGAATTTTTATTGAGATAACAATTTACAAAACTTCTATTTTAACTCTAATTATTCCTTTACCAAGATAGGAGAGAGCTTTAAAAGCTTCTTTTGATAAATCTATAATTCTTCTACCTGGTTCTGAAAAAGGTCCTCTATCATTTATTTTTACAATAATACTTCTACCATTATCAAGATTAGTTACAATAACTTGTGTTCCTAATGGTAAATTTCTATGAGCGGCTGTAAAAGAATTCATATTAAAAATTTCACCACTTGATGTCTTCCTTCCGTGAAATTTACCACCATACCATGAAGCATAGCCTATTTGAGATATAGTTCTATTAAAATTTCTTGATATTCTTTGTTCTAAAGGATTTGAACCTAGAGCTTTTCTTATGCTATTTGTCCATTCTAATGTAATTTTATAAGGTGATTTCTTTTCATTGATTGCAATTTCTTTTTCTATACTAAATAAAGTGTTATTTGATGATTTTATGATAAAATTTTTATCTCTAACAGCTGGTAATATATTACTTGGACTTAGTTTTTTTTCAAGCCAAAAAGAATTTAATTTATTAGAGATTTCTTTAGCTTTTTCTATATGCTTATTATTTGGTAACTTTTTTATTGAAATAATTTTATTACTTTTTACAATTACATAAGAATAATTTTTGTCATAAGTGAATGATGAAATATTAACTATTTCTTTTTTTTGTTTATCTTCATTATTAACTATTTTTTCTATTTCTTTTTCCTGATTAATTTCTGTTTTTTGTTCTTGTTCAACAATCAAAGGTTCATTTTCACTTTCATTATTTATTTCTTCAGCTTTTATATTATTAGATGAAAAAATTATTAAAACAGAAAAGGCTAAAGAGTTGATTATTTTTTTCATTACTCACCTCCTTAGACTTAAATTTTTAAGTAATATCTTAAAATAAGAATGTATTTTGGTATTTTATATCACAGACTTAATAAAAAAGTCTATAAAAATATCTTATTTTTAATATTTTGTATTATAAGTTTATAAAAATTAACTTATTTGATATGGATTTTTCTATTAAATCTTTTACTATTAAAATAAACAATTATTACTACTCATAATTTAGATATATTTATTGATTTTTATTGTTTATATATTTTGTTATTATGAAATAAATATAAATTTAAAATTTAAAGTAAAAATGAATATAAGATATGAGATTATAATGTGGTATCAACATATATTAAAATTGATACCAGGTATTATTGGTTGCAAATTAAGAAATTTACTTTTACCATATAAAAATGGTAAAAATGTAACAATATGGGATATGGTTCATATAGATAAGCCTTCTAAACTAATAATAGGTAATAATGTTTCTATAAATAGAGGAAGTGTTATACATGCTGGTGGCGGTGTAGAAATAGGAGACAATGTTCTAATAGCTCCATATGTAATAATCTATTCACAAAATCATAATTTTAATTTACCCGACAAGCCTTTCAGTGAGCAAGGATATACAACTAAAAAAGTTATTATAGGTAAAAATGTTTGGATAGCTTCTAGTTCTATAATTTTACCAGGAGTTACAATAGGGAATAATGTTGTAATAGGTGCTGGTAGTATAGTTACCAAAGATATACCTGATAATAGTTTAGCTGTAGGAAATCCAGCAAAAGTGATAAGAAAGTTATTCTAATCTTTTATCTATAGTATTTTTTATAGTTTGATAATATAAAATAATATCTTAAATATTTTAATATTTTTAGGTTAAGAATGATAACATCAAGTTAAACTATTAATTTTATAATTAAGAGTATTTTTTATGAAAAATCTTTTGTTAAAACATTCTTCATTACTTGTAATAGCTACAGGTTCTTTTAGCTTTTTTTTGCTAAATATAGTTTTGAGAGATTTTCTAAAAAATTTTGATTATTCATTATATTCAATATTTGTAACTTATTTATCTTTATTAATTTCATTTGGTTTGTTAGGAACTGATTATACATTCATAAGAATATCAGATTATAGAGAAAATCTATTTTTTACTAATATTAACTTTTTAAAAGTTATATTCTCTATAATTTTCATATTTTCATTTATTTATACATTTATAATTTGGAAAATATATTTTTATAATTACAATATTTTCTATATTTTAATTATAACTTTTATAACTTTAATAAATTTATTAACCTACAATATACTAAGATTAAAATCTAAGTTTTTTTTATCTCAATTAATTAATAACTTTTGGCGTTTTTCTTTATTAATTATAGTTTTGTTTTTTTATCTATTTAAAGTAGAATTTTCCTTTAGATTAATATTAGAAATTTTGTTTTTTATTTTTGTTATTACACTTTTAATTAATTTTTCTTATTTAAAAAAATTAAAATTATCTAATTTAGAGCCTCATGTTAATCTTATATCTTTATCATTACAGCATTTAATTGCAAATTTTATTCTTTCTGCTATGAATTTTTTTGATAGATTTATAGTAGAAAGAAACTTTGGTATGCTAGAATTAGCTAATTACTTCTTTTTATCAAATATATTTTTATATCCATTTTTTATATTTCAAAATTACATAGGTTTTAAAGAAGTTGTTTATTTTAAAAAAGAAATAACAGTTAATATTCTAAAAGCCAAGATTCTTAAAATTAGTCTATTTTCAATATTATTTTCAGTAATTTTATTTTTATTTTGTTTTGTTATAGATTATCTTGGTTTATACAAATTAAATACTGCTAACAATATTAATATTATAATTCTAATGTTAATTTTGGGTATTATAAGAAATATTTATTCTATTCTTTCAGGAGCTGGTAGTGCTTTAGCTAATCCAAGTTTTGTTAAAAAATTGAATTTAAATTCTACACTTTTATTATTTTCTCTTTTAATACCTTATTATTTTAATTTCTCTGTTGAACTTGTATTATTATCTTTTATATCAATTTGGTTGATAAGAGTGTTTATAATGTTTTTTTTAGTTAAGAAAGAAATATTATTAAAAACCTTAACTTGACTTTATCAAGATTAAACATTATATTTAAGTTTATATTTTATAGATATTCTAAAAATAGTGTTTTTAATAATTTTTTTCCTAAAATAATAAATTAAATTATTATGTCAATATTAATCTTTTGTATTTTAGCAACTATAAGTATAATATTAGGGTTTTATTCTTTTATTTCATTAAATAATTCTATATTTATTTTTTTACTTTATTCATCTATTGTTCCAAATGGTATTCAATTTAAAAATTTTATATTTTTAGGCGGTATATTTTTTTCAGATTTTTACTTTATTTTTTTATTATTTCACTATCTAATATTTTTGTTAAAGTTTAAAATTAATAAGCAATTATTTTTGATAATATCATCTTTAATATTTCTTTTTTCTTATTTGTTTCCAAAGATTATAAATTTAACAAATATAGATAAATATTTATTAAAAGACTTAAGGCCTTTTATGACTTTAATATTTTGTGCTGTATTGTTTTTTATACTTTATGAAAAAAAGATAGTTTTTTCAGAAAAAAGATTATTTATACTGTTGAATTCTATATTTATATCAAAAATAATTGTTTTCTTTTTAATTTTAATATTTCCAATAACATTAGAAGAAGAATCTTATAGATATTTAGATGGTGGAGGATACATAGCAATATCATTTTTATTAATATATTTAACAATAGATAATAAGAAACTAATTTTCAAAAATAATTTTTATTCTAATATAACTTTACTATTATCTATTTTAACAATACTTATTTCTACAAGTAGAACAGTAATATTCTCATTATTAGTAGTAATATTCTTATTATCCAAAGCTAATGTATTTTTAAAATTATTTTTAACTTTTTTGATGACTTTTTCAGTTTATACTCTTGCATTTATATTTGAAATAGACAGAATAAAATCTACATTTGAAATTAGTAGATTAAGTTTTTACATATTTTCAAGATTCTATCCTGCTATAGAACATATTAGAAATATGGATTATTACCAACTGATTTTTGGTAAAGGAATAGGAACTACTTTTAATATACCTTGGTTTTATTATAGAGTAGCTGAAAATATAGATCCTATTTTAAATAATATAGATTCAACATACTTAACTTTTTATGTTAAATATGGAATATTTGCTATATTTATAATTATTGTTTATCTTACATCGATAATAAGATTATTACCTTTAAAGACAAAACTAGCTTTTATAATAACAACACTTATTATGTATATAACATTTGCTTTACCATATCAAATATTCACTTTATATTTTATTATTTTTACAAATTTAATTTCTTTAAGGTTGTTTTTTAATCAAAAAAACTTTAAAAAAAATTTATTTATTTATAATTCAAAAAACTGAAATAAAGAATTAATACCTTTGTTAGGTGGATTAAGTAATTACAAAAGTTTTTTCATAGGAAAAATATTAATTTTTTATAAAATACATTAACATTACAGTAACTAGAATGTTTTATGTTTAATATATGAAGGAATTATTTATAAATAATGTTTCAAAAATAAATGGTAGTTTTTTTTAATTTTTTATACTTTATTTTTAAGTATTAATTATGCACCATTTATTATAAAAATTCGCATAAGTTTAATAAAAACATTGATAAATATCAATTTTTTAATTGTCCTAAATCATTTATTTTTACTTTATCAAGTGATTTAATTCATTAAAGTATTTATTAAATTTCAAGAAAGGAAGTATATGGTAGAAGTTAGTGAGAAACTAGATGTAAAACAGGAAATACCAATTTATGATGATGCTATTGTTCAGAAATTTGCAATAGCTACACTACTTTTTGCAATATTAGGAATGTTTTTTGGTGTCTATATTGCAGCTGAATTAGCCTTTCCAGTTTTAAATTTTGATTTACCTTGGATATCATTTGGTAGGTTAAGACCTCTTCATACAAATGCTGTAATATTTGCTTTTGGCGGTAATTTATTATTTGCAGCTGTTTATTATAGTGTTCAAAGAACTTGTAGAGTAAGATTATTTAGTGATTTTTTATCAAATTTTACGTTTTGGGGATGGCAATTAGTAATAGTTTTAGCTGCTATTTCATTACCTTTAGGATATACACAAGGTAAAGAATATGCTGAATTAGAGTGGCCTATAGATATATTAATAGCTCTTGTATGGGTTGCCTTTGCTATAAATTTTTTTGGAACATTAGCAATAAGAAAAGAAAAACATATATATGTTGCTAATTGGTTTTATATGTCTTTAATAATAACTGTTGCAATATTACATATATTTAATTCTATGGTTATTCCTGTAAGCTTTATGAAATCTTATTCAGTTTATGCTGGATTACAAGATGCTATGGTTCAATGGTGGTATGGTCATAATGCTGTAGGATTTTTCTTAACTGCTGGGTTTTTAGGAGTTATGTATTATTTTATGCCTAAACAAGCTCAAAGACCTGTTTATAGTTATAGATTATCAATAATTCACTTTTGGGCATTAATTTTTGTTTATGTATGGGCAGGTCCACATCATTTACTTTACACAGCTTTACCTGAATGGACACAAACATTAGGAATGACTTTTAGTTTAATACTTTTAGCTCCATCTTGGGGAGGAATGATAAATGGATTATTTACTTTAAAAGGTGCTTGGGATAAATTAAGAACTGACCCAATTATAAAGTTTATGTTTGTTGCTGTTTCTTTTTATGGTATGAGTACCTTTGAAGGTCCGATGATGTCAATAAGAACTGTTAACTCACTTTCACATTATACGGATTGGACAGTAGGACATGTACATAGTGGTGCTTTAGGTTGGGTAGCAATGATAAGCATAGGTGCATTATATTATATGTTTCCTAGAGTTTTTGGAAAAAGTAAAATGTATAGTACAAATCTTATAAATGTTCATTTTTGGATGTCTACAATAGGTGTTGTTTTATATATAGCTGCTATGTGGATATCTGGAGTTATGCAAGGCTTAATGTGGAGAGCTGTAAATCCTGATGGAACATTAACATATACTTTTGCTCAAACTGTTGCAGCAATGCATCCTTATTATGTAATAAGATTACTTGGTGGTATTGTTTATCTATCTGGAATGTTGTTAATGGCTTACAACGTTTACAAAACAATAACTATGAGAGAAGAAACTGTACCAGTAAAAGTATAAGAAAGGAGTTGTGAAATATGAAATTTAATAGACATCAATTTGTAGAACAAAGAGCAGCTTTAATGGGAATTCTTGTAACCATTGTAGTAAGTATAGGAGGACTTGCTGAAATAGTCCCATTATATTTTCTAAAGGATACAATACCACCTCTTGAAGGAGTAAAACCATATACACCTTTAGAGTTAGAAGGAAGAGATATTTACATAAGAGAAGGTTGCTACAATTGTCATTCTCAAATGATAAGACCATTTAGAGCTGAAACAGAAAGATATGGTCCATATTCAAAACCAGCAGAATCTATGTATGATCATCCATTTCAGTGGGGTTCAAAAAGAACAGGTCCAGATTTAGCAAGAGTAGGTGGAAAATATAGTGATAGTTGGCATGTTCAACATTTTAGAGATCCTAGAAGTATGGTACCCGAATCAGTTATGCCTAGATATCCTTGGTTTGAAAAAACACCTCTTGATAATAGTAAAATACAGGATAAAATGAGAGCAATGAAAATGTTAGGAGTTCCTTATACTGAAGCTGATATATTTAGAGCACCACGAGAAACAGCAAATAAAACTGAACTAGATGCAATAATTGCTTATTTACAAAGCTTAGGTAAAGCTGTTAAAAGGGAGGAAGAATAATGGATTTTGAAACAATAAATATATTCTCAAAACAATTTTCTACATTAATATTTTTTTCTGTATTTTTAATTGTTTTATTTAAAACATATAGACCTAGAAACAAGCATAAGATAGAAAATATAAAGTATTCTATTTTTGATGAAGATGAAATAAGGAGGATGAAATAATGTCAGATAACGATAAAAAAGAACCTCAAACAATAGGACATGCAATAGATGGAATAGAAGAGTATGATAATCCATTACCTGGTTGGTGGTTATTAATGTTTTATGGTGCAATAATTTTTTCTGTAATATATTGGTTTTTATATCCATCTTGGTTTGGAAAAGGTTACTTAGGTTGGAGTCAAATAAGTCAATATGAAGAAGAAGTAAAACAAGCTAAAATACTTTATCCTGAAAAAGTTGTTAGTATAAATGATTTTATAGGTAAAGATGAATTCATAAACAAAGGTAAAGAAATATTTGCTCAAAATTGTGCTTCTTGTCATGGGCCAGAAGGAAAAGGGCTAGTTGGACCTAACCTTACAGACAATGTTTGGATACATGGGGGAAAACCTGAAGAAATATTTAATACTATAACAAAAGGGGTAACAGCAAAAGGTATGCCAACTTGGGGACCTGTTTTAGGAAAAGAAAAAGTAGCATTAGTTGGAGCATTTGTATATAGTTTAAGTCATGATTCTCAAGGTAATTTATTACCTAGTGCTAAACAACAAGTTGTAGCAAGTATTGTAAAAGAAGACAAAATTATAGATTTAAATAAAGTTATAGGAAATCCTGAACATATTGCAAAAGGTAAGGAAATATTTACTCAAAATTGTGTATCTTGTCATGGCCCCGAAGGAAAAGGATTAGTTGGACCTAATCTTACTGATAGTGTTTGGATACATGGAGGAAAACCTGAAAATATAAGAGACACCATTACAAAAGGAGTGGCAGCAAAAGGTATGCCAACTTGGGGGCCAATACTTGGTTCAGAAAAAATAGCTGATGTTACAGCATTTGTTTATAGTCTAAGTAATAAATAAAATATAATATAATTACATATATATGTATAGGTATAATTAAAATGTGTTTAATGAATAAAGAATTAAAACAAGAGGAACAAAAAAATGAAAATAAACCAGTAGTATATGGAAGAAAAAAAATTTTTGTAAGACATGTTTGGGGTATCTTTCAAAAAAAAAGATGGATAAGTTTTACTTTTTTTGCTTCATTATTTTACATACTACCATGGATAAGAATAAATGGAAGACAACCATTATTATTTGATATACCAGCAAGAAAGTTTCATATTTTTAATGTTACAATATGGCCACAAGAAATATATTTATTAACACTAACATTAATAACAGCTGCAATAGGATTATTTTTTTCTACAGCTGTTGTTGGTCGTGTATGGTGTGGTTATCTATGTCCTCAAACAGTCTTTACTAGTATATTTTTAGAAATTGAAAGATTAATACTAGGTGATAGACCAGCCCAAATGAAACTAGCAAAAGTACCTATGACTTTTAATAAATTCATTAAATTAATGCTAAGAAATATTATATGGGGTATAATAGCAATTTTTACTGGTTTTACATTCATGTCTTACTTTATACCAAATAATGAATTAATAGATAGAATTATAAATGGAAATTTAAGTGGATGGGCTCTATTTTGGTTTATTTTAATATCAGTTTTTACTTTTTTTGATGCTGGATTTTTCAGAGAACAATTTTGTTTAGTACCATGCCCTTATGGTAGATTTCAAGGTGCTTTACAAGATCCGAATTCTTTAGTTGTTACATATGATAAAAAAAGAGGAGAAGGTAATAAAAATTTAGGTATAAAGGGAGATTGTATTAATTGTAATTTATGTGTTCAAGTTTGCCCTACAGGAATAGATATAAGAAATGGAGCACAATTTGAATGTATAGGTTGTGCTAGATGTATAGATGTTTGTGCAATTGTTCAGCAAAAAAAAGGTAGAAGTCCTGACCTTATAAGATATGCATCTGAAAACGAAATGAAAGGATTAAAAACAAAAATTATTAGACCAAGATTGATAATATATGCAGCAATACTAACTTTTTTAATATCTTTTATTTTATTCAAAATAATTACAAGACCAGGATTTGATATAGAAATAACAAAAAATAGAAGCTTAATGTATCAAAAAATGCCTGATGGTAGTATAAGCAATATGTATTTTGTAAAAGTTCTTAATATGAGTGAAGAAGAACAAATGTATATGATTAAATTAAAAGATTTAGATGGAAGTATAATAACAGGCGAAAATCCTTTGAAAGTTAAATCAGGAGATGTTCATGATTTAACTTTGACAGTAGTATCTAAACCTATTTCTAATGAAGCTATTTCTAAATTTTCATTAGTTCTTGAAAGAATAGATGAAAAAGGTAAAGGTAAAAGCGTAGAAGAAAGGACTACTTTTTTGTATCATGAATAAAGTTTTAAACATGAAAGAAGAATATAAAATATTTTTTGTAGCTGGAAGTATTTTTTTAGCTACAATAATAGCAAACTTTGTTGTTATATACTATTCTTTTAAAACTTATGATGGATTAGTAGAAGAAAATTATTACTTAAAAGCACTTAATTATCAAGATAATAAAAATCAAATTCATGCACAAAAAAATTTAAATTGGAACGTTGATATAAAAAAAATAGATAAGGAAATTGAAATATTATTAAAAGATAGAAATAGTAAGGAAATTGAAAAAGCTAAAATAGAAGTTACTTTTTTTAGACCAACTCAAAGTGGCTTTGATAAAAAAATTAATTTAATAGAAAGAAAAAAAGGTATATATGTTAATTCTAATACAATTAATTTAAATAAAGGTATATGGGATGTATATATAAAAATAAGAAAAGATAATTTAAAATGGATAAAGAAACAAAGAATATTTATCAATTAAAACCAAAAGAAACAGAACTCTGTTTTCACTGTGGATTACCAGCAAGAAAAAATTTTTCATCTATTATAAATGGAGAGAAAAAAAATTTTTGTTGCAATGGTTGTAGAACTGCTTGTCAAATAATCTACTCTGTTGGTGCTAACTCATATTATAAAAATAGAGAATGTGCTCCAGAAAAACCTGTAATTTTAGAAAAAACTAATTTTCCAACGGAAAATCCAATATTTAAAAAGAAGTACATAGAAAGTATAGATAATATTAATAAAATTAGTTTTAGAGTTGATAATATACATTGTCCAAGTTGTTTATGGGTATTAGAAAAAGTTTTTTCTAATTTAAATGGTATTATTGATTTTAAAATAAACTTTTCAACTTCAAGAAGCACTGTAACATGGGATGATGAAATAATATCTTTAGAAGAGATTATAAATCAATTTTATTTAATAGGCTATCCTGTTACTCCAATAGAAAAAAATGATTTTGAAATAAATATATTACAGAAAAATAAAAATATTTTACTTGCTCTAGTTTTGTCTTTTTTTGGTGTAGTTTCTACTATGTTTTTATCTGAACCATTTTATTTTGAATATATAAAAGATTTAGATGAGAATTCAGCTAATTTTTTAAGATATATGAATTTAATTGTAACTCTTCCAATATTTATTTATTCTATTATTCCATTTGCAAAAGGTACTTTTAATGCTCTAAAACTAAAACTTTTTACAATGGATACTACAATATTTTTAGGTGCAACATTGATATTTTTTTATAGCACAATAAATACTATATTACAAAAAAATCCTATATATTTTGATTGTGTAAATATGTTTTTATTTTTAATATTATTAGGTAGATACATAACTATAAAAATTCAAAACAATATTTTTTATAAAATTGATAAATCAATAAAAAATTATCCAAATCAAGCAAGAGTAATAAGAGATGGTGAAGAAATAATGATTTTATCAGAGGAATTAAAAGAAAATGATTTAGTTTTTGTAAAACCAGGAGAAACAATACCATCTGATGGAATTATTGTTGAAGGAAATACAAGAGTTAATGAATCAATAATAACAGGTGAAAGTAGGCCAGTTTTCAAAAGAGTAAATGACAAAGTTCTTGGAGGTTCATTAAATATAGATGGAACTTTTTATTATAAATCTTCAAAAATAGTTAATGAAAGTAGATTTTATCAAATAGTAAAATTAGTAGAAGATATAGGAAGCAAAAAAAGTTATTTTCAAACTATTCTAGATAAAACAGCTCATTACTTTGTCATAGTTACTTTGATATTAGCTATGATAACATTTTTTATTAATTTAAAATTTAATAATTTAGATTACGCTTTATTGACATCTATATCAATAGTAATAGTTACTTGTCCTTGTGCTTTAGGTCTTTCTTCACCACTTGCTATAACATTAGGTAGTTTATTAGGATTAAAAAATGGGATTATTTTTAAAACACCAGAAGCTTTTGAAAAAATGAGTAAAATAAAACATTTTGTTTTTGATAAAACAGGAACTATAACATCAGGAAAAATGAATATTGTAAATATACAAACATTTAATAATTATTCTGAAGATGAAGTTATTAGAAATTGCCTCATCATTGGAAAGATATTCAGAGCATCCAATAGCTGACTCAATAGTTAAAGAAGCAACTAAAAGAAAATTAGAAATAAAAAAAGCATCTTGGTTTTAAATATGAAATAGGGAAAGGAATAAGAGGCTACTTAAAAGGTAAAAGAAATAATAATTGGTAAATTAGAATATTTAATTGAAAATAATGTAAATATTAAATATGACTATCAAATTAGAAAGTAATCTTATAAATATATTTGTATCTTATGATAATAGTTTAATAGGAATAATAAGATTGAAAGATGAAATTAGAAAAGATATGAAAAATTTAGTAAATGAACTTAAAAAAAGAAATAAAAAAGTTTATATTCTTTCAGGCGATAAAGATTATATTGTTAAAGAAGTAGCTAGTGAATTAAATATAAATGAATTTAAAAGCGAGGTTTTACCTGAAGAAAAACTTGAATTTATAAAAACATTACAAAAAAATAATGAAATGGTAGCTATGATAGGAGATGGTATAAATGATGCACCAGCTATGGTTCAGTCTGATTTAGGAGTAACAATATCACCTAAAAATGATTTGAATAAATTAAAATCTGATTTAATACTTCTAGGAGAAAATTTCAGTTTATTATCTGAAGCAATGAAAATATCAGAAAAAACTTATGGAATAATAAAAGAAAATTTAATTTTATCTTTAGCTTATAATTTATTAGCTATACCTTTCGCAATACTTGGTTACATAAATCCTTTTGTGGCTTCTATAATAATGCCTTTTAGCTCACTAATTGTTTTATTTAACTCTTTAAAGTTAATTAAAAAAATGCAAACTTCAGAAGTTTGAGCATAAATCATGTTATTATTTTTTTAAATATATTAAAACTATTGTATATGAGAAAAGTTAATTACATAGCATCAGCTGGAACAGGTAAGACTTATAAATTAGTAGAAGAAGTATATAATAATTATTTGTTAAAAGGAATAAATATAAATGAACTATTTATTTCTACATTTACAGAAAAATCAGCTGGTGAGTTAAGAAACAGGATAATAAGTAAATTAAAAAATGAATTATATCATGGTAGTAATATTAAAAAAGAAAATATTTTTGAGAATATATACAAAATTCAAGATTCATATATTGGAACTATACATTCTTTATTTTTAAGAATATTAAAAAATTACTCTGATAAAACATTCGTTAATCAAAATACAAAAGTATTAAACAATTATGAATTTGATATTTATTTTGATAAATCTTTTGAAACATATTTATTAAACAATCAAGATAATATAGATAAAATTTCAAAATTTATACAAGATAAAAAAATCTTGAAAAATATTTTAAAAAAGTTTTATCAAAAAAGGATTAGAATTTTAAACAAAAATGTAAATTATGATGATATCCAGAAAAAAGAAGAAGAAATAAAAAATTTAAAAAATGAAACTATTTTATTACTAAATGATTTTATAAATATTTATTACAAGGAGTTAATAGAATTAAGAGAAGAGAAAATTTTTAAAAAAGATTTACTGAGAATAAGAGACTTAATAGAAATTTATAAAATTATTGAAATACCAAGTTTTAATTTTAATGAAATCAATAAAACATTTCCAAGACTTCTTGCACAAAAAAATATATCAAATAATGCAAAAACTATAATAAATAGAATTAAGAAAGAATATTCAGATTTAAATATAAAAGAAAATCTTTTAATAGATAAAATAGTTTTATTAAAAGATAAAGTTTTAAATTTGAATTATTTAATAATTTTAAACGAGTTCAAAAAGTTAGATAAAATATTAGAAAATTTAAAAATAGAAAATAACTTTATTGATAATGATGATATTTTAATAAGGACTTTGAATTTATTAAAATCTAATAAAGAAATAAAAGAAAAAATTCAAAACAAATTTAAAGCTATTATCGTAGATGAATTTCAAGATACAGATAATATACAATTAGAAGTTTTCAAAATATTATCCGAAAAATCAGACTTTATTGTGTTAGGAGATCCTAAGCAATGTATTTATGAATGGAGAAACGCTAATTTAGATGACTATATAGAATTTATAAGTAATAATAATTTTGAAAATAAAAATTTAAACATTTGCTATAGAAGCAATAAAAACTTAGTAGAATTTTATAACTATATATTTTCAAATGAAAATAGCGATTTTTTATCAAGTTTAAGAAAAAAAAATGCTAATTATACATATAAATTAATTGCAGATAATAAAGCTGAAGATGAAAACATAGAAATAATTTTTACTAATAATGAAGAACATGTAATTTTAAATAAAATAAAAGAATTAATAGAAAAAAATAATTATAAATATGGAGACATTTTAATTTTATTTAGAAAGAATAAAAGTGCTCAAAAACTAGTAGATGTTTTGAAAAATAATTCTATTCCTTTTATATCTTATTTGGAAAATCAATTTAACAATACAATTGAAATAATATCTGTTTTAAACTTGATAAAATTAATTAAGTATCCTTTTGATGAATTAAATTTATTATCAGTTTTAAAATCACCTATTTTTTGTTACTCTGACTTAGATTTATATAATTTAAGAAATAAATTAGATATTTATTCAATACCAGAGTTTCAAAAAATAAAAAATGTTATTGAGAATATAGAAAATTATTCTATACATAAATTGATAAAGATTTTGTATAAAGAGTTTAAAATAGTAGAAAAATTTTCTTTATATCCAGATTATAGACAAAAAGTAGAAAATTTAAAAAAACTTGTAAAGCTTTCTTCTAACTTTGACAGAAATAATTTTCAATTAAGAGATTTTATACAATTTTTAGAAAATACTGATGAAAACGTAGAAAATATAATAATAGAAGATGAAAGTTTTATAAAATTAATGTCAATACATAAAGCTAAAGGACTTGAAGCAAAAGTTGTAATAATTCCATATATTTTTGAAGTAGATAATACTAATACAGAAGGTTTTTATAATATAGATGGTTTAATGGTAAAAATAGATAATAAAATAAAAATAGATAATAAAAAAAGAAATGTAGTAAAATCTGAAAACTTTAAAGAAGATATTGTTAAACAAAAAAATATTGATGCAGAAGAAAGACTTTTATATGTAGCACTTACAAGAGCTAAAGAAAAATTAATTATTTTGGCTAATAATGGAAAAAATATAAAAACTGATTTACAAAAAAAAGTATCTAAACTTATTAAGGATATAGAAGAAAATAATAATAGATATTTTAAAGCAAAAATTCAGTATCTTGATAAAATATATACAGAAAATAGTAATTATTGGAGTAATAAGTTATTTAGTTCTAAAGATAATAATTTAGAAGAAGAATTTAAATTACTCAAAAATAAAGAAGAAGAAAGAACTAATGATTATAACACTTACATCAATATAAAAAAAATAATATCAGTTTCACAATTAATGGAATTAGATAAATTAAAAAATGAAGATGATTATGAGCTTATTTATTATGAAGATAAAGACGAAAAAAACTATTCAAGTAATCTTGGAACTTTAGTTCATAAAATTTTAGAAGGTTTTAGTTTCATAACTAATAAAGATTTAGCTAAAGAGGAAATAATAAAGAAATTACAAGAATATCAAAATTTATATAGTAATAAAATCATTAAAGAAGCTGAAGAAATATTATTTAATTTTTTAAATTCAAAATACTATAATGAAATATCTAATTCACAAATTTTATTTAGAGAACTACCTTTTACCTTAAAAGAAGAAAATAAATATATAGAAGGTATAATTGACTTAGTTTATGAAAAAGATGATAAACTAATAATTATGGATTATAAAACAAATAAAATTACTAATACAGAAAAACTTGAACATATCTATAAAGTTCAAAAAAAATATTATACAAAGGCTATTGAGTTAATATTTCCTGAAAAAGGAAAAAATATAGAGTTTAAATTTTGTTGGCTAAGAGAATTAAATTAAGCCATTATATAATTAAAATTCTTAAGCAATTTTTTTTAAAAATTTTATGTTATACTTAATATAAATTAATACATTTAAAAAATAATGAAAAAATTTTTTTTACTGATATATTTAATACTAATTCCTTCAATAGCTATTGCACAAGTAGGTCATGACACGGTTAAAGTAACATTTATAAATAAAGTGGATATCAACTTTTTAAACAAGATAACTAAATTAACATCAACAAAATTTAAAAAATTAAATGATAAAGAATATGAGTTTAAGATTGATAGAATAGTTACAAAGGATTTATTGGATAAATATTCTGAATTTTTTAGCATAATTAAAAATGTTAAAGAAGTCACTCCTTTACCTTCTATAAAATCTTATGATAATATTAGCTCAAATATATATATAAGAAATGATTTGCCTAAATATAATCAAGAAAATAAAGAAAATAAAGATAATGAAGAAAATATAATTGAAGAAAATAAAGAAAATACTGATTTATTTTCTCAACCTTTAAATAAAGAATACACTATTAAGTTTAAAGATAATATTAATAGTGAAGATATTGATAATTTAAAGTTATTATCAGGTGCAAACTTTGAATATGATGATAAGAATAAATTATATAAAGTTAATATACCAGAGGAAACAGATCTAGATTATACATTATCAGTTATAAATAATAGTGATTTAGTAAGCTCTTTTGAACCTGTAAAAAATAATTTACCTACTTCTAATAATAATGATAATAATAATCAAAATAAAAATGAAGTTAAAAATGAATTATCTAATTATTTAAATAGTGGTATAGTAACAAATATACCTATAAATTATCAGAAAGAAATAAAAATATCTTTTGAAACAGATAGAGAAGAAGATATTAAATGGATTATAGAACAATCAAATGGCAAAATTTTATATAAAAAAGGCTTTAATTCCTTTATAGTAAGATTTCCAGATAATATAAATCCTTATATGGTAATAAGAGCTATTAAAGTTTGTTCAGGTATTTTATCAGTTCAATTAAGTAATTGAGGAGAATATATGTCAAAACTTAATGAATTATGTCGGGTTATTAAAAATATTTTTTCTGGTATAAAATCCTATTATGAAACTCCTGTTGAAGACTTTGTTCATAAAAATATGAGTGGAATAATTTATTTTGCTTAAAGAATATCAATATGATTTATTTATCTCATATAACGATTCCGATATATTGCTTGTAGAAAAATTATATAAAAAGTTAGTAAGTTTAAATATAAAAGTTTTTTTTGAAAATAATGATTATAAAAAATACTACAATATATGGGAATATTTTTACAAAATATTAGAAAACTCTAAATATAATTTGATTATATATTCTGAAAACGTTATAAAAAACAATGATAAACTACTTGTAATATATAAAATTTGGACAGAACTTTTAGGAAAAAAAAATAAAACAATTGCATTAAATATAACTCAAAAAAGAATAAGTCCATTATTTAAATCGTTTTATATAATAGAAAATCCTTACAATGATATAGATGACATTATTGAAGAAATAAAATATATTTTACAATCAAGCTTAACAACTAAAACTAAAAAAACAAAAATGAGTTTAAAAAAAATAAACGAATCTTTATTCTATAAACTTAAATTTGATTTTTTTATAGCATATCAATATTACCAAAATATTATTTATGAAAGAAATGTTTATGATGAGCATATAAAACTAACTGTAGATAATAGGAATCAACATTACTACCTTGATTATTGGGGACTAAAAATAGCTAAAATATTAGCGCCTCTTTTATTTGATGATTTTTATAGTAAAACAAGTAACTATTTACACTCTAAATTATCAAAAAATAGAATATTAGAAATACCTGTTCAAAAAATCGGTAAAGAAATAAAAACAATTAAATCAATAAAGCAAACTATATGGAGTTTAGAAATATTATTATTGTCTGAAAAAAATCTTGATTTTATTATTGAATTTACACAAGAGTTTTTATTAAACAAAGAATTATATATATGCAATGATAATGGTTGGAAAGACTTTATAAATAAAGATAGTAATTCATCATTATTGTCGTCTTTATATGTATTTTGCTTTTTATCAAAAATAAAAAAATATCTGGATTTAGAAGAAGAACTTTTATTAAAAACAGAAAATTTTATAATAAATGAATGGAATACAAAAAAAGGTATATTTAGCAACTTACATTGGATTATAAGCTCTATAAATATATTAATAATCTACTTACCATTCTCTAGTAAAATAGATAAAATTCAAGGAATTATAAATGAAGTATTAGATATATTTTGTAAGGATTTTTTTAAATCTAAAAAGTCTTATTTAGGATTAGATTACTATATAGAACCTTACATATTATATATAAGATTATTTTATATAATAACACTACTAAAAAAGGACATATATTTACCTATTAGTATAAATGAGATCTTAGAAAATATAATAAGCAAATATACAAACAAATATTATATTAGTAACTTTGACATTTATATTCTTACTAATATAATTATGTCTAAATACAATAAAAACTAAACACCTTTTTTAACTTTTACTTTAGGTTCTAATATAAATCTTCCATTATAGAAACCACAAGACATACATACTCTATGAGCCAATTTCATTTCTCCACAATTTTTACATTTTACTAGTGTAACTGTTTTTGCTTTCCAATGATGTCTTGTATGACCTTGTTTACTATGAGAGGTCTTTTTCTTGGGTTGTGGCATATTAACTATTCTCCTTTAATTTATCTTTATATAATAATAAATCTTTCCATCTCGGATCTATACTATTTTCTTCTTTATATGAATCCAAAGCATTAATTTTATCATTTTTACATTCAATTGAACATAAATTTTTGTAAGGAATATTGATAATGATAAATTGCCTTATATAATCTATTACATTTATTTTTTCTGTATGTAGTACTTGTTCAAATGTTTCATCTAATTTTAACTCTAATTCTTTTTGGTAATTACATTTCCTATTTATAACTTCTATTGACTCATCAATAGAAAACTTTAATTCTGTATTAAAAGAATTATTACACCTATCACAGGTTAGTTTTAAACTAGATATAAAACTACCTTTAGACAAAATAAAACTATTTCTTAACGTAAAAGTTATATTTCCTTTTGTATAAGTTATTCCATTTTCATCTTCTAAATCAATCTCTTGATTTATATCAAAAGAAACTTGATTATTTTTCTTATACAAAAGTTCGTTTGCACAAACACTTAACATAATAAAAAAAACTAAAGTATATTGGTTAATTTTAAATTAAGTTTGAAATATATTCAAGTAAAATTAATATATTTTAAATTAATCTTTAACAGAACCTGTTGTTATACCTGATATGAAATATTTTTGACCAAAAATAAATATTAATAAAGAAGGTATTACTGATATTAAAGTTCCAGCCATTATTAAACTCCAATTTATAACTTCTCTAAAACTACTTTTAAAAGAAGCTAAAGCTACAGGTAAAGTTTTTAAATAATCAGAATTTATTACAAGTAATGGCCATAAAAAACTATTCCAAGAAGTTATAAAAGAAAATATGCTTAATGTTACTATTGATGGTAATGATAACGGAAAAAAGATTTTCCAAAATATTTTCCACTGATTACAACCATCTATTTTTGCTGATTCTTCAAGTTCTTTAGGTAAAGTAATATAATATTGTCTCATAAGAAATATACCAAAAGCACTAAAAAGGCCAGGAATAATTAAAGCAAAATAAGTATTTATCCAACCTAATTTATGCATCATAGAAAATAAAGGAACTAAATTTACTTGTGTTGGTATCATCATAGTTGATAGAAATAATAAAAAAATATGATTTTTAAATTTAAACTCAAGTCTTGCAAAAGCATAAGCAGCCATAGAACAAGTAATTATTTGTCCAAACGTTGTAAAGAGTGAAACTACTAAACTATTAAAAAAATATCTAAAAAAATTATTTGAAGTCATTACTTCTTTAAAATTATTAATAGTCACATCACTTGGTATTAATATAGGTGGATAAGTTAAACTTTTTTCATAAGGACTAAAGGCTAATGCAATCATTAGTAAAAATGGTAAAAACATTAATATTGAACCTATTGTTAATAAAAAATATGATATAAAGTTTATTTTTCGTAAAAAACCCATTTTTTTCTAATATTCCATTGTATTAATGTAAATAATAAAATTATAAAAAATAAAACATAAGCTATTGCACTTGCTTTTCCCATATTATAATATTCAAAAGCATTTTTATATAGCCAATATACCATTATATTTGTTGAGTTTTTAGGCCCACCACTAGTTAATATATAAACAGAATCAAATGTTTGAAATGAGTTTATAAAAGAAACAATAGTAACCATAAATATAGTAGGACTTAATAGTGGTAAAACTATTTTAAAAAATGTTTGGTACTTACTAGCACCATCAATTTTTGATGCTTCTATGCATTCATTTGGTATAGTTTGCAAACCAGCTACAATTAAAACAGTGCTATAACCTATATTTTTCCAAATAGAAACCAATATTATTGAAAATAAAGCCCAATTTTCATCAGCTAACCATGATATTTTTTCTATTCCAATAAAAGATAAAAAATAATTTAAAAAACCATAAGCAGGATCAAAAATCCAATTCCATAAAATAGATCCAGCAATCATTGAAGTAATAACAGGTAAAAAATATATAGTTCTAAAAAAAGTTTTTCCTATAATTAATGAATTAAGTAAAACAGCAATAAATATAGATAGTATTACCTCAATAAATACCGTACAAAATACAAAAATGAACGTTTGATATAATACTTTATAAAATAAAGGATCTGAAAATAAAGAAATATAATTTTTAAAGCCAACAAATTGAGGATTTCCTAATAAATTCCATTTTGTAAAACTAATATAAAAAGATGATAATGTAGGTATAAAATTAAAAATTAATATTCCTAATAAACTTGGAAATATAAAAATAAATGCCCAAAATGTATCATTATTAATAACTTTTTTCATTAATTCAAATTTGTTCTTTTAGTAGCATTTATTGTTTTGGAATACTTAGATGGTAATACTCTACCTAAAACTTTTTCCATAAACCTATTAATTTCAACTAATTTATCTAAATTTATTCCTGTTTCTATTCCCATAGAATGAAGCATATTAACTAAATCTTCTGTTGCAACATTCCCAGTAGCTCCAGGTGCATAAGGACATCCTCCTAATCCTCCTAACGAGCTATCAAATGTTGTTATTCCCATATCTAATCCAATAAGAGAATTAGCTAAAGCCATTCCTCTAGTATCATGAAAATGCAAAGCTAATTTATTTTTTTCTTTTATATCTTCAAATAAAACATTTAAAAAATCTCTTACTTGTTTAGGATTAGCTATTCCAATAGTATCACCTAATGATACCTGATAAACACCTAAATCTAAAAGTTTAAGAACAATTTCTTTAACAGAGTTAAAATTAATGTATCCTTCATATGGACAGCCAAAAACTGTTGATAGGTAAGCTCTAACATTAATATTATTTTTTTTTGCAACATTAACAACTTCTTCTATGTTTTTTAAAGATTCACTTATTGTTCTATTTAAATTTTTTTTATTATGAGATTCTGAAGATGACATAAATACAGCTACTTCTTTTAAACCTGAATCAATAGCTTTTTCTAATCCTTTTAAGTTTGGTAATAGTGCTGTATATTCCACATTAGATTTTCTTTTTATTCTTTTAGCTACTTCCAAAGAGTCAGAAAGTTGAGGTGTCCATTTTGGATGAACAAATGAAGTAATTTCTATTTTTGAAATTCCTGATTCAGATAACTTATTTATGAATTCAATTTTATTTTCTGTGCTTACAAAGATTTCTTCATTTTGAAGTCCATCTCTCGGGCCAACTTCTACAATTGTAACTTTTTTAGGCAAATTATTTAACATTCTTACTCTAATATTAGAATTGTATCACCTTCATTAACAAAATCACCTTCAGAAACTTTAATTTCTTTTACTACTCCTTCATTTTCAGAAGAAATAAACATTTGCATTTTCATTGACTCCATACATACTAAATCTTGTCCTGCATCAACTTTATCACCAGGTTTAACCATAATTTCAATTATTGTTCCAGCCATGTTACTTTTTATTTCCATAAATTCCTTTCTTAGAAAAATATAATATAAATGAAATTATAACAATTTTTTATTTATAGAGCACTGGACTAATGTTATTTTTTGATAAATCCAAAACCCTTTAATAGTGAGCATTTTAAAGCTTTATATTAAAAAGTACTTTAAATTTAGTATTTATAAGCTTTTGAAGTTAATTTTTTCTATAACTCAATCCCAGTGTCATATTATACTATAACCATTTTCTATTTTTGTAAAAAACTCTATTTTAAAGGTTAAAACAAGTCCATTAATTTTTTACTATATTAGGATAAATAAAAAATATTCTTTTTATTTAATTATAAGCTAATATTTTTTATAGATTAAGAATATATTATTAATAAATAAATTGTATCATCATATATGTTATAATGTAATTTGATTGTTTTTAAGGATATTCTTATATGAATTATGCTATTTTAGAAGAAAATCTCGTTAGTGGGACATTTTTTGCTTCATTAATAAGTTTTATTCTGTTCTTAGTTAGTATAGTAACAAAAAAAAATAATTCTGAGAAATCGCAACTTACTTCTATGTTAGGTTACATAACAATGATTTTTGCTGGTATAACATCTACATTAGCTTTATTTGCAAAGTGGAAAGCTAGCGGTCATGTTCCATGGAGTAATTTTTATGAATCAATGGTTTTAATGACAACATTATCTGTATTTTTATTTTTATATGTTTATAAAAAATATAAAAATGATATATTAGGTGTTGTTATGCCACCTGGTATTGTTATATTGATTGGAATAGCAAGTATTTTACCAAAAGATTTTAGAGGAAATGATCCTTTAGTTCCTGCTTTACAAAGTTATTGGATAAAAATACATACAACATCTATGATAGTAAGTTATTCAGTATTTTTATTAGCAACAACAACAGCAATAGCATATTTAATTTTGTATTTTATAATATCAAGAAGAGAAAAAGTAAAAAAAATATCTTTAGCATCTACAGGTCCAAAAATAGCGGAGCAAAATATTGCTTTTATAGATACAAATATTGATGAAAAAAAGCCTAACAGAATTAATAATGATACTCATAAAGGTAATGCTAATTTAATGTTTTTTGATGATATTACATATAGATTAATTTTGTTAGGTTTTCCTATACTTGCATTTGGTATAATAACAGGTGCTATGTGGGCAAATCATGCATGGGGTAATTATTGGAGCTGGGATCCAAAAGAAACAGCTTCTTTAATGAGTTGGTTATTTTATGGCGCATACATACATACAAGAGTAGGAATGAATATAAAAGGTAAAAAATCAGCTATAATAGCTATTCTTGCTTTTGCTAGCATAATATTTACTTATTACGGTGTTAATTATTTGCCAGGACTACATAGTTACGGATTTTCTGTTGAATAATGTCAAATAATTTTATAAATACTCTTGGGATTGACTTAAGTATAGGAAAGGTAAAACTTTGTTTATTATCTTTAGATAAAGAAAATAAATTTATAACAGGTGCTTGGACATCTTTACCGGTAGAATTTGAATATATAGACGAAAAAAATTATGAGTTTTCAAAAGGTTTATCAATAGCTATAGAAGCATTTTTGAAACATCATAATTTAAATGTTGAGAGTATAAAATCAACTATATTTTGCACAGGTGGTGCATACTATATGTTTAAATCATTTATTGATGGTCTTATATATACGGCATCAGTTTTAAAAATGATTTTTAATAGACAAAAAGTTTATTTTATAAGATGTGATGGAAAATTGTTTAAACTTAGAGAAATATTTGATATCTCTGAAAAAGAAGCTAGTGCTTTTAATTCAACTAATTTTTTAGGAACATCTATACTTGCAACAAAAATATTTGACGAAGGATTAGCAATAGACATGGGGACAATATCAACAAGTATAATACCAATTATAAACAGAGAAATAGACCCAAATGCTAAATTAAATCCTTCTGGATATACAAAACATAGATACATAACAGGAAAACATATATGGTATGGTTCTATGCATACACCTTTAAACTATATTACAACAAGTGTTAAGACTAATAAAGGTTTTTATAATCTTATACTTAGAAGTTGCTCAACTAATACTTTATGCAATATATTAGGAATATTACCATCTTCTGTTGCTAATGTTCATGTAAGTAATAAAAATAGTAAAATACAAGATGATGATAACTTGTCATATATTCAAATGGCTGAAACATTAGGATTAGATATTTATTCTATATCAAAAGAAGAATTATATGAAGTTGCTAAAAATATTTACTATATTATGATTTATAAGTTAAGTGAAATAATAAGAAATATTGTGAATAATACTAATTTTTCATCATTTGAAAATTTAAAAGTTTTATCATGTGGTCTTGGACAAAATGCATTTATAGTTCCAGCTTTACTTAATGCAGGTTTTGATAAAAGTCAAATAATAACAATTGAAGAAGATAAGGAAAGCAATTTATGGACAGCAACATCTGTTTATGGTTTAGCTATAAAAGCTATGGAAGATATAATAAAAGAGCCATTAAATGTTGATTTTAAAGATTTAAACTCATGAATATAATAGAACCAAAAGTATTAAAGGGTTTTAGGGATTATTTACCTAAAACAATGATAAATAAAAAGAAAATGATATCTTACATAGAGAAAGTTTTTGAAAGTTTTGGATTTTCTCCAATAGATACTCCTTGTATAGAATATACTGAAATATTACTTGGTAAAGGAGGAAATGAAACTGATAAACAATTATTTAGATTTAATGATAATGGAGGAAGAGATGTTACACTAAGATTTGATTTAACAGTTCCATTAGCTAGATTTATAGCACAACACTACAATGAATTAGGAGTGCCATTTAGAGCTTATCACATAGGCCCAGTTTGGCGAGGAGAAAATACTCACAAAGGACGATACAGAGAATTTTATCAATGTGATTTTGATATATTGGGAACTGAAAGTAACCTGTCAGACATTGAAATAATACAAGTAATGTATAATTCAATATGTGGACTTATACAAAGTAATAATTTTTGTATTCATATAAATAATAGAATAATATTAAATTCTTTACTAGAAGAATTAGGTTTATTAAGTAAATCTGTTGAGATATTAAGAGTAATAGATAAAATTAAAAAAGAACCATTAGATAAAATTAAATCTTATCTTGAAAATTTAAATATAGATAAAGATAATATAAATAAGATATTAGATTTAGTAAATTTAAATGATGATAATCAAAATATAATAAAATATCTTTCAAATAAACTTGGCAGTAATAATGAGGGAGTAAAAAATTTAAATCAAGTAATTGAGTTTTCAGAATCAATAGGAATTCCTAATAAATGCTTAAAAATTGATTTAAGTATAGCAAGAGGACTTGATTATTACACAGGAAATGTTTTTGAAACTATTTTAGATGATATTAAAAGTATAGGTAGTATATGCTCAGGTGGTAGATATAATAATTTAGCTAGTTTATATACTACTCATAAAATACCAGGTGTTGGAGCATCAATTGGATTAGATAGATTAATATCAGCTCTTGAGGAATTAAATAAATTAGAAAATAGATTTACTACCAGTGATGTAATAATAATAAAAATGGATAATAACTTTGTGAAAGAATATTTGAAAATAGCAAAAGTATTAAGAGAAAATAATATAAAAACAGAATTTTTTACCGATGAAAAAAAAATCGATAAACAATTAAAATATGCAGACAGGAAAGGTATAAAATTTGCAATAACAAATGCTTTAAATGAGTTTGAGAAAAACATAGTAAAGCTAAAAAATTTAAAAGATTATTCTTATATAGAAGGAAGCTTGGATGAAATTATAAATTATTTAAAAGTAAATATAAACTAATAAATGTTTTCATTAAAAATTCAATTAACTATTCAATTTTATGTATTGTTTTTTATATCAATATTTTTATTTATAGCAGCTTCTAATATACAAAGTGGTTGGCTTTATATAATAGATTCTTTAATTATAAGTATTTTAATATATTCAATAATAAATCCAATATATCAAACATCTAAAATAGATTTTGAAAGAGTATTTCATGGTAATTTATTAGAAAATGACTTTGTAGAAATAGAAACTATTATAATAAATAAATCAAATAAAAAATTAAATTTTATAAAAGTAGAAAATCTTTTACCTATAAGAATAATAGATAAAAAAAAGTATGGAAATATTAAAAATGGTGAATTTTTTATAATTGAATTAGATAAAAAATCAAGACTATCTTATAAATCAGAGTTTATAACAGATTTAAGAGGATTATATAATTTTTCTGATTTAAAAGTATCGTCATATGGAGCATTTGGAATTATAAAATATACTAGATTAATAAAAAAAGATAGCATATTAACAATATTTCCATTGGTTCAAGATATTAATTTAGATTTATCTATTTTATCATTAGATACTAGAAATTTTAACTATAGTAAGCAGATTAAAAAACTACAAGATAATTCAATACCTTATAATGTAAGAGAATATAGGACAGGAGATTCTTTTAAACTTATAAATTGGAAAGCAACAGCAAAAAGAAATCAATTAATGGTAAAAGAATTAGAAGCTGAAAGTTCAATAAGTATTGAAATTATAATGGATACATTTAAAGAAAATAAAATAGGCGAATTAAAAAGTAGTAATTTAGAATACATGATAAAAATATGTTCAGGAATATTTAAATATTTAGTTAGAAATAAATATAATGTAGAAATAACTTATTTTTCAAATAATGAAATAAAAAAATTAACTGAAATAACATCTAATAAAGAATTTTTATCAGAAATGGCTATGTTAGATACTAATAGTGATAAAAATATAATTGAATTAATAGATGAAAGTAATTATAAAAAAATAATTGTTGCTTTCTTTTTAAAGGTTACTCAAAAAGATATTGAAAATTTAAATTACTTCTATAGTAAAGGATTTAAAATAATACCATTTTTTATTGAAACAGAATCTTTTAATAAAAATATTACCAGTAGTTCATATATACAAAATTGTAAATATAAAAGTGTAAAAATTAATAAAAATATCAAGAATTATAACTTTAACAGAACTGAGCTCAAGTTATGAATAATGTAAGAATTATTTATAAAATTTATAGATTGTAGTAAGATATAATAAGATATAAATGTTAAATAATAAGGATTAAAAGAAAATGGAACCAATATTTTGCTGTCCATATTGTTAAAATACATAGTAAATATCATACAAAGTCAGCTGTAGGGAGAAAACAATATAAGTGTTTAGCTTGTAATAAGAAATTTTCGGAGACACATTCAACACCAATGTTTAAAATAAACACAGAGATAAGTAAGATAGCTAGTTGTATAAAACTAAGGAGTACGGGTTTAGGTCAAAGAGGTACAGGTAGGGTTTAGGTATTCATAAAAATACAGTTTTTTAAAAGGAGAGTTATTAAGAAAGTTGTATTTATACATATTTGAAATCAATCTATAAAATGTTTTTGGGATTTTCATACACAAGATTTAAGACAACTCTTTTGATTTTATTGTTCATAATTATTTGAAACCTAATTTCACTACTAAATTAGTACCTGCATTGGCTTTAGGTATTATTAATAACCCTTATTCTGTCGAAAAATTATTAATGATTCAAAAAATAACTTAAAAAATAAAAAAATAATTAAGTATAAAATACTCTCTCAAATTTCTTTTCTATAACTCAATCCCAGTGCCACTATTGTCATATCTACTTTATAAAATTGGTAAGTGTTTTATTTCGAGTGAAAAATTATAATTATTTTTTTCAAATGTAAAATTGTATTGTATTTTTTTTTAATCTGATTTATTATTTTTTTAGAAAAAGCTACTTTTTTAATTAAAATACAATAAATAATATTCCCGTAGCTTAGGAGTTTTATGGTAAAACATAGTTTAATCTATAATGAAAATATTTTTAACCTAAATTATGGTAATCAAGTTTTAGGTAGAACAATTGATAATAATATTTGTATTAATGAACCATCAATATCATCAAAGCATCTACTTATATCTAATTTTGATGATAAAGTAGAAATTGTTGATTTAAATAGTAGTAACGGCACATTATTAAACGGAAAAAGATTATTTCCTTTAAAATCATATCAAATACAAAGTGGTGATAAATTAACTTTAGGAAAAGCAAATATACTATATAGAATTAATAAAGAAGAAAATATAAATTTTGATGATAATTATTCTTCAATAAGTGAATTATTAAAAAATTCAAAAGGTGATGTAACAGTATTAGCAAAATTTGATCCAAAAGAATTTAATAAGGTAACTGAATTAAAAGAGAATTTAAATGTTAATGACATGAAAAATTTAACAAAAAGACTTTCTTTTCTTTATTCATTTGGACAAAAAATAGGTAGTATCTTTGATTTAAAAGAATTATTTAAAAATATAATAAAAGAAATATTTGAATTGTTCCCAGCGGCTGATAGGGCATTAGTTTTTATTTTAAGTCAAGGAGAGATGAAACCTGTTATTTTTATGAAAGAAGGAAAAGAATATCCTATTTCAATGGCTAATTATTCAAAAACTATTGTTTCAATGGCTACTAATGAAAAACATGGATTTATTGCTTCAGATTTAAGTAGTGGTCAAGATATAGATAGAAGTAAATCAATAGTTTTGTTAAATTTACAATGTACAATGATAGTTCCTTTTATAGTTGATAATGAATTATACGGATTATTGCAACTTGATTCAACAAAAAAAATAAATGCTTTTAATGAAGAAGATTTAAAAATGTTGTCAGGTATAAGTAATCAAATAGCTATAAATATAAAAAATAGACAATTAATAAATAAAATAAGTCAGCAAGAAAAAGTAAAAAACTCGTTAGAAAGATTTTTAGGTCCAAAAATGGTTGAACATCTTATAAAAAATAACATTAATTTAGAGCAAAAAGGGCAAGAAAGAAATGTTTCAATTTTATTTTCTGATATAAGAGGATTTACACCCATGTCAGAAAAATTAAAACCAACACAAGTAATTGAAATACTAAGCACATATTTTAGTAGAATGACAGAGATTATATTTAAATATGATGGTTTTATTGATAAATTTATTGGTGATGCAATATTTTGTATATTTGGAATACCAATAGAACAAGATAATAGGGAAGATTTAGCAGTAAAAACAGCAATAGAAATGCAAAAAGAATTAAGTAAATTGAATAAAGAAGTTTTTATTAAGAATTTTGGAATTGAATTAAGTATGGGTATAGGAGTAAATACAGGAAATGTAGTTTATGGAAATATTGCATCTATGGAAAGACCAGAAGTAACAATATTAGGTGATAGTGTTAATACAGCTGAAAGATTATGTTCAAATGCAAAGCCAAAACAAATATTGGTATCTGAAAATGTTATTAATAACTTAAAAGAAAAATATAACTTTGAAAAAATAGGACCACTAAAACTTAAAGGAAAACAAAACGAAGTTAATGTTTTTTCTATACTATATTAGTAACAAATCCAAAAGCTCTAAATCTACTTATACCACCATCAGGAAATATGTTTAATTTCAAATGAGTAAATATTTTATCTGTATTTTTTAATTCTGTAAATTTATGTTCTTTATCAGGTTCTAGTTTAGATTTTGGTAAAATTTCTATCCAATCTAGTTTATGAGGATTAAAAAACTCTATATCATCTAAATTAGTAGCAAATATTCCTTCTACCCAACAGGAATCAGGATAGTTTCCTTTAAAATAACTTGTATCAATTAATAGTTCTTTTATGCTTCCTTTTGTTGCCAGCTTTATAATAGCCCAATCAGGACCTTCTATAATTCTTTTTCTTCTTGTTTCCCATCCATCCCCCATATTTTTTGCTTTACCCGGCGCTATCATATTATCCTTATTGCCAAAAAACATGTCATTACAAGTAATAACTTTACCACCATTAACCAAAGCTGATAATTCAAATAAAGAGTTATCTTTTGGAATTTTTTTCAAAACTTCTCCATAAACTCTTAATCTAGCAACTCCACCATCAGGAAATATATTTAATTTTAAATGACTCCAAGGTTTATCTTGTTGATAACAAGAAAATAGGTTTTGAGAACCTGGATTAAGACTTGATTTTGGTAAAATTTCGGTCCAATTAGCACCCAATAATTCTTTATTAGTAACATCATCTTCAAAAAAACACGCTTCTATACTTGCATAAGGAGGATAATTTCCTATAAAAAAACTAGTGTCAATATCAACACCTTTAACAAAACCACTTATACCTAATTTTAATATACACCAATCAAAACCTTGAACTCTTTTTCTTCTACTTTCCCATCCATCCATCCATTTTCCTTTATCAGTATATTTGTCAGGTATAAATATAGGCTTTTCAACTTTTATTAAATTTTCTTTTTCAGCGAAGAAATCATCACTTGCTAATAAAACTTTTCCACCAACTTTTTCAGATGCTAATTCAGTTAATCCAGCAAAAGATGAAGTAAAAGTACTATTTTCCATTTATATAACCTCGTTTAAAATAAAATTACCTAATGGATTTGAAAATTTATTCTCATCAAAAACTAATTTACCTCTTAGATAAACTTTTTTAACTTTACCAAAAAGTTCTCTTCCTAAATAAGGAGTTTCTTTATTTTTATGAAAAATAATATCTTTTGTTACTTTAAATTTTTCATTTGGATTCCAAACAATAAAATCAGCAAAATAATTTTTATCTATACTACCTTTAATATTTTCCTTTTTTATTAATTTTGACGTATTTTTACACATTAGTTTTATTAGTAACTCTAAAGGTAAATTCCTTTTTTTAAATTCTGTCCATACTATAGAAAAACTAAATTGTAAGCTAGAAATTCCTCCCCAAGCATGTTCTATATCTCCTTTTTCTATTAATTTTAAATTTGCTGTGCATGGTGAATGGTCTGATACTATTATATCAATAATACCATTTTTTATTGCTTCCCATAGTAAATCATTATTATTTTTTTCTCTTATAGGTGGACAACATTTATATATTGTTTGACCGTCTTGTATTTCTTCAGCATTTATTGCTAAATAATGTGGGCAAGTTTCAACACTAAATCTTAAACCTTCTTCTTTAGCTTTTTTAATTAAATCTATAGAATTTGCTGACGATAGATGAACTATATGTATATGAGCATCAAATTCTTTACATAGTTTTATCATTAATTTTATTGCGTTATCCTCTATTTCTTTTGGTCTTGAGTTTAAAAAAGCACTATAACTTCTTGGGTTATTATAATTTTCTGTTTGTCCTTCAAAACTTTCTAATTCAGCATGTATTAGAATAGGTAAATCATATTTTTTCATTATTGGTATAGACTTTCTTAAATCTTCTTCATTTACCTTTGGGAAATCATCTATACCAGAATGTATTAAAAATGCTTTACAACCTAAAACACCAGAATTTAAAAGTTCTTCTAGATTACTTTCATTATTAGGAATAATACCACCCCAAAAACCACAATCGGTATGTAATTTATTTTTTATCTCTCTCATTTTTAATTCTAGTGCATATCTTGAAGTTGTAACAGGGATACAATTTAAAGGCATATCTACTAAAGTAGTTATACCACCAGCAAGTGCTGATTTGGTAGCTGTTTCAAAACCTTCCCAATCAGTTCTTCCTGGTTCATTAACATGAACATGAGTATCTACTAATCCAGGAATAATATAATCATTTTCATAAGAAATAGCATTATCTAATATATCACCATAAATAAAATCAATTATTTTATCATTTTCTACTATTAAATTTCCTTTATGAAATTTATTTTGATAAAAAACATTTTTACTATAAAAAATTGTTTTCATGAAAGAAATTTTAGCATAAAAATTTATTAATCTCTACCTAAAAGATAAGTTCTAAATTCTGCTTTTTCCCATTTACTTAAATCCAAACAATTTCTTGTATCATATATAATTTTTTTATTCATTATTTTACCTATTTCATCAGGAGATAAATATTTGAAGTCGTTATGATTTGTTAGTAATAAAGCTAAATCAGAGTTTTTAAAAGCATCTTCTAAATTTGATATTTCAAATTTTTTATCTTTAACATGAGGATCATATATTGATATAGAAATGTTATCGAAATTTTCTTTTAAAAGATTTATTACTTCTATTGCTGGTGATTCTCTAGTATCATCAACATTACCTTTATAAGTTATACCCATTATAGTTATTTTCTTTATTTCAATTTCTTGATCAATTTTCTTTATAAAATTAACAACATTTTTTGGTTGATTGTCATTTGTAATTCTACAAAGCTTAATTATATTTGCTTCATTTGGAAATTTTTCTATTATAAACCATGGATCTACAGAAATACAATGACCACCAACACCTGGACCTGGACTATGAATATTTACTCTTGGATGTTTATTTGCATATTCTATAACTTCCCAAGCATTTATACCTATTTTAGAGCAAATATTAGCTAATTCATTAGCTAAGGCAATATTTACATCTCTATATGTATTTTCCATTAACTTACACATTTCAGCAGTTGTTGCATTTGTAAGATATATTTCACCTTCTACAAATGTTCTATATAATTTTTCAGCTAATTTTGATGATTTTTCATTTATACCTCCAATTATTCTAGCATTACTTATTGCTTCTTTTAAAATTTTTCCAGGTAATACCCTTTCTGGACAATGAGCTAAATATATATCTTCACCAACAGAAAAATTAGCACTCTCTATAATAGGTTTTAATAATTTTTCACATGTACCTATCGGTGAAGTTGATTCTAATATTACTAAATTACCTTTTTTAAGGTAAGGTAATATCATTTTCATAGCTAACTCTACATAAGACATGTCAGCTTCCTTTATTACATTATCACTATGCTTAAAAGGAGTTGGAACAGCTATTATAAAAGCGTCAGCTTCTTGAGGTTCTAAACTTGCAACAAGATTTCCTGATTTAACAGCAGCACTAACAAGAGTTTTTAATCCAGGTTCTTCTATATGTATATCACCACTGTTTATAGTATCAACAACGTGTTTATTTATATCTACACCAATAACTTTTATACCATTTGTAGCAAATAGTGATGAAGTAGGTAATCCAATATAACCTAGACCCATTACACAAATTTTATTAAACATATTGACCTCTTTATATCTCAATAAACTAAAGAATTATATCAATAAATCAAGAAGTATATAATCATTATTAATTTTTATTAAAAAAACATTTTTATTTTATTTACTTTTTTGTAAAATTAATAATTACTATTATGTAAATTAAATGGGGGTGAATTTATGAAAATAATAATTACATTTTTAATAATAAGTTTATTTTCTTTTCATGTAAAAGCTGAAATGATAAATGCTATTGCAAATGTTTATATATATGGTGAAGTAAAAAAACCAGGTATTTATAAAGTTCCTGAAGGAACAAGGCTAACTGAAATTATAAAAAAAGCTGGTGGTCTTAAAAAAACTGCTTGGACAAAAGATATAAATTTTGCAGCACCTATAAAAGACAGCTTATCAATATATATTCCTTCTGAAAAAGATATTAAAAAGGAAGAAAAAATAATACAACAAATAACTTTTAAAGATAAAAATATAAATAGCTATAAATACAGAAATAAGACAAGAAATAACCAGAAAATAAATTTAAATACAGCAACATTGGAAGAATTAGATTCATTACCAGGTATAGGTAAAAAATTAGCTCAAAGTATTATTGATTATAGAAATAAAAATGGTAGATTTAAATCAATACATGAATTGAAAAATATTCCTAAAATAGGTGGAAAGAAATTCATCAAGATTTCAAAGAGAGTTTATATCTAATGCTAAATCTTATATTTTCTCTAATATTTTATATAATTGGAATATTATCAAATTACTATGATTTGGTAAATATAGAAATTATATGTTTATTTGGAATAATAACAACTTTATCATATTTAGTAAAAAATATTAATGTATTTATTAGTTTTTTTGTCTCATTTTCTTTCTTTTTAATAGGTTACTATAATTGTCAATTTCAAAAATATGAGCCAGAAAAAAATGATATTTCAATATTTACTCCTATTAAATTAAATATAGATGGTATTGTAAATTCAGAAATAAAAAGAAGTGATAGATTTTCAATGTTTGAACTGAAACTTGTAAAAGTAAGTAATATTAATTTATATGCAAAAGGTAATATATTTGTAGTAACTGAAAATAAAAATACTAAAGACTTAAACTACGGTGATAAGGTTTTAGTAAAAGGTAAAATAAATATTCCAAAAGATTCATATAACTATGGTGAATTTTCATTTAAAGAATACTTATCAAGAAAAAATATTTTTTCTGTTATGAATGCAAATGAAATTATTATTTTAAAAAGTAATTATAAAGTAGATTGGTATTCTTACTTAATAAGTATAAGAAAAAAATAATTTCTCCTATTAATAAATACTTTTCAAAAACTTATTCAAACTTAATTTCAAGTTTAATATTTGGTTCAAAAGCAAATCCAGTAGATGAAAATATAGAAACTAATTTTAGAAATTTAGGTTTATCTCATGCTTTAGCTGCTTCAGGAATGCAAATTGTCTTTATTATAAATATTTGTTACTTACTAACTTTTTTTATGAAAAAAAATTCAATTTTTCAAAAAATTTTTATTTCTATACCTGTAATATTCTATATGTTTTTAACTGATATGCCAGCATCTATAATAAGAGCAGGATTTATTAACTTATTAATACTTTTTTTGAAAAAGGATAATAAAATTATAGACACTTTTAATACTTTTTTATTTGGAACACTAATAATAATATTAATTACTCCACTAATAATATTTGATATTGGCTTTCAATTTTCTTTACTTGCAACATTTGGTCTTATATCTTTAAATCCTATTTTAAATAAAAAAATTTCGTTTTTTATTCCAAGTAAAATCTCTAAAATAATATCGATTATATTATCAGCTCAATTATTAGTCTTACCTTTACAAATATATTATTTTCAAGAATTTTCTATTATTTTTTTAGTAGCTAATATAATAGCTAGTATTTTTATTACTTTATTAACATATCTTGGTATATTAATTATTTTACTAGATTTTATGTTTCCTAATTTGTCCTATTACTTGTCATTACTAACAAACTTTACTTTAAATATTTTCATATTTATAACAGATATACTTTCTTATAATTTTAGTATCTTAAAAGTTTCTAAACCTTACATATTTAATGTAATTTTTATTTATTTACTAATAGTGTTGATAGTATTAAGAACAAGAAAAGCATTTATATTTTTATTTTTAACAATATTTTTAATATCAAACTTGTATTTAGAGTATAATAATAGCAAATATCTTAAAGTAGATTTTTTATACGTAGGACAAGGAAATTCTACATTTATACAAACACCTAAAGGTAAAAATATTTTAATTGATTGTGGAAGTAAAATAGAATTTAAAGAAAATAATAATATTATTACAATTTCTTCAGGTAAAAAAACTATACTACCATTCTTAAATAGAAAAGGTATAAAACAAATAGATATTTTAATTTTAACTCATCCTGATAATGATCATATAGGCGGTTGTGAAGATATTATAAATAGTATTAATGTAAAAGAAGTTTGGGATTCTAATCAATTAGATGAGAGTAGAGTGTATAGTGATTTACTTTCAAGTATATTGAAAAATAATATTAATATAAAAACTAATAATTTATTTTATAAAGAAAATAATTTTGAAATAAAAGCATTTAATTTAGGATTTAAAAATACTGAAAATTCATATAATAATAACAATTCGTTAATTGTTGATATTAAATTTTTAGAGAAAAAATTTCTACTTATGTCCGATGTTGAATTAGAAGGTGAAAAAAAGCTTATAAATAGTAATTACAATTTAAAATCAGATGTTTTACAAGTTGGTCATCATGGAAGTAAAACATCATCTAGTAAAGAATTTCTTAGAAAGGTAATACCTGAAATATCAATAATAAGTTGTGGTAAAAATAATATTTATAAACATCCAAATTATGAAGTTCTTCAAAAAGTCAAAACTTTTAGTAATTATGTATATAGAACAGATGAATTAGGTCAAATTTCTTTACTTACAGATGGAAAAGAAATTAATGTAAAAAGTCAGAAAAATTTATTTTAAAATTTAACCTAAATTTAACTTTTAATTTCTTGGCAGTTACAATAGGAAATTGGATATAATACAAAGTATCAATTTACAAAAAAATTTTACTAATACCAATTTTTATAATAAACAGTGCATAATTAATACCTAGCTAACGTTGTTTTTTTGATAAGCTTAAAATCATTTAATAGTAAGCATTTTAAAGATTTATATTAAAATATACTTTAAATTTAGTATTTATAAGCTTTTTAAGGTAATTTTTTCTATAATTCAATACCTCTCTTTTTAAAGGATAGAATATTTAAAAAATTAAAAAGCTAAATTAAAAACTAACTGAAAATATCTTTTTTACTTTAGATTAATGTTTAAAAAGTTATTAATTAATATGTCCTAAAAATATAGCATCTTCACCTAGTTCTTGCTCAATTCTTAAAAGTTGATTATATTTTGCTATTCTATCACTTCTTGAAGCTGAACCTGTTTTTATTTGTTTAGACCCTGTAGCAACAGATATATCAGCTATCGTAGAATCTTCAGTTTCACCTGATCTATGAGATATTATTGTATTATAGTTATTAGATTTAGCTAAATTTATAGTTTCAAATGTTTCTGTTAAAGTTCCAATTTGATTAACTTTTATCAATATAGCATTTCCAATTTTATCTTTTATACCTTTAGCAAAAATTTTTGGATTTGTTACAAAAATATCATCACCGACAAGTTGAACTTTACTTCCTAATTTTTCAGTTAAAATTTTCCATGAATTCCAATCTTCTTCAGATAAACCATCTTCTATACTTACAATAGGATATTTTTTTACTAAATTCTCTAAATAATCTATCATTTCATTACTTGATAATTTTTTGTTTTCTCCTTTTAAGTGATATAAATTATTTTCATAAAATTCACTTGCTGCAACATCTAAAGCTAAAGATACTTGTTTTCCTGGTAAATATCCTGATTTCTCTATTGCTAGTAATATTAACTCTAAAGCTTCTTCATTTGACTTTAAATTAGGTGCAAACCCTCCTTCATCACCAACACCTGTTAATAAGTTTTTTTCTGATAATATTTTTTTTAAATTATGAAAAACTTCTACTCCCATCCTTAAAGAATCTGAAAAAGTTTTAGCACCTGAAGGAACTATCATAAATTCTTGTATATCTAAATTATTATTTGCATGAGCTCCACCATTAATTATATTCATTAATGGAACAGGCAAAGTATATGCAAAAACACCTCCCAAATATCTATATAAAGGTAGTCCTAAAGAGTTTGCAGCTGCTTTAGCACATGCCATTGAAACAGAAAGTATAGCATTAGCACCAAGTTTAGATTTATTCTCTGTTCCATCTATTTCAATCATTAATTTATCTATTGATTTTTGTTCATATACGTTAAAACCTATTAATTCATTAGAAATGATTTCATTAACGTTTTCTACAGCTTTCAAAACTCCTTTACCTAAATATCTTTTGCTATCATTATCTCTTAATTCAATTGCTTCTCTTTTACCTGTAGATGCTCCTGAAGGAACAGCTGCTCTACCTAATGTTCCATCTTCTAAAATTACATCAGTTTCAATTGTTGGATTTCCTCTTGAGTCTAATATTTCTCTTGAAACAATATCTTCTATTTCTAAAAAATTATTTAATAACATAATTACCTCTCAAAATAAATTTTAATATTACATTCTATCATAAGTAATTTCAATTTATTGATTTCTTATATACAAGAACTTTATTGTTAAAAAATACTATTAATTTGTAATTATTGGTAAAAATATTTCAAAAGTAGTTTCCTTTTCAAAAATACTATTCACTAATATTTTACCATTATGGTTTTCTATTATCTCTTTGACAATAGATAATCCTAAACCAATTTTATTATTGTGATTACTATTATTTGTATCAATTTTATAAAACCTATCAAATATATATTTAATTTTCTCCTGCTCTATACCTATACCTGTATCTTTTATTATTATTTTTGCATAATTATCTATTTTATCAATAGAAATACTTATTTCTCCCTTATTTTTAGTTGCGTAAATAGCATTATCTATTAAATTAATAAAAGCTCTTTTAAGATAATCTTCATTTCCTAATACTTCTAAATTTTTCTGTAAGCTTTTAAAATTTATTCTAGGACATATTGGATAAAATATCTCATAAATATCTTTTAATAAATTATATAAATTGACTTTTTCTAGTGTAAAGTCTTTTGACTGAATTTTTTCAATTGATATAAGTTCATTGACTAGATTAACTAATCTGTTTGCCTCTTTTATTATTATCTCAGAGCTATTTTCAATAATTTGATTATTTAATATTCCTCTTTTCTTTATAAGCTCAGAATGTCCAATTATTGATGTTAGAGGACTTCTTAGTTCATGTGAAACATTAGATAAAAATATTCTTTGAGCTCTTATTAAAGAGTACACTTTATCTATTAGCTTGTTAAATTCTTTAGCTAATTCGCTTATTTCATAATTTGAAAAAGAAGAAAAATCTATTTTTTCATTGAGATTATCTATTTTAATATTCTTTATATCATAAATAATTTTTTCTATAGGTATTGATATTAATTTAGCAATTAAAATTGAAAATAATATTGTCAATAATAAAGCAAACATTAATTCTATAGTTTCATAAAATATAATTTTTTTAAATATTTCAATATTATTTTTATATAATCCAACTTGAAGAATTATATTAGGATATATAAAATTAGAATAATAAATAATTTCACCGTCTTTTATTTTCTTTTTATAAAAATTATTCTGTTCTTTAATGTGCAATAAGTTATTTTTTAAACTTGTTGATTTAAACAAAATTTTATTATTTTCAATAATTTGAATTAAATCATTTTTAAAAATATTGTTTAAAATCAAAATTTCTTTTTTATTTATATTTTTATCTTTTGATATATATTTAATTATAGACTTTATTTCTTCAAATTTATTTTTTATTTCAAATTTTATTATATTTTCACTTTCTATTTTTAGACTATACAAAGTCAAAAAAGTTGAAGATATAATTATTAATGAACTTGTTACTATGTAGTATAGTATTATTGTAGTCTTTAATTTAATTTTCACTATTTTTTAATATATATCCTATACCTCTGACATTAAATATTATTTTAGGTAAATTCTCTGTTTCTATTTTACTTCTTAGATTATGTATTGAAACATCTAATATATTATAATCTCCATCAAAATTCCATCCCCAAACTTTCTCTATAATATCTTTTTTACTTACAACATTCTCAGGATTTTGAATTAACAAATATAATATATCAAACTCCTTTGGAGTTAAATTAATTATTTTATTATTTCTTTTTACTAGTCTTTTTGAAATATCTAAATATAAATCATAGTATTCAAATATTTTCTTATTTAATTTTTCTTTTTGTCTTAGTTGTACCCTTATTCTTGCTAGTAACTCATCTAAACTAAAAGGTTTAACTATATAATCGTTAGCACCATTATCTAATGCTTCCACTTTTTCTTTTATTTCACCCAATGCTGTGAGAATAATTACAGGAGTATCTGATGTTTCCCTTATTCTTTTACAAACTTCTAGTCCATTTAAATCTGGTAATAATTTATCTAATATTACAAGATCTGGTTTTATCTCTCTAAATTTAGATAAGCCCTTTATTCCATTATATTCTTGGTAAATATCATAATTTTCATATTTTAATTCAGTAGCTATAAAACTAGATATATCTTTATCATCTTCTATTATTAAAATTTTTTCTTTCATATTCATTAAAGTATCTGTATAAAATTATATAATTTTATCTTATCATAATTTTAAATATTTTTAATTTTATACTAAACTAATAGCAATTTATTAAATTGATATTGCGACACTGGAATTGAGTTATAAAAAAAATACCTTCAAAAGCTTATAAATACTAAATTATAAGTATATTTTAATATAAATCTTTAAAATGCTTACTATTAAAGGATTTTAGATTTATCAAAAAATGGCACTGAGATTTAGTTATAGAAAAAAATTATCTTGAAACGCTAATAAATACTAAATTAAAGTATCTTTAATATAAATCTTTAAAATGCTTACTACTAAAGGATTTTAAACTTATCAAAAAATAACATTAGCCTAGTGTCAAAAATTAATAGTAAAACATTAAATTAAATTTAATTAATATTTTAGAAAGTTTTTTATAAATTATTCTATAAAACATTTATGGAAGTAAATAAAAAAGAATATTTTAAACTTTTAGAACTTAAAGAAGATAAAGTTCAAAATAAAGTAAATAGTAATAATAATAATCAAAATAACGTAACTTCAGTACCATTAAAAGACGCTATCGTTTTATCGAGCAATACTAGTAAAAATTTGACACCTCCTAAAGAACTGTTCTTTGATGAAGAAGAAAACTATAACAAATTTGAAAAAATTTATGATGGAGTTTATTATTATAATTCCATAAGAACTAGAAATGGTGGTATAGTTAGAGCTTTATTTGTTGATGTATCAAAAGTTAATGTTTCAGCTGAATTTAATAATGATGGTAGTTCTATTAATACAAAAGGATTTATTGAAAATAAAAACTTTCTAGCTTGTATAAATGGTCAATTTTTTGCTAATGGTATATTACTAGGTGATATTAAATCAGAAAATAAAATTTATACTGATAAAAATAATTACGATAAAATAACTGATAATAGATTTTTCATTTCAATAGATAATAATGGAAATATTAATTATGGTAAGGGAGGATTAGAAGAAAATATTACAGAAGGAACAAAATTTTTTATAGGAGGATTATTAAGGCTATATGATGATAATAAGATTTACAAAGATTCTTATGGTGGGGACTCTCAAAATTCATCAATAGCAAGAACATTTATAGGAATAGATAAAAATAATAAACTAGTTCTTATAACTATTGGTGAAGGTTCAAAAAGAAATAAAGGAGCAAGTTTTGATGAAAGTATAGAAATACTTAAGAAATTAAATGTAAAAACTGCTTTTATACTTGATGGTGGTGGTTCTACTAGTATGATTGTAAAAAATAAAGATATTGCAAAAACTGATGGTAGAAAAGTTAATTCCTATATATCAATATATAAAAAATGAGTAAATGGATACTTCTAGAACTTTCTGAATATTCTTTAAGTAACATGGATATAGATCTAATTTTGTTAGATAAGTATATAAATAATTTACAAGTTCCTATACTAAGATTTTATTCTTGGAAAAAAAAAACGATATCTTTAGGTAGAAATCAAGATATAAATGATATTAATATAGATTTTTGTAGAAAAAATAATATAAGAATATTAAAAAGACCAACAGGAGGTAAGGCAGTTTTTCATCAAGGAGATTTTACTTATAGTTTAGTAGCTTCAAAAAAAGATGGTTTTTCTACAAACATACACGAATCATATCTTAAAATAAGTAAAGCTATAATATATAGTCTAAAATTAGCTTTCCCTAATTTAAATTTACAAATAGGTGAAGAAAATACTAGAAACTATTCAAAAGAGGCTTTTTGTTTTGAAAGTTCTACTATATCTGATATAAATATTAATGGAAAAAAAATAGTAGGAAGTGCTCAGTTTAGAAAAGGGGATTATTTTTTACAACATGGTTCAATCATTCTAAATCAAGATTTTGAATTATTAAAAGGTATTTTCAGTAATAATTTAAAATTTAAACTAACAAGTTTTTATCTTAATTTAGGATACATACCTGATTATGAAACAATAAAGAATTGTATAATAAAAGGTTTTAGAGAATATTTTAATATAGAATTTACTTATAAATCCTTTAACGAAATATAGAAAAGTTTTTCTTTATAATAAAGAACTTTTTACGACATTAGATTTACTACAACCAAAAATATTACAAGTTTCAACATAATAGTAATTCTCTAAAGTATTAGTATCTTCAACAAATATATTTAGCTTGCCTTGGTAAATCAAAGTATCGTTTTTATATAATTTATAATATTCATTCGTATCATTACTTTTTGATAAAACATCCTTCCAAGATAAAGAAATATTATAGCTATTATTATTAACTCTCACTACTTTAGGTTGATAAATTTCTGTTTCTAAAGGCAAATTGTTACTACTAAATTTATAGATTGTACCAGATGAACATGAAAAATGATTACATGATAGTAACTTGTATGTAAAATAACCTTTTTTGTCATAATAATATTCAAATGAGTTTTGAATTCCTGAATATATTAAAACTTCATCTTTATAAAGTTTATAGTAAGTTGAAGGCATATTATTTAAAGGAACTTTCCATTTTAAAATATACTTATTATCTTCTTTTTTAACACTAATAAATTCAGTATTTTCAGGTGAAGGTATATTTAAAAAATAGCTTTTTTCTTCTTCAGAACAAATATTATCTATACAGGACTTTATATTATATTTATATGTAGATTTATCTGTATTAACCTTGAAAGTATCTTGAAACGAATTTGTATTTACTTTAGCTATTAATTTATTATCTCTATATACTTGATAAGTTATGTTAGAATCATTTAAATTTTCCCATTCTATATAATTTAATAAATTTTCATTTATATATTTTGAATAAGCATTTATTATTCTAGGAGATTCAGGAGCAGGTCTTTTAGCTGTTCTTGAATTTGATTCATTACATACTTTGTCATTACATACTTTTATTTTATAAACAAACATATTACCATTTAAATTTTTATCTTCAAAGTAATTTTCTTTTGTTTTATATAATAAAGTATTATTTCTAAAAACTTGATATTCATAGTTTCCAGGTATTTTTTCCCAGTTTAATTTTACGTTATATGAATTATATTTACCATAGACATCTAATTTGTTTAAAAATGTATTTGGATCATTATCTGAGAAAACATTAATTGGTATATATGATTTTAAAGAACTATTACTTTTATCTTTTAAAATTAACTTTGTAGTACCAGTTTTCATTCCAGTTAATTTATTATTAATTAGCTTACAAATTTGATTATTTTCTATTTCATAATCATAATTATTATCCAAGCTTATTTCATAATCACTATTTAACTTTAGATTTATTATTTTTTTTTCAGTATTTATACATTTTATTTTAGAATCAAACTTAATTGATTTTACTGGTATAAAATAAGGTTTTGAATAATCATATAAGTTTGTTATTTTTATAAATGTTTCTCCTTCACCGATAAGTTCAAAACTACCATCTTGATAAACTTTAACTATTGATTCATTACCTGATAAAAAATATGGAAAATGAGATATTCTTCCAAAGTTAAACTTTATTTTTGATTCTATTTTATCTGAGAAACCAACATTACCTATTATTTCTTTATAGGAAGAAGTTATTTGATCTATGTATATATCTTCTAAAGCAATTAAATCTTTTTCTGATTCTTTTACAAATACTTTAGATTGGCTTTTATAAATAGTATCATTATTAAAAAATGAAAACACTGAAGTTTCGCCTTTATTAATAGCTAAAAAGTTGCCTTCTGAATTTATATCACCAACATTTTTACTTTCCACTGTCCAATTGTTATAATCTTTTACTGGTGTTGATATATCACTAAAATAAATTTCAGAATAAAATTTTTTATTATCTCCTTTTTTTATTATTAAAACTGGAGGATTTATTCTTATAAAATTAATATTTCTTTCAATTTTTTTAGTAACATAAACTGGTATTATAAAAGTTTTTTCTTTATATTTTTTTGAAAAAACTATAATATATGTTAAACCTTCTGATATACCTTTAAACTTATTTGAACCTATATTTTGTAATATATTTTGATTTTCAGAAATAAACTCTAAATCATTTAATTGTTTATCATTGGAATCATAAAGTTTAAAATCAATTAGTTTATCTTCATTTATTTTAAAAGTAAGATTTTTTGTATTCATTTCAAATTTTTCTGGAAAACTATTTTGATATTTGTCAGATTTATTTTGATTAGAAGATATTTTAGTATTTACTCCCTTATTTAGATTATTAGGAGCTGAACATGAGATTAAAAAAATAAACAAATAAGGTAATACTAATAATTTTAATGTTTTTCATTTTAGTAAATCCTTGCTTGGAACTAGAATAATACTATTAGCTTTTAATTTTTTATTTTTAAAGTATTTCAAAAATTTTTTTATAAATTTAAAATTATTTCCATAGTATTTTCTATATATAGAAAAATAAGTTTCATTTTTAGTAACTTTGTGTTTTATAAACTTGTTTTTTTCAGTTTTATTTATATTACTAGAATTATTTTTAGAAAAGCTTTTATAATTTTCTAAATTATTAATTTTTTTTATATTATTACTTTTATTACTATTACTTTCATTTGTATTAAAAATAATTTCTGATAATTTCACATCTAATTCGATGTTACCTGGCTTGTCTTGAATTTGTATTAGTAAAGGTTCTTCCATATTTTCATATTCTACTTTTAGAGTACCTGCTGTTTTTATATCTGTTATCAATATATAACCTTCATTATTAGTTTTTAAATTATAGTATTTTTTATTGTCTTCGTAATCTATATAAGTGCATTTTACGTTTAAATTCTTAATGTAATTAATTTTATTTTTATTATTATATAAAAAGTTGATTTTTACAGAAATTAATGGATATGAAATAAAATCTACACTTTTATCATCATCTAGAAAAATTGTTTTGTAAGTTTCTGGAAATACATATCCACTTGGTATTGTATTATAATCTAATGAAATTTTATATTCTTTATTTTTTTCTAGATAAAAATCTGCACTTCCTGAAGGATTGGTAATTTTTTCTTCACCATTAGCATAGACTTTAACTTTTCTTAAGGTTTTTGTTTTAGAAATATTTCCATAAACATTAATAGTTACATTTTTAAAATTATCATTTAATATAGGAAAATCAAAAGTTTTTTCTGTAGGTACATCTATTTGAGCTTTTTTTATAGCTGCTTTATAACTACTATTTAATTTATTTTCATTTATTTGTATTTCATATATACCTTCTTTTATATTATTTATAAAATATCTACCATTTTCTATTTTATAATAATTATCATTAAATAATATTTCACCATTTTTAAGAACCTCATCTCCTTCATCAAAAAAAATTGTTTTTATTGTTATCTAAGTATACTAATCCTGATAAGCTATAATTAAATAAGGATGATATAAAATCTGAAAAATTATAAATATAGTTTATAGAAAAGTTACTTTGAAAATTATTATTAAAATAGTTACTTCTAATAGATCCAAGAATACTAGTATAATTACTTAATGCATAGTTAAAATTTAAATTAATACCAAAACCATTAGTTAAATAATTATTTATTCCTGAATTAGAGATTAAATATGATAATCCTAAGTTAAACTTTAAGTTATCTAAGTTCATATTACCTCTTAATGAAAAATTTGAATTAAAATTATTAAAAGTATTTATTAGATTATTATTTATAAACCTTAAAGAATAATTTTTATCTTCTATTAAATTTAACGAAAATGTATTGTTATACAAAATTCCAGTTGAAGTTTGATTAATAAAAAACTTAAATTCTGGTTCTAAAAATGTATTAATTTTATTTCCAAATCCCAATCTTGCTATATAGCTTTTACCATCTAAAATTTCAGAGAAATTAAAAGAAACATTAGGAAAAAAAAATTCATTTATATAACTTTTTAAAGTTATCTTAAAATTATTATTATTAGCAAAATTATTATTTACTGATGAAAAATTTACATTTACTTTAGTATTTTTTATATTGAAAGAAGCTAAAGCTTTATTAACTCTATTAAATGAATTTATAAATTTATAGTAATTATCTTGAAAAACATAATTATTTAGTAATATATCAATGCTTTCATTTTTATTAGAATCAAAAAAATATTTATAGTTTAAATTTGTCATAAATCCAAATTTATCAAAATTTGTAAAAACTTCTGTTTTTAGAAAAAAATTTTCAAATAGATTAGAACTTATACCACTGCTTAAAGATACTATACTATTTTTATTTAAGTAATCTGGAGATTTATAAATAAAAGATAATAAAAAATCATTTTTATTATTGATTTTATAATTTAAATTTGTAGAAATAAGCAAATCATTATTTGTTCTAAAAGGATTAATAAATTGAAATAAACCTCTTGAAAATCCTGTTAGAATGTTAAATGATGTTTTTTCATCTAATAAATAATTAATTTCAAAACCTTTTATACCTCCATTGTTCCTAACAAAATGCTCTTGCAAAAATGATGCACCATTTGGTTTCAATATATCAAATAGCTGAAAGTTAAATATTCTTTCTTTATAAGTTATATTAAACAAGTTGAATTCAGTATTAGTATTAAATGAATTTATATTTGTAGTAAATGGTAGTAAGTTAAGAAGATTAAAATTTATATCAAAAATACCATCATTAATGAACTTGTTTGGAAATGAAATTTTTAAATTATTACTAAGAAAAAGAAACATTACTATTTTGAAAATGGTTATTTATTAATTTTTGATTTAATAAAGCTTTTATTGTTTGTTTTTTATTTTTTTTTTTATTACTGATAGTTTTTGCATTAATGTCTTTTTTTATAAATTGATTTATTTATGGTTATTAAATAAGATGTAAATCCTTTTTTATCCCATAGATATAATATTACATTACCTTGTTTTTCACCATAAATTTCTATTTTATTTCCAATAATCTGATGTCTAATTTTTCCATTTTCTTCAATTACTAAATGTTTGATGTATTCATCAGTATTTATCTCTATTTTTTCGTTTATACCTATGTATATACTACTATTTTCACTTGCAAAGCAAAATAAACAAATAAAAAAAAATATAAAAATTATACTATTTACTAATTTCAAATGGTTTATCAATTGAGACACTTTTATCCTTGTATACAAATGTAATTATAGCATGATAATTTCCTTTAGGAAAATAATATTTTATACTATTATTAAAAGAACATTCTTGATAAGGATAAATTGTTTTTTTCTTAGACTGTAATTTTGTTATAAAATTATAATTCTCATCTAATATAGATATAAACACTATTCCTTCCAAATTTGAATCTCCTTTATTTTGAACTATTGTTTGAAAATCTATATTTAAAAAATCTTTTTTATTTAGTTCTACTTTTTTTATTCTTGCAGATACACTAGTTGTTCCTTCTAATTCAAATAAAAAAGGTATCATTACCTTTTTGCATTAAATTGCAAAAAGTTATTTTTAGGTTTTTTATCAATAAAAGGCATGGATGTAATAGAAAAAGCACCTTGATAACTTCCACTAAAATTTTCTGGTGTATTTATTATTATATCTATTTCTTTTTGTTTGTTTTCCTTCTAATATAAATTCATTTGGCAATATTTCTACATTTTTTATGAATGAAAATTTAGATGGATTAACATATTCTTTTCTTGAATTTTTAAATATTAAGTCATGTTTATTAATAAAAAATTTACATTTAAAATTATAATCATTTCTTATAAATAACTTTTTTTTAATTGTATTATTATCAATTGCTGATATATTAAATTTTTTGTGGAACTATAGTTAATGAATAAACTGGCAACAAAAGTATTTAAAAATACTAGAACAAATATGCAAAACGAAAACATTGTAACTTAGAATTTTTTAAATTAAAATTAAGAATAATAGAATTAATTATTAAACCATTATCAAATGTTAGTGTAACTGTATCACTGAAAGCACCTGCATTATCATTTGGTGATACATTTAAAGCGAAATCAAAATTTATTGCAAAATCTCCTGTATTATTAGGAGTAACTGCATCACTATGAGTAGCTGAACCACCTAAATATGAATTTATACTATTTGAAGCACCAAATGACAATGTTGTATTATTTCCACCAGTTGCTGATACATCTATAGTTATTGGATCAGTTGTTCCTGATACTCCTGTAATTTGAATACCATCTGTATATACATAAGTAGAACCTGCTCCAGATGAATTAGTATAACAACTTGAAGCATCTCCTGAATTAAAACATAAAGCATCAACATTTCCTAAATCTAAGGTTCCTATATTTACTCCAGTGTTTTGTGTATCAACAGTACTATTAATAGAATTTGCTGTAGTTTGAGCTATTATATCAACTCTAAAAACCAGTGTCTAATGTCCAATTTACATCAAAGTATGCATCAGTGTAAGCTGCATTTGCTTGGTAGCTTATACCAGCTATTACCATAGCTGATACAGCAGAAAGTAAAAACTTTTTCATAAAAAAACCTCCTTATAATAAAATTATAAATAATAAAATATAAAAATAACTACTTATTTAATAAATTTAGGATTATGGTTCCTTCTGGCATACCTATATCCCCTTGATCCCCTTGGTATAATTTCTCGCTCCTTTGGTATAATTTTTTTATAAAAAACACATTCTCCTGTATCAAACAAGTTATTACCAATATCCAAAATATTAGTAGAATTAGTATTTAAAGTGTATGTACTATTAGTAGCAATTTCATAAGCTTTAACTTCATTATTTTCTTGATAAGTTATATACGATCCATCAGGTGCCATAGATAAACTCATAACTTGACCTGAATTAGTTATTTGTGTAGAAGTATTACCATCCCAGAAGTACAAGTTTTCCGCCTTTTGTATAAGCTACTATTCTACCGGAAGAATCACTAGCTAATTCTGAAATATAAAGAGATAAATCTCTATCTATTAGTATATCATTTATTCCATCTTTAAATAGATAAAGACTACCGTCTTGCTTAACATAATATAAGCCACTACCTGATGGAGGTGAATATATATAAGGTACATTTATTATAGATACATAACTACCATCTAGACCTGCAACATATAAAATGTATGGTTGCTCTGGATTTTTAGAAATCCAAGCTACTTTTTGAGTAGTAAAAGCCATTTTTGGATCAGCATAAGAAAGTTTAAATATATATGGTTTTATTATTGCTGGAAAAATATCAGGTGGTATATGCGTAATATCATTAATATTAATTATAGTATCTAAATTAGAATAATAAAGTTTTCTTAAACCACCCTCCCAATTAAACCAAACAAATGAAGGAGAAGCAATTTTAGATCCAATAAGACCACTAATACCAGTAGATAAGTCATCATATAGTTTAGTAGCACTACCAGATAAGTTAAATAGTTTATCTTCTGCTAATGAGTAAGCATATACATCATATTCTAAACCATCTTTAGTTGCTGTAAATGATATCCAATTATCATCTATTCCATAAATCCTATAAGCTTCTTGTAAAGAATATCTTTCTGATAAATCAACTAAGCTAGAACTAGTAGTATTATACAAGTATAAATGATCATCATATTTAGTATAAAAAATAAAATTATTATTTGGTGTAATGTCAGCTTCGGAAACCTGGTCAGATACTAGCTTAATTTCATTTTCTGCTTTTGGATCTCTATAGTATAAATTTTCACCATCTTTAAAGATAGCTTTTTGTTTTAACAAAGCTTTTATAGGTTCAATAGATGAAAAGTTAGTTAAATATCCTTTACTCTCGGGAGATTTCTCTAGAGGAATAACAAATCTAAGTGAATGATATTGATTTTTTTCACTTAAACATATAAACTGATTATTATTTTCTACTTTAAATGGAGAAAAATATATCATAACTATAATTTATTGGATCTATATAAAACATTCCACTATTGTCAAGTAAATTATTCTTAAATCTAATACCAATTCCATTAAAAGAATAATCGAGTTTAGATTCTTCACTTATTCCATCTATCATAATCTTATTTCCTCTCGCAAGAAGATCTTTTTCTCTTTTTGAACTAATTTTAAATGTATGGTTACCGCTTGAAAGTCCTGTAATTAAATCACTATAATACTCTTTTGTTGGAGAATATAAATTTATTTGTTTAACAAAATTATTGTCTATAAAAACATCAAGTATTCCTGCATCTGGGCCCTTTATGAAATTAAATGCAATTTTATTACCTTCAAATGAACCTGATACAGAATTTTCATTACCAATGGTAGCAAAAGAAACTCTGAAACCACTACTACTAGTACTTTTATAACCTGTTAAATCAATAGTTACAGTATGTTCTTGATTACTTAGAGTATCAATAGAATATACTTTTTTGATAGTAGAGTTTGCATCATACAAATCTATATAACCATAACCCTGACCATCTATACTTAAATAAGCTTTACCATAATTTGGTCCAACATAAGCATACCAATCAAAATTTGTACCATTTACAGAAGCTACTATAGAAGGATATATTTTAATATCTACAAAATCCATTATATTTCCATTTGTACCACCAAGATTTTCTATTACAATTTTATGCATACCTTTAGGTAAACCATAAATTTCTTGTTTAGATAAAGAATTTGTAGTATTATAACCATTCAATATAAATTCTTTTTCTAAGGTATCTAAATTACTATATATAGAAACTTTAAAGCTTCCTCTATTAGGTCCTTTTCTGTGTACTATATGGAAATTTGTAAATTCTTGATTTGGTATTATTTCTATTTTTGAACCTATTTCAGAGGTAGTTATAGATGAGTTTAAAGATCCTGTAAATGTCCAACCTGACATAGATGTAGAATAAACTGTTCCTTGCGGATAAATAGAATTATAAAACTTTATCTGAGCTAATGAAGTATTATAGTATGGTATAGATACAGGATTACCTGCATTATATGAATAATATGTTTGCATACTAGTATTTGGAAAAGTGGTATTTAACCAACCATTTCCTAAATAACTTACTTGATTTGTATTATGATACAAAACAGATGATGAACTTTCATAAAAATTTGAATTAGCAGTGTTCAAATTATCATTTGGGTTTTCATTTTTTACCTCCCAAGATCCATTCAAAGTAACATTTTCATCTATTGAATAAAAAGCTCCATTATTATCTGTCGTCCATGTTCCTGAGAAATTCATAATATTACCTTCAACTTTTGTTTTAAAAGTATTTAATTTATTAACATTAGATAGCTTTTTGTCATTAGGAAGATTTAAGCTCTGATTAACAGAACAAGCAGATAATAATACAGACAGAAATAAAGCAAATAGCTTTTCATTTTTACATTTCATTTATTAATCTTCTCCTCCTAAGAAATACATATAAATATCAATAGTATAATTTATTGATGTTAAATTAATCACATATTTAATTATAAATGAATTCAATTGAAAAACAAAAAAAAAAATATTAATTCTAAAAAAATTTTTTTTATTATACTAAACTAAAATTGGTTTGCAATTTTTTAATTTCTATAAAGCTCTACTGTTCAATATTTCAGTTTCTGAAAAAATGCAAACTTCAGAAGTTTGAGTATAAAAAAATTATTAAATTTTATTAAATAGTTTAGTAACTAAAATCAAGATATATTATACTTCCCTTTCACGTTTAAAAATATCTTTTTTCAATAAAACAAAGATTATTATTTTAAGCTTTGTTTATTCGTTTATTTTTTTATTTTTGATTATGAAAAAAGAGCTTCTTAGAGAAAATATTGATTTTATTAGAATATTTTTATTTTTTGTTCTTTTTAAGGATGTTAATAAAACTTGTAATTATTTCTCAGTTAGTAGAACATCTTTCTTACAAGCTTTAAACAATATAGAAAAAAATTTTAGGTTAAATTTATTTATAGATAGAAGGAATTATTATTTAACAGATGATGGAAAAACTTTTTTTGACTATTCTTATAATTTATTAATACTTTTAAAAAAAACTTTTTATTTTAAAAAAAATTTTCTAGATATTGGATATTTAGAACTTTTATCAAAAAAAGATATTTTAAATTTATGTAAATACGTATATACAAATACATTTTTGAAATTATCATTTACTTTATTTGAAGAAGATGAAATTTTGAAATTAGTTTATTTAAACGAGTTAGATTTTGGTGTAGTTTCATATATAAACCAAGAATATTTTTATTTAGAATATATTAAATTGGATTATTTAAGTTTTAAATGGAATTTATACTCAAAAAAAGATGATTTTTATGGTTATGCTCAATATATCTATAAATTTATTTCAGAACTCTTTTTAAATAAAAATGTAATAATCAAGTCAAATAATCTGGATTTTATTTTAGAGTGTATAAAGACTAATAAACTAGCATCTTATTTACCTGATTATATTAGTAATAAAGATGAACAATTATTAACTTTAGAAAAAACCAATATTAATACAAATTTGTATCTTACTTATAATAGTAGAATTATTAATGACACACATAATTTATTTATAAAGGTTATTAAAAGCTTATTCTGTGAAAATAGTTAAAAAAATTTTAATTCATTCAGATAATTTATTATCAAAAATACCAACTAACTCATTATTTTTTTTGAAAAAAGCCTATGAAATAAATGATATTTATGATTTAGAAGAAGCAGTTAATTATGATAAAAATACTATAATTGTATCTTTGAAAAGATTAGAGAAAATTTTAAAAGAAAAACTTATAAGTATTCAAAAAAATAAAATAATTTTAACAGAAATAGCTAAAAAAATATGTGAAGAAATAGCATATACAGATATTATTTTTTATAATAATAGATTTGTATTTTTTATTGATAATAGACTTTATTTTAATGATAATATAATCTCAAAACTTATAGATATAGTTAAAAATTACAAATTAATTTTTAATTTTTATAACAAAGATTTTATAACAAATAATTTGATAAATTCAGATATATCTATTCTTCTTATGGAGGATCAAGTAGAACTAAAAAAATTGATAAAGTATGTAAAAAAAAATGATTTGTTTATTACTAAAATTTTTGACATAAGAATATTAGAAGTTTTTAAAGAAAATAAAGAAATAATACTTAAATCATATCCTAAAGCAAACCTAATTATTCAAGAAAAAATAAAGGAAAAGTTTGATGATAATATAATTAATGAAAGTAGGTTTGCAATTGATAATGATTTGTTAAGAATGCAATTTGTCAAGAACAATTTAGGTAAATCATTATTTATTGATAAAAATATCAGTAAATATGAAGATTTAAATTCAGAATATAAAAATGAAAACCTTGAAGTTTATTTAATAAGCAATAGAAAAAAATTGTTAGATAAAATTAAATTAGTTTTTGAAAGTAGTAATTATAAATAATAAAGAATTGTATAATAAAAGATTTTAGAAAATATTTTAGTATAGAATTTACTTATAAATCCTTTAATAAAATATAAAATGATTAGATTAGATGGAATAGTTATAAAAGAAACTCCTTCATTAGATTTTGTAAATAATACTGATATAAGCTTTTCAGTAAATGAAATATACATATCTAAGTTAATTCATGAGAAAAATATAATATCACCTAAAGATATGATTTCTTCTTTTGCAATAGATACTGAATATAGTTGTATTAGAAATATTATTTCCATAACTGAAGAAAATGTTTTATGTAAAGGTAGCACTGATACATCATTTGTAAGAATACCTTTTGATAAATTAATATTACTTCCTCTTTGGGAAGAAGCTAGAACTTGGTTAAAAAATAAAGGTTATTTACTAAATTTTCATTATGATCCCATAGGAAATGATGAGTATATAAGAATAGGTTTTATAAAACCTAAAAATGTAATAATAGAAGCTGAAGGAAAAACAGATAGAGAATGCATTTATAAAATAATATATGAAGTAATAAAATATGAAAATAATTTAAGTTGAATATATTATGACTTTTTGCTATGAATATGAAAGACCTTCATTAACTGTTGATATTATTGTTTTGTCATTAATAAATAATTTTCTAAATGTTTTACTTATTCAAAGAAAAAATGAGCCTTATAAAAATAAATGGGCTTTACCTGGTGGATTTGTCAATTCAAAAGAAAACATTAGACATGCAGCTATAAGAGAACTAAAGGAAGAAACAAATATAAACGTAGATATTAATAATTTGTATGAATTTAAAGTTTTTGGAGATTATGGAAGAGATCCAAGAGGTTGGACAGTAACTATTTCTTATATATGCTTTGTAAAAAATAATATTAATTTTAAAGCTAAAAGTGATGCAAAGAATATTTCTTTTTTTGATGTAAAAAATTTACCTGAATTAGCTTTTGATCATAATAAAATTATAGATGAAGCTATTTATAACCTAGAAAAAATCTTATTTACTTCTAATATTTTAGAAAATGTATTAAATATAAATGATTTAAATGAACTAAAAAAAGTTTATGAAATTATCTTATCTAAAAAATATGAATTATCAGATTTTGTTACTTTAAAAAGTTTTTTAACAAAGTAAATATACTTTTATGAGTAATTTATTAAAATACGAAAATTATTATTGGAAACTAGATAATAAATATATAGCTGGAATAGATGAAGTTGGTAGAGGTTCATTAGCTGGTCCTGTTGTATCTTCTTGTGTAATATTACCAAACAATAAAAAAATATTAGAAAAACTATCTTTGGTAGATGATTCTAAGAAATTGAATAGTAAATTAAGAGAAAAATTATTTTATATAATAATAAATAATTGTCTTGATTATTCAATAACTTTTATAAATTCAAAAATAATAGATGAAATAAATATTCTACAAGCTACATTTTTGTCTATGAAAAAATGTATAAATAAACTTAAAATTGTACCAGATATTATTCTTCTAGACGGAAATAAAAAAATACCTGATATCGGTATAGAGCAAAAAACTATTGTAAAAGGAGATTCTAAAAGTATAAGCATAGCTTCAGCTTCTATAATTGCAAAAGTTTGTAGAGATAAATTTATGATAAAAATAGCAAATAAATATCCTAAATATTTTTTTCAAAAAAACAAAGGTTATGGGACAAAAGAACATATAGAACAGATAAAAAAAAATGGTTTAAGTGATATTCATAGGATAACTTTTTGCAAAAATATTATTCAAGAACAATTAAGTTTAAATATTTTTTAGAAATTAAGAATTTATTTATAAAAACTTTAGATAATATTTTATTATGATTAATTTTTTAAAGGAATAATAATGTTACCTAAAAAAGAACTAACTATATCACGATTTATACCTGGTAATGAAAGAAGAAAGTTTAAGGATATAATCAAATTTCTAGCTATGGTTATAGACCTAGCCGAAGGTTATAAATTTCAAAACAATTATAGAGTAGCATTATCAGGAGTTCAGTTAGCTAGTGAAATATCTCTTAGTGTCGATAGCATAAGAAATGTTTTTTATGGTGGATTGTTGCACGATGTAGGAGAAGTTGGCTTATTAGAAGAAAATGAAAATAAAATAAATCAATATATACATGATATTAAACCAAATCAACATACAATTTTTGGTTCTAGAATAGTATCTTTAATACCAACACTAGACGGAGTAACAAAAATAATAAGATGGCACCATGAATGTTGGGATGGTAGTGGTTTTCCTGATGGACTTAAAGGAGAACAAATACCTATTGAAGCAGCTATTGTAAGTTTATTTGATGCTTTTTATGTTATAAAAACAATTACAGATAAAAAAGATGATTTAATATCTTATTTAGAAAAAATGAAAGGAACAAGATTTAATCCTGAAATAATAGAGAAGTTTTTAAAACTTTATAAAAATGAAGAATTATGGACACCAGAAAACTTTGATGAAGTAAAATGGACAGCTATTGGTATGGATGCATTTGAAATAGCTAAATTACAAGATGTTAAAGGTGATTATGTTGAGATAGCTTTAAATGTTATAGCACAAGTAATTGATGCTAAACATAAATATACTCATGGACACTCAAGAAGAGTTATGGCTTTAGCTAGTTTAATAGCTGATAGGATGGGACTTGATAAAAATTATAGAACTTTAATTGAGCAAGGAGCACTTTTACATGATTCTGGTAAAGTAGGTATATCAAGAAGCATTTTAGATAAAGAAAGTAGTTTAAACGATGAAGAATATCAAATAATAAAAAAACATCCTGTAATATCTTGTGTTCTTATAGAAAATTTTACAACTTTAAAGGAAGTAGCACCACTTGCCAAATATCATCATGAAAGATACGATGGTAAAGGCTATCCAAATTCATTAGTAAAAGATGATATACCACTAGGAGCTAGAATTATAGCTGTAGCTGATGCCTATGATGCTATGACTTCAGATAGAGCATATAGAAAAGCTTTACCTGATAATTACGCAAGACATGAAATAAGAAGATACACAGGAAAAATGTTTGATCCTCAAGTTGTAGATGCTTTTTTAGATATACCTGAACATGAAATAAAACTAGCTTTTGATATAATAACTAATCAACCTATTAGTTCAATATCTTCTATATTATCAAGTTTGAAAAAAAATTAATTATAATTTAAATATAAAATACAATTTTTTAATATAGATTTATTATAAATTTTAAATACTTGTGAAATAATATTTATATATATCTATTCCATATAATATAAAAGGAGTTTTAAATGTTAGATGCTTTAAGAAGCATTATGAATGCTATAAATAACGAATCAGCTAATTTAGCTGGTGCTAATGTTACAGGTTATAAAAGAAAACAAGGAAGTATTAGTTCAAGTAGTGATTCTTTAAGAAGTATAGGAGACAGATTTATATCTAGTACCGATTATAGACAAGGTTCATTAACTCAAACAGGTTTTAAAAGTGATTTATCTATTCAAGGTGAAGGTTTTTTTGTCCTTTTTGATGACACAGCTAAAGCATCTTTTGACCCAAATAAAAAATTATCTGAATTAAATGAAAAAGGATATTTTAAGCCACCTATTACAAGTGGAACATTTACAGTAAATGGTAATGTTGTAAATGTAAATGTAAATACTGATTCTTTTAATGATGTTTTAAATAATATTTCATTAGCAACAGGTGGAGTTATAACAGGTGAATATAATGAAACCCTAAATGAACTAAAACTTGTTAATAACTCTGGAAGTAATGGACCAATAAATCTATTATCTGGTACATCTAATTTTCTTGACGTTTCAAGAGTGTTAGGTAGTGCTTTACAAAGTGAAAGTAATGGTAATACTTTTTTAGTAAGTAATGCACCTGTAGGCTCTCCTGTTGGTGTTCAGAAGTTATATTTTACAAGGAATGGTAATTTTAAATTTAATGATAATGGTTTTTTAGTTAATGAAAATGGTTTGTTTGTTGCTGGTAGAGATCCTAAAACAGGTAACTTAATAAAAATAGATAAAAAAACTTTTGATGGTTTAGGTTCTGTAACTGATGAATTCCATTTTTCAGCTAATGGAATATTATTTAATGATTCACAATTATCAAAAGATGGAAAACAACTTGTTTTAGCAAGGTTTGCAAATCCACAAGGTTTAATAGCTTCAAGAATTGGTGGAAGTGTTTATGAATCAACATCAGCAGCTGGTAAAATGATGATTGATAGTCCTGATAAAACAGGATTTGGTTTAATAAGAGATCAAAGTCTTGAAAATAGTAATTCTAATGTTGTTGATAGTTTAAGTAATTTAGGTATATTGCAAAGATTTTTCCCATCTACAATGTCAGCACTAAAAGTAGTTTTATCAGCTCAAGATGATTTAAATAATACTATAAGATAACATTTACTTCTAATAAATCGTTTTCTAAGAAATTTATATTTTTTGCTCTAGTAATACCTATAATATCATCTTTAATTTTATTAAGAAACTCTATTTGTTCTTTATTAGATTTTATAATAATATTTTCAACTTCTTTTCCCATAGAAATTTTGTTTTCTGTTTTAAATTTTCTTACTAATTCTACTATTTGTAAAGAAACATCAATACCTTTATAAATATAATCTTTATCATCTTGATATTCAAATACATTACTTGGATATTTTGTAAGATGAATACTTATAGTATTTTCATTTTTTCTAAAATATTCTTGATAAAGTTCTTCTGTTATATGTGGTAAATAAGGTGCTAATAATTTAATTATTGTATTCATAGTTTTATAAAGGGTATATTGTCCTGCTAATTTTTTATCATTTCCATATTTTTCAGGTTTATAAATCCTATCTTTTACTAATTCTAAATAATTATCGCAAAAATCACTCCAGAAAAATTTTTCAAATTCAGACATAGCAATACCAAATTCAAATTTTTCAAGATATGAATTCATTTTATCAACAGTTTCTTGAGTTCTATAAAGTATCCACTTATCGGTAAGTTCTAGATTAACATCAATTGTACTATAATTATAATCGCTTAAATTCATGAATACAAAATTACAAGCATTATATAATTTTGTTATCAATTTTTTACCATTTTGTATTTCATTTTCATCAAATTGAACATCCTTACCTAGAGAAGCTCTGCATGCCCAAAATCTTACTGCATCAGCTGAATATTTATTTATTAACTCTTCAGGGGTAAGCATAGCTTGACCTTTTGATTTACTTATTTTTTCACCTTTTTTAAATAAAACATGTCCTGAAATCATAATATTTTTCCAAGGTATATCATCATGATGTAATTTACTTTTTATTATTGTATATAATGCCCATGTTCTTATAATATCGTGTGCTTGAGGTCTTAATGTCATTGGTCTTAATCTACTAGCTAAAGGATTATCTTCACCCCAATGAGCGTTTATTTCAGGCGTTATAGAAGATGTTGCCCATGTGTCTAATACGTCTATATCTGGTATTATATCATCATAAGTGTGACCTTCAGGTAATTTATTAGGCTTGTCAAATATAGGATCAACTAGGTAATTGATTCTTCGTCAGGTAGAATTATCTCACCTGTTATTTTAGGAGTACCACACAGGAATAGACACACCAAAAAATCTCTGTCTTGATATACACCAATCCCATTTTAAATTTTCAACCCAATCTATATATCTTTGTTTCATGTAAGAAGGATACCAATTTATTTTATCAGCAGATTCTAAAAACTTATCTTTTAATTCAAGAGTTTTTATAAACCACTGGGGAACAGGTATTATTTCAATAGGCAATCCACTTCTCTCATATACACCGACAGTGTGCAATTATATGTTTTGAATTTACTAAAGACACCCATTTCTTTAAGTTTTTCAACTATAATTTCTCTTGCTTTCTTTACTCTTAACGCCATTCATTTCTTGTATTGGACTATCTTTAATTTTTCCATCTCTTGAGTAATTATAATTTTTTCAGGTAAATTATATGTTTTAACCCAGTATAAATCTGTTTCATCACCATAGGTACAGCACATTACAGCACCAGAACCTTTATTTATATCAACTTTTTCATCAGCCAATAATATTTCAACTTCTATATTTAAAGGAGTTTTAACTTTTTTACCTATATAATTTAAATATCTTTCATCATTAGGATTTACAAAAAACAGCTACACAAGCAGGTAATAGCTCAGGTCTAGTTGTTGAAATTATCAAAGCATGAGCCATCTTCTAAAGTAAATTTTATGTCATGAAAGTATGACTCCATTTCTTTATCTTCAATTTCAGCTTGAGCTACTGATGTTTGAAACTCTGTATCCCACAAAGCAGGAGAATTTTTTCTTACTATATAACCTTTCTTATATAATTCTAAGAATGATTTTTGAGATTGTTTTCTTACATAACTTGAAATAGTAGAATATTCTAAGGACCAATCAGCACTTATACCAATAGATTTCCATAATTTTTTAAATTCATCTCTATATTTTTGAGTTATTTCTAAACACTTTTCTATAAATTCTTTTCTAGGTAAATCAGTTGCTTTTTTACCTATTTCCTTTTCAACTAACCTTTCTGTTGGTAATCCATTATCATCAAATCCAAATGGATAAAAAACATTAAAACCTTGCATTCTTTTAAATCTTGCTATTACTTCTGCTTGTGTGTATGAAAATATATGACCTATATGTAATTTACCTGATATTGTAGGTGGTGGAGTATCTATTGAATAGATATTTTCTAAATTTGAAAAATCAAATTTATTTACATTATTTTCTTCCCAAAATTCTTGCCCATTTTGGTTCTGATAATTTTGGATCGTATTTTTTACTCATAACTAGTTTAATATACTACTAATACAAGCCTATAAGTATATCACAGAAATAAGCATTTTTTTTTGAATTTAAAAAAATATCAAATTTTATTGATAAAAGTCAATTATGTATTTAATTTTAGTCATTTTATTAATTTGATTTTAATAATAAAATATTTTAAGTAATTCTTTATCTTTATTTAGAATTTGGAAATTGTTGTGTTAAAAAGTAGAATTTTTAGTAAGGAGATTAAAATTATTTCTTTTGACGTTTGCAATTCTCTAAAAGATTATGCTACTTTGCATAGTTTAGATAAAAATCAAGTTATATATTACAAAGGACATTATCCTTATGGAATATTTATTGTATCAGATGGAGAAATTTTAATTGAAAAAAGTAAAAGAAATAAAGTTATAGCAAAAGCACCTATTATTTTAGGTTATGATTCTTTTATAAAAAATGAAAAATATTCTACAACATCTATTACTTTAACAAAATCTAATGTTTTTTACATAAGTAAAACACGATATTATGAAGAAATACATAATAAAAATGAAATTTTGAATTTATTTAGAAATTTTTAACTTATTTTTATAGTAAACTTTTAACATAAAAAAAATTAAATTATGGATTTGGATTAGAACCACCACTACCAACTGAATCTAAACCTGCATCAACTCTACCAAACACTTCTGCTATTTTACCTTTTGTTGTTTGCAATGTAGCTATTAAAGCAACTGCAATCAAAGCTATGATTAAACCATATTCAACCATGCCTTGACCTTCTTCATCTTTAACTAAATTTAAAAATAAATTTTTCATTTTTTTCTCCTTTTTTTAATAACCTAACCTATGTGTTATATATAAAAAATATTTTTAAAAACTTTCTTAATAAGATATTATTTTAAGGTTAAATTTTAGTTAAAAGAATTAATATTTATAACACCTTCAAAATCTATTTCAATATCTATAGGTATAAGTTCAAGAGATTTCATTATTTTTTTTAATTTTTTATCTGATTCTTTATCATAAACTATTGCAAAAACACAATCACCACCACCAGAACCTGAAAATTTAGCAGAATAGCCTAATTTATTTGATAATCGAATAAATTTTTTTATTTTGTCAGTTTCTAAATCTAAACATGCTTTCTCTGAAAGCTCCAAAAGTAATTTTCTATTAATATCTATTGATTTATTAATTAATTCCCTTTTATTATTTCTTATTCCATATTTAAAAGATTCAACTATTTTATTCATTGAATTAATAAATTTGTTATAAAATTCTTTATTAAAATCTTTTTCTTTAAAATCTTTTATTTTCTCAATAAAGTGAGATGTATTTACAGAATATCCTGTCCAAAATAAAGAAATATAAAAATCAATTAATAGATTTATTTTTTCATAATAAAAATATTCCCATTTATCATTTACTAAAATACTTATATTTTGTAATTTTTTTAATTTTTCATTTAACCAATCTTGATTATAACTTTTATATATAAATAATCCACCAAAAACAGAAGAAGCTATATCAATTCCACTTCCTGAACCTTGAGAAATGAAATGTGCTATTGATGATAATTTAAAAATTATTTCTCTATTCTTATAGTCTTTTATATCATAACCATGTAAAAAAAGTATTGAGCTTACTGTTGCAACACAAACAGCGGAACTACTTCCAAAACCATATTTATTTCCTTGATTATCATTTAAATCAGATAATATATTTATATTAAAAAACTTTATTTTATAAGAGTTTTCTTTTAAATATTTTAACGTTATCTCTATAGAATTTTTTACAAAATTAAGTATTTTATTTTCTTTTTCTAAAATTATTTTATTACTATTGTATTTTAATTCTATTTTTGATACTCCTATTCTTTTTGATGTAAAAATTATTTTTTCATTCTCTTCTATAAGTAAGTAGATATATTTATTTATTGCACATGAAACAGCAGGAATATTTTTTTCTAATACAGCATATTCTCCAAGTAGGACTAATTTACCTGGAACTTTTATAACATTCATTAAAACTTTAAATGTTCTAATTCAATTATTTGACCATTATTTATTTCTAAATAACCAATTGAAGCAAAATCCCTTTTTCTAGGAAAAATGCTTCCAGGATTAAAAACTCTTAAATTATCTACTTGAAAGTTTTCAGCATAGTGAGTATGACCAAACATAATAATATCAGCCTTTATATCAAAACCATGTTTTATTATTTTATCATAGGAAGTTTTTACATCATATAAATCACCATGAGTCATAAATATTTTTATACCATCTATATTTATAAATCTTTTCCTTGGAACTTCAGGGGCATTATCACAGTTACCAGAAACATAAATAAATTTATCTAAACTATTCTTTCTTGAAACAAAAGAATAAGCTTCATCAAAACCATCACCTAAATAAAGTATATTACTATACTCGTTTAAATTATAAACATAGGGTATTTCTTTAAAAGAGCCATGAGTATCACTTATTATAAGTATTTTAAAACTCATAGTCAAATTACTTTTCCTTTTTATTTTCTTTTTTATTTTCTTCTTCTTTATTTTTATTATCTTCTATAAAAGCGTTCCATAAATTAACAGATTCTTCTTTTTCTTTTTCTCTTTTTTCTTTTAATTTATTTTTATCTATCATAATTTAACCTATAAAAAATAATTCAAATAAAAGTATATCAGAAATTGTTAAATTTTATCAAAATATTTTGTAAATAATTTAGACACTACTTTTTTAACTTCATCAATATTTATTTCTTTATTTAAAATTAATTGCATTGATGTCATAACAGAAGCTTCTAAACCGCAAGGATTTATTTTATAAAAAAAACTCATATTTGTATTTACATTTATTGAAAACCCATGGTAACTTATCCAATTCTTAAAAGCTATTCCTATTGATGCTATTTTTTTATCATCAACCCAAACACCAGTGTGTTTTTCCTTGGTATTAGCAACTATTTGAAATTTACTTAATACATTTATTATAAATAGTTCTATTTTTCTTATAAATAAATTTACATCCTTACTTTTACTTATATCTATTATAGGATAACCAACTAATTGACCAGGCCCATGATAAGTAACATCGCCTCCCCTTTCAACATAAAAAATAGGTAAAGACTTATCTATAATGTTATTTTGATTTGTTTTTCTTCCAGCAGTTATAACATGGTTATGTTCTACAAGTATAAGAGTATCGTTTATAAGATTATTTTTTCTTTTTTCTATTAAGTCATATTGTACATTTAAAGTTTCTTTGTAATCTTTTAAACCTAAATCTATTATATTGATTGACATTTTTGTTTTTTAAATATTTATTATTTCACAATATTTTAAAAACTCTCTAAATAGTCTAGAAATAGATAAAACTTGCATATTTCCTACCATAATAAATTTTTTCTTTGCTCTAGTTATAGCAACATTTAGTCTTCTCTCATCTTCAAAAAATTCTGTTAAATGATGGCTATCAGACACAACACTAGAAAATATTATTAAATCTCTATCATTACCTTGAAATCTATCTACCGTATCTATTGTTAATTCATCAAAATTTCCAATTTCCATTATTTTTCTTCTTATTTCTGCTACTTGGGAACGAAAAGGAGCTATTATTCCAATATTAGATGGTAACACTTTTTTATCAAAAAATAAATTAAGAATATTCTTTATAATATTAGCCTCATAAGTATTAACTTTAACATCTCCTTTTTTATTTATATTAACAAATAAGAGATTTTTTTCAGGATTAATTATAGGATTATCATAACATGATATTTCTATCTTCTGATTTGCTATTTTATCAGGAGTTTTTAATTTTCTTTCATAAAATTTTTCATTTGAAAACTTTACTATATTATTATTCATCCTATATTGTTCATTTAAAGTAATTAAGACTTCATTATTATTTTCATTTAAATTTATAAGTCTTTCAAATAACGATTTATCAAAATTATTTCTTCTTGCTTCTTCACTTTGTATTACAGGTGGTAATTGTTTGTGATCACCGACAAGTATAAATTTATCAGCATTTAATATTACTGATATTGTAGAAGGTTCATTTAATTGTCCTGCTTCATCTACAATAGCATAAGAAAAATTCATGCTATTAACAAGATTAGAAGTTATAGCACTTACAGAAGTACAAGCTATAAGTGGATACTCATTTAATTTACTCTTTAAATTTCTTATATCACTGTACCTTACATTTTTAAATTTTTCTTGAACTAAATATTTATGTATTTCTTTTGATACAGATTCATGATTTCCTATTCTCAAGAAATTTTCAAACCCACTAGATATAAGTTTTATTAAAACATTATCTATTGCTTTATGTGTAAAAGCTGACAATAAAACTTTTTCACCTTTTTTTACTAATTCTTTTATTAAATGTGCTAATGTATGAGTTTTTCCTGTTCCTGGTGGGCCTTGTATAAGCAAGTAATCATTACATGATAATGCCTTTCTTATAGCTTCTTTCTGACTTTCATTTAAAGAATTATCTAAAATTAGATTTTTATCTATTTCTTTAAAAGTTGGTTTTAATCTTCCAAATATTAAATCTTTAATTTTTGTATTAGCAGTTATCAATCTATATAATGCTGAATTCATAGTATTATAAGATGTTTCCATAAAGTCAATAAAAACATTCCACTTTTTACCTTTAAAAAACTCTTCTTTATATTCTTTTTTCAAATCTAGATAAACATTATATCTATCAATACCTTTAACAGTTGCTTTTACTATTTCACATTGATTTATTTGACCGGTATATATTATTACTATATCACCCGATTTTATTTCTGACTCCAATACATTTTCTGATTTTAAATACAATTCTTTTGAATTAATTTTTTGAAAATCTAAATCTTTTATTAATTTACCAGAATTTATTAATTCTTCTTCATCATAAAATACTTTTGAAAAAATCTTTCTACTTTCCATTCTATCTAGTTCTACCATTCTAAAGTATTTATGATAATATTCTAATGTTTCACTATCTAGCTTATTATTTTCTGAATATTCTAAAATATCTCTAAATATATCTTCAGTTTCTTCATCTAACAAATTTGCAATATTAATGCAATCTAGTCTTTTATAGCAATTTTGACAAATATCTTTACCAATTCCTGCTTTTGGAATAATTTTTCTATAAATATCACTTTTATAATCTTGAGTTAAAGCATAATCTATTGCTACTATTTGATTTCTAATATTTATTATTTTTCTTCTAAAGTAACTATCTATATAACATCTTTGAAGCAACTGATTAGCATTTCCTTTAGAATAAATTAAATAGCTTTCAGGATTTCTATAAGATAAAGAAGATTCTAATAATAACTGATATGAAGCTACTTGTTGTTTATGATTTAACCAAGGTTCATTTTCAGGCGGTTTAGAAGTCTTTAGTTCATAAGTTGTATATTCACTGCCATTATTAGTAAGTAAGTCTATTCTACCTGATAGTCCATATTTATTTGATATGAATGAAGGTTCTGTATTTTTATCAACAGCATGTTTGAAATTTTCATGTGTAGCCCATAATTTCAAAGCAGTAAAATTTGTTTCTAATTCATTTTTCAAAGTATCAAAATTTTTATTTTCTGATTCTTCTAAAGTAGATATATCAATTATCTTTTCTTCAAGTACTTTCTCAATTATTTCATTTGAATCTTTTATTTTATTTTCTATAAGTAAATCAAAAGCATTATTAATTAGAGTTCCTCTTATCATTTCATAATTTGCTAGTGCTAAACCAATTCTTTTGTTTATATAGTATTTTCTTATACATTTATCTGTATTTCCTATATCAGTAGGACTTATTAATATGTTTGGTTCTAATATAAGATAACCTTCAGCATCTAAAAAAAAGATATTATTTTCTTCCTTTAAATAATATAAATTAATATTAGCTTCTTCCCATAAATAGTTTATTGAATCTTTCCATAAATCTTTTAGTAAAATTGATAAACTTTTACCATTAAAAGATATATTTATTTTATCTGAATTAATTTCTTTTATTTTAGCATTTAGTATATTAAAACGAGACATTCTTTAAACACTTTTTATTTCTTCTACTGTTTCTTTCAAAGTTTCATTTTGTTTTTCTTGAAATTCAAGAGCTTCTTGTAAATCTTTTTCATTTATAATTCCTTTTTCTAAAAGTAATTGTCCTAATGGTTTAGATTTATTTTTAGAATGTTCCTCCATTGCTTCAGATAATTGAGATAGTTTTAAAACTTTCTTTCTTAATAATATCTCTCCCAATCTTTCATGCTGAACTAATCTATTCCACTTCTCATTTTCTTCTAGTTGCTCAATTTCTTTTAATGTATCATCTATAACTTTTCCTTCTTTTACTTGCATCTCAAGATACTTTACAATTTCATCTCTCGACATTAACCCTTTACTAACTATAAGTTCTCCTAGTTTAACGCCTGGATTTTTCTTTTGTTCTTCTATAAGTTCTGTTAATTGAGATAACTTTAAAGCATTTAATCTTACTAATAACTCTCCAAGTCTTTCTATTCTAGTTAAATGTTCAATATTTTTAGATTTTTCCATATTTCCTCCAAAAAATTTATTTTGTTAGTTGTTTTTAGCTAACAAAAAAAAATAAAATAACTAAAACATTATATCATTTATCAGTAAAAATTTATAATAGCTACTAATAGTGTAGTTTAACTTTATTTAATATTTGTTTTAATATTTGTTTTAAAAATCTATATGTTTTATTTTTAATTTAATTTCTTTATTAATTTAAGTACAAGAGTTTTAATGAATTTTATGACAATTTTCACAATTAACCCATCCACTATCACCATTAATATAATATTCTTTTTTCCATATAGGTAGTCTTACTTTTATCTGATTTATAATATATTCACAAGCTAAAAAAGAATCTTTTCTATGTCTTGAATTTACACCTACCCATACAGCAATATCTTCTAATTTCAAGCTTCCTATTCTATGAACTGATATAATATCAAATACTTTGAATCTTTCTTTTGCTTCATTTATTATTTTTTTTGCTTCATTTAAAGCTAATTCTTCATAAGCTTCATAATCAAGAGCTATCACTTCTTTACCTTCATTATTATCTCTTACCCACCCTTCAAAACAAACAAAAGCACCTGCTGATTTATTAATTAATTTATTTCTTAATTCAATTGGATTTATTTTTTCATAAGAAAAGTAAAACATATTAACCTCCAGCAACAGGTGGGATAAACACTATTGTATCACTATCTTCAATTTCTGTATCCCAGTCAGAAAATTCATCATTTAAGGCTACTTTTAAAAATTCTTTTGATAATGACAGGGAATATTTATTTGATATAAAGTCATAAACATCTGATAAAGTTTTTGCTTCTATTTCCAATGTTTCAGAACTTTTTCCTATATCATCTTTTAGTTTAGCAAAATATTTTAAAGTTATTTTCTTCATATTCTACCCTTTATTTCATTATATTCTTCAATATAGTTTATATTACTCATTTCAATAGGATTATTTGGAAGAATTTTCTTAGAGTTATATTTAATTAAAAATTTTCTAGGACACGAGAAACCTTCAGCTATAAAACTCATTAAAGCATATTTACTTTTGGGCTCATAAATTGCACATAATGGTTCAGGTAAATTATTTTCTTGATTTATATAACAAGTAGAAAATTTAAAATAGTCTCTATTCATTATTAATTTTTCTATTGTTTCACTATTTATATATGGCATATCACAAGCTATAACAAAAAAAGCTGTATTATTGATTAATGTTTGAGCTGATAATATACCACCTATTGGACCTATATTTAAAAAAGTATCAAATATACTTTCATATCTTGATGAATAAACTTTATCTCGAGTTGAAATAAACACTTTATTACAATAATTATATAGTAAATCACAAGTATATTCTACCTGTTTCTTACCATAGTATTCCAATTCAGCTTTATCTCTACCCATACGAGTGCTTTTACCACCAGCTAAAACTAGACCATAAAGATTAACTTTTTTATTTAAACTATTAAAATAATTTAGTATAAAATTGCTTATACTTGTAATATCATTTCTATTAAAATAAGGTTTATCTAAATCTAAATAGCTATCTTCTCCTACAAAACATAAAACATTATTTATTTTTCCACTATTATATTCTTCTAATATTTTTTTATTTTCATCAATAATTAAAACTTTTGGATTATCTAAATACTTATATCCTTCAACAAAAACAAAATCACAATCATTAAAAATACTTTTAATTAAACTTTGATTATAATTACTTTTTTCAATAAATGCAAAATGAGTATTATCATTTATAAAAACTTTGTTAGCACCAGAATTATAAATAATATGAGTATCTTTATTTTCATAATCAATAGAAAATTTATGTGCGTCATGTTTTATATATCCAACAGAATAAATTTTTGAGAAATATTTTGTCAATTTACTTATTAAAGTTGTTTTACCAGAACCTGAAAAACCACAGAAAAATATTTCATAATTGTTAAATAAATAGTTATTATTCTCTTTTAAAATCACTTTTTCCTCCAGTTTTTTCAATTAGCTTTATTTCTTTTATTATTAAATCATGTGATATAGCTTTGCACATGTCATATATTGTTAATGCAGCTATACTTACTCCTGTTAGAGCTTCCATTTCAATACCTGTCTTTGCATGTACAGAAACAAAGCATTCTATATTTGCTATCATGTTTTCTTTATCAAGATTAACATTTATTCTACAATTATCTAATCCTATAGGATGACACATTGGTATTAATTCATAAGTTTTTTTTACTGCCATAATACCTGCTATTATAGCTGTTTGAAAAACTGGTCCTTTTTTACTCTTTATATCATTACCATCAAACATATTAATTAGTTCTTGATTAAGAATAATCGTAGCTTTTGCTTTTGCTGTTCTTTTTGTAATTTCTTTATATCCTACATCAACCATTGTAGGATTATTGTTATCATCAATATGACTTAACATTTAGCCTCCTATTTGATTCATATTTTCTTCTATGTGATGAATTCTTGTATATGGTTTCATTGATATAACAGAATATAAAACTTCCCTATATTGTTCTTTTTGTAAATTTTTTAAATTTATTCCATTATTAGACATAAGACAAGATCTAAGCTTTCCAGTAGCACTTAATCTAAGTCTTGAGCAAGAGTTACAAAAAGGCATTGATTCAGATGCTATAAATCCTATTTTAGCTCCATTTTCTAATCTATATTTAAAAGATGTAGAATCAATTTCTACTTTTATGGGATGTAAATTATGTTTCTTTTTTATCTTGTCAATATATTCTTTAGCTGATATAAATAATTTATCGTTATTATAATATGCTTCTCCTATTTTCATAAGTTCTAAAAATCTTACTTCTATATCATATTTTGCTGAAAAATTAATAAATTCTTCTACTTCATTGTCATTAATACCTTTTAACATAACAGTATTTATTTTAATATTGAAACCCAATTCTTTTGCTTTTAAAATACTTTTAAGAGTATTTTTAAAATACTTACTTCTAGTGATATAATTGAAAGTTTCTTCATTTAAACTATCTAAACTAATATTTATGTTTTTACATTCTGTTGTTTTAAGAAAATCTAGTTTTTTATCAAGTATAAAACCATTTGTAGTCAAGCCTAATTTTGAAAGATTTAAAGAAGAAAGCTTATAAACTATTTCTTCAAACTCTGGTCTTATTGTAGGTTCTCCACCTGTAATTCTTAATTCATCAATTCCAAAGTCTTGATTTAAAATAAAACATATTTGGTATATTTCTTCAGATGTCAATAATTCTGAATGAGGTTTAAATTTCATATCTAAAGGCATACAGTAAAAACATCTAAAATTACATGCATCTGTAAGTTGAACTCTAAGTTTATGTATTAATCTTTGATATGAATCAATAAGTTTATTTTCTTTTACCCTTACTTCTGTGTTCATATTAAATATTCCATTCAAAATATTTTAAAATAGTTCCAGCTTTTACAAAATTAGTATTTTCTTTTATTTCAATAAATCCGTTACTTTCAAAAGCTGAATAGTAATCACCTGAACCATTTGTTTTTATGACACTTGCACTAAAATTATAATTATCATCATAAAATGTTTTCACAGGTAAAAAATTTGTAAGTTGATTTTTCAAATTAAAATCGTGGTAAATTGTTACATATTTTTGAAAATATTTTTTATTACAAATTTTATATAAACAAGGAATTACATATCTATAAAAACAAACTATTGTTGAAATAGGATTTCCTGGTAAGCCAAATATTGGAACATTATTTTTACTTTTTCCAAAAAATAAAGGTTTCCCTGGTTTTTGTTTAACCTTATGAAAAAATTCTTTAACTTCTAATGTCTTAAGTATTTCAGGAATAAAATCAAATTTACCTACAGAAACTCCTCCACTCATTATCAAAAAGTCAAAATTATTTAAAATATCTCTCATCTTATTTAAAAGTATATCTTTATCATCATTTAAATGAAAAATTTGAGAATTTATAAAATTATTATTTACTAATCCACATTGAATAGCATAAGCATTTGACATTCTTATTTGATAATCAAGAGGTTCTTTATCTATATCAACTAATTCATCACCAGTAGCTATTATAGCTATATTAGGTATTTTAAATACTTTTACTTTTGATTTACCTATACTTGCAATAATTGAAGTTTGTATAGGACCAATCTTAACTCCTTTTTGTAGCAAGATTTGATTTTTCGAATAATCACTACCTTTAAAATGAATATTTTGTTTGTAATCAACTTTAATATTTCCTTTCAAATATGCTACGTTGTTCTCAATGATTAAATCTTCATATTTTATTACTGTGTCAGTATTATTTGGCATTTTTGCACCAGTCATAACTTCTATACAATCAAAGTTATCTTCTAACGTATATGAAGGGATACCAGCTCTTTGAATATTTTTTTGTATTCTAAATTTTCTTAATCCTTTTTCAAACAATTTATAAGGAATAGCTATACCATCCATAGCTACTCTATCAAATGGGGGCTGTTCTCTATCTGCTTTAATATCTTCTGCTAATACTCTATTGTAACAATTGACTAAAGATATATCTTCTACTAAATCAGTATTTATGATTGAATCAAGAATTATTTTTTCAGCTTCATCTACACTAACCATAATTTACCTAAAAATTAGATACTAACATAAGATAACTCCAAACACCAGGAGAGTTTACATTATTTCCAAACATTTCATCTTTTCGCATTAATTCACCTGGATTAAATACACTTGTACCAAAAGTAATACTGTTTTTAAAATTATTCATTGTAAAAGGATAGTTTATTGTAAAATCTATCTCTTGTCCAAAATTGATTTTATTATCATTAGAAAGCTGATTTGAAGTAAAATAGTGTGTATTTAATCCAAAATTAACAGGTAAAAATGTTGGTTTCCATAAAGATGTAAAATAATAGTCGTTTAATCCTAAATTCATAGTGTTAGCTGGAATATTTATAAAATAATCCATAAATCCATAGAATAAATGATTAGTTCCAAAAGGAACTGTAAAAACGTTGAATGTATTTTTACTATTGGGATTATTACCTGATAATATATCCGCACCAATACCAAACTTAAAATCAAATATGTTATAAAAGCCTTGTGCTGATAAAAGATATGCATTAGTAGATAAATTTTTTGTATTACCAGATTGATAAGCACATTCAACTAAGGAAGAAAAATTGCCGTAATTTCCTTTATAATTTAAACCTAAGGTTAATAAATTTAAATCACTTATGTTAGGGTTAGTCTGTCTTGAATCTCTTTGATATATTGTAAATAAATCTAATTTAGCATGTTCATTAAACTCAAAATTTGCCCACAAACCATGTAAATCATAATTTAAAGGATTAGTATCTTTATAAATTTTTGGATTAGCATTACCAATATAAGGTGTATTAGTATTATGCATAAAACTAAAAGCATCTATTTTTAAATTTAATAGATCTTTATTAGAATAGCTTAATCTTGCACCATCAAAAGATCTTGCAATATAGTGCCAGTCAACAGCTCCTATAAATCTTTGTGTCCCAAAATTATTTTCAAACCTACCAATTTTTGCTGAAAATCCGTCAAAAAATATATTTTTAAATTCAATATAACCTTGATGTAAATCTATATTAGCACTATTTGATAATGTATCTTTTTCTTGTCCCATAATTCTTGAATCTCTTATTTGAACAAAAAACTTTACTTTATCAAAAAATTCTTTTTCAGCTGATAAAGAAGTTCTCATAGATGTAAAAAATAATGAACTTGTATTATTATTAAAATCTCTTGCATCAAATTCACTTCTTAATAGAATATTTCCATTTATTTTTATAGATTCATCCTCTGCAAAAGCATATGTATTACTTAAAATAAAAAAACTAGAAATAGCGCCATATAATAGTTTTTTCTTCATATTTTTACCTCACATAATTTTTTAAACTACTTATAATTATCTTATAGAATAAGTTTTAAATTAATGAGTTTTCATAAATAATAGATTGATTTATATCAATTTTTTTATTGATTTTAATTAATATTTTTAGGTAATGGTTTTCTAATTAGTTGATAAATTTAATAAGATTTAAATTTTATACTCAAACTTCTGAAGTTTGCATGTTTTCAAGAACTAAAATATTGAATAGTAAAGCTTTATAGAAATTAAAAAAGTGTAAACCAATTTTATACACTGGGATTAAGTTATAGAAAAAAATTACTTCAAAAGCTTATAAATACAGAATTTAAAGTATATTTTAATATAAATCTTCAAAATGATTACTATTAATGGATTTTAAGCTTATCAAAAAAACATTAGCCCAGTGTCTATATGAAATATTCTTCAAAAAGAAAAATTTTTATAACTCTTAAGTTAAAATATTTATTATGTTACAAGAGAATATTTTAGCAAATAGATATAAAGTAATAAAAAAACTTGGTGAAGGTGGTATGGGAGTAGTGTACCAAGTTGAAGATACTATAAATAAAAATATAGTAGCTTTCAAAATTTTGTCAAAACAAATAGCTGATTCTCAAGATACATTATTACAGTTTAAACAAGAATTCAGAGTAATGAATAAACTTAAGCATCCTAATACTGTAAATGTTTATGATTATGGATTAATGCCTGATAAATCACCATATTTGACAATGGAAGTGGTCCCTGGTAAAGAACTTTCAGAGTTAAAAAATTTAGATTATAATCAAATAATAAAAATTCTTATACAAATAGCACAAGCATTAAGTTTTATACATTCAAGATTATTAGTTCATTGTGATATAAAACCTCAAAATATTAGAATAAGAGATGATGGAACTGTTAAACTAATGGATTTTGGATTAATGAAGCAACTTGGAATAAGGAGTAGTGGTCAAATAACAGGAACAGTTGATTATCTACCTCCTGAAATACCAACATGTGGGATTATAAATGAAAGCTCTGATTTATATTCTGTTGGTGTGGTTGCTTATGAAATGGTAACAGGTAAATTACCATTTACAGGTAATTCTATTTTAGAAGTAATAAGAGCTCATATAAATAATCCTGTTATTCCTCCAAGAGTTTTAAAGCCTGATATACCTGAAGAATTAGAAAAAATAATATTAAAACTTTTAGAGAAGAAACAAGCCGATAGATATCAAAATTGTTCTGAATTAATAAAAGATTTATCTGAATTAACAAATGAAGAAATAGCTATAGAAAATATAGAACAAAAAAAAAGTTATCTAAATAGTAGTTTAATAATAGGTAGAGATAATGAGTTAAAGATACTTGAAAATGCTTTAAATCAAGTTAATAAATCGTATAGTAAAGCTGTATTTATAGGTGCTCCTGCTGGTGTTGGAAAATCAAGACTTATTCAAGAGTTTAAATTACATGTTCAATTAGCAGAGATTCCTTTTGTAACTGGTCATTGTTTTGAACAAGGTATGTCAGCATATAAACCAATAGCTGATGCACTAAAACAATTAATACCTTTAACATCAAAAGAAGAGTTAGAAAAATACGGCAATATTTTAGTAAAAATAATACCTGAATTAAAGGAGAAAGGATTTGAACCACTACCAAATCTTAAAGGTATATCAGAAAAATTAAGACTTTTTGATACTATTACAGCTTGGTTATCTAGTATATCAAGCAGAGAAACTATAGTTATATTTATAGATGATTTACACTGGATAGATCAAGCAAGTATTGATTTATTAAATACTTGTATAAGAGACTTAAAGAAATCAAGAATAATGTTTCTTGCTACATTTAGAGATGATGAAGTTCAAGCAGGACATCCACTATGGCAGACAATAGACGAAGAAATAACAAATTTAATAAAACTAGAACCTTTTACTTTAGAAAATATAAAAGAGCTTATAAAAGCAATGCTTGGAAGTATTGATTTAAAAAAAGATTTTGTAGAAAAAATAAAAGACGCAACAGGTGGTAACGCTTTTTTTATAAGTGAATTAATGAGATTTCTTATAGAAGAAAATATTTTACAATTAAGATTTGGTACTTGGTTTATACCAACAGATTATACAAATTGGGAATTACCAAATAGTATAGAAGCAACTGTAACAAGACGACTTAAAACTTTAAGTGAAAAATCTTTAAATTTAATAAAACTTGCTGCTGTTGCTGGAAGAAAATTAAAACTTTCATTATTTAAAGCTGTAAGCAATTATGAAGAAGAAGAAATATTTAATGCAATAGATGAATTAATAGAAAGACAATTTTTAAATAAATTTGAAAATGAATATATATTTCCTCATGATAGAGTTAGAGAAACTCTTTATGATGGATTAGATGAAAATTTACGAAAAGAACTACATTTAAAAGTTGCTCAAACTATAGAAAATGAAAATATAAATAATTTAGTTAATGTAGCTGGTGAATTAGCTTATCATTATAGTAAAAGTACAAATATTCAGAAAGCTATAAAATATTTATTTATAGCTGGTTTTTCTTCTCCTGTAAGAATGGAAGCATCACAATTAATAAAACAAGCAAATGATTTATTAGAAAAAGAAGAAAATATTTCAACAGAAAATTTAAAAGAATATTTATCAATAATCTTAAATAATTCAGAAATAGATCAAGAAGTTTCTAAAGAATTAGTTTTGGAAAAATCTTATAGAAAATTAGCTTGGATAAGTTACATGATTGCACCTAAAATATGTCTTGATACTTCAGAAAATTTAATAAATTATTTAAAATCAAAAGGATTTGATATTAATTCAACTGCTGAATTTGAAAGCATAAGAGCTTCAAGTTATACAATGATGGGACAAAATGAAAAAGCTTTTTCAATTACAAATCCAATAATAGAGAATACTAGTTTTAATAATACTCTAGTAAGAGCTCTTATGCTTTTTGGAAGATTAAATGGTCTTCTTACTACAGGAAGACTTAGACAATTAGTAAAAGATATGGAAGAAGCAGTGGATATAATGGAAAAAAACTTTGATAAATTACCGAAACATTTAATATGGGCTTATGGTTTTAGCTCTTTTATAAGAGAAGATGCTATAGCTTGGCTTGGTGAAAAATTAGATAATAATTCAAAATATTTTAAAATTTTAAATCAAATTGCAAAAGAATATAATCATTTAGATTTAGAATTTTGGTCATATTATCCAGATGTTGTTAGATATAGTCTTATAGGTAATTACGAAAAAATAAAAAATTTACAAGAAAAATTAATGAATATGGTTAAAAGAATGGGAAAACCTATTCAACATGAAAATAGATTTAATATTTGTCTGACTTTTGCAGCTATACAAAATGGTCAATTTATGGAAGCAAAATTTATGACAAAAAAAATTGTAGAACTAGGTAAGAGACTTGGTAATCCACATCAACAAGCTAATGGGTTAATACTTGAGGCTATGATATTAATTGAAGAAAACAAATTTATTGAAGCAGTTGAGTTATTACAAAAAGCAGTAAGTTTAAGTCAATTTGATGATGGAAATTTAAAAAATGATCAATTAATACCTTCACTATATAGACTTGCTGAAGCATATATAAAAATGCATGAAATAGAAGATGCTGAAAGATATCTGAATAGATCTTACCAATTAGCTAATAGTAAGGATTTTGAAAATCCATATCATTTAACAAATACTTATAGACTATATGCTCAAATATATTCACATAGAGAAGATTATGAAAAAGCACATGATTTTTTAATGAAAAGCTTAAATATAGCTCAAGAAAATGAAATGTATATACAAGAAGCTTTTACACAATTTTCAATAGGTGAAATATGGTTACAAAAGAAAAAATTTGATTTAGCAAGAACATCATGGCAGAAAGCAATATCAAAATTTAGAGAAATAAATAATGAATATCAAGTAAATAAAATACTCCCTAGACTTAATTCTATACCTAAACCATCACTTATTGTAAAAGATATTCCTTCAACAAAAAAACAAGAAGAAACAATAAGCAAAATTGAAAATAAAGAAATTGAAAAAAGTGAATTACCAAAAGAATATGAAAAAGCAACTCAAATAGGTCTTAAATTAATAGATTTAATCTCTACATTAGGATTAAGTATTAATAGTTCAACTAAAAATGAAATATCAGATAAAGAAAAAGAAGAAATTAAAAAAGAAAATAAAATAATGCATGAAAGACTAAAAAGACTTGAATTTATAAGTAATTTTGGTCAAATGTTAATGAGTAATTTAGAGTTAAATAGTGTTTTAAATACTATTATAGAAAAAATAATGGAAATAACAGAAGCTGATAGAGGTTTTTTACTACTTTTAAATCATAAAGGTGAATTACATTCACAAATATTTAAAACAAAGGAAGGAAGTTTTGGAGAAAATAAACTTTTAGCATTTAGTAGAACTTTTACAGAAGAAGTTTTAAAAACAGGTAAATCACTTTGGGTTGCTGATGCTCAAGCTGATAGTAGATTTTCTACTCAAAAAAGTGTTTTAGCTATGGATTTAAGAACTGTTATTTGTGTTCCCTTGAAAGATAAAGATAAAACTTTTGGACTTATTTATTTAGATAGACAATCAGTTTTAAAAACTTTTAGTGAAGAAGATTTAAATTTAGTAGAATCTATTTCAGGATTTGCAAGTATTGCAATAATAAATGCAAGATTACATACTCAAACAAACGATAAAAATATGAAATTACAAATATTAAATGATTTATCAAGAACTATATCAAATGCTTTTACAAAGAAAGATTTATTATATAAAGTATTAGACTTTTCTTTGAAAATAACAGGTGCTGAAATAGGATATGTATTAATGGGTGAAGATTTAAAATGTGAATTAAGTCTTGATTCAAATGGAAATACAGATATACCACTAAGAATAAGCTCAAGTATTATTCAAAAAGTTATTGACACAGGAAAATCTATCTCATTAGTAGATACATTAGACGATAAATCAATAAGCACACAGGCTAGTGTAATGGCTCTTGACATAAGAAGTGTAATGTGTGTTCCACTTATATCAAATAAAAAAATATTAGGACTTGTTTATGTTAGTAGTAAAACTCTTGTAAAATCTTTTACAAACAAAGATCTAGAACTACTAGAAGATATTGTTACACAAACAGCTTTAGCATTAGATAATTTAGAGTTATTAGAAGTTCAAAGAAGAGAAGAACAGATAAGACAAGAATTAAACATTGCTAAAAATATTCAAAAATCAATGTTACCTGTTTCAGATCCTGTTTTTGATCCAATAGAAATTTCAGGTTTCTCTGAATCAGCTAGTGAAGTAGGCGGTGATTACTATGATTATATAATGCTTGGCGATAATAAATTTGCTCTTGCTTTTGGAGATGTAACAGGACATGGAGTATCAGCAGGGCTTTTAATGACAATGGCTAAAGCTACCTTATTTTTACAATCTAAAAATGACCCTAGTGTTACATCTGTTATGAATGCTTTAAATAGTGTTATTCTAGGAACAAAAACGGATAGAAAATTAAGAATGGGATTTCTATATACAATATTTGATTTAAATGAGATGAAATTTACAATTTCATCAGCTGGACATCCTTTACCTTACTTTTATAAACATGAAATAAGAGATTTAGAAAATATAAAAGTTATTCCTGCTTATCAATTAGGAGTAAAAGAAAATGTTAAATTTAGAGAAACAACATTAAGTTTAAATCATAAAGATATTTTAGTATATTTTACTGATGGACTTGTAGAAGCTAGAAATATAGATAATGAAGAATATTCTTATGAAAGATTAGAAGAATTCATAAAAATAAATAGTTTTTTATCAGCTGAAGAACTAAAAAATGCAATACTTGAAGATTATTATAATTGGATAAAAGGAGTAAAGGAACCTCAAGATGATATAACAGTAGTTGTTATTAAAGTTAAACCTGATAAAAATGAGAAAAAAGCTAATTTTCAAAAAATTTATTAATTCTTACTTTATTATAACGGCTCAACATGAGTAATTACTTCATTAACACCTTCTATTTTTTCTTTTAATATCTTCTGAACTTCATGACCTATTTTATGAGCATCTTTTATGCTAATATTAGAATCAACTTGTATATGTAAGTCTATAAATATGTAATTTTTTAATCCTCTTGTTCTTATTTTATGACAACTTTTTACGCCATTTACACTATTAACTATAATTTCAATTTCTTTATTATTAATAACAGCTGAATCTGACAAAATTTCTAAGCTTTCTTGTAATATTTTCCAAGCAATCTTAGCTATTATTAAAACAATAATAAATGATGTCAATATATCTACAAAGTAAAGACCATATCTTATAGCTATAATACCTACAAGAACTGTTATTGATACAAATATATCACTTAAAGTATGTGATGAATCATCAATAAGAATTTTACTTTTTAATTCTTTTCCTTTTTTAGTCTCATAACTTGTAACAAAAATATTTATAAAAATAGTTGTTATCATTATTACTATATTATCTATATTAGGATGAGGTATTGAGTTTTTATAAAATATTCTTTCAAATAAATTTGATAGGATATTATAACTTGTAGCAAATAATAATAATGATATTATAAGAGAAGCAAATACTTCAATTTTTTTATATCCATAAGGGTAATTTTCATCAGGTGGCTTAGAAGATAAGTAAATTGCAAATAATGCTATTATATTAGAAGTTCCATCCATTAATGAATGGTAACCATCAGAAATCATACTAATTGTATTTGTTAAATATCCATAATATATTTTTCCAAATGAAACTATTAGGTTTAATACTAATGTTATTAATAATACTTTTTTTATTTCTTTATTATTAGAAATCATTCTTTTAAAAGAAAAATCATAACATCATTTTCATCTATTATGCCTTTTATAATATTGTATTTATTAAAATAATCTATATCAAAATTACTATTTTTATATTTATAAACTAATTCTATATTTTGATAAAAATTAAAATCAGTCTCTATTTCAATTTTTTTTTTTCTTTCCTCTATTAATGCAAAAAATTATTTTCTCTTTTTTTGTATTTCTAATTATTATTTCTATATCATTTTGAGGTTTATATAATTGCTTTATACCATTTTCTTTAAGCAAATATGAAAAAAAACTTGTAAGTGACTCTTTCTTTTTTTTTTCTTTTGTATAAAAAGTTGAAGAGTCATAAAATAACCCTAATAATGATCCTATAAATATGCTTTTCCCATAACCATATCTTGTATAGTATGAAACTATTTTTTCATTATATTTTATAAGAGGAATTATTTTTGAGTTAGGTTTCCAAAAAGAAGCAAATTTACTAAGCCATATTTTATTACCTAAAAAAGTATCAGCCCAATCTCCATCTTTACCAATATACTTTATACTTTCAGAAAAAGGCTGCATCATATCTAAAGTATTCAATGAGTGTTTATGAGATATTTTTGTTCTTCTTATTTGATAGTTTATGATGTCAAGGCTTACTTTTGATAATATTTTTATAGCTCCAAAATGAATTATATTATTCTCTTCAGGTATAGCAGGGTATAGATAATCTTTTTCTATTTTATCTCCAATATCATCTTCATAAATAGGATTACCTATTGTTATCAAAGTACCACCTTCATAAACAAATCTCAAAATTTTTAGATAAGAAGATTTATCTATATGCCCTGTTGAAAATAAAAATAAAACTTTTGTTTTTCTTAATATTTCATTATCTAAAAGTTCTAAATCATAAACTCTAGGATTATATCCACTCTCTACAAGCATACCTATAAGACTAGATGCACCGTTAAAATGAATTAAAGCATTGTTCATTTCATCTAAAACAGACAAATAATTTACATTTGGCCTTATTATATCTCTTGCATGAGGTATATATACACCTATTATTATAGGACTATAAGCTTGCTCACTTTCAGATATTTTATTACCATAATTTTTTAAAAAAATACCAATACTTTTTATAACATCGTACCTTGGAGTAGTTTTACCAAATAAGTTTATTGGTGCTTTAAATACCCACTCTTGATTATAATGTTCTAATCCATCATGCAAAATATAATAAGCTAGTAATTTTGTATTTCTAGCAAGAGAAACTAAAGCTAATTGTAAAGTGGATTCTTCATGAACTTCTATATGAGGATCAAACCAACCACAGCCTATTTCAGCACCAATAGTTATAGAATTATTATTTATACTACTAAATAATTCTGGAGCATAAGAAAGAGAAAATGGTAAATCTAAAATACTATCACTAAAAGAAAATTTCGGGTATGTATCATAACCTATAGTAGCTATTTTTGATTTTTTAGTACTATGATGTGGCCATTGACATAAATAAGGATCATTTAAATAAAAAAATGTATTTATTCCAAATGATATTATCATACTTTTTAAAGTCTGTAAATATTGTATTATGTAATCCTCTATAAATTCACCGTATAGTCTAAAATGATATTTATTACTTTTATATTTTCTTGGTGGTTCTATCTCTTCAAAATCTTTATAATTTGTTTTTAATATTGAATTAAAGTTCTCTATTGTTGTAAATCTGTTTTGACAGTAAAGCCTATATTTTAAAATTGTATCTTCATTAAAATCACTCATATAAGGAACATAACCAAATTGTGGTAATCCTGTTTCATTATCTATTTGACAAGCAAATATTAAATTTTCATCAAAATATGGTTTTAATATTCTAAAAAGATTTTCATACCATTTTTTTACATATTCTAAATAAATAGGATGATTTAACGATATTTCATGGCTTATCTTTCCATTTTCATATTTTATTAATATTTCAGGATGTTTCTGTCTCAACCATTCAGGAATTCCAAAACCTTGATATTCAGCATATATATATGGTCCAGGTCTTACAATTATATTAAAACCATTTTTTTTACAAAGTTCTATAAAACTTATTAAATCTCTTTCAGGATAAGTTTTTCCTTGAAAATCAAAAATATTTTCTTCATACTCATGCCATATCCAAGGTATATAAAAACTTATAAAATTACAACAAGCTTCTTTTAGTAATTTTAAAGAATTATCCCAGTATATCCTAGGTATTCTAAAATATTGAAATTCTCCTCCATAAAGAATATTTTCTTCATTATTTATAAAAACTTTGCTACCTTCTATTTTTATTTTTTTCATTGATAATGATTTTTTAGGTATTTATAGAATAAAAATTAAATCACAATCATCCATATCTTTAATAAAATTTGTAATTATTTTCTTTGATGTGTTTAAATCACAATAAAATTTATAACTTACATTTTGACAAGTTGTTTCAAAATCATTTTCTTTTTCTATTTCTTCATAAATATATTTATACATTCCTAAAAGTTGTATGCCTTTTCCTGTTGCTGACATAACCATATTATTACTTTTTTTATTGAATTTTGGTAATTTAAATTTTTTCAATTTATCATAACTTTGATTATTTATTTCTAAAGACTTATGAGAGCAAAAAAAAGCAAAGTTTCTTTCAGGATATAATATTTCTGAAATTTTGTAAATTTCTTTTTTATCTAAATCTTTAATGTAATCGGTTAGAAAAGGACTTTTCAAGAATATAAACTCTTTACTTCTTACAGCTTCATCTAAAAATCTTATTAGTTTTAATTCATGTCTTTCTAGTACTTCAAAAAGTTTATCAATATCATAACTTGTTTCTCTTGCATTTAGATAAGCATCTACAAATTGAATATCAGAATCAGCAAAATTTTTACCAAATTTAGATAAATAACTATTATAACTTTTTAGATAATCATATTTTATAATATGACTTTCTGGTAATATATTCAAAAGTTCTTTTCCAACTTTTATACCTTCTTCAAAGTCATTTTTATCTTTTCTAACTAAGTCTATTAATTTTCTAAATAATTTTAGTGTATATCTACCATATTCACTATAAACCATTAAATGTAATATTCCATCATCAGCTAATAAATTTTTTAAATTACTCAAGCCTCTTTCAGGATTTTTTAAATGATGAATTACTCCAGATGAAACTATATAATTAAACTTTTGATTTAGAAAAGATGATAAATTTTCTATGTCAGCATTGTAAAACTTTATTCTATCAGAATATAGATTTGCTTTTTGAAGTCTTTCTTTTGCAATATCTAATGAAGACTGACTTATATCTACAGCTATTATTTCAGCACTTGGATTTTGTGATGCTAATTTCATTGTAGAATAACCTGTTCCACATCCTGCATCAAGTATTTTTATATTTTCTGGACTTTTATATTTCTTTGTACATATGTAATTTACAAATTCATAATTTGAACTATATAATACTTCATCTTCCATTTCTCCGACAGGTATTGGTGGATAGGGATATAAAGTATATTGTTTTTTTAATAAATCTTCTTCATTCATTTAATAAAGTCTCCATATATTCTTGAAGTTTAATTAATTTTTCTTGTGAATCACTTTCTAAATAAACTCTTATTAAAGGTTCTGTTCCTGATGATCTTATAAGAACCCAACTATGATTATCTTCTAGTAATAATTTTACACCATCAATTGTTTTTACTCCTATAACATTTAAATTAGACATTTTATCAGGTGTAGAATTTTTAAACTTATTCATTATAATTTTTTTTCTTTCTTCTGTAAGATGTATATCTAACCTTTTATTATAAGGCTTATAACCAACTTCACTTACTAAATCATACCAAATTTGACTTAATGTTTTATTCTCATAAGATAACATTTCTAATATAAGTAAATTAGCTAATATTCCATCTTTTTCTGGAATATGTCCTAATATACTTAATCCTCCTGATTCTTCCCCACCTATAATAACTTCTGTTTCTCTCATTCTTTCACCAACATATTTAAATCCAACAGGTGTTTCTATTAAGTTTATTTCAAAATGATTTGCTAACTTATCTAATAAGTGAGTTGTAGCAACTGTTCTAACAACTGCTCCTTTAAATTTTCTATTTTTTACTAAGTGTCTTAATAGTAAAGATATAACTTGATTTGGATTATAGTAATGTCCGTTTTCATCTATAACTCCAAATCTATCAGAATCACCATCATTTGAAAAACCACAATTTGATTTACTTTTTAAAACTAAATCTTTTAAGTTATTCAAATATTTTTCTGATGGTTCAGGCATGCCACCACCAAATAAAACATCTCTATGATTATTTATGACAAATAATTCACATTGACTATTTAATTTTAGAAACTCATCAAAATAGCCTATTCCTGTAGCATACAGAGGATCATAAGAAACTTTTAAATTTAATTTGCTAAATTTATCCATATCCAAAACTTTTTTTAAACTTTCAAAATATTCTTTTTTAGGATTAAAGAATTCTATTTTACCTTTTTCCTTTGCTTCTTTAAACTCTAAAGAACCATCTTGTAATAAATTAATATTTGCTATTATTTCACTTGTTATATCATTTGTTGCTGGTCCTGCATAATCAGGTATATATTTTATACCGCAATATTCAGGAGGATTATGACTTGCTGTAACCATAATTGCTCCAGCACTATTATAATACTTTGCTGCAAAAGCTATAACAGGTGTAGGTATAAAACTATCACTCATCAATACATTAAAACCAAAATCTGTAATAACCTTTGCTATTTCATTAGCAAACTTATCAGCTAAGAATCTTGTATCATAACCGATAATTACAGGCTTATTTCTATAATTATCTTTTACATAAAAAGCTAATGCTTTGGAAACTAAATTGACATTATCAAATGTAAAGTCTTTTGCAATTAAACCTCTCCAACCATCGGTTCCAAAGGTTATTTTAGACATAATTTACTCCTAAGAAGTTCATAAAACATAATAAAACATTATATCATGATTAAATATAAGTTATTTTATTATCTATACTCAAACTTTTGTATTTTATATTTTTTCTAAAACTGAAATGCTGGATAGTATAAGCTTATAGGAATTAAAAAAGTGAAAACAAGTTTTAGTTTAGTATAGTATAAATATTCCGGCACTATTTAAAGTATATTTTAATATAAATTTTTAAAATGCTTACTATTAAGGGATTTTAAGATTATCAGAAAATAACATTAGCCCAGTGCCTTTATTTTTTATTTAATGGAATATTTACTCCAACGGTAAAATAATTATTCATTGTATTTATAGTTTGAGAACCTTTATCTCCTTTTTTTCCTGTTGTATTAAATCCATCCAAATGTCCTCTCATAAACTCGGTATTCCCTTCTATAAAGAAATGCTTAAATAAATCTACTCTTAAACCTACCTTAGTACCATAACCAAAACCACATAATTTAAAAGGATGATCAGCTCCTTTATCAAATAAATATGCTTCTGTTTTTGTAACTATACCACCTGCATGAACACCTGCTTTTAAACTTATAGCATGTTTTCCATTTTTAGATTCAGCTAAAGGATATATTACACCTGCACCTGCATTAACATAGTTATATCCATTAGTATGTTCTAGCATTTTAAAAATATCTTTCATTGGTATATAAGTATTTTCATGAGTTCCTCCATATTTTTCTGATAAACTTGGATCTATATAACCTGTAACCTGTACCATTTGATCAGGATCAGCAACCCATTTCATATGATGATTTGGATTTAATTCTATGTATAAGTTATTAGTTGGAAAGTAAGTAAAATCAGCCATGTATTGAGGAATACTTAATTTAGAAGGATTAAAATAAGTATCAAAACTAAAAGAAGCAGGTCTGTCATAAGCTCTTACACCTCTCATAGTAAAATCATGTCCTTCTCCTTTGATATGTACGTCACTTGGTCCATATATTTGCCTACCATATCCCCAACCTATTGATAATGTACCTTTTTTTTCTGTAACATTTTTTTCTTTTTTTACAGGTGGTTCATTTGTAGCTTCATTATCAGAAAAACTAATACCTTTAGCAATAGTAGGAACTTTACCTTTATTTAAATCATCTGAAGTAATTTTTGTATCATTTATATTAATCTTTATTTCTTTATTTGAACTACTTTTCAAAGTATCACTAGAATTATTTTGTTTTACCTGATTTGTTTCAACATTATTTAAATTTATTGATGTTTTTCCTACTTGCATAAAAATTTTATCTCCTTATTATTTTAATTTTATCATAGGTATATAGATATAAACTCTATTATTTTTCTTATTTTATAAAAAATCTTTATATTTTTTGATAAATAGATATTCATATAAATTTATTCAATTTCTTTTGATAAAAAAATATTTAATAATTTTTGTATAGAACTATTTAATTAATCTTAACATATTGTATTATAATTATTTTATGAATTTTCTTAATTAAACTTATAAGGTATTTTATGAATAAATTTTTTATAAAAAGTATAATTTTAACTTTTTTACTTGTATTTTTTTCTTGTAGCGGTAGAGTTCCAACAAATGACTTTCCAAAACCAACTCCAATAAATAGTAATAATCCTTCCATACAACCTAGTCAAAATCCTAGTGATAAACCTCCACAAAATGAACCTCCCAATGATGGTGCTGATTTACCTATTCCTGGGCAACCTGGAAATAATAATCCTCCACCAAATCCACCTGATCCAAATCAGCCTAGAGATGTAGAAACATTTTTTGAACTTATGAAAAGATTTGGATTTAAACAAACGAAAGAAGAAATAACAGCTGATATAAAAAAACTTATAAGTACTAAAATATCAGGTTGGAGCAAAGGCAAATTTGATACTGTTGACAAAAATATTTTAGATAGTTTTAAAACAAATTCTAAATATTTTAAGCCACCTTTAAAAGATGTTAATGAATACAAGACTAAAAGTATTGCTTTAGCAAATAAAAAAGAAAATATTGATTTTTATCTAGATGTTACTTATGGTCCAAAATCAAGCACAATATATATACAAAAAGTTGATAACAAAACATTAGAGGTATTAATGTTAAATAGAAGTGGATTAATAACCAATTATACTCAAACTGATGGCTCTCTGTTAAGATTAGCTCATTTTATGAAAATTCCACCTGATTTATATTTAAAAAGATAGTGAATAAAGTAATATTTTTTTGGTTTAGAAGAGATTTAAGATTAAAAGATAATAATGCATTATATCAAGCTCTTTCAAATGATAAAAAATTAAAAGTTATACCATTATTTATATTTGATAAAAATATTCTTGATAAATTAAAAGATAAAAATGATAAAAGAGTTAATTTTATATATGAACAGTTAAAAAAAATAAATAAAGAATTAGAAAAGTATAATTCATCTTTATTAATAAAATATGGATACCCTAAAGAAATCTGGCAAGAATTAATTAACAACTTTGAAATCCAATCTGTCTATTTAAATCATGACTATGAACCTTATTCTATACAAAGAGATTCTGAAATAAAAAAAATCTTAAATCAAAAAGGTATAGAATTTTTTTCATATAAAGATCAGGTAATTTTTGAAAAACAAGAAATATTAAATAATGAAAATAAACCATATACAATTTACACTTATTACAAAAATAAGTGGCTTGATTTATTTACAAATAAGATAATAGAAAAATTTGAAACAGAAAAATATTTTGATTATTTTTATAATGAAAAATTTAATTTTCCAGATATAAAACAAATTGGATTTAACAGAGTAAAAGTAAATTACCCTGAACTAGAAATAAATAAAGAAATAATATCTAATTATGATAAAAATAGAGATATTCCTTATCTAGATAAAACATCTCATTTAGGTATTCATTTAAGATTTGGAACAATTAGTATAAGAAGTTTAGTAAAAGAAGCATTTAAATTAAATAAAGTATTTTTAAATGAACTAATATGGAGAGAATTTTTCATGCAGATTCTTTATAATTTTCCTTATGTAGTAGAAAAAAGTTTTAAAAAAGAATACGAAAACTTAAAATGGGAAAGTAATCAAGAAAATTTTTTAAGATGGTGCAATGGTGAAACTGGTTATCCAATAGTTGATGCAGGTATGAGACAGCTAAATCAAACAGGATACATGCATAATAGAGTTAGGATGATAACTGCTAGTTTTTTAGTAAAACATTTATTAATAGATTGGCGATTAGGTGAGAAATATTTTGCTGAAAAATTATTAGATTATGAATTAGCTTCTAATAATGGTAATTGGCAGTGGTGTGCAAGCATTGGTTGCGATTCTGTACCATATTTTAGAATATTTAATCCTAATTTACAAACTAAGAAATTTGATCCGAATTTAGAATATATAAAAAAATGGTTACCTGAAATAAATACTTTTTCTTATCCTAAACCTATTATTAATCATGATTTTGCAAGAAAAAGAGTATTAGAATTTTACAAATTAAAAAAAAATTTAAAAAAAATAAATTGTTTATAACAAGAAAATTTTTTTTATTGCGATAAATATTATATATATTTTAGGAGGTAAAAATGTCAGTTAATGGAGCTAATAATTCAATAGGTAAGGTAGATTTAAAGGAAGTATCAAGAAATGCTAGCACTGCACCAACACCTATAGAAAAAGAGATTGCTAATAAACTAAAAGAAGGTGTTAAAGAGGTAATAAAAGATGTTTCTAATTTTATGAAAACACCTCAAGGTAAAGTTATAACAACAGGTGTTTTAATAACTCCTATAGCTTTACCCATAGGAATGGGAATGGTATTAGGTGGTGCTGCTTATTCAGCATTTAAAGCATTAGATGATAATAAGGAAAAATTAAAAAATACTGGAGAACATTTAAAAGAAGGCGCTAAAGAAGCTGCTAAAAAAGTTAAAGAAAATGTTGATGATTTAAAAGATGCTGCTGCAAATGGTGCTATTGCTGGTGCTGTAGTTGGAACAGCTATTGCTGGTCCTCTAGGAACAGTTCCTGGTGCTGTAACAGGTGCTGCTGCATCAACAGCTGCTGAAGCATTACAAAAAGCAATAAAAAAAGATAAGTAAGATTGAAACATTTATATTATTTACTATCATTAAGTAATAATCAAAACAATAGAAATTTAAATCTTTTTTTTAAAGATATATCTAAGAATATAGATAAAAAAAATCCCAATATTTTAGTATTTTCAAATCAAGATTCTGATATTAAAAATAGTGATATATTTAATTTTTTCTGTGAATTAGCTAATAATATAAATTTATTTGATAATGATAATTTTGATTTAAAAAATGAAATTCTAAAATCTGATATAGTATATTTTCATGGAGGTAATCCTTATAAATACACTACATTTTCTAAGTATAAACAATACTTAAAAAACACTCCTATAAAGATAGGAAATAGTGCTGGTGCAATATTTCTATCAAATCATACTTTTTATGCTCAAAAAGATGATTATATAATAGCTATTCCAAATATGCTTAACTTTATAAACTTACATGTTTTTGCTCATTCTGAAATATATAAAGAAGATATTGTATTTAATTACCTTCTTTATGAGAATCCAACTAATATATTAAGACTATATGGTGATTCTTGTTTAAAAATAGAATATGATTTTAATAGTAACACTCAAAAAGTTTATTCAATTATTGAAGATAAACTTTCCAGATCTAAAATAGAGTTGTATATAAAAAATATCTCATATACATATACTGATAGTCAAGAAATTGATATAATAGAAAAATTAGTTATTTAGAGTTTAATAATATATTTGAATTTAAAAAAAATACGATCATTTAGTAAAAAAGTTTTATACTACTAAAAAAATAGTTTATACAAACATTTAAGCTAAAATTTTTAAAAATTAAAATTTTATAATTAAAAATTATAAGTTATAATGTAAAAAAAATAATCCTTGATTTGGAGGAAAAATTAATTTGGAACTTTTAGGAAATTTGCCTGGAAATTCGTTGCCAAGTGTTTTAAAACTTTTTTTTAACAAAAAAGTTAATGGATTACTTGATCTAAAAGATAAAGATTTTAAAGCTTTTTTATGGTTTCAAAATGGTCAACTACTTCATGCAGTTTCAACTAAAACTTTGATTTTAAAGGAAATGTTAAAAAGACTTAATTTATTAAATGAAGAAAAAGAAAAGGATTTAGGAAATGTTAATGATTTTTTAATAGATAAATTACTTTTAGAAAAAGGATTAGTCCAAGATAAAATAATAACTTACTTACGTTCTCATCAAATAGCTTTCACCTTGTATAAAATATTAGAATGTGAAAAATTATTTGTAGAGTTTAGACCTAGTATAAAGCTAGAAATTGGTAGATTTGATTTATTACCAACATCCTATAACTGGTTAGCTGAAATTTATCAAAATTCAAGCTATTGGTTAGAATTAAAAACAAAAGTTCCTAAAAATATTACAAAACTAAAAAGAAAGAAAATCAATTTTTCATTATCAAAAGAAGAAGAAAAAATTTATAATCTGTGTGATGGTAAAAGAGATATAATGGATGTAATTTTGTGGAGTAGTACTAATTATTTTAAAGCATACTCATTAATAAATGTTTTATTAAGTAAAGATGCTATTGATTATGAACAAGATACTTCTTCTTTGTCACAAAATTTATTAAAAGAAATATCAAAGGTTCTAGATAGTATGGATCAAATACCAGGTGTTAAAACTTCTTTTATTGTTGATAAAGAAGGTAAAATGTTAGCAAAAGATAATAAAAAGCATGAAGATTCAGAAATTAATATAGAAATGATGGCAAGTATATTTTCAAATACAATTTCAAATTTTGAAAATAATTTAAAAGGTGATGATAGTTCTTCAGAATTGATAGAACAATTACTTGTAGAAAGAGAAAATGGAGAAAAAACTTTATTGTATGTTTCAGGGAAGGTAGTTCTTGTAGCTGAAGCTCTAAAAGAATGTGATTGGGGATTACTTAGATTATCAGCAAAAAGGACTATGAACTCTATAAAACAATTAATAGCTACTGGTGGATAATAAGATTAAATTTTTCCTTCAGCTACTAAATCAACAACATCTAAAGATGTAAATATACCAAGTAGTTTATCTGATTTATTCGTTACAATAACTCTATGTATTTTTTTTTCACTCATTATTTTACACACATCTTTTACAGGTAAATCAGGTTGAACAGTTACAACATCTTTTTGCATTATTTCCTTTGCTGGCTTTTCTAGTATTGCTAAACTCTCTTGTTTAAAAAATGTTCCTTCAGTATATAATAGTGATATTACTTCTTTTGAAAGCAAATGTTTTATAACATCAGACATTGTAACAATACCAACTACATGCTTACTTAGATAATGAACCACAGGCACACCAGTAATTTTATTTCTATTAAATAAGCTTGCTATTTGCTCTACAGTTGTAGAATCTATTATTGAAATTACATTTCTTGACATAACATTACCAACTCTTAATATACCATCATTAGGTATATTTAAATCTTCATCTATAGGATTTACTATATTAGGATTTACATCTAAATTTGCTAACCATATTTTTTCCATTATTACATCCATTAATTCTTTATCTTGAGATTTTTTGCTAGTTATATTTAACGAATCTGACTCATAGGTATCTTGAAAAGCTTTTTCTTTGTTTTCTGAAACTGACAAATTATTAGCATTAGCTAAAGCTTTTTCCTTTTCTCTATTTAATCTTCTTTCCTTATAAATTTCACTCATATATCTCCACATCTCTATTCCATCTATTGAGCTAGAGTTAATACTAACTGGTGATATAGCAGAAACTCCGCCTAATCTACCTACTGCTGGAATAGAATCTGATTTATCATCCATAATATCAGCTCTAAAAACGGGCATTTCATCTTCTTTTTTACCTGAAGCACTTTTTTCTAACATAAATTTCCCTTTAAACTATCTAAGAATATAATATCAGATATTAATAATCTTAATATAAGATTAATTTATTTATATTAAATTTAAACGAAAGTTTTTTGATTTTTAACCTAAATATAAATAATAAGTTTTTATGCTATGGAGAAGAAATATGATTTCAAAGAAGAAATTAGCTAATTTGTCTGCTTTAACTATATTTTTAATTACATCAGCTTGTGGTAGTTATCCTGAAGTTGCACCTATTCCACCAATATATCAAACTGCAATGACACAAAATACAAATGACTGTTGTTGTTGTTGCAATGATAATAGTTCTAACGATAATAATTCTTCCGATAGTAACAATTCAAGTAATAATTCAAATAGTAATAATAACTCATCTAATAGCAACAATAATTCATCAAATAATAATAACAATTCAGGAAATAGTAATAATTCTTCCAATTCTTCTTCTAATGGTAATAATATTAATTCAGGGAATAATAATACAAGCAATAGTAATGATAATAATTCAACAGCTTCAAAAGGAAGAAAAGCTCTTGATAAAGTAATGGAATATATATCAGTAGCTAAAACAATAGAAAGTGAAGTTGATAAGTTTGAGAAAAGTATAAATGATCCTAGTAAAACAACACAACAAACATTAAAAGTATATACAAGAAAATCACCACAACAACAAGTAAAATTAGAAATAATATCACACTCAAAACCTAGTAATGTAGGAGCTAAAGTTCTTTATACTTCAGGAAGTGGTAAAGCTTTAGTTAGACCAGGTGGAGCTTTGAGCTTTATAACTAAAGAATTTGCTCAAAATGATGATGCTATAACTAGTCCAAATAATTATACACCTGAATCTTGCGATTTCTTTAGTATGGTGAAAAGATTGTCAAACCCAGATTACAGCGCTGAAATCACAGGAAAAGCAACTATGGAAGTGGTAAAGAAGTATATTTAATAAAGGTTACTAAAGAAAACATGGAGCTAATGAACTAGACAATAGAATATACTCATGAAGTCATAGGTTTCGATGCTAAAACCTATGAGGTTAGATTATGGGAAGCATATACTCAAGGAGATTCTAAGCCATATCATGAAGATGACTATTAAAGTATGTAAAAAGAGATTTAGATTTAGGAGATAGTATATTTAAAGTTTAAATATGGTAGCTGTATTAAGGCAAATAAAGTCAAAAGAAGTACAAACTTCAACAGCAATAAAAATAATACTTAATATTTACTTTAGTTTGTACAGGAATATTTTTTATATAACTACTATAATTTAGATCAATTTATTACTAGAGATAAAATTCTAAATTATCTTAAACCTTTTGGTGCATGGATACCTCCCGTATTTTTGTTAATATTTTTAACGGCAATGCTGTTCAATATACCAGCATCAATATTTTTAGTTTCAGTAAGTTTATTGTTAGGACCAGTAGAAGGCTCATTTTGGGGAATAATTGGCTGCTATTCAGCAAGTATAATTGTTTTTCTCTTAGCAAAAAAACTTAGGACTTGGGAAAATAAATGAAAAAATTGCTAAAAGTGGTATAAATCAAGCTAAATGGGAATTATTTAATAGAAAAGTAGAAGAAGATGGATTTATATATTTAGCACTTAGTAAGGTCAAGTTCTTTACTACCATTTTCTGTAATAGGTTATGGTTCAGCATTAACATCAATAAAAACTATAGATTATATAAAAGGTACATTGATAGGTTGCTTACCTCAAATAATTTTATTTTGCTATCTAGTACCAATTAAGCATAACAAAAGAATTTACAGTGAAAAATATTTCATTTGGAACATTTTTCTATTTTATTATGGTCAATATCATTTTTAATTGCTTTTTTAAACCATAGAAAGAAGAAGAATAAAATTGCTTAGTAATCCAAGTTTATTTGTACTAATAGGATATCCTACTTCATTTTTCATTATCACCAATAATATATAACTACTCGTTCAACTATCATAATTTAGATTATGTATATATAACATTTCCAATAGAACCAGACTATTTAAGTAAATTAGATAACTCTATATTCAGAAGAACTTAACTTTTAAGGGCGGTAATGTAACAGTACCATTTAAAGAGAGAATGATAAACTATCTTGACAAACTGAGTGAGAATGCTTCTAAAACATCAGCCAGTAAATACGTTTTATAAAAAAGATAATTTATTATATGGTGATAATACAGATATTTATGGATTTTGTAAGTCATTAGAAAACTACTAAAGAAAAGCTATAAATTCAGATGTATTGCTTTTAGGAACTGGAGGTTCAGCCAAGGCTATAGTAACGGCTTTAAATAATTTGAGAGCAAAAAATATTTATGTAGTATCAAGAGAATATCGAAAAAGCAAAACAATTTGTAGAGAATAGAGGTATTTGTTTTTCCAAAAATTAAATTTATATCCATCTAAACTATACATTGATCTAAATAAAACTGAAATTTAGAAAATTTTTCAATGGTTATAAACTCTACACCAGTAGGTATGTATGATGATTTAAGTATTTTAGAAGAGGAAATAATTTCAAAATTAGATAAAGAATACTTTGGTTTATGATATCATTTACCATAAAAAGACAAGACTATTGAGAACTTTCAGAAAAAAATAAATCTAAAAACTATTAGGTGGCTTGAGATATGCTTAGTTATATCAATGTGAAGAAGCTTTTAAATTATGGACTGGTTTAGGTTTGCCATTGGAAAATGTTAGAGATATAATTAAAAATTATCTCAAAAATTAGTTAAAGTTTCTCACTCCACTACACAAGTTATAAAAGCTAATATTTGTTTTGAAAAGAAGCGAATACATTTATAATTTTTCACTCGAAATGCAACACTTACCAATTTTATAAAGTAGATATTACAATGGTTTTAGCGGAACTAAGCTTAAGTTATGAATAATGTAAGAATTATTTATAAAATTTTTATTTTTTTATAGTAATACCAATTTTTATAATAAATGGTGCATAATTAATAGTTAAAAATAAAGTATAAAAAATTAAAAAAATATAGGTTTTTAATAAATTACTTGATATATAAGAATTTTAGTATAATTAAACAAAATTGTAACTATAAAAAACATTGATTTTTAATGCACTATCAATTTAATAAATTGGTATTAGCATAAACATAGGTAAAATTAGATAATTTATTTTCAATTATTTCTTTAACACTTTTTACAACATCTTGATATGATAAATTTGTAGTATCAATTTTGATTGAATCTTCAGCAGGCTTTAATGGTGCTATTTCTCTTGTAGAATCTAAAGTATCTCTTAATTTAATATCATTTAAAATTTGATTAAAATCAGTTTTAATTCCTTTTTCTATTTCTTCTTTATATCTTCTCCTAGCTCTTTCTTCATGGCTTGCAGTAAGATATATTTTTATAGGTGCATCAGGAAAAAACCACTGTTCCAATATCTCTACCATCTAAAACATAGTTATTATTACTTGCTAATTCTCTTTGTTTTTTAACCATTAAATCTCTAATAGACTTGTAACTAGAAACTAATGAGACATTTTTTGTAACTATTGGTTCTCTTATTTTTAATGTAACATCTTCATTATCAAGATAAACTTTATCATCTATAAGTTTAATATCAGAATTTAATAGTAAATTTTTTAAACTTTCTTCATCTTCCAAATTTACATTATTTCTTAATGCTTTTAGAGTTAAAGCCCTATACATTGCTCCTGTGTCTAAATGAATGAATTTAAATATTCTTGCAATTTCTTTTGCTACGGAACTTTTTCCTGAACCTGCTGGTCCATCTATAGCTATTATCATAAATAATGCCTCTTTTAAAAAATTAACTCTAATATAATTCTATAACAATATTATTTATTTTCTTCTATATTATTATAAATATTAGGTTGCCATCTGAAACCCCAAATTAAATTCATTTATGTTTTTAAGAATCTCATTATTCCAATAAAAAGTTAATCCATAATCTTTATATATATTTTGCAATATACCTATTCTTATAAAAGGTGAGCTTATATCGTATAATTCTCCTATTATTTCTGTATTTGTATTTTTTAAAAAATAATTAGTTCCTCCACCTAATCTTCCTTTTATTAATCCTAATCTTATTCTAAAATTTTCAAATGGATAAAATCCTGCTTGTAAATTAAATTGATTTTTAGGTCCTATTTCTTCTATACCTAATTGTATAAATGGTAATTTTTCAAAACCGGTATTTACAAGCATATTAAAATTTGCTACAAAATCAAAAGTTGGATTTACATTTTCTTTAAATTGATGAACTAATCTAGGTAAAATTTCACTTCTAAATTCAGCATTTAAAGTTTCATTATTTTTTGTTTTATTATTGTTTCCTTGAGTAATAATTGGATTAGAAATTATATTTGAAATATTTTTTGTATTAGCAATTATATCTTTTAAGTTTTTTTTAAAACTTTCATCACCTGTAATATCTCTTATATCACTACTTATTTTATCTAATTGATATATTAGTCTTTCTACGCTTTTAGATATTTCTTCAATATTTTTAGTAGTATTTTTTAAACTATTCATTGATATTTTTACATCTTTTTGATTAGTATTATCAGTTATCAAATCATTAATATTTTTTGTAGTTTGTGCTAAAAAATAAGATATTTTACCTACATTCTCAATGATTTTAGCAATTTCTTTTTTATTGTCTAATGTTATAATATTTATTTGAGAAATAAAATTATTTAATTCTTTTATAGCTAAATTACTTCCATCTATAAGTTCCTTAGCTGATTTAGATAATATATCTATATTACTTGAAACTTTACTTAATTGATTTGAAGTTTCAGATATATTTGATGAAAAGTTTTGTATATTTTTTATAGTTTTTATTATATCATCTTGAATTTGTTTATTTGTTATTAAATCTTGTGCCTTAAGCAAAGTGTTTCTTGTTTCAGCTATAACGTCATCAACACTTACAGGTGAGAATCCTTTTATTATTTCATCAGCTTTATAATAATCATCTGATAGTTTTTGGTCTATACCTTTAAAAAATTCTATACATTTATCACCAACAATTCCCTTTGATGTAATTGTAAGTCTAACATTTTTAGGTATTTTTATATTACTATTTATTTCCATATCTACTATTACCTTATTATATTCTGGATTAACTGCTATAACTTTTCCTACAGATACACCTAAATAATAAACTTTTGATCCTGCTATGAGCCCTCCTACATTATCAAAAATACCTTGTAATTTATAAGTATTTTTAGTAAATCTAAATTGACTTAACCAAATTATAGAGAAAGCTAATATTAAAAAAAATATTGTAAATGTTACACCTACTTTTAAATTATTATTTTTTTTTAACATTAGCTTATTCTTCCTTCAATAAAATCTCTTATCATTTTATCATTTGAGTTTAAAAATTCTTCTTTTGTTGTACTTATATATACCTTACCTTCATTGAACATAGTTATTATATCAGCTGTGTTAAATATAGTACTATGTTGATGTGTAACAATTACACTTGTTAATTCCTTTAATTTACTTGTAAATCTTTCATCATTTTTTCTATTATAGTTGAAGTTATAGGGTCAAGCCCCGTTGTAGGTTTCATCATAAAATAAATATTTTGGTTCTTGGAACTATTGCTCTAGCAATTGCAACCCCTTTTTTGCATTCCTCCGCTTAATTCAGAAGGAATATAAATCTTCACTTCCACCTAATCCTACTATTTCAAGTTTTTCTGATACTATTTTTTCTAACTTCTCTAGGATTCTGTTTTTCTCTTTCTAATAATGCAAAAGCCCAACATTTTCCCATATTTTTAAAGAATCAAATAAAGCTGCCGATTGAAACACCATACCAATTTTGGCTCTTATTTTATTCATCTCATATTCTTTTAAATTAGTAATTTTCTTGCTCATCTATAAATATCTTTCCCTTCGTCAGCTTCTATTAATCTCAAAATAATTTTTAATATTGTGCTTTTACCACAACCTGATGGACCAATAAAAAACAGTTGTTTTAGAATCTTCTATTGTTACATTTACACCATTTAAAACTTTTTTCTTTCCAAAGCTTTTATAAACATTTTCTAATCTAATCATTATATAAATATTTTCATTCCATCATAAGCAATAGCATGACTTATTTTATCAATGTTATCATAAGCATCTTTACTTAAATGTGTTAGTAAAATGTTTTTTGTATTAATTTTATTAATATTTTCTAACAATTCCTTATATGAAACATGAGAGTTTCTAATGTCTTTATTATAGTAAGAACATTCTATTATAAATAAATCAGTATTATTTGATAAATTTATTATTTCATTGGTCCAACCTGTATCACCTGTATAGGCAAATGATTTATTTTTATATTCTATTTTATATCCAAAGCAATAAGAATAAGCTGAATGAAGCATAGGATAAGATTTTATTTTAATATCATCAACATTAATTTCTTGATATGGTTTTAATTCTTCAAAAATCATTTTAAATTTAAACTTTTCAAAACCATAACCTGGATATAATAAATCTTGTAAAATATTTAATCTTTCAGCTATTCCTTCAGCACCAATTACAAGAAAACTTTCTATTTTATAATTTATATTTAAATCTAATAACAAATAGGGTATTCCTCCATAATGGTCTCCATGCATATGTGTATTTAGTATAAAATCTATTTTATCAGTATTTATATTTCTTCTTCTTAACTCTGAAAGTGTTGATGGACCACAATCTAAAAGAAAAGTTTTTTTATCAGTTTTAATAAAAAAACTAGTTTGATTTTTACCACCAAAAGAACAAGCATCACCAGAGCCTAAAACTAAAATTTCAAAAATCATTTTATTATCCTCCTAAAAAGGAAAATTTAACAGTACATTATAAAGCATCAAATAAAAATATTTTAAATCTGCTTATTTTTAAGTAATACTTGAATATTTTAACATAATTTAACATACAAAATAAATTAAATTTTCGGAAAATTATCTTTTATAAAATCTATTAAAATAAGTAAAATTATTGGTGAGAAATCTAATCCAATGTTTTTTTGTAAAGGATAAAGTAACTTTGATATAGGTTCTAAAAGAGGTTTATATATATTTCCTAAAAATTCATATATTTTAATCGTTTGAGGAGTTTTTACAAAACTAAAAATACAATATATTAATAATCCCCAATTAAATATTTCTAATAATAAATTTAAAAACATAAAAAAATTATATCAAAATTATAATAAATATGATAAAATAAAAATAGTTTTTAATTATGATGGATTTTTAGTATGTATCCTATTGAAGCTATTCCAAGTCATATATTACAAAATGTTGAAATTATAAAAGCTAACGTAAGAAGTATAATGTCTAATGTAAATATAGACCAAGACTTTTCTAGTATGTTAAATTCCGCTATAAATGATATAACTTCAACATTTTCTCCAACAGACTTTTCTACTGATGTTAAAACTAGTAATGCTCCATACTCAAATGTGCCAGGTATATATTCTAATAATGGATTTTCAAATAGTACGAGTATTGCTAAATTATTGGGAGTAAATAATCAAGATGATGTAATAAATGCTTATGATACATTACTAAAAAGTAATATTTCATCAATTGTTCCTAATATAATTAATCCTAAAAAAAAAGATGTTTTAGAAAAAATAAAAGGATTAGATAAGAATACATCTTTAATTACAGATGAAGAATTTTTTGATGCAAAAGCTTTAACAGCTGAAGAAATAAACACTATATTAAAGAAAAAAAATTCACCTTATGCTGATATGAAGTTTCAAGGTAATAAAACAGTTGGAGAATTAATATATGAAGAGTGTCACAAAGCAGGAAATATAAATAAAGGACCTAGAACTATAAATCCAGCTATGATATTGGCTATAATGGGTGCAGAATCAAATTTTGGTAAAAATGCTAAAAATATAGCAAATCCTTTTAATGTTAAAGTTAATGGTAGTTTTAATAATGTAAAATCTTTTGAAGAAAGTTTAAATATAGCTGTAAATACCATGTATAACTTGGCAATTGATAGACCTAATGACTCTAAAATATCACTATTAGATTATGCCGGTGATAAATATTGTGAAAATTACTCTGTAAATTGGAAACCAAGCGTTGAAAGATACTTTTTAGAATTTTCAATAAAAGATGATATTGTAGCAAATAATAGTGATAGTTTAAAATCAATAAATGAAATTTTAACTAAAATAAATCCTTTAAATACCATTACAGAAGATAATACAAATCCTATTAATAATCTAAATTTATTATTACCTATGAAAAATATAAATAATATAGGAAATACTGAAGAAGAATAATAATAATTAAAATGAAAAAAATATTTTTGGTATTGGGATTGAGTTATAGAAAAAATTACCTTCAAAAGCTTATAAATACTAAATTTAAAGTATATTTTAATATAAATCTTTAAAATGCTTACTATTAAAGGATTTTGAACTTATCAAAAAATAACATTAGTTCAGTACCAGATTTTGCATAAGTATTTGTTTCTCTTCTAAAAGCAGAACTTGTACGTCTTAAAGAACTATTCTTAGCTTCAAGATGATTAGCATAAATTTCATTTTCATAAATATCTTTTGTATTAGGATGTTCAGGAACCTTCTGAATCACTAGCTCTTTTATTCTTATTTACTTTTGTATAAATCTCATCTTTACTATTTAATATTTTTTAATATTTATATTTTCTGAAAATCTTGATATACAATGGTTCTAGAATTTGTTAATAATTTTTTCTAGGTGTTGTATTATTACTGGTAAATTATAATTTTTATCAAGTATAATTTAATTTATGTCTATTCAATTAGATTTAGAAAAATGTAAATCTTGTGGATTATGTCTTGATGTATGTCCAAATGACTTAATAAAATATAGTGATAAGTATAATTCAAAACAATATAGATTAATTCAAATAAAGAATAAAGATTTTTGTTTTCATCCTAAATGTAATAAGTGTGTAAATATATGTCCTGATAATGTATTTAAAGAAGATAATAATGAAAATTATATATCAGCTTTTTTTTATTGGATTGGTAGAAAATATTATAAAAGTATAAAAAAAATAAAAAGGAAAGATGTATAAACTAAACTTAGCTTTTATATGGCATATGCACCAACCTTTATATAAAGATATAATAACATCAAAATATTTAATGCCTTGGGTAAGATTACATGCTATAAAAGACTATCTGGATATGCTTTTAATTTTAGAAAAATATTCTAATATGAAACAAACCTTTAACTTAGTTCCTTCATTATTAGAACAATTAGAAGATTATTCAAAAGGTAATGTCATTGATAATTATTTAGAACTTTCTTTAATAGAGCCTAAAAATTTATCATTACCTCAAAAAGCTAAAATACTAGAGTTTTTCTTTGATTTAAATTGGCAAAATATGATTTATAAATATCCACGATATAGAGAAATATTAGAAAAAAGAGAATCTCTTAGAAAGAAATATAATAATAATTATTTTATTTTATCAAATGAATTTTCAGAACAAGAAATATTAGATTTAACTGTTTGGTTTAATTTAGCTTGGTTTGATTATACTTGGATTTCTAATGATAATTTTTTATCATATTTAGTTAATAAAAATTCAAATTTTTCTTTAGATGATAGGAACAAATTAATAATAAAACAATTTGAAATTATAAAAAAAATAATACCTGAATACAAAAAATTTTATAATAATAAACAAGTAGAATTGACAACAACACCTTATTATCATCCTATATTACCTTTATTATGTGATACTAATTCTTTTCTAATTGCTAATCCTGATGGACAATTACCAAATAATAGATTTAGATATCCTGAAGATTGCAATATACAAATAGTTAGGGCTATTCAAAAATTTGAGAAAATCTTTGATAAAAAACCTATTGGTATGTGGCCATCTGAACAATCTGTAAGCCCTGAATCAATAGAATATTTTATTAAAAATAATATAAATTGGGTAGTAACCGATGAAGGCATATTATTTAACACTATTAAACATTTTCCTAAAAGAAATAATGAATTATTAGATAATCCTGAAATACTTTATAAACCATACATAATTCAGAGTAGTAAAGGAAAAATTAATATTTTTTTTAGAGATATATATTTATCTGACATGATAGGTTTTTCTTATTCAAAATATTATTATAAAGATGCAGCTAATGATTTGTATAGTAGAATAAAAAATATTCAAAATACTTTAGATAATTCTTATCCTTATATAATAACAATTGCTTTGGATGGTGAAAATTGTTGGGAATATTATAATAATGATGGCTATGATTTTCTAAATGAGTTTTATAAAATAATTTCTCAAGATAATACTATAGATTTAATAACTATCAGTGATTACTTAAAAAAATATACTACAAATTCAATTATAAATATAAACGACTTATATTCTGGTTCTTGGATAAAATCAGACTTTACTACTTGGATTGGAGAACCAATAAAAAACAAAGCTTGGGATTGTTTATATGAAGCAAGAAAAATTTTACTTGAAAATGAAAATAAATTAAATCAAGAAGAAAGAAATAAAGCTTGGGAAGAAATATATATAGCTGAAGGTAGTGATTGGTTTTGGTGGTTTGGTGAAGGTAATTCAAGCACACATGATGATTTATTTGATTTACAATTTAGATTGCATCTTCAAAATGTTTATAAAATTTTAAATCTTAATATACCTGAAATACTTAAATCTTCTTTATATATTGATAAACATTCTTATGAAATTAATTATATAAACAAAGGTTGGAGTAATATAAGAAAATATGATTTTTGTCGTCATCTTGGAACTATGTATCATAATAGTGAAAATTTTAATTATCTAATATATGCTAAAAAGAATAATTTGTTATTAATTGAAATTGAGTATTCAAAAATATATAACTACAATAAAAATGATAGGGTAGAAATATTTATCAGTGATGATTTATTACACTTGTATAGTGATTTAAAAATAGTGTTTTGTAATAGTGATTTTTCTCTAGTTTTATTTAAATATCATAAAGAAAATTGGATAAAAATAAATAAGATAGACTTTTTTTTAGAGAAAAATAAATTATCTTTAGAAATACCAATAAATAAAAAAAAGATATTTTTTGACTTAAAGCTTTTTAGAGATAATAAATTAATAGAAGAATTAGAAAAATACATTGAATACAATTTATAATAAAAATTAGTTACACATTTATTATATGCTATACTAATAGTATAGGGGGTATTATATATGAATAAAATAAAAATTCTTTGTAAAAATTGTTCAAAAATTAATCTAGTTGAAAAGTTTAAAATAGATGATAATCCTATATGTGGTAATTGTAAAGCAAAATTAGAAATTCCAGAATCACCTATTAATGTAACAGCTAATAACTTTGAAATAGAAGTTTTAAAACATCCTGGTATTATTCTTTTAGATTTTTGGGCTACTTGGTGCCAACCATGTAGAATGATTGCACCTATTTTAAATGATATAGCTAAAGAAAAAAAAGGAGAAATAAAGATAGGTAAAATAGATACAGATAAAGAAATTTTGCTAGCATCTCAATTTCAAATAAGTTCTATACCTACATTAATACTATTCTATAATGGTAAAGTTATAAATAGAGTAAGTGGTGCTATGTCAAAACAAAATCTAATTAATTGGATTAATTCATCATTGGTTAGTAAAGTTTAATTTTTAAATTTTAAGAATATTATTTAAAACACATTTAGAATACAAATTAAGATAATTATAATTTTTTTTTAAATCTTCATTCTGATTTTTGAAGCCTAAATAAGTAAGTAAAAGTAAATGTTCATCTTGATTTTTATATTCTTTTTTAAGAAAATTACATTTTTTTAATATATTTTCAGAAAATTTGCTATTTATATTAAAAAATATTTTACCTAACTTTAAATTTAATAAATAGCTATTTGGTAAATATTTCAATCCGGTATTACAATAATTTATTGATAATTTTAAATCTTTATTTATATTTTTTTCTATTAAATAAATAAAAGATAATTCAGTTGCCTTTCCTAGATTAATATTTTCTCTTGTTAATAAATTAATTGCTTCTAAAAAATATTTTTCTGAAGTATTTTCTTTTAAATAAAATGATAATAAACATATTTCTTGTAATATTTCATAATATATTTTTTTATTATCAACTTTTTCTAATAAAAATTTTAAAACGCTTAATCTTTTACTAGATAAAGAATTAAATTTATAAATGTTTTTTATTCTATACCAATATTTTTCATAATCACCATTTAAAGATTCATAAATTTTATTTTCATTATTATAGTCATTTAAAAGTTGATATATTTTATTTTCCCATTCTTTAGCTATTATATTCCAAGTAAATTCTTTAAATATTCTATTTTTAGCATTATTACTGATTTTATTAAATAGTTCTTCATTTGAAAATAATTCACATATTTTATTTATAAATAAAGATTTATATTCATCAGAATAAGGATTTCCTTTTATGCAAAACCCTGAATAATTATCTTTTATAGTTTCTGGTAAAGCTCCTAATTCTGATGTTACAACAGGAGTTCCTGCTGCTTGTGCTTCTAATGCTGAGATACAAGATGTTTCAGGAAAAATATTTGGATAAGAAAATATATATGATTTCTGCATTTCAATAGCTAATTGAGGTTGTAACACAGGTTTATGTAATTTTATTGAAGGTTCAGTTATTATTTGTTTATAACATTTATTATATATATGCTCATCTAAAACAGACAAAGATGCAAATATATGTAATGTTGTTTGTGGAAATTTACTTCTTATTTTTGGGTAAATATCTAATAATATTTCAAGACCTCTATAAGCTGTTGAAGAATATATAAGTCTGTATTTTTCCTTTTTTATATCTTTTCTAAAAAAATCAGGATTTATGCCATTTCTTGTTGTGTAAAATTTTTCATAAGGTAGATTAAAATATTCAATAAAATTATTAGTATGATAATTACTTACTGTAATTATTAAATCAACTAAATTAGCTTGAAATGTTTCTTGTGTAAATACTTCAGGAAAAACTTGATCATAATCATCTTCTGACCAAAAAGCTACTATTTTAGCTTTAACATTTCTTAAAAAACTTCTAACAAAAATTACTATATCTATATCATTTTTATTAGAATAGTCATAAAAAGAGTTTAGATTATAATAATTAACATTTCTGATACAAGAGTTAGAATTTATATTATTAAAAACAGATACATTGTTACCTAGTAAAGCTAATTGTTCAGATATATATACTATTGCACTTTCTGTACCACCCAAATAATCTAAGTATGGTGTATTTCCATCAAATACAGGACAATTAGCATAAAATACAATATTTAACATTAAAATTATTCAAGTTTTTTTTCCTTTAATATATAAGCTTGTAATATATCTTTTTCTAATATGTCATTAAACTTTTCTAAAGAGATGCCACATTCAAAGCCGGCATTTACTTCTCTAACATCATCTTTAAATCTTTTTAAAGATTCTACTTTACCTTTATGTATAACTTTACCATTTCTTATAACTTCTATTATAGAATTTCTTGTAATTTTTCCATCTAAAACATAACAACCTGCAACAACATTAACTTTTCCTATTGTAAATATTGCTCTAACTTCAGCTTTTCCTGAATAAACTTCTTCTACTTCAGGTTCTAGTAGTCCTTTAAGTGCCTTTTCAATATCTTCTATTACTCTATATATAATATTGTATGTTCTTATATCAATATTTTCTTTTTCTGCTAAATCTTTTGCTTTTGAATCAACTTTGACATTAAAAGCTATTATGATAGCTGATGATGCAACAGCCAAATTTACATCATTTTCATTTACATCACCGACAGCACAATGTAATATTTTTAAATTAACATCTTCAACAGAAATTTTTGACAAAGATTGAGTGAGAGCTTCAGCTGAACCTTGAACATCTGTTTTTATAATTAAAGATAATTCTTTTACTTTTCCTTGTCCTATTTGCTCTGATAAAGATTCTAATTTTACAGTCTTTAATGCCAGTGCTTGTTTTTCTTTTTCTTCTAATAATACTTTTTCCGCTAATTCTTTAGCTTCTTTATCAGAAGAAACTACTTTAAATATTTCTCCTGCTACTGGAACAGATGAAAAGCCTATAACTTGAACAGGTGTTGAAGGTTTAGCTTCTTTTATTGGTTTTCCTAAATAATTAAACATTGCTCTTACTTTTCCGTAAACAGAACCAACAACAAAATTATCACCAATTTTTAATGTTCCTGCTTGGACTAATACTGTTGCAACAGGACCTTTTCCTTTGTCTAACTTTGATTCAATTATTACTCCCTGTGACATTTTATTTGGATTAGCTTTAAATTCTTGTAAATCAGCAGTTAGTAGTATCATTTCAAGTAAATCATTTATACCTATTTTATTTTTTGCTGATACAGGAACCATTACAGTGTTTCCTCCCCATTCTTCAGGTATTAAGTTATAGTCAGATAATTGTTGTTTAATTTTATCGGGATTTGCATCAGCTTTATCTATTTTATTTATAGCTACAATAATAGGAACTGAGGCAGCTTTAGCATGATTTATTGCTTCTATTGTTTGAGGCATAACACCGTCATCAGCAGCTACAACTAATACAGCTATATCTGTTGCTCTTGCACCTCTTGCTCTCAATGCTGTAAATGCCTCATGACCAGGAGTGTCTAAAAATGTTATTAATCTGTCATTTACTGATACTTGATAAGCTCCTATATGTTGAGTTATACCTCCCGCCTCTTTTTCAGCAACATTACTTTTTCTTATACAATCTAGTAATGATGTTTTACCATGATCAACATGTCCCATAATTGTTACAACAGGTGGTCTTACTTCTAATAAAGATTCATCTTGAGAAATTTCTTCTACTTTTAACTCTAATAACTCATCTTCTTTAGATTCTTCCTCTTCTTTTATACTAAATCCATAATCTGAAATTATTTTTATTATTGTCTCTTTATCTAAAGACTGATTTACTGTTACCATTTTTCCTTGCATAAATAATTTTTTTATAATTTCTGCTTCTGAAACTCTTATTTTTTCCGCTATTTCCTTAACATTCATACCATCATATATTTTAACTTCCATACTTAAAGGTTCTTGATTCTCATTTTCAATTTTCTTATTTTCTTTCTTTTTTTTCTTATTAATATTAGCTTTTGCTAATAATTTTTCTTCTTCTTCTAATTGTTTTTTCTTAAAATCTTTATCTTTACCACTTTTTTTAGTTGCAACTTTTTTATTTTTTGAAGGATCAAGTTGAGTTGTAGATTCTTTTTTTTCTTCCTTATCTTTTTTAATAAACTTTTGTTCAGTAATTAAAACTTTAATTTTATTTTTTTCCTTAATTATATTTTTATTATCATCTTTATATAAGGAAGATAATAAATCTTTTATTTCTTTATTTTTATTGATCAAATTATTTAATTTAGACTTTTCTTTTATTATATTTAATCTTTCTCTTAAATTTAATTTATTAGAAAATTCTTCCTTCAGTAATTTTAAAGAATTTTTTATTTTTTCTTTAAAATTAATAATTGTATTATCTTTTTCTTTATTTTCTAAAGTAATATCATTTTCTATAATACTTTTATCTTCTACAAAATCGTTTTTTTGAAATTCTTCATTTTTTAACAAAATATTACTAGTAGAATCTTCTTTATTTATTTCACTTTCTACTTTTCTTTGATTTTTTAATGAGTGATTTTTTTTAGAACTAATATTTCTTTCTTTATCATTTTTAGAAGAAAAGTGTTCCATTATTTTTTTATACCATATACTATTCTTAGATATTTTTGTTGAATAAGCTTTTTCTTTTATATCATATCCTTGACTTTGTAAATAGCTTATTATATCACTAGATTTAACATTATTAAGACTTTTTGCTATTTCAGGTATAATTAATTTTTCTTCTTTATCAGCCATTTTTTATTTTTCATAAATAATTTTTTTATAAAGTGTATAATACTTTTTCTATAAATCAAATTTATTTTTTACTTTTTTAATAAAAAATAATATCTTATACCAATTTATTAAATTGATAGTACATTAAAAGTTAATGTTTTTTATAGTTACAATTTTGTACAATTATACTGAAATTCTTATATGTCAAGTAATTTATTAAAAACTTATATTTTTTTTTAATTTCTTATACAATTTTAACTATTAATTATGTACTATTTATTATAAAAATTGGTATTACAAATTTTTCATTACTAAAAATTTGTTTATGGAATTATATTATTTTTATCTTTTTCTGTTCTATTATTTTCTTTATTTTCAGCATTTTTCTTAACTCTATTTATTGGTAATGTATTTATTTTAGATTTATAAGTAAAGGATTTTAATTTACTTTTTTCATAACTTGGTAAAAATAATTCTGGATTGTAATAAGTTATTTCTATAATTTTTTTTGGTAAGCATCTATTTTTAATCATTCTATAAATATATGAAATTTTTTTTTCATTTTTATTTAAAAATCCATACTTATCATTTATTTCATCTTCTGATAAAAAGTCTGATTCAGGAATATCTTTTTTATTTTTAAATATTTTAATCTCATTATCTGTTCTTTTTTTACAGATAAAATTGTACCCCCAAGCACCATCATTAATAGGAAATTTATTTAAAACTTCAAAATGCAAATGTGGAAAGCTAGCAAGTCCTGATTCTCCCATTAATGCAATTTTTTGTCCTTTTTTTACTTTATCACCTTCTTTAACAAAAAATTTTGATAAATGGCCATACAATGTATATAAGTCTTTTTTATGTTCTATTACAACATAATATCCGTATCTCATATTAGGTTTGCTTTTTACTAATTTAACAATACCATCATCAACACTATATATTTCTGTTCCAATTTTATTTTCTATATCTATACCAGTATGTCCAGCTCTATAATATCCATAAAAATTATAATTATTACCAAAAGGATTAGGTATTTTTCCTTCAGCAGGTTTAACCCAAGAACTATTATTAAAATTGTTATTTTTTTCTAGAATGTTAATAGGATTAGGAGGTAAATTTTTGGTCTCTTGAGAGTAAGATTTACTTGTAAAAATAATAAAAATAATAATAAAAATTAGAGTTCTCATACAGCTTCTAAATGATCTTTTTCAAAACTGCTTTCATCTAAAATAGTGTTTTCTAAACTTAAAGAAACTAAATCTCTATCAAGTAAATTTATTGCTTTTTCAAATTTATTTGTTAATTCTAAACTTATAAATGGAATATTTTTTAATTGATGTAAAATATCTATTATTCTTCTAAAAGTTCTTATTATATCTCCTTCATCTAATTCATTTTTGTTAAAAAGTTTACTCCATTCAGAGCCATTACACCATAGTAAAACAATGTCCATTATACCTTTTTCTATGTTTATAATCTTTTTTATATTTTCGTTATATTGAAATAAATTTATTTTATGAATTATTTCTAATATTTCTGAAACTTTATTTCTTAATTTATTAGATAAAGTTTTTATTGGATTTCGCATTTCTTTTCTAGGTTCATATAAAAAAAGTGAAAGTATAGATGCTATTTCATCAGAGTTTAAATCATCAAATATTCCATTATTTAAAACTTCAGCTATTGCTAAATCATTTTCTGACCTTATATAAGATAATATTTCACCTTTTGTGGTTAATAGATATTCATCATTATTTTTTATATTTACATATTCTAATCTTAATAATACATTTAATAGTTTTTTATACTCTAATAAATACATATTTGAATAATAATCTATTTTATCTTTCAAAGCATTTATTCTTATATTTATATCTTTAACTTTATTATATTCTTTCAAGTGTTCTTTTAAAATTGAGCAATTCCGACATTTATGATTTTCTAATTTATCTTTTAAGTTATCTAATATTTTAAATTCTTTATCAATAACATTTTGATAATCTTCTTTTATTTTTGATATAAATTTTTTCTCTTCTTTTTCAGAAAAAATATTTTTATTAAACTCATCTTTTACAAAAGTTTCTTCTTTGGCTATTATGGTTTTATTAATTGCTTCTTCATTTTTTTTTATTAACTTATATTCATCAAAAGTTTCTATAATTTTGTCAGAACTAATTTTACATAAACCTTTATTAGTAAGAATGATAGCGAATGATTTTGTCTTTCCTTTAACTTTATCTTTATAAGCTTCTACTATACAGCCTAATTTTGGATATTCTTTATCTCTTAACCTAAATGCTAGTATAGAACCTCTTTTACTAGTAAAAATAAAGTTATTTATTTTTTTTATTTTTTCTTCTTTTAAATTTTTTATTAAACAATTTATTTTGTATTCTTGTTCTTTAATTTTTTTCTGCAATAAATTATATTCTAAAAGAGGCATTTCCTCTAATATATTATTATCAGTATATTTACAAGGACTGAAATTTTTATTTAACTTACTTTTTTGATTTTCTAAGTCAATTTTCATATCTATGATTTCATGATTATTAATGTATTGTCCAAAACTTTTTTGTAATAATTTTATAATTACTTGTTGTGAGAAATTTTTTATAAGATTACAAATCATATTATATGATAAAGTAAAATTACTTTTTATCATATCAGGAGGACTTGTTATTAACCTATATGCTTCTGAAAATGGAACAGAGTTATCATCTATTATTAAGCAATAACCTATCTTGTCCATACCTCTTCTACCTGCTCTACCTGTCATTTGAGTGAATGAATTTACAGATAAAATTTCATGTTTTGATTCTGTTCTTTTAGATAAACTTGTTATGACTGTTGTTCTTGCAGGCATATTAATTCCAGCTGCTAAAGTTTCTGTAGCAAATATTACTTTAATAAGATTTTTTTGAAATAACTGTTCAACAGTATGTTTTATTATTGGTATAAGTCCTGCATGATGTGTTGCAATTCCATAAATTAATGCTTTTAGAATATTTTTACTTGATTTACTTGTATGAAATATTTCAGGATTATCATTTACTATTTTTTCAATATAGCTTTTTATTACATTTTTTTCCTCATGATTCGTTAAATCTAAATTATGAGACATACAAAATTCTAATCTATTATCACAACCTTTTCTACTGAAAACAAAAAATATTGCTGGCAACAAATGTTTATCTCTTAATTTATTTATAACAGTTACAGGATTTTCTTTTTTTAACTTATTATTTTTTAACTCTTTAAATAATGACTTATTTACCTTATTGTTTTCGAAAATATTAAATATTTTGTTATCTTTGAAGTATAGATATTTTATTGGAACTGGTCTTTCATCATGATTAATTACAATAACATTATTATGTATAGATCTTATCCATTTTGCAACTTCTTGTGAGTTTGAAATAGTAGCTGATAGAGCTACAAATAATATGTGTTTAGGACAATGAATTATAACCTCTTCCCAAACTGTGCCTCTATCTTTGTCATTCATATAATGACATTCATCTAAAACTACATACATAACACTATCTAATCGTCTAATATCTTGATATAAAATATTTCTAAGTATTTCAGTAGTCATAACAATTATAGGTGCATTTGGATTTATTGAAATATCACCTGTTAAAAGTCCAACATTAGAATATCCATGTTCTTGACAAAAATCATAGTATTTTTGATTACTTAAAGCTTTAAGTGGTGTTGTATAAATAACTTTTAAGTTTCTATCTAAAGCATCAAAAACAGCAAATTCTGCTATTAAAGTTTTTCCTGAACCTGTTGGAGCTGTTACTAGTACAGAATTTCCTTCTAATAATGAATTTATTGCATCAATTTGAAATTTATCAAGTTTAAATTTATATTTTTTTTGAAATTCTTTTAATATATCATTCATTAATATTAATTACTTTCTAGTTTTGAAATTAAATCTATATATTTTTGCATTGCTTCTTCTTTACTCATACCTTTTTTAGATAACCATGCATCATATTTTGCAACACCTTTAAAATCAAACATACTAGGTCTTTCACCTTTAACATCACCTTCAGTTGCTTGTTTATAGAGAGAATATATTTCTAATAAAGTATTATTAGATTGATTTGGTAAATTTTTTGCTCTTTTTACTGCATCTTCAAATTGTTCTTGTAAATTCATATAATTTTCTCCTTTTTTATAGTTAAAATTAACAATTTTTAAAATTTGGCTTTCTTTTCTCTATAAATGCTGAAACTCCTTCATTTTTATCTTCTGTCTCACATAAAAGACCAAAATTATGAGCTTCTAACTCTAATCCTTCTTTTAAAGTTTTTTCTAGTCCTTCATCTATAGTCTTTTTTATATTTTTAACTGCAATTTGTCCTTTACTTGCTATTTTTGAAGCTAATATAAATGCTTCATTTAATAAATCATCTTGAGAAACAATCTTATTACACAGTCCTATATTATAAGCTTCTTGAGCTGTTATTGCTTCTCCTGTTAATATAATTTCCTTAGCTTTTGCTTTACCAACTAATCTACTTAATCTTTGAGTTCCACCATAACCTGGCATGATACCAAGATTTATTTCTGGTAATCCTACTTTTATATTATCAGCAAATATTCTTATATCAGTAGATAATACTAGTTCTAATCCCCCCCCCAAATGCAACACCATTTACTGCACATATAGAAACTTTATCTAAATTTTCTAATTTATTGAAAATAGATTGTCCTTTAGTTGCTAATTCTTTACCACTCTCATATTTTAAATCAGGCATAGACTTTATATCTGCTCCTGCACAAAAAGCTTTTCCTTCTCCTGTTATTACTAAAACTTTTATATCTTTATTTATTTCAATATTTCCTAATGTTTGCTCTAATTCATTTAATAACTCTTTATTCAAAACATTAACCGGAGGATTATTAAGTTTAATAATACCAATATTTTCTTTAATTTCTAATTTAATTAAATTATTCATCACTTACTCCTTGTTTAAATAAATTTTTATTTTTAACTTTAATACTAAAATGTATTTTATCTTTATAAAGATTAAACAATATTTTTAATTTTTTTAATAAACTTTCATTTTCCAGTCCAAAGAAATTATATGAAAACGAATATTTAGTTTCATTTTCAATTTCTTCAGTTTCTTCTGAATTGCTACCTGATATTAGTAACTTTAGTTCTTTTAGTTTATCATGATTTTTGTCTAATTCTTCAGCTAACTTTAGATACTTAATACATAATTTATCTTTATCAGTTATATAGAAAATATATGATAACCAAACATAAGCTTCTATCTTTTTTCTATCTATTTTAATAACTTCAAAAAATAATTTTGCTGCTATTTTTAAATCATCTTCATTTCTTTCATTTTTGAAAACATCAATTCTTTTTAGTGCTTCTTTATATATTTCATCTGCCTTGGATTTTTTTTTCTTTAATTTTTTATTTATTATTTCTTCGCTTTTATTTATCTCTTTAAAATCAAACATTTTTATATAAATTTAGATATTGAAAAAAGATTTTTAGCATTTTTATTAGTAACTTGTATAACCTCTTCTATATCAATATTTTTTATATCTGAAATAGTTTTTGCTACATAAAAAACTTTAGATGGATCATTTCTTTTACCCCTAAAAGGAACAGGAGTAAGAAATGGTGAATCTGTTTCTATCAAAATATTTTCTAAATTTATATATTTAGCAACATCTCTTAAATTATTAGCACTTTTGAATGTTATATTTCCAGCAAATGATATATAAAAATTATTTTTAATACATTTTAAAGCAAAATCTTTATCCCCTGAAAAACAATGAAAAACACCTCTAGTATTTTTAAATTTATTATTTTCTATAATATTTAGAGTATCATCTAAAGAATCTCTTGTATGTATTATCAAAGGTAAATCTAATTCACTAGCTAGTTTTATATGCTCAATAAAAATTTCTTTTTGTAAATCTTTAGGAGTTTTATCCCAATAGTAATCAAGACCAGTTTCACCAATTGCTACAATATAATCTTTATTTTCAAAATATATTTTCTTTAGTTTTTTATATGTATCTATTTCCCATTTATGAATATCTGTAGGATGAAAACCTATTGCACAAAATATTTTATTTTTATATTTTTTTGATAAATCTAATGCTGAATAAATAGTTTCATAATCTATTCCCGGTATAACTATATGTTCTAACCCTGAATTAAAAATATTTTCTATTAATTTCTCTCTATCTTCATCATAATGAGACAAATTAATATGTGCATGAGAATCAAATAATAAACTTTTCATATTAAATCTTTTCTAGAGGTATAATACTTGGTTTAGCATAGTAAAATCCTTGTACATAATCAGCTCCATTATTTATACAGAAATCTAATTCTTCTTTTGTTTCTACACCTTCAGCTAAAACTTTTATATTATTTTCCTTACAAATAAGTGATAATCCTTTAAATATTGATTGTTTAAATTTATCCTTATTTATGTTTCTTACTATTCCCATATCAACTTTAATATAATCAGGTTTTATTTCTGCCAGTATGCTTAAAGATGAATAGCCACTACCTATATCATCAAGTGCTATTTGAAAACCTTGTTTTCTATATTCATTTAATAATTTTTTTAGATATCTAGCATCATCTATATCTTCTGTTTCTATTATTTCAAAAACAATATTATCTGGCTTATGTCCTAATCTCTTAGCCCATTCTAAAGTATCTTTTAAAGATGTTTTAGGATTATATATAGCTGATGGAACAAAATTTATAAATATTTTTTTCTTTATATTATTTTTTAATGAGCTCATTAAAGCTGTTTCCCTTGCTTCCCTATCTAAGTAATATAATAAATCATTTTTAAATGCTGTTCTGAAAATAAGATGTGAACCCATAATACTTCCATCTTCTTTTATACCTCGTGATAAGCATTCATAAGCGTATATTTCATTTTTTCTTACATCAATTATAGGCTGAAAATAAGTTTTTAATCTTTTATTATTAAGAATATATATTAAATCTTTTCCTTTAATTAATCTATACATCTTTGAAAGAGGTTGAATTTTAGAAAAAGTTTTAAAATCTAGATTTTCAGATTTTTGCAAAAATAAAACGTTTATAGCATCCATTTCTAAATCATTAAAAATAAAATTTTCATCTATAAGTTTTATGATAAAATCTTCAATAACAATATTATTGATTTTTACTGTTGTTTCTACCAATTCATATTCAATGTTATTTCTATTAAGAAAATTGACAAATCTATTACAGAGTTTTTCCAATACTAAATTTATAATTAAAGTGCCTTTACCTTCCGGAATTTTTGGTAATAATTGATATACAATGTCATTGGTACCGTTATTTATTGAAATAATTTCATCCATCAAAAAATCCAAAGAAAAATACAATAAATTATTGTATCAATAAAAATAATCTTTATAATAATAGCATAATTATATTTTTTTTAAAATAAATTAAAAGCTAATTCAATTAAAATAGTACTAAACAACATAATGATTAGAATTTAAATTTTAAGTGTAGATTAAATTAAATGAGTGAAAAATATACCATCAACTTTACTACCGCAATTTTTACAAAGATTGCCTGATAAATTATACATTAATACTCTATGCCAATCTCTTACAATAACAGCAGTTTTACATGAAGGACAATATGTTGTTTGTCCTGATATATCATGAACATTACCAACATAACAATATTTTATACCCATATTTATAGCAATTTCTCTAGCTTTAGTTAATGTTTCTGGTGGGGTTCTTTTTTTATTAGTCATTTTGAAATCAGGATGAAAAGCTGTAAAATGAAGTGGTACATTATCGCCCAAATTATTCAAAATCCAATCACACATTTGTTTAGTTTCTTCTTCAGAATCGTTTTCATCTGGTATTTTTAAATTAGTTAATTCCATCCAAATATTAGTTTCTTTTTTTACCCATTTTATAGTATCAAGAACAGGTTCTAAATGACTTAATGTTATTTTTGAATAAAATTTTTCTGTGAATCCTTTTAAATCTATATTAACAGCACTAACATTTTTATAAACTTCTTTTCTAGCTTGAGGAGTTATATAACCTGCTGTAACTAAAACTAAATATATATTTTCTTCTTTGCATAACTTACCTATGTCAATAGCAAACTCACCTATTATTGTAGGATCATTATATGTTATTGCAATACTAGGACAATTATATTTTTTTGTTAACTCGATAATTTGTTCTGGCATAGCTCTTAAGCTTTGTTTATCCTGTATTTTAGCTTTACTTATATGCCAATTTTGACAAAATTGACATCCTAAATTACAACCTGCTGTTCCAAAACTTAATATTCCTGTTCCTGGTAAAAAATGATTTAAAGGCTTTTTTTCAATAGGATCAATAGCAAATCCTGTTGATGTACCATATCCAAGAGAATAAAGCTTTCCACCAATATTTTTTCTAATAAAACAAAAACCAGCTTGTCCATCTGCCATATGACAAAATCTAGGACATAAAGTACATAAAATACGACCTTTATTGTCGTATTCCCACCATTTTGCTTCTTTAAGTTCTTCTATCATAATTTACTCCGTAAGAAGCCCTACTTTTTCATTTCCAGTTTGCTTTAAAATGTCTAAAAATTTTATAATATCTTGATATTGCAATTCTTTATCTGCTGCTAACAATATTGTCTTATCAATATATTCTTTACTTTTAAGTATATCTTTTAATTCATTAATTGAAACAATTTTATTATTAAATTTAATTACTTTATTTTTATCTATTGATACTATAAATGAAACATTATTTTCAGCTTTGTTATTATTTTCTGATTTAGGTAAGTGTGCTTTTATTAAATTTTTAGAATAAGGAATAAAAGAAGCAACAGAAAAAAATAATACTAAAACCATCATTATATCTATTAAGGGAATTACTTCAAAATATAGTTTTTCCCTTTTATTTCTTCTCATTATGTTTATATTAAATTACTAACAACTATTTTTTGATCTTTATAATTAGCAATAAATATATATCCTTTAGGACTTGATTTTATAGTTTCTATGTAAGTTGAATCCATTGTAAAATCTTTTGGTAAATAAGGTTTTACTATAGATAATAAATCCTTCAAATTTTCAGCTACTGGATATTCACCTCTATTATTTACAGAATATTTTTCAACAGCATGTCTTATATCATAAAGAGATATTACTAAATCTTTGACAAGAATTTTTTCTTCATTCTCTTTTATTTTTCTTTGTAATTTATCTATTTGTATTCTTAAATTTGTATTTTCAATTCTCAATTTTTTTAGATTTTCACTATCAAAAAAATTTGATAGAACTTCCTCACAGGAATTGTTTATAAGCAATAAAGTTATCAAAGAGAATCTAGATGATTTTCTTATACATTCTGAGGAATTTTATAATCGCTTTTTAGAGTATAAGTTATTTAAAGATATTTCTGTGAAATGGGTGCTTGAACATTTGTTTTAATATTTTATAAGGAACACAAGCAACATCAGAGCCGTTTTTAGCAGCATAAGTAACCTGTCTTAGTTGTATTTATTCCAGAAGCAACAATTTGAGTATCAAAAATATAATAATCATAAATAGTTTTTATTTCAGATATCAAAGACTCACTATTTAAAATACTGTCATCCATACCCATAAAAGGACTTACGTAAGAAGCACCAGCTAGAGCAGCAAGTAACGCTTGATTACTATTAAAAACTAAGTGATATATTCGTTTTTATCCCATCACTAGATAGAATTTTTGTAGCCTTTATTGCCTGTTCGCTTATGGGCATTTTAACTACTATAGAAGGGTGCCAAGAAGCAATTTCTCTACCCTCTTTTAATTATTTCCTCAGTACTACTTACCATTGATTTCAACATTTACATATCCATCTATTATTCTACAAACTTGCAAAACAAAAGATTTTAAATTATCATCTAGTAAAATATCATTACTAACATTAACACCAGATATTATCCCCCAGCCGTCAACATCTTTAATTTCATTAATATCAGAAGAATCAATAAATAATCTCATAGCACTTTCCTCAAAAATACATAAAGAATTTTACCATAAATATTGTTTAGTTAATTATTTTTTCATAATAAAAATAATGTTATACATAGTGAACAGTAATAAAGAATGAAAAATCTTCGTATTGAAATATAAATAAATAAAGCACTGGAATTGAGTTATAGAAAAAATTACCTTAAAAAACTTATAAATACTAAATTTAAAGTATATTTTAATATAAATATTTAAAATTCTTACTATTAAAGGATTTTGAGCTTATCAAAAAATAACATTAGCCCAGTGTCACTACTACTTATTATTTTTATTTTTGCTATTATATAATAAATTTATGAAAATATTTACTAATGAAACAAATAATCTTTATATAATATATAAAGAAAAACCATATAAAGATTTAATGACAAAAGATACATTAATACTTATTAGTATTATTTTTATAATTTTAATTTTATTTAAAATGTATACTTTAATATTTTTAATAATATTTTTCAGTGGATTAGCCACTTTACAGACCTTAGAAGATAATTTTATGATAATAATAGATAAAAAGCAAAAAACTTTTACAATAAATAAATACTACATGGGTAAGTGGAAATTTAAATCTTATGAATACGATAAAAATGATTTTTCATTTATACAAGTTGAAAAACAAGTTACATCAATAAGGGAAGACGGACGTTTTTCTATAAATATAGTTAAAGAAGTAGAAGAAAATAATAACAAAAAACAAGAAACTTTATTATTATTAAAAAATTTAGATTTAGAAGACATAGAGCAAGCTAAGGTTATAAGTTTTATGTTAGATATACCTTATGAAAAAAAAATCAAATATAAAGCTGAACTTATCTGATAAATTGTAATATTTCATCCATTGCACCATTATAAACTTTTATTAGCTGAACAAAACCATTATAGACTTTACCTAATATTGCCATTTCAGTTACATTAGCAGCAGTATCGGTATTACTTGCTTCTAATGCTTTTTCAACTAGTTTTGATCTAAAATTTGGTCCCCCTAAATCTCTACTTTCAAGTACCCCAGCTGTTCCATTTACTATAGTTTTTTACAGAAAGAACACCTTCAGTAGAAAAAACAGTTGAACCATATTTTGAAAATCTTAACAAGTCATAATCAAAAGCAGTAGTTGGAGCAGCTGCATTATTTGTTTCTCTTGTAGGCTGAACTATAGATGGTCTAACTCTATAAGGCATAAAAGGGAAAATAGGACTAGGTGTTTCTATATCAAATACAGTTTTCATAATAGGAAAATATCTATTATTTGAATTTCCACTTGAATTAGGAGTACCCTCTATTTGTATGTCACCTAGAACAAGTAGCCCTTCTTTTGTAACTAAATAAAGCTCATTTTGATTTAAGTTAGGATTTATCTCACTTCCTATTCTCCAACTAAATTCACCATCTCTTGTAAGATAAACTCCTGTTGTAGGCATCGGATTAGAATGTACTGGGTTATTTAAATCAATTCTAATTTTTGGATCAACAACCAAGAAAAAACCCTCTCCTTGTATAGCAAAATGTGTATTTTGAGTTGAAGAAACAATTTCACCTTGCCTCCAGTCAAGTCTAGTATATCCAGTGCTAAGAGCTTGTTCAGCCATCATCTTGCCATAAGCTTTATTAGTTGGAACTTTATCTATATCAACAATACCACCTAAATACATTATTATACTTTCTTTGAAAGCAGTTCTTGTAGAACCTGTAAGATTGCCTTGGCATACTTTTAGCCAATCATCTATAGCTTGCATAGATTTAGTAGCAAATAATGATATAGTCATAAACCTACCTAATAAAAATGTTATACTTATATAATAAACTATTGACTTAAATATTTAAATACCATTAACAAATTTTTTAAATAAAAAAAATAATTAATAAAAAAATTATTAATAATTTCTAATAAGTTTAATTGCTAAATCCTTTTCTTCTTCCAAAGTACTTATTTTACTATTTAATTTTGCAAGTAAAATACTTTCTAAAATATATCCTATTTTTTTTCCATCATTTAAACCATTGATTTTTAAAAAAATCTCCATTTATGAAAATTTTTATATTTCTTAATTTAAACCAATACTTAAAAATTGATTTTAATAGTAGCCTATTATTTTCATTTGTAGCTAATGAGTAAATTAATACTTCTATTGAAAATTTTTTCCAAAAAAAGTATATATCAGAATCAGAAAAGTCTTTCCAATTTACAGAAAAATCTATTTTTTTTATATCTCTAATAGCTTTTTCTTCTTCTTTTTGGAATCTAAATAAATTAATTATTCTTTCATATTCATTATTATTTTTTATTTCATCAAAAATTATCATCAAGTATATGATCCATTCTTTAAGTTCTATATCATTGTTAAATTCTTTAAATAAATTTATATATCTATAAGCTCTTTTAATTTTTCTTTCTATATTTTTGTATTTAACATCATTAGAAAAAAATCTTAAAGAATTTAACTCACTAAGTAGTTTTAATATTAGAAATAGGGTCATACTTATTACTCAAAATTAATTTGAGTTCATTTTTAATTCTATCATTTATAAAACAATCAAATCTGCCTAAATTCATTGTATTTATAGCTATTTTTTTAGTTTCTTCTTCAATTTCAAAATTTAATTTTCTTGAAAATCTAACTGCTCTAAATATTCTATTTGGATCATCTACAAAGCTAAAATTATGTAATATTCTTATTTTTTTATTTTGTATATCATCATAACCATTAAAAAAATCTAATATTTGACCAAAATTATTTGAGTTTAAACTAATAGCTAGAGCATTGATAGTAAAGTCTCTTCTATATAAATCTTGTTTTATTGTGCTAAAATCTACTTTTGGACTTGATGCTGAAAATTCATAAAATTCTATTCTTGAAGTAGCAATATCAATATTTCCAAATGGTAGTTTTAGTTTTGCAGTTCCATATTTTTCATGTGTTATTAACTTACAATTTAGTATATCGGACAAATGTTTTGCAAAAGTTATAGCGTTTTTATCTTGATTTAATTCTACAACTATATCAATATCAATATCATCTTTATTTTCCAATATTAAATCTCTTACACCTCCACCGACTAAAAAAAATTTTGTACCCTAATTTATCAGCTTCATTACTTATAAAATCTAAAAAATTAAATTGTTCTTTGGTAAAGAATGATTTCATTTTCTCCTTTAAATTTATATCTGAAAATATTTCAGATTTAGAATAAGTATTTGATTTAATTTCTTTACTATACAAAGTTTTTAAAATATCTGTTCTTGTCACTATACCTATTAAATTACCTTCTTTTAAAACTGGAAATCTTCCTATATTTTTCTTTATCATTAATTTTTCAATTTCCGTGAATTCAGTATTTTCATCTATGCTAATAATATTTGTTGTCATAAAATCTTTTACAAGTGAGTTTCCCATATTATGATGTAACGCTTTATCTATATCTCTTCTTGAAATAATACCTACAACTTTTTTATTATCATCAATAACAATGAAACCATTATGTCCATATCTTAATAACAAATCATTTGCTTTATTTATTTCTAATCTTTTATTAATTGTTCTAACTGGTGAAGACATAATATCTTTTGCATATATTTTTGAAAGCTTATAAGATATTAATTTATTTTTTACTTTAAAAATAATGTCATTTATATCAATATTACTTATTTTACAAAAAACTGCTTGATAGTGTCCTTTTGGGTTATATTCTTTTAATATTTCTATTAAATTAAAATTTGATAAATTACTTTTTGCAATTATATATATCCATTTTTGCATTTGAACTATTAATATTATTGCATCAGTAGAGTAGTATTCTAATAATTTGTGAGATATTAAAGATAAATCATGAACATAGTCTTCAAGTGTATAGTATGAAAATAAAACTTTTATATTACCACAATTTAGTATTTCTGAATTTGACATTAGACTATTAGATAAATCAATATGATTTTCTTCTAATGTCAAAGTTGTGTATTCTGAAATAATATTTAAATCAGCTCCATTTTTTAACAACCAAGATGCCATTTCTAAATCTTTAGGTTTTGTATTAGGATAAGTAAATTTACCTGTATCGGCATATATTCCTAAAGCAATTATTGTGGAAGTTAAAAAATCAGGAGTAATATTATTTTTTACTAAATAATCACATAATATTGTACTTGTAGCTCCTATTTCTCTGATATCTTGAATTTCTGCTTTAACTTCCATATTTTGTTCTGGGTGATGATCATAAATAAACCATTTTACTTTATCTTTATTTTTAATATTATCTAAGTCTTCACTTCTTTGTATTTCTTGAAAATCAACCATTATAACTTCTTCAACATTGTTCCAATCTATAAGTTTAGTTGAAGTAAAGTTTAAAAAATCTTTATGTATTCTTATAAACTCTTCTACTCTTTTAGTGTGTATATGTCCTAGTACTGGTACAAATTCAGGATATAATAATTTAGCTGCAACTAATGACCCTAAAGCGTCAAAATCTGTATTTTTATGTGTGACAATAATTTTTTTCATTCTAGAATTTTAATAATAAATAAACTTTTCTATCTTATTTATATCTATTCCACTTCTATTAGAATAATCTTTTATTTGATCTTCACAAATTTTTCCTAATGTAAAATAGTGTGAGTTTTCATTTGCAAAATACCAACCACAAACGGATGAAGGAGGACTCATTGCTAAAGATTCAGTTAATTTTATACCAATATTTTTTTCTACATTTAATAAATTAAATAAAAGTATTTTTTGATTATGGTCAGGACATGATGGGTAACCTGGAGCTGGTCTTATACCTTTATATTTTTCTTTTATTAAATCTTCTTTTGATAAATTTTCATCTGAATATCCCCAAAAAATCACTCTTACATACTCGTGTAGATATTCTGCAAAAGCTTCAGCTAACCTATCAGCCAAAGATTTTAAAAGTATAGAACTATATTCATCATTATTTTTTTTGTATTCTTCCAATAAATTATCTATATTTCCACTAGTTACTGCAAAAGCACCTATATAATCTTGAATTTTTAAACTTTTAGGTGCTATAAAATCAGATAAGCACAAATTTTTTGAATTATTTCTTTTTTTAAATTGTTGTCTTAAATTATAAATAATTCCTAAAAGTTTATTATTTTCATCATAAACTTCTATATCATCACCAATTGAATTAGCTTTAAAAATACCACAAACACCTTTTAATTTAATTAAATTATTTTTTTCTAATTTTTCTAATAACAAAATTGCATCATTAAAAAGTTTTTTAGCTTCTTTACCATATCTTTTATTTTCAAATATTTCTGGATATTTACCTTTTAAGCTCCAAGTATGAAAAAATGGTGTCCAATCTATATAATCTTTTAAATCATTTATTGTTATATCATCAAAAACTTTTATACCTAGATTTTTAGGTTTTTTTATATTACTAAAATCTAATTCAAGTTTATTTTTTCTTGCTTCTTCTATAGTTATATATTCTAATTCTAAGTTTCTTTTTTCGTAATTTTCTATTAGCTTACTATATTCTTCGTCTAATTTATTCAAAAAATTATCTTTATCATTTAAAAGAGAATTAACAACATTAACACTTCTTGAAGCATCTAAAACATGAACTACTCCATAATCATAACAAGGTCTTATTTTAATGGCTGTATGTATTTTTGATGTTGTAGCACCTCCTATTAACAATGGAATTTTAAAATTCAATCTTTTCATTTCTTTTGCTACATGTATCATTTCATCGAGAGAAGGAGTTATTAAACCGCTCAATCCTATAATATCAACATTTTCTTTTTTCGCTACTTCAAGAATTTTTTCACAAGGTACCATAACTCCCAAATCTATTACTTCATAATTATTACAAGACAAAACTACACTAACTATATTTTTTCCTATATCATGTACATCTCCTTTCACTGTTGCAAGTAAAATTTTTCCTTTTTTTGAATTATCATTATTTTTTAATTTTTCTTCTTCTATAAATGGAATAAGATAAGATACTGCTTTTTTCATAACTCTAGCACTTTTGACAACTTGTGGTAAAAACATCTTACCTGAACCAAATAAATCTCCAACTATATTCATACCTTCCATTAATGGTTTTTCTATTATTTCTAATGGATTTTTATATTTTAATCTAGCTTCTTCAATATCTTGTTCTATAAAATCAATTATCCCTCTTACTAATGAATATTTTAATCTTTCTTCAACTACATTATTTCTCCATGAATTATTATCTTCTTTTACATCTAACTTTTGATTTTTTATAGTATCAGCATAATTTATTAATCTTTCTGTTGAATCTTCAGTTTTATCAAAAATGACATTTTCAACAAGTTCTAATAAATCCTTATCTAATTTATCATAAACTACTAATTGAGAAGGATTAACTATTCCCATGTCAAGCCCTGCTTGTATTGCATGATATAAAAATGCTGAATGAATATAAGCTCTCACTTTTTCATTTCCCCTAAATGAAAATGATAAATTACTAATCCCTCCACTAACTTTTGCATAAGGTAAATTTTCTTTTATCCATTTTGTAGCTTTTATAAAATCAATAGCATATTTTTTATGTTCTTCTATACCTGTAGCAATAGCTAGTATATTAGGATCAAAAATAATATCTTCTGGTGAAAAACCTACTTTATTTATTAAAATATCATAAGCTCTTTTGCATATTTCAATTTTTCTTTCAAATGTATCTGCTTGTCCTTTTTCATCAAATGCCATAACTATTAAAGCAAAACCATATTTCAAAACTTTTTTAGCTAATTCAATAAAATTTTCTTCACCATCTTTTAGACTTAAAGAATTAACAATACCTTTTCCTTGAATACATTTGATACCTTCTTCTATAACTTCCCATTTTGAAGAATCTATCATTATAGGAACTTTTGCAATATCTGGATCACTTGATACTAAATTTAAAAATTTTTTCATACATAATTTTGAATCCAACATTCCTTCATCCATGTTTATATCAATAATTTGGGCTCCATTTTCTATTTGCTCTTTTGCTATAGATAAAGCTTCCTCAAATTTATTTTTTGCTATTAAATTCAAAAACTTTTTTGACCCTGTTACATTAGTTCTTTCTCCTATATTTATAAAATTAGATTCAGGTCTTATAATTAAACTTTCAAGACCACTTAATCTTAAATGTCTTTCATGTTTTGGTATTTTTCTAGGTATTTTGTTTTCTATTATTTTATTTATTTTGCCTATATGTTCAGGTGTAGTTCCACAACAACCACCAACTATATTTACAAAACCACTATTAATAAAATCTTCTAAATATTTTGAAAATATTTCAGGTGTTTGTTCATATTTACCAAATTGATTTGGTAAACCAGCATTAGGATAACAAATTATATATTTTTCTGCTATGTTTGATAATTCTTCTATATAAGGTCTCATTTGCTCTGGTCCTAATGCACAATTTAAACCAATAGCTAGTATATTTTTTGAATAAGATATTGAAATATAAAAAGCTTCAATAGTTTGACCTGATAATGTTCTACCACTATTATCTGTTATAGTTCCAGAAACTATTATTGGTAATTTAATATTTCTATTTTCAAATACTTCTTCAATTGCATATATTGCAGCTTTTGCATTTAAAGTATCAAATACAGTCTCAATAAGTAAAATATCTACTCCAGCATCAATTAAAGCATTTACTTGCTCTTTATAAGAAAGAACTATGTCATCAAATGTTATACTTCTAAAATCAGGATTATTTACATCAGGAGATAGAGAACAAGTTTTATTTGTTGGACCAATTGAACCTGCTACAAATCTAGGTTTATCTTCAGTTGAATATTTCAATGCTATTTCTTTTGCTATTTTTGCTGAATTATAATTTAATTGATAAATATAATCTTGCAAATCATAATCAGCTTGAGAAATTGAGTTTGAATTAAAGGTATTTGTCTCTATAATATCAGCACCAGCTATTAAATATTTTTCATGTATTTCCTTTATTACACTAGGCTTAGTAAGACTTAATAAATCATTATTACCTTTTAAGTTTTTATGAAAATTTTTAAAAATATGTCCTCTATAGTCATTTTCATTAAGATTATATTTTTGTATCATGGTGCCCATCGCACCGTCTAAAATTAAGATTCTTTTTTCTAAGAGTTTTTTTATATCCACGAGATTACAAACTAAATCCATCATCTATAATAATGTTTTGACCATTTATGTATTTTGAATTATCTGAAAGTAAAAATAGAACTGTTCCAACAATGTCTTCAGTGTATAGCATTCCTTTATTTAAACAATTTTTATTATATTTTTCAATAAAAATTTCGGGCTGTTTATCCAATATACCTCCTGGACTAATACAATTGACTCTTATATTTTTATTTTTTAAGTATTTTGCAACATATTTAGTTAGATGTATTATTGCTGATTTTGAAGCTGAATATTCTACTGGAACAGTCATATTAGTTCCTTGATATATTTCAAATCTTGGTGTTAAAAAGCCATATATTGAAGAAAAACTTATTATGTTTCCATATCCTTGTTTTAAAAAATATTTTGAAAATAATTTTAAAACTAAAAAATAGCCCCCTAAATGAAGATTAACATTTTCGCAAAAATCAGTATAACTTACATCAAAAAAGTGATTACCATGATTTTTATTACGAGGATAGGCTAGATTAACAACAGCATCTAACTTAGAATATTTATTTTCTATAAATAATATACATTTATTTATATCATCTTCAGAAGTTATGTCTAAATAAAAAAACTCATGATTATTATCATTATTATTTATTTTATCACCTACTATAACGATAGCTCCATTTTCATAAATAGCTTTTACTAATTTTGTACCTATTAAACCTGAACCACCTATAATGAGTATAACTTTATTTTTTAGCATATTTCTTATTAATTAAATAACTTACAATTTCAAAATCAAATTCATCATCAATATCTATAGATCTTTCATAAGGCATAATATAAATACCAGTTTTATCTAAAAAGATATCATTATTATTTAAAATAACGTCTCTTTTCCATATATATATTGAAGCATTAACATCATAACACTTAGGAGCACTTTGTCTTGTTAAAATTGTTTTCATGCTACTTTTACAAAGTTTTATTTTATAATTATCATCAAATTCAACAATATTAAAATAAGGATTTCTTCTTGAAGGATTAACTGAAAAAAGATTATCATAATCTTTTTCTATAAATAAATTAAATGCATTTATTATATCATCAACATTTCTTAGAGGAGATGTTACGTCTAAATCAACTAAGTAATTAAATTTTTTGTTATAGTATTTTTCACTTTTTAAAAAAGCATCTCTTATAACCTCTATTTTGCCAACTTCATCATTAGCTAGATTTTCTTCTCTTTTAAAAAAAACCTCAGCTCCATATTTAACTGATATATTTATAATTTCATCAGAATCAGAACTAACCACTACTTTATAAAAAAGTTTTGATTCTATAGCTTGTTCTATTGTATATGCTATAAGAGGTTTATTATTTATAAGTTTAATATTTTTATTTTTTACACCTTTACTCCCTCCTCTAGCACATATTGTACATATAACATCTTCTCTCATAAATTTTCCTCTTGAATTTGACTTATTACTCTCATTGTTTCTAAAGCTTGATTGTAATCACAAGAATATTCATTATTTTGTAAAACATCATAGTGCATTTTATAGTATGTTTCATCAATATTAAATTGAATCAATTTATTAGTTGTTTCATTAACTAAATCTACTTCTATCCATCTATTTTCAAACAAGTCAATTTCATAGTATTTATCATTAGTATTGATTGAAATTTTTCTATTATTTTTCTTACTAAAATAATTTAATCTTAGTGTAAAATATATATTCTTAATAGTTCTTCCTATTGCTATTAAAAAATCATCTGAGTTTATTTCAAGATTTGATAACTTTTTTTGAAAAGATTTTATTTCTACTATTTTTCCAAATAAAAATTGAATATAATCTATTTCATGACTTAAATCAAGTAATACTCCTCCACCTTCTTCTTTTTTAGCACTATACGAATCTCTATAATCTACATTTTTTCTCCAATTTGGTAAATAACTTTCACACAATACATCTACATATAATATATCAGATAAGTGATTTTTTGATAATAAGATCTTTAATTTTTCTATTAAAGAATGATATCTTAAGTTATAACCAACATATACATTATTATTTTTTATTGTTAAATTTTTCTTTTCATGAAATAATGGTTTTTCACATAAAATAATTTTATTTTTTGTGTTATTTTCAATATAGCACAGATGTTCATAGTGTAAATAAGTTTTAGATGCTATAATAAAATAATCATAATAATCAAAATCTTTGAATTCGTATATTGATTTGCAAATTGAATTATCATAATGATTACTGATTATATCTACTTTTGATATTAAAGGAATATTTTTGAGAATATTAAAATGTCTTTTACCTATTGAACCATAACCAATTATTAGTGCTTTCATTTAAATAGAACTCTTAAAATAACTAATATCTGTAAATGATAACATATTTGAAATAAAACTTTTAAAAAAAAATTTTTATTTTTTCACTAAATTTTAAATCTATTTAATGTTTCACTGTATTTACTCCATTCTCCTATATCTATCCATGAATTTTTGCTTATTGGGTAAATAGATACTTTTTTATTTTTAAGTTTTAAAATATTAATCAAATCTGTTATATGAAAAAATTTATTTTCTGGTATTTCCTGTAATACTTCATTATTTATAACATACATACCTGTATTAAATAAAAAGTTTATTTCGGGTTTTTCTTCTATATTCACAAGTTCTCCATCTTCTTTTATATTGCATACACCATAAGGTATTTTGTAGCTCTCTATACAAGCAACTACAGTTAAAAGATTATTGTTATCAACATGAAATTTAACAATATCATAATAATCTGAATTTATTATAATATCACAATTGGTTAGTATAAAATACTCAGATTTTATTTTATTTTTTATCATATATAAGCAACCAATTGTTCCAAGTGGCTCATTTTCTTCAATATATTTTATTTCACATGGTAAATTTATTTCTGAAAAATATGATTTTATTAAAGAGGATTTATAATTTATAGATATATAATATTCTTTTACCCCATATTTTAAAAAATTTCCTATAATAATTTCTATTATACTTTTATCATTAATTGGCAGTAAAGCTTTAGGTATTATTTTTGTAATAGGTTCTAATCTTGAACCAACTCCACCAGCCATTATAACCAAAGGAACATTTAAGTTTTTATTAAAGATTTTATTTTTATCATTAAATATTATCTCTAATATTTCTTTATTTTCATTAATAACAGGTATAGCTAAAATATCTTTATTAAAAAGTTTTAGAATATCTTGTTCAGAGAAACTATTTTTAATAAATAAAGTTTTTTTAAAGCAAGCTTCATCCACTTTACCGTCTAAACTACCTTTTTTTAGTATAAATCTTCTTATATCACCATCGGTTAAAGAACCTATAAGTTTATTGTTATCATCTATAACAAATAATATTTTTTTAGTAACAGAATCTAACTGTCTTATAGCTTCTATAATAGTTTTATCTTTATTAATCAAAAACTCTTCTAATAGCATTATTTTAAATTGTAAAAACTTTTTTTTAAAGAAGCAATTTTAATATTTTTAATTATTTTAATTATTTTATCTGATGTATTCCCATCTCCATATGGATTTTTTATATTCCTTAATTTATTCTTTAAATCATTTGATAAAATATATTTAAATGCATTCTTTATATCATTATAATCAGATTTACAATCTATAATACTTTCAGCTTTTATTCTACCTTTTTGTCTGTCTCCTATATTTATAGTTGGAATTTTAAAATATGGGGCTTCTATTATACCACTAGAAGAATTACCTACTACTGCATCAACATATTTTAACACATTTAAATATAAAAAATCTCCTAAAGAATCAAAAAGTGTCGCTTTATCATTATTTTTACTAACAAATTCATAAATAATACTATTAATTAATTTTCCTCCAGGATCACAATTTGCTTTTGTAAATATTAATAACGAATTATCAAGTTCATCTAATACTCTTATAAGTTCTTTAAAATCATTAGCATTATAATTACTTTCTAATGTAGATGGATGAAACGTTATAACAAAATTATTTTTTTTAAATTTTATATTAAGTTTTCTTTCTAATTCTTTTTTTGACAAAAATTTAGTATTTTTTATATTTTCTATTGTAAGAGCTCCTACATTAAAAACTCTTTCTGGTTCTTCACCAAGTTGAATAACTCTTTTTCTATATTCCTCAGTAGAAGTAAAATGTAGATAGCTTAGTTTTGTAATAGAATGTCTAAATCCATCATCTAAAACTCCTTCTGTTAATTCTCCACCATGTAAATGAGCAATTGCTATATTACAAACATAACAAGCTATTGCAAATGATAATGCTTCAAATCTATCACCAAGTATAAAACATAAATCAGGTTTTAATTTAGAAATTATTTCAGAAAAACTTATTAAACCTAACCCCATAGATTTAATTGTTCCTATTGGTGTATCAGATGATAATTGAATTTCTGTTTTTTCTACATGTTCAATATTACTAATATCTATATCATTAAAGGTAAACCCATATTCCTTACAAAGATGAGAACCGCTGATAACAAGTTGTAGTATAAAATCCTTATCAAATTTTAATTTATTTATCAAAGGTTTTAATATTCCGTAATCAGCTCTGTTTCCAGTGAAAACACAAATTTTTTTAATCATATTCTATTAAATCATCTTCTTGATAATCTTTGTTTGAAATTTTACCTATAATATTTTCCCACTCCATTGGAGATATTCCTTTTCCTGCTCTTTTAACAGTTAAATTTTCTTCTGTAAAAACATCACCTTTCTTTATTTTTGCCTTTGCAACTATACTTTTTCTAACAATATATAAGTTTTTTAATGCTGATTCAGATACTTTTTTTATACCATTACCTAATGCTAATTCTATATTTCTTATACATTTAATCATTTCTTTCATTTCAGCTGGTTCCAAACTACATTTATGATCTGGCCCATCAAGATTTTTATCAATAGTAAAATGTTTTTCTATTATTTTAGCTCCCAATGCAACTGCTGCTATTGATACTTCTATACCTAATGTATGATCAGAATAGCCTACTTCTAATCCAAACTCGTTTTTTATTGTAATCATTGCTTTTAAATTAACATCTTGATATGATGTTGGATAATCAGTATTACAGTGTAATATGCTTATATTTTCTTTATTTGTACCAAATCTAACTAATACATCAATAGCATTCTTAATTTCTTTTAAATCAGATATTCCAGTTGATAAAATAACCCTTTTATTATATGAACCTATTTCCTTCAATAATAGATAATTTGTTATTTCTCCTGAAGGTATTTTAAAAATTTCCATACCAAGTTCTTTTAAATATCTCGAAGATTCTATATCAAAGGGTGTTGATAAAAAAATTATATTTCTTTTTTTAGAATATTTATATAAGTGTTTAAATTGCTCATAACTTAACTCTAATTTTTTCAACATTTCAAATTGAGTCTCATTTTTTGTATTTGTATTTCTAATTTGATAATCAGCTTTTGATAAACTTCTTGAAACTACATTCTCTGTTTTAAAAGTCTGAAATTTTACAGCATCAGCACCACAATCTTTAGCTATATCTATTAATCTTTCAGCTAATTCAATCTTACCATTATGATTAACTCCTGCTTCTGCTATTATAAATGTTCTTGATATCATAAGTTTTGTTTAAAGATAATAAATGAATTGTATCAATTATAAAAACTTTTACAATATCTATTATAGATTAGTTAATATTAAAAATTGTAAAAAAAACTAATTGTAAAAAAAATTTACTTTTAGAATAGAAAAAAACAATATATAAAGTAAATTAACAAAATGTTAGAAGAAAAAAATAAAGTTATATGGGAAAATATTTTTTCAACTAGAGAGTGGGGAAAATACCCATCACTTCACGTAGTAAGAGTTATAGCAAAAAATTTTTATGATGTTGAGGATAGAACAAAAATAAAAATTCTTGAGGTTGGTGCAGGTGCAGGAGCAAATATATGGTATCTTGCTAGAGAAGGATTTAGTATAAGTGCTATAGAATTTTCAAAATCTGCAATAAAAAAAATCCAAGAAAGATTTAAGCAGGAAAATTTAACTGATAGAATTGAAATGTTATTAGAAGGTGATTACTATGAAAAACTGGATAGTTTTAGAAATAATTATTTTGATTGTATAATAGATGTTGAATCTATTATTTGCAATAGTTATGAACGATCTAAATCTATAATAAACAAAATATATAATAAGTTAAAAAAAGGTGGTATTTTTATTTCACTTCATTTTGGAAAAAATAGTTGGGGTGACTATAGTAAAAATAGAGAACTAATAGAGGTTTATGAGGGTCCTATATCTAAAACAGGTTTTGTTAGGTTTCTTGATGAAAAAGATATAAATGATTTATACTCTAACAATAAAATGAAATATGAATTTATACATCTTGATGAATATTTTTATGATATCAATGATAAAATCAAGTGCTTGAGAGAATATATTGTATGTTTAAGAAAATTAATTGACTAAATTAAATTTTCAATAATGTTATACTATAACAAAAATTATGTGTCCTTATATTTGAATAAGGAAGATAGTATATTTGATTTTGAGTATAAGAAAGCTTCTAAAGTATTTTACAATATAGCAATAAAAAAACCAATAAAACAAATTAATAATATTACTTTAAACAAAGAATTCTATGATTTAGAAACAGCTTATGGTTATGGTGGATATTTTATAAATAATTATGATGAAGATTTTGTAAATGATTCTATTAACCAATATACAAACTTTTGCTTGGAAAACAAAATAATAGCTGAATTTATAAGATTCTATCCATTTCACAATTTTATAAATGTATTTGAAAGATATTTAGATTTTTTTGGTTATGATAGAGATGTTGTTGTTGTAGATTTACAACAGAACAAAGATGAAAGATGGAAGTTTTATAGTTCAACTACAAGAAATAAGATACTTAAAGGAAAAAAAGAGTGTTATTTTTCAATATCAAATTCTTTAGAAGATATTCAAAAATTTAAAGATTTGTATTACTCAACAATGAAAAAAAACAATGCAGATGAATTTTACTATTTTAATAATGACTACTTTAATAATCTATTTAAATTAGATTTTATTAAACTATTTTGTGTTAAAGATAAACAAGGAGACATTACTTCATCAGCAATATTTTTAGAAGATGAAAAAATAGTTAGTTATCACTTAGGAGCTAAGAATTATAATAATAATAAAACAAAATATTATGATATGTATTACCTTTTTCACTCCATATTTGATTACTATCATAGTAAAGATAAGCTATATTGTTTGTTAGGAGGAGGTAGAACAAATGCTAAAGATGATTCATTACTTTATTTTAAAAGTAAATTTTCTAACTTAAGATTACCTTTTTATATAGGTGGAAAAATTTTTAATAAAGAAATTTATCAGAAATATTGTAATATTTGTGATTCTAAAAATAACAAATTTCTAAGATATAGATAATCTATATCCACTTGGTAAATTTACAATTGTATCATAAAAGTATTCTGAATTTAAAAGCTCATCTCTTTGAAAGTTTTTATACATATCTAATTTGTGCATTAATTGCCATATTGGTCTTGCTTGAATTTTATTAGAATACATGTAATCTAGAAAATCGTTTCTTTCTTGAATATTTTTTAAAAAAATTGTATTAAGCCAATAATTAGATTTACTATTGTAGTTTTCTTTGAAAAACTTTATTTTAATATCTTCAAAAAAATTTGAGTAAATATTAGCTGTTTCTCTCTTATTTTTAAGTATAATATCAATATATTCTAATTGAGCTAAACCTATTGCTGCATTAATATTTGGCATTCTCAAATTATAGCCAACTTCATCATGAATATATTCCCATTTATGATTTACCTTTGCTGTTTTACTAATATGTCTTATTCTATTAGCTAACTCATCATCATTAGTTAATATAGCTCCTCCCCCTCCTGTAGTTATTGTTTTATTACCATTAAAACTTAATATACCTATTAATCCAAAAGTACCACAATGCTTATTTTTGTAAAAACTCCCGATTGCTTCTGCTGCATCTTCTATGACGTAAATATTATATTCTTTAGCAATATCTATTATTTCATCAATTCTACATGGATGTCCAAATATATGAACAGGTAATATTGCAGAAATTCTTTTTTGGGTACTTTTATTTATTAACAAACCATTTTTAAAAATAGTATTATTCAGAATAAATTTTTTCAAGCTTTCTGGAGACATACCCAATGTTTCTCTATCAACATCAACAAAAATTGGAGATGCACCACAGTATATTATTGGATTAATAGTTCCTACAAATGTTAATGCTTGGGTTATGACTTCACTATCTGAATTCACACCTAAAACTTTTAAAGCTAAATATAGTGCCATTGTTCCATTTACTATTGATATACAGTTTCTAGAACCTGTAAATTTCTCAATAGCTTTTTCAAATTTTTCAACAAATGCACCAATATATGAAACATAAGTAGAATCTATACATTCAGTTAAGTATTTTTTTTCATTACCCAAGAAAACAGGTGCATGTAAAGCTATATTATCATAGTTTGAATACAATTTTCTTATAAAAGAAGCAATATCTTTATACATTATAAATATCTTTGTATATAGTAATATTATTAGATATCCATTCAATAGTTTTTTTTAATCCATCATCTAGATTGTAACATTGTTTCCAATTAGTATTTTTTAATAGTTTACTATTATCACATAATAACCTTTCTACTTCACTACCATATTTCCTAACTCTTTGCATATCAGTTAATAAACTAAAATCTTCTTTATTTTTTTTTAATAAAGAAATTATTTTATAGAAAAGTTTTTCAATAGATATTTCTTTACCTGTTCCTACATTTACAATTTCACCAAAAAGTTTTTCTGACTTGTATATTTCTAAAAAAGCATTACATGTATCTTCTACAAATGTAAAATCTCTTGTAGGAGTTATATTACCTATTTTTATTTCTTTTTTCCCTAAAAGTAACTGTGTTATTATGCTAGGAATAACAGCTCTTGAAGATTGTCTTGGTCCATAGTTATTGAATGGTCTTACTATTTTAATTGGTAATGAAAAAGAATAATAGAAACTCATTGATAATTGATCAGATGCTATTTTAGTAGCTGAATATGGTGATTGAGGATTTAAAGGATGATTTTCATCTATTGGAACATATTTTGCTGTTCCATAAACTTCACTTGTTGAAGTTATTAAAATTTGTTCCATATCTAATTGATTTGCTACCTGTAAAATATTATAAGTTCCATTTATATTGGTCTCTATATATGACTTTGGAGAAATATATGAGTAAGGAATTCCTATTAATGCTGCTAGATGAAAAACAGAACTACATCCTTTTAATGCTTTATAAACAGAGTCATAATCTCTTATATCACCTGTAAATATCTCAATTTCATTTTTTAAATTTATATCCTCAATAAATCCCCAATTGTTTCTTGAATTATATCTTATAAATGCTTTTACATTAAAACCATTTCTCAACAAAAGTTCTACTAGGTGAGAACCTATAAAACCAGAAGCCCCTGTAACTAATATTTTTTTCATAATTATACTAAAATCAAAATTATTAGAATTAATCTATGAACTACTTTATAAGAAGTTTATAGGTCTATTGCCTACCTTGTTCTCATATAACTCACATATACTCACTATTGCGTATGTTCCATAAGGAAAACTTCGTCATATTTTTATTCTTTGTGGAATAAGTATATAAGAAAAATCTTTATTAATATCTACTTTTCTCAAAATATTAATTGCTCCATTAGCATCTTCATTATAATTACTTTGTGCTATTACTCCAAATAAAGTAATTTGAATATTTTTTTATTTTTTGCTTACATGGTTAATACAATACTACAAATTTATTAATTTGTCAAGGCACTGGGATTGAGTTCAGTAGTTAAGAATGAAGTTTTGTAACAATAAAAATATTAAGAGAAAAAATAAAATAAAAGTTAAACAAAAAAGTAAAAAAAGTAATAGAAAAAAATTTGATCATAGCAAAGAGATGGAAAATTAATTTCCATAATATACCAAAAAAATTAATAATAAATTACTCTATAAATCATCTCCTTTCAAATTTGTTTTGTTATAGACTTTATGATGTATTAAATCTTAGTTGAAACTTTCTATTATCAAGTTTTTTAAAGATTAATTCAAATTCATTTATCCAACCGAGTAATATTCCATCTAATATTTTAGAAAAAATATACTTTATTGATAAAGCCTTTGTTGATAAAGCATTGGAACAAACTTTTAGAATATCTGCTTTTAGGAATAACTGGTTAATGATGTGTGCTATTTGAATTAAAAGATAAACAACCTTAATTCCATTAGGATTTTTAGTGTATAGATGTTCAAGATTGTATCCGTGATTTTTTTGACAATCAAAACCTTGATTTTCTATTTTCCATCTCAATTGTCCGTGTGTTTCTATTTTAAACAAATTATTTTCATCTATTTTTAGATTTGTAATAAAGGCTCTTACTAATTCTTGATTAAAATATTTAGCAAGAATGTTTATTTTATAACCTGAATATTCAATTTCATTTATCCAACGATACATTGTTTCTTTATAATTAATTTCTGGTAATGTAATCTTTGCTCCTATTGCTGTTTCTCTATTTACAAACAAACCATTAAAATCTTCCCATACTGTTTTTAAATTACCTTCCTTAAAAGTAATTATGTATTTCCAATCATTTTCTTTACATATTCTTATAACATTAGCATTAGCATACAACGCATCAAGAAGAAGACATATTTTTAATCTTGGAAATAATTTCTTTATTTTTTTTTCAAGACGATAAAATGCTTTAAGCTCACAATCTTGTTTATCAAACTCTTTATCTTCTTTATTTTCAATAAACTCTGTAGCTAATGATATTGCTAATCCATTTGATGTCACTATTTTCGCTTCTAGCACCCTATGAAAATATTGTCTTTGATCATTTATTTTCTGATAGAGGCAATTCTGACAATGCCTCTCACTAAAACGATAAAGTTCTGTACCATCTATTGCTACTAAATAATATATACCTAATCTATATCTCTCCAACCAATTCTGATTTATCAAAATTATTCCAAAAATATGCCAAAGTATCTCCATTAGGAATACTTATCAAATTTAACTTAAATGCTTTGTTTAAAAATTCTTTAGCTTCTATTTTATTTAATTCAATATTGTAGTTTCTTCTTGAGCCTATAAAACTTAATAATATCAAGCTTAAAATGATAATCTCTTTTATCTTATAAGTACATTTCTTCTTTTGTCGAAAATCTTTTAACTCACTTATCCAATTATTTAAATCCGGAAAAAAATTCTTTATAGAGTAAACATAGCTACTTACAAAATCAGCTTTCTCTGACTTCTCTAACTTTAGAGGTTTTCTTTTTTCTCTTCTTTTATACATAATTTTTAAATCTAAATCTATTAATCTATTAAATTTTGTAATAAAAATTCTTTTTTTTGCGATAAAAAATTTATTAAAAATTTTTTCTAATATTGAATATTCTTTATTTATTTATATTTCAATACGAAGATTTTTTCATTCTTTGTTACTGGATTGAGTTTAGTTATTAAGAATGATAATATAATAGGAACTATTTATTTTAACAATATAAATTTTTTTAATAAAAAAGCATTCATAGGAATTTACAAAAATCCTTTTAATACTATGAGTAGAGGTAAAGATTTAATATACTCTATTAAAAAAGTTGCTTTTGAGTATTTAGAACTTAATCAAATAGTAGCAGAAGTTCTTTCTAAAAATATAAATGCAATAGAATTTTATAAAAAACATGGATTTATCTATTTAAGCTCAGAAAAGAAATATAATAAATTTTATAATGGTTATGATGATATAGAAATTTTTGTATTTAATAAGGAATTTTTGTAATGTTCATAGATTTTAATAAAACTTTTATAATAGCAGAACTTTCATGTAATCATGTTCAAGATTTATCAATAGCTAAAGAAACTATATATGCTATTAAAGAAAGTGGTGCTGATGCAGTAAAATTACAAACATACACACCTGATACAATGACTATTGATTCCAAAAAAGATTATTTTATGATTAAACAAGATACTTTATGGGATGGTAAGACTTTTTATGATTTATATAAAGAAGCTTATACACCTTGGGAATGGCATTATGAACTAAAAGAATTAACAGAAAAGCTAGATATGGTATTTTTTTCTACTCCTTCAAATAAAGATTCTGTTGATTTCTTAGAAGAATTAAATATTCCTATTTATAAAATAGCATCTTTTGAGATAACTGACATACCTTTAATAGAGTATGTAGCATCTAAACAAAAACCTATCATTCTTTCAACAGGAATAGCTGCTTTATCAGATATAGAAGATGCTATTAATGCATGTAAAAGAATGGGTAACAATAATTTTATTTTATTAAAATGTACATCAGCTTATCCAGCTCCATTTGAAGAAATGAATTTAAAAACAATACCTAATTTATCAGAAACTTTCAATTGTCCTGTAGGTTTATCTGATCATACATTAGGAATATCAGTACCAATAGCTGCTGTTGCTTTGGGAGCAAAATTAATTGAAAAACACTTCATTTTATCAAAAGATTTACCTTCACATGATAAAGAGTTTTCTTTAGAACCCTATGAATTTAAAGAAATGGTTAAAGCAATAAGAGAAGTAGAAAAAGCTTTAGGTAATGTTTGCTATGATTTAAATGAAAAAACAAAAAAAAGTAGAGAATTTTCAAGATCTTTATTTGTAGTAAAAGATATTAAAGAAGGTGATGTTTTCACAGAGGAAAATATTAAATCAATAAGACCAGGATATGGACTACACCCAAAATATTTTAAAGATATTTTAGGAAAAAGAGCTAAATTTAACTTAGAAAAGGGGACACCACTTTTTTGGGATATGATATTTTAAAAAAAAAACTAAATAAATTATGGTAAGATTTCAACTTGCAATATTTTCATACTATCATCTCAAGATAGTGTCTTTTTTTTGAGTTTTTAGAATTCTTGTGTGATTACTCTACAGGGCAAGCCTATGTAGCTTCTAATATATAATATAATATATAGTGTTAATAAAAATTACACTTAAATAACATTGTAAAAATCTAATGTATAATGAAAACTTAGTTATTTAAATATTAATCTTATGAATGCTAGACATGTAGCTAGAGAACTTTTTGTTTTGGCTTTATCACAGAGAAGAATTTTAGAAAAAGATTTAAATAAAGCAAATCTTAAGGATTTTTTAGAGCAATCAATAAGAACTATTACAAATGAAATTTCTAGCTTAATAGAAGAATCAAAGTCTTATTTATTAAATGCTGATAATTTTTTATATGAAGCTAAATTATTAGATAATAAAGAAAAAGTTTTTTCATTATTAGAAAAATCCTATAATAATTTAGCTAAATCCTTAGAAATGATTAACTACTTTTACGATTGGCCTTTACAATTTTCTATATCCTTAAGAGATGATGTTCAAGATTTTTGTGTTAGACTATTGAGAGTTTTTAAAAAAAATAAAAAAGAAATTGAATCAATAATAGATAATAGTTTATCTGATTGGTCATTGGAGACACTTTATAGTATTGACAGAAATATATTGTTTTTGGCTGTAACAGAAATTGCTTTTTTAAAAAATAATCCTAAAATAGCAATAGATGAAGCTGTTGAAATAGCAAAAAAATATGGTAGTAATGAATCAAGTTCATTTGTTAATGGTGTTTTAAGAAGAGTTATAAAAAAATTGGGTATTGATGAAGAGTTAGAAAAGGATACCAGTAATGAGCTGGTTTAAGAAAATAGCAGAAGGTATTTTTGGTAAAAAAGAAGTCGGAAAAACTTCTAATATTGAAAATTCTATTACTCAAGAAATAGATAATCAACAAAATCCTGAAAATGAAAATACAGCTACTAAAATAGAAATTACAGAAATTCAGGAAAGAAAAGAAATTATTGAAAATAAAAATGTTAATAATATATCTCAAGAAAATGATAAAGCTAATCTAGAAGTTAATAAAGAAATAATACAAGTACAAGAAGATGTTCAAGAAGAAGTTCAAGTTCAAGAAAAAAAAAGCTGGTTATCTAAAGTCGTAGATACTTTAAACTCACCGATAGAAATAAAAATTGAAACAAAAGACGGTGATAATTCTTGGTTAGGTAAATTAAAAGGAAATATAAGTATAGGTTTAGGGGAACCTATAAAAAAAGAATCTTCAGAAGAAAAAGAAAAATGGAAAGAAACTTTAAAAGAAAGATTGTCAAAAACAAGACAAGCTTTTCTTGATAAATTAGAAAGATTGTTGCATGGTAGAAGTAAAATAGATGAAGATTTATTAGAAGAAATAGAAGAAATCTTATTAGAAAGTGATGTTGGTGTAGAAATGACAGAAAAAATCATTTCTAATTTAAGACAAATGGCCAAAAATAATAGATTTTTACCTAATGAAGTTATGCCTGCTTTGTTTGATTTTTTAAAACAGCAATTAGAATTAGAAGAAAGTAGAATTATAGTAGATGATTCAAGGCTAAATATAATAATGATGGTTGGTGTAAACGGGACGGGAAAAACAACAACAACTGGTAAAATAGCTGCTAAATTAAAAATAAGCAATTATTCTGTTATAATAGCAGCAGCTGATACATTTAGAGCAGCTGCTATTGATCAGTTAGATGTATGGAGTAAAAGAGCTGAAGTACCTTTAATAAAACACCAAGAAAATTCAGATGCAGCAGCTGTTGTATTTGATGCAATAAAAGCAGCCAAAGCTAGAAACATAAATGTGTTACTTATTGACACAGCAGGAAGACTTCATAATAAAGTAAATCTAATGGAAGAATTAAGAAAAATAAGAAGAATAATAGATAAAGAAGCTCCAGATGCTAAAGTAGAAGTTTTATTAGTATTAGATGCTACTACAGGTCAAAATGGATTAAAACAAGCAACTGTTTTTTCTGAAGCTGTTAAATTAACTGGTGTTGTTTTAACAAAACTTGATGGAACAGCTAAAGGTGGTGTTATTTTTTCTATAAAGGATTCATTAAATATTCCTATAAAACTAGTAGGTGTTGGTGAAGGTATAGAAGATTTAAGAGATTTTGAACCTAGTGTATTTATTGATGCTTTGTTTTCTAAAAAAACTGATAATTTAATACAAGAAACTACTAAAAAACTGGAGAATTGATATGCAAACTTATATTATTGGAGTTGCTGGTGGTTCTGGTTCTGGTAAATCAACAATAGCAAGAAATGTTTTAGAAGTTATAGGTCCTGAAAACGTAGCATATATTCAGCAAGATTCTTATTACTATGATTTAAAACATTTACCTTCTGAAATAAGAGAAAAATTAAATTATGATCATTTAGACGCTATAGATAATGAATTATTATTTACTCATTTACAAGAACTTAAAAAAGGACAAGGTATAAATAAACCTATATATGACTTTAAAACCCATTCAAGACTTGAAAGAACCGAATATGTTCCACCAAGAAAAATAATTTTATTAGAAGGTATTTTAATATTTGCTGATTCAAAATTAAGAGATATGATTGATATTAAAATATTTGTTGATACAGCTGCTGATATAAGATTTATTAGAAGGTTAAAAAGAGATGTTATTGAAAGAGGTAGAAGTATAGAATCAGTTATAGAACAATATTTAAATACGGTTAGACCTATGCATGAAAAATTTGTAGAACCTTGCAAGAAATATTCTGATATAATAATACCTGAAGGCGGTCACAATGAAGTTGCAATGGATATTTTAATAACAAAAATAAAAGCAGTAACAAATAAACAGATTTTAAATTTTGTGTAATGACAAAATACTACAATAACCTACCTGTAAGAAAAAGATTTGGGCAAAATTTTTTAATAAATAAATTTGTAATAGATGAAATAATAAATAAATCTAATATTACTAGTAATGATTTTGTTTTAGAAATAGGACCTGGACATGGATATCTAACGGAAAAAATTCAGAAGTTAGTAAAAAATGTTTTTGCCGTAGAAATAGATAGAGATTTATATAAAAATTTGAAAGATAAATTTAAAGAATGTAGTAATATTGATTTTGTTAACGAGGATTTTTTAAAATTAGAATTGTCTCAAATAGATTTTAAAAATATTCCATTTGAAAATAGAAAAGTAGTAGCTAATATACCATACTATATAACAACTCCTATTATAATGAAATTAGCTAATGAAAAAATAATAAAAAGAGAAGGACTTTCTAAATCTAATAAATATTTTTCAGAAATAATAATAATGCTTCAAAAAGAAGTCGCAGACAGAATATTAGCTAAGAAAGGAACTAAAGAATATGGTTCTTTAAGCTTAATATGCCAATATGCTTTTGATATTGAAAAACTAATATCTGTTGATAAAACGTGTTTTTATCCTATACCAAAAGTTGATTCTACTGTAATTAAAATGAAAACTAAATTAAAAGACGATTTTAACATAGTAAATCATGAAATTATGTGGAAAATAATAAATGGAGTATTTACATCAAGAAGAAAAAGTTTAAGAAATTCATTAAAAATAGCTGGTTTAAGTGATAAAGATATAGAAAAAGTATCTTTATACTATGACTTAAGTATAAGAGGTGAAGAATTGGAGTTTAGAGACTTTGTTAAAATATCTAATTTAATTGGGGACATATCTTAATACTTTATAAGAGTAGTTAAAGGTATTTGTACTTATACCAGAAATTACAAATATCTGATTACCTACTACAGTTGAAGCTGAATTAGAATATCCTTGAAAACCTGGAAATAATGGCATATCTAGTCCATTTGACCAAGAGTTTGTAGTTGTATCGTATATTTTAACTTTATTAGTTATTCCATTAGGTGTTATACCTCCCATTAAATATATTTTGTTATTTAATACAACACTAGCTGAGTAAGCAGTTGGAATATCTAAATTAGCACCATATGTCCATCCTAAAGAAGGATTATTTACATCAAATATTCTTACTTTATCAGATATTGTAGAGGAAGAGTCTCTTCCACCAATAACATAAAGTTTATTATTAACTGCCCCAAAAGCTCCGAGTGTAAAGTTTTCAGGTAAGTCAGGTAAAGACGTATCCCAAGTTCTTGTTATTAGATCAAATGAAACAAATTTTTTACTTGGATTAAGAGCAATATCAAGGCCACCAGCAATATATAGTTTATTATTTATTATAGCCATAGCTGCTCCAAGTGCTGAAAAGTTTTCAAATGGATATTTAGACTCATTTCCATAATCAGTCCAATTTCCTATAAAATCTGGTAGATTTGGAGTATCCATTTTATATAATCTATCATTAAAAACTATTATTTTACCGTTATATGTAAAAGCAGGAACTCCTTGAGTTTCTGATGGAATACATCTTACATAAGGACCATTACAAGGATCACTGTCATTATCATTTGGATTCCACCATGTATCAGAATTAATATCATACTCAAAAACATTTCTTCTTGGTCCACTATTATTTCCACCAACTAGATATATTTTTCCATTAATAACAGAAGCTCCTGCCATATATCTAGTACTTGGGATTGGTGCTAATTCAGTCCATCCTGTACTAAGAGAACCTATGTATATAGTTTTATCAGTATAAGCTTCTTTTCCTGTTTGATCCTTAACAATCATTTTTATAGTTTTATAACCTGTTGTAGAAAATGTATGAGTAGCTGTTTTGCTTGATGAAAAATCTGTTACAGTTCCATCTCCAAAATCCCACTTGTAAAGTAAGTTATTGCCATCTTCAATATCATAAGAAGGGCTAGCATCAAATTGAAATACTGTAGATGTTGTATTTGAATATTCAGGAGTAACATTAAATAATGCAACGGGTTTATTACTATATATTAATTGTGTGCTACTTATACCTGTAACATTGAGTTGAGTATTTTTTACTTGTATAAAGCCATTACCTGTTAGTCCAACAGGTATTTCAGCAATTATTTTTTCAGCAAAAGAATTCTCTGTATTTACATCTATAACATCTATTATTCTTAAAGTTATTCCATTTATTTTTACTTCATTCTTTGTTGGATCTAAATTAAAGTTTTCACCTTCTATTGTTATCCATTCGCCTATACCTGCTGAAATTGGATTGAAACTATTTATTTGAGGTTGATAAGGATTATATACATAATAAGCATCTATACTTATTCCATAACCTGTTGATAGTATATTTTTTGTTCCTTCTGATTGTAATGTTAAATAATGAGATATGTTTGATAAGTTTTCAAAATTAACTTCTTCAAAAGATTCTGAAGGATTATATAAATCTATTTTACCTGCTGGTGCTCCATCTATACCAACAAGCATAATTCCCATATCAGGACCTTTTCTAACTCTTAAGCTTATTGAAGTTCCTGAAAAATTTATGTAAGCTGATTCAGCAAGTAATCCACCTGAACCAAAATAATCACAAGCAATTTTATATCCATTAGATAATGGATTTTTTTTAAAAGTTTGTTCTATTTTTATTGTTCTAGAAAAAGAACTTGAAAAATACCTATAAGTAATAATTTCATTTAAATTATAAGTAGGTCTGTATAAATCAACAGGATCAATTTCTGGTGTATCAGGGTTGCCATCTACTTGAGAACCATTTACATATATATTTACTAATCCATAATCGGGACCTCTTAATCCAAATATAGCTTGATCATAACCTTCAAATGTTTTTTCAAAGTATGGGAAACCACTTCCTACAAAATCTATATAAAATACTCTTCCTGTTGAAGAATTATTTTTAAATCCTTTACCAACTATTGAAAATCTGTGAGTTGTATTTGTTAATCCTTTTATAATTGCTACAACTTCCAATTTTGATGAGCTATAATTTTCATAAAAATCAATAGGATTGGTACCTGGTTTATCTTGATCAGCATCAACTAAATTACCATCTATATATAAATCAGCTTGACCATAAGCTTTAAACTTTGCTGCACCAACTATAAAACTATCACCTGTAAATGTTCCACTTACACTTTGAAACATTCTAAATTGTGATATATTTACTTCATAACCACTTGATAAAGGATTTTTTGTATCTAATGCTTCTATTGTTATTCTATGATTACCATAAGGTAGATTAAAATATTGTTTTTTTACTTGTTTAGTAGTTGTTGGATTATATAAATCTATTATTTCTGGATTATCACCATCTATACTAATTCTTACTTGTCCTGAATTACTTGATACATAAGGAATATAACTTATATTATCACCTGTGAAACTATATTCTATACTTGGATAAACTTTTGCACCAGCAAAAAAGAAATTCCATCCTGTTGAATTTGGATTTTTTGTAATTGGTCCTTGAATTACAACTTTATAGGTATCATTTTTTAATCCAAAAATATCAGTATAAGTTCCAGCAATTATTGTTGGTGAATAATTATCTACTTGTAAGCTTTTAACTTCTTGATTATTACTATTATAAACTTTTATACTGCATATTCCCATTGTTGGACCTTTTCTTTGAAATATTCTTACATTTGTTCCAGTAAATAAAAACTCTACTGATCTTGATTGTGTTGATGCCCAAGTTGCTACCGATACACCATTCCAATAAGTATTATTCCAGCCACCTGTCATATTTTCTGACCAAGTTTGTGACTGAGTGTTATTATTATATTTGTAAATTAGATTGTATGGACTTCCAACTGAAGTATGGGATATGTTTATAGCAGATGTAGAGTTAATATAAGTTTTATCACCTGATGTTATCCAATTAGAAGCAGAATATACTATATTTGTATCTGTATTCAATATATTAATTCCACCAGGTACATTTGAAGATCCTCTAACATTAGAACCTTGAATATTACCATAGACCCAGTTTCCTGTATATGACAAAACATTTTCTTCATAATTTTGTATAGGTCTTTGATTTGTTAGTCTATAAGAACCACCATAAGCATTTGTATCATTTATGCTTAACCATGTTCCTACATAAGTTGAGTTTTGATTGTCATCTTGTAATATAGCTGGTCTAGAATCATAAAACTTATATGCACCACCACTTGCATTTGAATTATTTATTGTTTGCCAAGCACTTGTAGATACATTATCTTCCTCATAGGTTACTATACCCTTAGTTTTAAAGGATAATTTTTCAGTATTAAGATTTTTATAGTAGGATAATGATTTTGAAGAATTATCTATATGTTTATTTGTATTGTTTAGAGGTAAGCTACAAGAGGTTATAGATATTGATATAAAAATAGAAAATAATTTCTTTAAGTTCATAAAACAAGAATACCAAAATATAGTTATATTAAATAATATAATAATTTATAAATAATTGTTTTTACTAAAAAAAATTTTAATGATAATTTATCGATAATTGAAAAATTTTAAATTTTTTGGAATATTAAATAAAAACTTTTTGAAAAATTTTATATTTCATTAATTAATTATCACTTTTATAATACTTGTGAATATGCTATTATTGTTAAATATAGTTTATTTAAATATTAATAATGAGTAAATATATTTTTGTAGCAGGTGGAGCCGGTTATATAGGTTCTCACATGATATTATATCTTTTAGAAAAAGGATTTGAACCTATTGTATATGATAATCTTTCAGAAGGACATAGAGAAGCTGTATTAGGTGGAATTTTTATAGAAGGTGATTTATCAGATTCAGAAAAATTAAAAAGTATATTTTCAAGTTATCAAATATCTACTGTTATGCACTTTGCTGCTTCATGTTATGTTGGTGAGTCAGTTTTAAATCCAAGAAAGTATTATAAAAATAATGTCTTTAACACAATAAACTTATTAAATAATATGTTAGATTTTAATATAGACAAATTTATATTTTCTTCTACTTGTGCTACTTATGGAAATCCTTTAGAAATACCAATAACTGAGAATCATCCCCAAAATCCAATAAATCCATATGGAAATACAAAATTAGTTATAGAAAAAGTATTAATAGATTATTCAAAAGCATATAACTTGAAAAGTATATCTTTAAGATATTTTAATGCTGCTGGTGCTGATTTTAAAGCTAGAATAGGTGAAAATCATAATCCTGAAACTCATCTTATACCAAATGTTATAGATGCAGCTTTGGGTATAAAAGATAATCTTAAAATATTTGGAAATGATTATAAAACTCCAGATGGTACATGTATAAGAGATTATATTCATGTTTTAGACTTAGCACAAGCTCATTTTCTTGCTTATAAAAAACTAGAAGAAGGCTACAAAACATCTTTTTATAATTTAGGAAATGGTAAAGGTTATTCAAATAAAGAGATAGTTAATTCAGTAGAAAAAATATTAGGAAAAAAAATAAATTTTGAATATGCTCCAAGAAGAGAAGGTGATCCACCAATTCTTATAGGTAGTAGTGAAAAAGCATTTAAAGAATTAGGTTGGAAACCTGAATATTATCAAATAGATAAAATAGTAGAAAGTGCTATAAATTGGCAAATAAAATTGAGGGGATTATGAAAAAAATTTTTTTATTAATATTATTATTTTTTTCATTTAATCAAATAGTTTATTCTCAAGAACTTGAGGAAATTGTTTTAATTGCAACTACAGATGTTCATGGATATGCACTACCTTACGATTATTTTACAGGTAATGAAAAAAAAAATGGGACTAGCAAAAGCTTTTACAAAAATAAAAGAAATAAGGAAGAAATTTAAAAATACTCTATTATTAGATTCTGGTGATTTATTGCAAGGTACTCCTTTAGTAGAGTATTACTCTAAGTATGAGAAAAATAAAATTAATCCAATGATAAAAGCAATGAATTATATGGGTTACTCATCAATAGGAGTAGGTAATCATGAATATGATTTTGGTATAGAAAATTTATTAAAAGCTTCAAAGGATGCTAAATTTGATTTTTTATCAGCAAATACATACTATTTTGGAACAAATAAATATTTATTTAAACCTTATAAAATAGAAAATATAAATGGTATAAGAATTGCTATTATAGGATTTACAACACCTGGAGTTTCTATATGGAGTAAAAATATTGTTGATAAGAAGTATTATTTTGATGATATAGTAAATTCAGCTAAAAAAATTATAGATGAAATAAAAGAAAAATCTGATATTATAATAGCTATTCCTCATTCTGGACTTGAAGACGAAGATGGAAAACAAGGTTATAGTCCTAGTTTAGGATTACCACCTGAAAATGCTGGAAAATTACTAGCTAAAAATTTAAAAAATATAGATGTAATAATATTAGGTCATTCACATAAAGAAATAAAAGAAATGTTTATTAATAATGTTTTGATTACACAACCAAAACCTTTTGCACAACAATTAGCAATTGTAAATTTAAAAATAGACAAAAAAACAAAAAAAAATGTATCTAAAAAATCAGAATTAATAGACTTAAAAGATATAGAACCAAGTCAAGAAATATTAGATTTACTAAGTGAGGATCATAATAAAACAATAGAATATGTAAATAAAACTATTGGAATATCAAATGAAGAGTTAAAAGCTGAAAATTCTAAGTTTGAAGATACACCAATAATTGATTTTGTTAATAAAGTACAAATGGAATATACCAAAGCTGATATATCAGCTACATCAGTATTCAATGATAAAGCATATATTCCTAAAGGTAATGTTAAAATATCACATATTGCTAGCATATATATATACGAAAATACTTTAATGGCTATTAAAATTACAGGTAAAAAATTAAAACAATATTTAGAAGAAACTGTTAAATTTTATGATTATAAAGATGGAAAAGTCTATCAAAACAAAAATATACCTCAATATAATTATGATATTTTTTCAGGAATAGATTATGTTATTGATGTAAATAAGCCATTAGGAAGTAGGATTACAAAATTAAAATTTAAAGGAAAAGATGTAAATGATGATATGGTATTTACTTTAGCTTTAAATAGTTATAGGCAAAGTGGAGGTGGTGGCTATTCCTTTCTTAAAGATTGTGAAGTTGTTTATTATAATCAAGAATCAATAAGAGATTTAATTATAGACTATGTTAGAAAGAAAAAATATTTAAATAAAAATGATTTTTTTGAAAAAAATTGGGAAATTGTTAAATAAGAGGTAATTATGTTTGGTTTTTTTTGGTCGCGAGATATAGGAATAGATTTAGGAACTGCTAACACATTAGTTTATGTAAAAAATAAAGGTATTGTGTTAAGAGAATCATCTGTTGTTGCTGTAGAAAAAGGAAGAGATAAAAATATTGCATTAGCTGTTGGTGAAGAAGCAAAGCAAATGATAGGAAGAACACCAGGTAATATAGTAGCAGTTAGACCATTGCAAGATGGAGTAATTGCTGACTTTGATATTGCTGAAACTATGCTTAAATATTTTATTTCTAGAGTTTATGATAGAAAAGGAATTCTAAAACCTAGAATGATTATAGGTGTTCCATCAGGTATAACAGGAGTTGAAAGAAGAGCCGTAATAGAAGCAGCTATTACAGCAGGTGCAAGAGAAGCACATCTAATAGAAGAACCAATGGCAGCAGCTATCGGAGCAGGATTACCTGTTGCAGAAGCAACTGGAAGTATGATTGTAGATATAGGTGGAGGTACTACTGAAGTAGCTGTAATATCACTTGGAGGAATTGTTGTTAGTAAATCTATAAGAACAGCTGGTGATGAACTTAATCAAGCAGTAATAGATTATATGAAAAAAGCTCATAATTTATCTATTGGTGAGAGAACAGCTGAAGAAATAAAGATAAAATTAGGTTCAGCTTATCCTATGAAAGAAGAAAAGGTAATGGAAGTGAGAGGATTAAATCAAGCTGAAGGATTACCAAGAACAGTTAAAATAACCTCAGGTGAAATAAGAGAAGCTTTATCAAGTTGTGTTAAAGAAATTGTAGATGCAGTTAGAAACACATTAGAAAAGACCCCACCTGAATTAGCCTCCGATATCATTGATAGGGGAATAGTTCTTGCAGGTGGTGGTGCATTATTAAAAGGTTTAGATGAATTAATAAGTCATGATACTCAAATATCAGTTCATATTGCTGAAGATGCTTTATCTTGTGTAGCACTAGGAGCTGGAAAAGTATTAGAAGAATTTAAAACACTAAGAAAGGTTTTAAATGATCCTAGTAAATACTAAGAGGATTAATTGAAAAGTTTTTATAAAGATAAAAACACTTTTTTTATTGTTTTTTTAGTAATAGTAAGTTTATCAATTATATATTTAAATAGATTTGTTGGTTTTACAAACATCTTGCAAAATATTTATTATCCTTTTGGTAAATTTATTCATCTTGTAAATCATAAAATTTATGAAATTAAAAAATACTTTAATACTTTAGAATATTTAACAAATGAAAATATAAAATTAAAAAAAGAAATTGAAAATTATAATTTGATATTACAAGATTATGAAGAAGTAATTAAAGAAAATAATAGAATAAGAAAAATATTAAATTTTAAATTAAGAGAAAAAAAGAAAATTAAGTTTGCAAATGTAATAGGTAAAAGTCCAGATATATGGCATAAGGAGTTAATGTTAGATATTGGTAAGAATCAAAATATAAAAATTAATGATAGTGTTATATCCTATAATTCTTTAATAGGAAGAGTAAAAGAAATAAATGATAATTCTTGTAAAGTTCAAACAATAAGTGATCCGTCTGTGTGGGTTAGTATTCAAAATAATAGAAGTAGAAGTGTTGGAATGTTAAAAAGTGAATCAAATAATAAAGCTAAATTATATTATTTAAATGAAAAATCTGATTTTAAAATTTCTGATTTAATCGTTACCTCAGGTTTAGGAGGTCTTTATCCAAAAGGAATTCCTATTGGTTTAGTTTCTAAAGTAAATAAAGTTTCAGGTGATTTAATACCTGAAGTATATGTTGATTTATTAGAAAATTTCGATGATATAGAAGAAGTTATTATTATTAGTAATGATTAGTTGAGAAGTTATTTAAAATGTATTATACTTTATATTAGTTTATTTTTATTTGGAGGATTAAATGACAAAACTAGTTGTTAAAGGAAAAAACATTGAAGTAACTGAAGCTCTAAAACAATATGTAGCTAAAAAAATATCAAAACTAGATAAATTTTCTAATCATATTATAGAAATAGTTTTTGAATTAGAAGTTGAAAAAAATCCTAGAATATCAAATAATCAAAAGGTTTATGTTAATGTATATGTAAATGGTGCTGTTATGAGAGCTGAAGAAGCTAGTCAAGATATGTATGCTTCAATAGATATGGTTATAGATAAACTAGACAGACAAATGATTAAATACGAAGATAAAAGAATAAGAAATAAAACAGGAAGATTAAAAACAAGTCAAGCTTTTAGTAATGATACTATGACATATTAAAACTTATTCCATAAATATTGATTTGTTACTTCATGGTGAAATAATATTTCAGAATCTTTAATAATAGTTCCAAGTTGTTTAGGCGATCTTTCAGCAACTTCTTGTTTTAAATCAATAAATTTTGAATGATTATTTTCACCTATAATACTTTTTATAAATTCACTAGATTTAAAATGTTTAATAGCATCATATATATTGTCAGGTAAAAATCTTGTTCTTGTTCTTCTTGTATCATTATCTAAACTTTCAGGCATAGGTCCTTCTAACCCTGTTCTTATAAGAGAATACATAAGTAAATAAGGGTTACAATCTGGAGCAACACTTCTTATTTCTATACGAGCTGATTTTCTATTTGCCAAAGGTATTCTAATCATTGATGTCCTATCTATTGCAGATGATTTTATTTGATTTGGTGCTTCATAATTTGGATCCAATCGTCTGTAAGAATTTACACTTGAATTAAGTATCAAGCATAAGTCATTAGCATTGTTTAAAATTCTATCTACAAAATTCCAAGCAAGTGGTGAAAGATTATCTTGTCCATTTTCACTGTAAAATAAGTTTTCACCATCTCTTGATATCGATATATTAGTGTGCATACCATTACCATTAATATCAGCTACTGGCTTTGGTAAAAAAGAAGCAGTTAATCCCATGTTAGCAGCTATTTGTCTAGCAATTAGTTTATATAATTGAATTTGGTCACATGATATAAGAGCATCACAATAAGAATAGTTTAATTCAAATTGTGATGGCGCAACTTCAGGATGATCTTTTTCATTTTCAAACCCTAATGCTCTTTGAACTTCAGCAAATTTATCTACGAACAATCTAAATTTTTCTTGAGGTAGTGAATTATAATAACCACCTGTTGAAACAAACTTAAAACCAACTCTTGAGTCATAATTTTGTTCAGCATTTAATCCATCAAATAAGAAGCCTTCTAGTTCTACAGCAACGTTAACAACAGATTTATCTTTATCCCATAGTTTTTTTGTAAGATTTTTTAACTGCAATCTCATATCAGATTCATAATCAGAACCATCAACATTTTTTATAAGCCCAAATAGTAACACTTTACCAGCACCTAATATATCAGCAGGAACATATCTAAAAGATGACCAATCAATATCTAATCTTAAGTCAGATTCTCTAACTTGACTAAAACCTCTTACAGAGGAACCATCAAAAGTTAAATTATCATAAGATTTTATAAAGAATTTTTTATCATAATCTAGCATTAAAAATTTTCCTTGCAAATCTGTAAAGGCAATTGTTACAGCTTTTATTGATTTAGTTTTCTCTAGTTCTTCAAGATAGTATTCCTTTAAATTACTTTCATGATTTGAAGCTTTTTTTTTAGCTTCTAAATTTTTTTCTTCTAATTCTTCATAGGATAAATTTAAAAAATTTCCTGGCATAAAATCTCCTAAAATAATACTTTATATTAAATAATATAATTTTTATTATTATTTGTCAATAAATTACTATAAATATATAATATATTATTTTAATTTTTTAGTAAATTAATTTAAATTTAAAACTTTGTAATTTAAAAATATTAATTTTTATTTACTATACATATTAACTTCAGTTTTGTATAATTCTTTTATGATAACTATAATTTATTTTATTGATGATAAATATGATGAAGACATTTTGATACAAAATCCTACTTTAAAATATCCCGGTAATCTTTTGTTGGTATGTGGAAATAATTATACTCCTAAAAGAATAACAAATAGAGAATTTATTAAAGGTGAATCTATATTTGTAAAAGATTATGACGAAGATATAAAAAAAATTATAAAAAATGATTTTTATCTTTTACTTTATCCTTATGAAAGTGTTAATAAATTTGAAACTGAAAATTTAGAAGAAAAAAATTATTATATACAAATCCAAGAGCAATATCCAAAAGAAAAATTAGAACTTAATAAAACAAACCATTTTGAAGTAAGACTTAAAAATAAAAATTTTGTATTTACTAATATAAATGAATTTGAATTATATGAAGGAATTATAATTTATAGCTATCTTAGAAACTTTCCAAGTTTACAAGAAAATAAAAAGAGATATTTTTCTAAATTATACGAACAAAAGAAAGAAAATTCTGAAGTTATAACATTTCTTATAAAAAATAAATCTTTAAAATTTACCGATGATGAATTAATAAGATTAATAAGAAGTGAAAAAATAAATTCTAAAAATAGATTAGAATTAGCACTATATATCTCAATGAAATTTATAGAAAAGTTTGAATATAAAAAAGCTCTAGATTTATTAAATGTTGAATATCAATATTTCGGTAATTCAATATCTCTAAATTATACATTAGGTTTATTACATCAAAAAATAGAAGAATATAATAAGGCAATTTATTTTTTTAAAAATGTTATAAATTTATTTAAAGAGAAAACTTTTTACAAAGAAGAATCTTTTGCATATTCTATATGCACATATTATCCAAATTACTATATAGGAGAATGTTATTATAATTTAAAAAAATATCAAGAAGCTAAAAACTATTTTGAAGTTTGTTTAAACTATAACTCATCTATGTATAGTGCAGTTGATTATTTATATGAAATAGAAGAAATATTAAGTAATAAAAATCATGAAGAAGAATTAAATTTTACTTGTACTATGTGTGGTAATAGTTGTAGGAGCTTTCAAGTAAATATAACACATGATGATATAATAAACATATTAAAGAATAAGCCTGGACTTAATATAAATGATTTTGTAGAACTAAAATTAGGGGTAGATACACCTATTATTAGTAATGATATTATAAACTGGGGAAAAGAAAAATCTAAATATGTAATGCTTTTAAAAAAGAAACAAGGTTCAAATGATTGTATTTTTTTAGAAAATAATTTATGCTCTATAAATGATTTTAAACCATTAGTCTGTAAAGTTTGGCCATTTAATCTTAGAGAGAAAGATGGAAAAATAAGGTGGGGTAATTCATATAGAGAATTTATAAAAACTACTTGTGCTTATAAGTTAAAAGATAAAACTTTATCAGAAAAAAGTAATTTAAAAGATGATATACTTAAATTAAATCAAAGTAGAAATGAATATCACTCCTTAGTTAGAGAATGGAATAACAGAAGTAAAAATATTGAAGCTAATAAAAGCATTTTATTTAATTTTTTTATACCTAGTAATGTAGAAAAAATAAAAAAAGAAATAACTGACAGATTAATAAATCTTTTAATGATAAATGATAATGTAATTGTCTTAGCTGAAAATCCATTCCCAGCAATATATCAAACTAGAAAAGAAAATAACATTTTTATGGCTTTTTTTGTAAAAGAAAAATATTTAAATCTTTTTAAAGAAAAAAAATCGATGATTTTTGCAATGAATAGATTTAAATCATTATTTTATTATCATATAAACTATCCAGAAGAAAATTTTAAGTTTTATATTAATTCTATGTTTTTATATTTATACTTTTTACCTTACGAAAAAATATATGATAATATCTATAATGACACAACTATTTTAGGAACTAAAGAAATATTAGATAATAAAAGATTAAGTATAGACCAACTATTAAAAGATAGACTAAAAAATTTAAAAATCAATTTTGAAAAACTACTTTTTGAAGCAAATAAGTATATAAAATCTATGAATTACAGAAAAGCTATGAATATACATAGATCTATTATAGATAAGGAATTACCTGCTCTCATCTATTGGTTGAATAAAAGAGAATTTTTACCTTCTGAAGTACAAGTTCTTGATATTACCAGTAAAGGATTATATAAACTATTTTCATATATAAATTCCTATGAACTTAATCATGAAGGACAAAGCAAATTAAATACTACTATAAGAAAACACTTTGATAATTTATTAAAACAATCAAAAATAATATCTAATTAAGTTTATGTATTCTTATATATCTGTTTTTATAGGAGGCGGACTAGGATCATTATTGAGATTTATAATAAGTCTTTCTTTTAATAAGTATTTCACTTCATCAATTCCATATGGAACATTAATTTCAAATTTACTTGGTTGCTTTCTAATAGGTTTTTTAATGGCTATTTTTTCTAATAGAATAGAAAATGAAAATTTGAAGCTTTTTTTTACAACAGGTTTAATGGGGGGATTAACAACATTTTCAACATTTAGCTTTGAAACTATTAGTTTCATTATCTCTAATAACTATCAAAAAGCCATATATTATTCATTTCTTACTTTATTACTTTGTCTATTTCTTACATTAATTAGTTTTAAAATTTTTGATTTTATTTTGAAAAGTTAATTTTTAAGTCTCACTCCGCGACAAAAAATTTAGAAACAAAGTATAAACATATTTATAAAGTTTAGTCAAAATAATATCCAAAATTCTTATATATCAAGTAATTATTAAAAACTTATGTTTTTTTAATTTTTTATACTTTATTTTTAAGTATTAATTATGCACCATTTATTATAAAAATTGGTATAGGAGTTATTTATAAAATTTAGAGATTGGGCACCAAGCTAATGTTATTTTTGATAAGCTGAAAATCCATTAATAGTAAGCATTTTAAAGATTTATATTGAAATGTACTTTAATTTAGTATTTATAAGCTTTTGAAGTTAATTTTTTTTATAACTCAATCCCAGTGCATAATAATCTTTTAAATTAAGAATAATTAAGAGTTTTAAATATATTTTTTATTTTATATGATATATTTTTACAAAATAATTTTATTCTTTTCTTTAAATGGGTGAAAGAAATAACAGAACAATAGTTGAAAATAGAAAAGCTTTTCATGACTTCTTTATAGAAGAAAAATATCAAGCTGGTATTGTTTTAAAAGGAACTGAAATAAAATCTATAAGAATGAGAGCTGTTAATTTAAAAGATAGTTTTGCAAGAATAGAAAATGGAGAAGTATTTCTGTATAATATGCATATAAGCCCATATACTCATGGAAATAGGTTTAATCATGAACCAACAAGAACAAGAAAATTATTATTAAACAAAAAAGAAATTAGAAAACTTATAGGAAAAACAAAAGAAAAAGGATATAGTTTAATTCCTCTAAAATTATATTTTTCAGGTGATTGGGTAAAAGTAGAATTAGCACTTGCAAAAGGTAAAAAAGAATTTGATAAAAGAGAAAGTATAAAAGAAAAAGATATAAAAAGACAAATTGACAGGGCTATTAGGAAATTTGTTTGATGAATAAAGATTTACCATATATTGTAAGTTTTGATAAAATACAAGGTTTAGGATCTGTAAAATTATTAGCTATATATAAATATTTTAAATCATTTAAAAATGCTTGGGATAGTGATATTAATGAATTTAAAAATATTAGTGTTATAAATAATACAAATTTACAAGAAATACAAAAATTTAAAAGTTTTTTTTCACCTTTAGATTATTATCAAAAAATATTGGATTCTAATATTAATGTTATTACTATATTAGATGATAATTATCCTTTTTTATTAAAAAATATACCTGATCCCCCATTTGTTTTATATTATAAAGGAATTTGGAAAGATGACATAATAAAAAATTCTATAGCAATAGTAGGTACAAGAAAACCTAGTCACTCAGGAAGAAAAGCTGCCTATAATTTTTCAAGAGATTTATCAAGTTTTAATATAAATATAGTTAGTGGAATGGCTAATGGTATAGATGCGGAAGTACATAAAGGCTGTTTATCTGTGAATAAATATAATACTGCTGTTTTAGGTTGTGGTGTAGATATTATCTATCCTTCAACTAATAGAAAAATATATGAACAATTAATTGAAAATGGTTTAATATTGTCTTCATATCCACCAGGTACTAATCCTGATCCTAGGAATTTTCCTCCTCGTAATAGAATAATAAGTGGTTTATCATCAGCTGTTATTGTTATAGAAGCAGGTGAAAAAAGTGGAACTTTAATAACAGTTGATTATGCTAATGAACAAGGTAGAGATGTATTTGTTATGCCCGGTGATATATTTAATCCAGCAAGTAAAGGAACAAATAATTTAATAAAACAAGGTGCTAATGTAATAACAGAAATAAGTGATGTATTAAATTATTTAAATTGGAACATAAATTTTGAAGATAAAAATCATTCTTTAAAAAAAATAAATCTAACAGAAACAGAGAAAATAATTTATGATAATCTTGATTATAACCCTAAACATATAGATAATATTGTTTATGATTTAAACATGCCTTTGTCTGAAATAAGTAGCATTCTTATAATGTTAGAGATAAAAGAATTAGTAAAACAATTACCAGGTAATTTATTTTTAAAGGTGTAAAAATGGCAAAATCTTTAGTAATAGTTGAATCTCCAGCAAAAGCTAAAACAATAGAAAAGTATCTAGGAAAAGATTTTAAAGTAGCATCTAGCTATGGTCATATAAGAGATTTGCCTAAAGATAATAGTGCTATTGATATAAAAAATAATTTTAAACCAAAATATGAAATAACAGAAGATAAGAAAAAAATAGTTGAAGAATTAAAAAAACTAGCAAAGCAATATGATTATATATATCTTGCTACTGATGATGATAGAGAAGGAGAATCTATATCTTGGCATTTAAAAGAAACATTAAATTTAGATGATAAAAAAACAAAAAGGATAGTATTTAGAGAAATAACAAAAAGTGCTATTTTAAACTCTCTAAAGAATCCTAGAGATATAAATTTATTTCTTGTTAATGCTCAACAAGCAAGACGAATACTAGATAGATTAGTAGGTTTTGAATTATCGCCTATATTATGGAAAAAGATAAAAACAGGATTATCAGCAGGAAGAGTTCAATCAGTAGCAGTTAGAATGATTGTAGAAAGAGAAAGAGAAATAGAAAGTTTTCAAACAAAATCTTATTTTAAAATTAATGGATTATTTGATATAGGTAATAATAAAGTATTAAAAGCTGAATTATCAAAAAGATTTGATACAGAAGAAGAAGCTTATAAATTTCTTGAAAAATGTAAAAATGCAAACTTTTTTGTAAGCAAATTAGAGAAAAAACCATCTAAAAGGAGTCCTTCAGCACCTTTTACAACATCAACATTACAACAAGAAGCAAGTAGAAAATTAGGTTTTTCAGTTGCACAAACTATGTTGCTAGCTCAAAATTTATATGAATCAGGGAAAATTTCTTATATGAGAACCGATTCTGTAACTTTATCTGAAGAAGCTATAAATAATGCTTTAAAAGTTATAAGTAAAGAATTTGGAAAAAATTATGCTCAAAAAAGAGAATATAAAAATAAAATACAAAATGCACAAGAAGCACATGAAGCTATAAGACCAACTGACTTTTTACAAGAAATAGTTAGTGATAATCAAAATGAAAATAGATTATATGATTTAATAAGAAAAAGAGCTTTGGCATCTCAAATGTCAGATGCAAAATTAGAAAAAACTATTATTAATATATCATCCGATAGTTTTGATGAAATCTTTATAGCAAGCGGTGAAGTAATTATATTTGATGGATTTTTAAAGTTATACTCTGAATCCAATGATGATGAAGAAAATGAGAGTGAAGAAAAATTATTACCACCTTTAAAAGAATGTGAAAAGTTAAAACTAAATTCAATTATAGCAAGACAATATTTTACAAAGCCTCCTGCAAGATATACTGAAGCTACTTTAGTAAAAAACTTGGAAGAACTAGGAATAGGTAGGCCTTCTACTTATGCACCGACTATTTCAACAATACAAAAAAGAGGTTATGTTATAAAAGACTCAAGAGAAGGAAAAGAAAGAAATTATATAGAATTAATCTTGAAAAATAATAAAATTATTAAAGAAGAAAAAAAAGAAATTGTAGGTGCTGAAAAAAATAAATTATTTCCAACTAATATAGGTATATTAGTTAATGATTTTCTTATGGGAAATTTTGAAAACATAATGGATTATTCCTTTACTGCTAACGTAGAAAAAGAATTTGACAAAATAGCTTCAGGTAAAAAGGAATGGACAAAAATGATAAGTGACTTTTATTATAATGATTTTCATCCAAAAGTTGAACAAACAGAAAATTTAGAAAGGAGCAAAGTTTCTTATAGTAGAGAACTAGGTATAGATACTAAAACTAATAAAAAGGTATATGTAAAAATGGGAAAATTCGGTCCATATGTTCAAATAGGAGAAAATGATGAAAAAGAAAAACCAAAATATGCAAGCTTGAAAAAAGGACAATTAATGGAGTCTATAACTTTAGAAGAAGCACTTGATTTATTTAAACTACCAAGGAATTTAGGAAAATTTGAAGATAAAGATGTTATAGTTAATATAGGTAAATTTGGACCGTATATAAATTATGATGGTAAATTTTACTCTATACAAAAAGAAGATGATCCTTATTCTTTAACTTTAGAAAGAGCTATTGATATAATACAAAATAAAAAGAAAGAAGATGCAGAAAAAATAATAAAAACTTTTAAAAGTAATCCTGATATACAAATTCTTAATGGTAGATTTGGACCATATATTAAAACTAAAAATCAGAATATAAAAATCCCAAAAGATAAAGAACCTAAAAAATTAACTTTAAAAGAATGTAAAGAAATAATAGAGAAAAACTCTAAAAAAGAGGAAAATAAAAAAAGTAAATCTAAAAAATAAATTTATAAAGAAATAGTTTAATGTACCTTTTTAGTTAAAACTTTTTTTACAGCTTTAATAATATCTTTATAAGTTAATCCATATTTCTCCATTAATTCTTCTGGTTTTCCTGATTCTGAATAAGTATCATTTATTCCTACAAATTCAACAGGAACAGGATAATTATTAACTAATACCATAGAAACTTGAGAACTCAATCCACCTATCAAGTGTTCTTCAGCTGTAACAATAGCACCTGTCTTTTTAGCTAAATCTACTATTATATCTTTATCTATAGGTTTTACAGTAAACATATCTACAACATTTACTTCTATTCCTTCCTCCCTTAACTTATCTGCTGCAAGTAAAGCTTCAGCAACTAATAAACCAATAGCAATAATTGTTGCATCTTTACCTTGTCTTAATATTTTTGCTTTACCTATCTCAAAAGTTTCATTATTACTATAAATAACTGGCGCTTTAGGTCTTCCTGTTCTTATAAATAATGGTCCTTTATGCTCATAAGCTAGTTTAGTTATTGCTCTTGTTTGAAATTCATCAGAAGGAACAATAACACTTAATCCTGGTAAAGAACAAGCCAAAGATATATCTTCTACAGCTTGTTGAGATGCACCATCTTCTCCTAAACTTATTCCTCCATGAGAACCAACAAGTTTTACATTCATCAAAGGATTTGCTATTGACATTCTAATTTGATCAAATGCTTTGCACATAAGAAAAGATGCAAAGCTACTTGCAAAAGGAACAAAACCAGCATTAGCTAATCCTGCTGCCATACTAACCATATTTGCTTCAGCGATACCACAATTAATAAATCTTTCAGGAAAAGCTTTTGCAAATGCTATACTTTTAGTAGATTTTGATAAATCAGCATCAAGAACAATAATATCACTATATTTTTTACCTAACTCTAATAATGCTTCACCATAAGCATCTCTTGTTGCTTTACCTAGTTTTATTTCAAAATTTCCCATAAAAAAAAACAAATATCAAAATAATAAAATATTTTAACATACATATATTTAATTTTTTAAGTTATAAAGTTGTATTTAAATAATTTAAGAAAACTTATTTTTAATATAAAATAAAACAAAAAAAATTAATGTTTTTTATTGCTAGTTTCATCAATTAAAATTGTTTTATTAAAATTTAACAATATTTCCACTTTTTCATAAGAAATACAAGGAAAATACTTAATATTATATTTCTTTGCTAATAATGAATTTTCTAAAATTAAGTATTTATCAAAAAGTATCATTTCTTCAGCATAATCTTTTAAATTCAAAATATTTTTTTCAGTAATTTTAAAATTTTTACCACATAAAATCCCAACGCTTAATAAATCATGTTTATTTTTCTTATTTTCAATTCTCTTTAATCCTTCTTTTGCTTCTTCAAAATTTGGTAAGTTTAATAATATACATTCAAACCAATATTTTGCTAACTCATAATATTCTAAAACTTCATAAATTAGAGCAATAATATATGGACAATGTTTTTTGCCAATATCTTCATTATATATAGATGATTTATCAAAACGATCTGTTATGTATAAGTAAAAAGCTTTTTTAGCATATAATAGTGCTTCAAAAAACTTGTTATTTTTGTATAATGCTAAACTTTGATTATAGTTAATGGTTATAGAATTTGTAAAATATTTTACAAAAAAACTATTGAATTTTAATGCTTCATAATTTTTATTTAGTTTTAACATTCTTAAAAAAACAGTTTCAGCGAATTGAATAGTTGGTATAAACAAATCTATATCTTTTATTATTTTAGCTTTTTTGTATTCTAAAAATATTTCTTTAGTTAACTCATCTATTTTATTAAATTTTGATTCATATTCTAATTTATTTTTACTTTCTAACTCAATTAAATTACATAAATATTTTATTTTATAGTAAAATATTGTTTCTTTTGGATCAATGTTTTTATTTATAGCGTTTTCAAGCATATATAAATTTCTATTATTAGTTTTCTTTCTTTCCATAACTTCAGATAAATAGCCATAGTGTAATATTTTTAAGTCAGAATAAACTGTTTTCATGTTACATTTTTCTAAAATATCATTTATAATATGATTAATTTGTTCATGAATAGAACCTTCAAAATATATTTTTTTATGTTTTCTAAAAATTCTTGTTAATCTAAACTTACTATTATCAACTTTTTCTATTCTTGTTACATCAATACAAAGTACATCTTTATCATTTAAATATTTTTCTAATTCTTTTTTAGCTTCCTTTGGATTTAATAAAACTTCATCAGAGTCTAAAATAAAAATCCATTTATATTTTGCATATTCTATTGATTTATTTCTTGCATTTGCAAAATTATTATCCCAAAGATAATAAAAAACATTAGCTCCAGATTCTTTTGCTAAAGTAATTGTATTATCTGTTGAACCTGTATCCAATACAATTATTTCATTAGCTATTTCTTTTACTGAATTTATACATTCTGATATATATACTTCTTCGTTTTTTACTATTATACAAACTGAAATTCCATCTAATAATTCCTTGTCTTGGTAAAAAATATCATGTTTTATATTTTGATGTGCAAAAAATAATAAATCAATAAATTTAATATCTCTAGGATTTTCTTTTAAATAACTTTTACATATTTCTTTTGCAAATAAAAAATTACTTTCTTTTATTGAAATATTAAAAAGAATTTCATAAAAAACATCATCACAATTGAAAACGTTTAAAATCTGCAATATTAATTGTTTAGCTTTGAATAAATCATTTTTTCTTAGAAAATAATTTACACAATTATAAAAAAAATAGTATAGAGAAAAAGAATTTATATTGAAATTTACTTTTGAAAGGCAATAATTAATAATTTCTTCTGAAAAATAGTTTTCTTTTATTAATTCTGAAGATATATCTAAAATTATATCAATTTCAGAATATACTTTTTCAATATGAAAATTTTCATTTATAAAATTCTTATCTTCTCTATTAATCAAAGCTAATTCTCTAAATGTAGATTTATAATATGAAGTATTTAGATTATCTTTATTATTATTCAAAAATGAATAATTATCTCTGTAATTACCTGAAATTAGTTTAAGCATACTTGATTTATTTATACAATATCCTGAATTTATTAAAATCACAGGTTTTTGAGTGGTATCAACAAATTTTAAAAAGTCATTTTTTGAGTTTATTTTAACAAATTCAATATTTTTACATTTTATATTTAAACTAATATTTTTGTCATTTAAAACATATATCTTTTTAGAGAATGGAATAACATTTTCTATCGTTTCTTTTATAAAATTATCAGTATTTTTTACAATAAAGTTAAATTTATTTATTTTAATTTTTTCTAAAATAAAATTACATTTTTCTATTAAAAAATAATCATTTTCATTATTTAAAATAGATTTATTTAAAAAATATAAACCATCAACTAAATTTTTTTTCTTAAGAAAAAATGTTCCTAAAAAAAAGTTAAATACATAATCATCAACTATTCTAAAATAATCAAAGTTAAACTTATTATATATTTCATCTAGATTTAAATCATATGGAATTTCTTTTTTTTTTATTAAAGAATATTTTAGTTCATTAAGCATTAATTATCTATTACTTTTTATTAAATCTAACATTTCCTTATTATAATCAAATTTATAAAATTCGAGGTTTCTTTTTTTAGCTTCTTCTGCCTCTAGTTTTTCTAACAATTCTATATCTTTTTTAGTTACATATTCTACACCTTTTTGAGTAAATAAATCTAATAGTTTTGATAATTTATTATCTTCTTCTATTGGTTTATTTTTTAGATAATCTAGTATATACTTAGCTGCTGTTTCACCATCTTTTCTTGCTATTCCTACAAGCCCATCACTTGCTTTTCTTGACCATCCAGCTACAAAAAAACCTTCTAAAACTTTTTTATTTTCTTCATCATATAATTCATATAAATTTCTATTTGGATCATCTTCATATTGATTTGGATTTTTAATAAACTCGCCCCATTTATTAACACTTAATCCTAAAGAAGAATCTACATTATCACCTATTGCAAAAATTACATTATCTAAGTCTATTGTATATGTTTTTCCAGTTCCTTTTGATACTAATTTTCCGTCTTTTTCTATAAGAATATTTTCTTCTAGTTCTAAACCTATAACTTTATTATTATTGTCTTTTAATATTCTTTTTGGTGAACTTAAAAATTTAAAATAAAATTTTGTTGGGCTATCTTCTTCATAATATTTTTCAGAACATTCTTTTATCAAGTTTTTAAAAGTTTCTTCTATATTTTGTCCGAGACTTTCAAGATTTTCTCTAATTCTTTCTAATTCTCTTCTTACTAGTTCAGTATCCATATTATAAGCTATTGCTTTTATTTCTTTATCTGTATAAGCTCTTTCATTTGGTCCTCTTCTAGCTATTGCAATAACTTCTTTAACTTTTTTGTAATGAACTAACCAATGAGCAATATCAACCATTACATTACCAACACCTATAATTGCTACTTTATTACCTATTTCAAATTCTCTTTCACTAAAAGGTGGTAGATGATTATAGTGATAAACTAAATCTTTAGCATGAATTACTCCTTTTGCATCTTCACCTTCAATACCAATATTTTTAGTTCCTTGTGCTCCAGCTGTTATAAGATATGCTGAAAAACCTATATTTTTTAATTCTTCAAGAGTTACATTAGAATTTTTACCAACAGTAACATTTCCAAAATATTCTAAGTTTTCATTAGCTAATATTTTTCTAAATTGCTTTCTTATACCTTCTTTCATTTTATGTTTAGATACAAAAATACCATATTCAGCTAATCCACCATATTTTATATCTCTATTTAATAAAATTACATTTTTACCTGCTTCTGTTAATTTTCCACTTGCATAAAGACCAGCAGGACCAGCACCTATTACTAATATAGTTTGAGATTTTTCTAACATATAATACTCCATATAAAATTAATACTATATTTTAACATTAAAGAAAGAAAAATTATTACTTTTATTTGTGATAAATATTACTAAATATTTACTATTATTAGCTTTTCTTAAAACAATTATTAAGAAAATATTTTTTATAGGCAAGTTTTAAAACAATATTACTATATACATAGAGAATAAATTAAGATTAAAAAAATTAACTTAGGTTTATAACTAAGTTAAAATGGAGGAGTTATGAGTAATTTAGGAATTAATAGGTATAATTTTAATAATATAAATACCGATAGTTTAAATAATGTTAATAGTAAGAAAACTAACTTAGATAAATCTATAGATAGTAATAATAATACTATTAATAGTAATCTTATTTTAAACTTAGAAAATAAGTTAAATTTTTCGGTTAAAAATTCTAAATTAGCTGACTTAAAAACAAGTATAAACTTTTTATCTAATGATAAAAAAGATTCTTTAAAGATAGAACAAAAAGATACTATTAAAAATTCTGTTGATTTAAATAAGCTTAATGAAAATGTTAATAATAAAATAGCTGATGATATACTAAAGCAAGCATATGATATGCTAAAGCAAAATCCTATTATTAAGTAATAGAAAGTGGAAGCTGAAGCTATTTTAGAATTTGATATAAATCTTGATCAAAGTAAAGAAAGTTCTTTAAAAAGAATTTCAGATATTGTAGAAGAACAAAGAAAAAATCTTTATAAGCAAAAAAATATTAAGTTTAATGTTATTCAGAATGGTAAAAAAGTAAAAGAGTTTGTATATACCTTAAGTAAAGAAAAAATAGAAGAAGTTGAAAAACAGATAATACTGCATCAAGTTGTTTCATCGGTTATAAAAAAAGAATTAGGTTCTAAAATTGCTCAAAGAGAAGATATAATAAATAATATAGTAGAAAATTTAAAAAATGATCCTTATTGGTATAATAATATTAATAAATTAATAAGAGCTTTAAATGAAGAGAAATAGTTATGTCTGATTTTAAGCCTGTAATTTTAGTTTCTGAATCAGCTGGATTTAAAACAGAAATATCTAAAGCACAAAATCAATCAAGAACTGATAACACTATTGCAAAACCAACTCCAACTGTAGAACAGATAATACACAAAATGCCTTATGGACCTGATGGTATGCAATTTTCAAAAATGGAAGTTTATAATCCATTTGCTACAATATTACCTAATGCTGAAGCTGAAAAAGCCAAAAATTATCTTAAACAAGAAGAAAGAAGAAAGAAGAAAAAAAAGAAAAAAAGTACATCAAAAAAGAAAAACTTTTGGGAATGGCTTTTTGATTTGCCTGAAGGCTCAGCAGCATCAATTCAACAAGATTAATTAATTTTTTACTTATAAGTTATACGGAAATATTTTATTTAACTTTAATTTAACCTTGGTAAATAAGATCTAATTCTTTAAATACAAATCTTTGTAAATATTTTTTATATTACATTATGTTAAGATAAATATCTTGATTTTTAATTCTAAAATTAATTATTATAATTATTGTTATAACTTATAAGTTATAAATAAAATATTTTTATTCTTTTTTTGTAAAAACTATTGACAAATATTCTAAAATATTATATGATTAAATTATGGTTAAGATAAAATGTAATTTAGGTAAAGTAAGAAAGGATAAAAAGTTAAAACAAACAGATTTAGCTTTAATGACTGGAATCTCTCAAAAAGCTATAAGCGAGTTAGAGAGTGGAAAGTCAAAAGGTATATCTTTTTCTACTGCATCTAAATTATGTGAAGCTTTAAATGTAACACTAGATGAACTTTTTGAGATAGAAAAAGATATAGAAAATTTGGAAATTGAAGTTTTAGAAAAACTAAGTTGCTCTTTTTGTGGTAAAAAAGAGCATGAAGTTGATGTATTAATCATAAGTAAAAATAAAAAAGTTTTAATATGTTCTAGTTGTGTAGAACGTTGTAATCAATTAATTAGTACTAAAAAGGGAGGTAAGTAAATATGAAAAAATTAATTAATAATATAGTAAAATTTTCTTTAAGTTTATCTTTATTAGCTGGATTAAATGCTTGTAATAATGTTGCACCAAATACAATAGATTTACAATATCCAACTTATGCATCAAATATTGAGCAAACAATGGTAGGTAATGAAAATAAAGAAATATTAGTTAAATTTAAAAAAGGATTAACCAAAGCTAATATAAATGAATTTCAAGCAAAATATGGTTTAAGAACAGTGAAAGTTTTACCTGCTAGTAATATTCATGTTATGAAAAATGAAATTGGTATGAAAAATGAACAAATTTTAGGTTATATACAGAATGATCCAATGGTTTTATATGCTGAAATAAATAGAGAAATATCATTTGGTCCTGACTATAATATAGTTCCTGTATTTAATATATTAAGTAATTATCAAAATATGATAGGTAAAACAATTTCAGTAAAAGGGATATATTTTTCAAGTCGTTCAGGTGCTATTATAGAAACTAGCAATGGTAAATTAAGTATAGTTGATTTAGACTCTAGTGTATTGCCTAGAATAACAAATTTAAAAGATGGTAGTAAAATTTCTATAACTGGAGTTGTAAAAGAAGTAAAAGGATTTAATTTAACAAATAATATAGGTATTTTACCTGTTTCAATTAAAGTATCAAAACAATAATTTAATTTAATCTGATTATCTAATACCAATTTTTATAATAAATAGTGCATAATTAATAGTTAAAAATAAAGTATAAAAAATTAAAAAAAACTATAAATTTTTAATAAACTACTTGACATATAAGAATTTTAGTATAGTTATACAAAATTGTAACTATAAAAAACATTAACTTTTAATGCACTATCAATTTAATAAATTGATATAACATAAAAAAAACAATATTTTTTTAAAAAATAATTGAACAATTATTTTACATTTTATTTATTAATGTTTTTTGAAATTAATGTTAAGTTATAGTAAAATTAAATATTATTTTTTTTTGTAAAAATGAATAAGTATATAATATCAGTTTTATCAGGCATATTTACTTCCTTATCATTCAATATATTAAAATTAGATTGGATAGTATGGTTTAGTATATCTCCTTTAATATTTTTTCTTATAGATAATGAAATTAATTTAAAGTCTAAATTAAAATTATCATTTTGTTATTCATTTAGCTTCTATCTAGGGCTATTAACATGGTTATTTAGACTGCATCCTCTTACATGGGTAGGTTTTACAGAAGTAGAAAGTATATTAATATTAATACTAGGTTGGGTAGTTTTTAGTTTAATAGAAGCATTAGGTCTAAGTTTTATTGCTTTTTTTACTATTAATAAATCAGAAATACAAAATATTATTTTAATTCCATTTGCTTGGATATTAATAGAGTATTTACAAGGACTTACTAATTTTGGTTTTACATGGGGCAGGTTAGGAATATCTCAATTTCAAAATATTTATTTAATACAAAGTGCTAATATATTAGGTTCATTGTGGATTTCATTTTTAATAGTTTTTGTAAATACTGTAATAGCTTTTAATTTTATAAATTATAAGAGAAATAAAAAAATACACTTTAAAAGTGTTTTAATACTATTTATTCTAGTTTCAATAAATTTTGTATATGGTTATTATTCTTTCAATAAAGAAGATTATTTTAAAAATGAGTCTAAAGCAACAATAGTTCAAGGTAATATATTGTCAGATCAAAAATGGGATATTTCAGTTCAAAGTGCTTTAGATATATATCTAGACTTAAGTAAAAAATCATTAGGTAGAAAAAACAAAAGTGATTTTATTGTATGGCCAGAAAGTGCTGTAAAAACATTAATAGAAAATGAAGTAATAATTAAACAATTAAAAGATTTTACAAAACTTTATAACGTAACTCTTATAACAGGTTGTTTTAGTTCTAATAAAACAATAAATCAAATTTTAAAAGGAGAAGAATATGAAATTATGAACTCTATAACAGGTATAAATGAAAAAGGAGAAATATTAGGCTTTTATTCTAAAAGGCATTTGGTACCATTTGGTGAATATTTACCATTTAGAAAATTATTAGAGTTCTTTTTACCTAAAATATCAAAATTAAATGCTTTAGAAAAAGACTTAACACCCGGAAAGGATGCAGGTATTTTTTCAACTAAGTATGGAAATATAGGCGGACTTGTTTGTTATGAATCCATATTCCCAGAAATAGCTAGAGATTCTGTATTAAGTGGCGCTAATTTACTAGTAATTGTAACAAATGATTCTTGGTTTAAAGACTCTATGGCAACACAACATCATAATGCTCAAGCTGTTTTTAGAGCGATAGAAAATAATAGATATATTATAAGAGCAGCTAATACAGGTATATCTTCATTTATATCATCAAAAGGTGAAATATTAAATTATTTGCCACCACTTGTAAAGGATACAATTTCTTATAATGTAAGATTTAAAGATAATGTAAGTTATTATACAAAATATGGTGATGTTATAGTTATTTTATCTTTATTAGTAATATTATCTTCATACATTAAATCAAAAGTTTTTTCTCATAAATTTTAAAATTAAATCTACTAATTTTTTATTATTGTCAATAAAAGGACAATGACCAAAATCTTTAGGTTCAATTATTTCAGTATTTTCTTTTGGTAAATTATCAAAATAAAATTTCTTATGTTCTTGAAGCATTAACTTATCTTTTTTACCCCATATTAATTGAATAGGAATATTTAATTTTTGTAGTTCTTCTTTTTTTACTAAATACTCCGTAGGCATATTTTCTATTAATTCTTGAATATTTTTATTTCCTAATTTAGAAAATATATAGTTACCTGATATTATTGATTTTAAAGAAGGTTTAGAAGTTATTTTATTATAAAATAAGATACCTTCTATATTATTTTTTTATTTTAAATCTTTTTAAAAAATCTTTCCAATCTTTATCATTCATATCAGCACCACCAGGAGAACATAAAATTAATCCTTTAACATTTTCTTGATAAACTTGCTGCATATTTTAGCAGCTATTCCGCCTCCCATTGAGTTTCCAAATATAATAGATTTTTCTTCTATTATTTTATTTATTAAATCAACTATACCAAAATAGACAGTTTCAGCATCTATAATATTCGTAAATGTATAACTACTAAAGCCATGTGCTGGTGCTTCAGGTAAAATTATTCTTTTAAAGTGTTTTCTCAATGAAATTACTAAATCTTGAAAAAGTGTTAGCATTTGAAACCTATTCCATGAAGTATAAATAAAGTAGGGTATTTACCACTACCTTTGAAATCGTAAAAATGTTGTATTCCATATCTTGTAATAGCATTCTTACTTTCTATTCCTAATAAATTAAGCTTTATCTTTGTTAATTTATCATATAAATCTGCTATTTTCATAAAAATGATTATTATAAAACTCTAAATAGTAGAGAACAATTTTTTATATGAAAATTTATATTAAAATATTTAGAATATAATAAAAAATTTAGTATAATTTTATATTTGAACTTAGTTTTTTGTTTTTTTGATGTCAAATAGTTTATTATTTAGTTGTATAGATTGTCCTACAAGACCAACAGGTCCTCTTTCTGAAATACCTGAAGATTTACCTAAATGAATTAAGTCGTGCTAGAGTAACTAATATATATAAGAAAGGACAAATTATCTACTATGAAGGAAATAAACCTTATGGTGTTTATTGTGTTAATAGTGGTAGAATAAAATTACAAAAGTATTCTGATAATGGTAAAAGTTATATATCTAATATTGCAAAAGAAGGACATTTATTAGGTTATAAAGCATTTTTTACTGATGATAAATTTTCTGAAACTGCTGAAGCAATGGAGGACTCTATAATTTGTTTCTTAGATAGAGAAAAGTTTTTTAACCTTTTAAGAAAAGAGCCGAAATTTTCACTAAAGTTACTTAGTCTAATGGCCAATGAGGTTAAATGTGCAGAAAATCATGCAAGAGACATGGCTTATAAATCTACTCAAGAAAGAATGATTGAAGTTTTACTAACATTAAAAGAAGCATTTGGAATAAAACAAAAAGATGGTAAATTTAAAATTGATTTAAATCTGTCAAGAGATGAATTAGCTAGCTTGATTGGAACAACCACAGAAACAACAGTAAGATTATTATCTTGGTTAAAAGATAAAAATATAATTGAAACTAGTAGAAAAACTCTTTATATAAAAGATGATAAAGCACTTATTGAAATGCTACCAGAAGTTTAGTTTGACAATTACTATTTTTGAACTACTACTATATCACCAACTTTAACTCTTTTGTATAAATCTTCAATAGCAGTATTTAGCATCCTTATACAACCATGAGAAGCATTTGTACCTATACTATTAGGATTATTTGTGCCATGTATTTCTGTTCCTATATTTGATATTTTCTTTGAATTTAAATCATATTTACCAAGACCTATTAACTTTGGACCAAATACTTTTTCATCATTCCATAACTTTTTACCAAGCCAACTAGGATCTTTTAGTTTATTATCAACTATTCTTATACCTGTAGGTGTTAGAGTTTCTCCTGTTTTTCCATTAGATATTTTACCACTAGCTATACTATAAACTTTTTCTAATTCAGTAGAGTTTTCTTTAAACAAAAATAATCTATGTTCTGATAAATCAACAACAATTCTAGCTTTTTTACCATTAGGTAATATATTCGAAGGATAAACATTTTTAGCTTTTTTAGCATATGAAGGTGACCAAAGTGTTTCTCCTTTAGCAGGTGCAACTTTTATAAGTTCTTCCATTGTTTTAGAATCAATTTTACCAGTTTTTTGTAATCCTCTACTATCTTGAAAGTTTTTAACAGCGTCAGCTGTTTTATTATCAAACTCATCAGTAGCTTTGCCATAAGTTCCATTTTCATTTTCTTCTATAGAACCACCTGTCCAAAATCCTAAATCTATTAAAGTTTGCTTTATTTCTTTAACCTTTTCACCTTTGGAACCTATAGACAGAATTTCTTTACCATTTTTTAAATTAGAAAAAATTTCTGATGAAAACCTATCGCTAGTGTTAATATTTTCTGTTTTTTCTTCAATAAATTTATTACTTTCAATTTTCTTAGAAGATAGTTTTTCAGGATTAATTACTGATACTTTAGAATTACCAACTTGCATAGCTTAATATAAAATACTATAAACTAATTATAGCATTTAAAAACAAAATCTTTCCTCATATTTTCAATTAGATTATTAAAACTATTAGTATTAAATACCTAATATATTTGGATACTTTATTGATAGTATAGTTCCAATTGAAATAGCAATACCATAAGGGACATATTCATTTACACTTTCTTTAACAACATTAGTAGCTTTCATACCGGGAATAATTAAAGCAATAAAAAAATCCTTTATTTTATTTATTGTAATATAGAAAGTTCCAGCTCTCAAGATTTGAAAAAGACTTAATAATCCTCCACATAAAAATATCCAAACTAAAGTATTAAGTATAAGGCTTTTTCCTACCCAAGCACCTATTGCAGCTATTAGCTTCACATCTCCACCTGCTATAAATTTTATTCCTGCATACAAAAAAAGTGAGACTAAAAAAGCTATTAAAAAGCCTAAAAAACTACTTAAAAAACCCCAATTAATAGAATGAAGTATTAAGCCTACTATTAATGTTGGAAATGTTAGCCAATTGTATATTTTATGTTTTTTTATATCCGTATATATTGCTATTACTAAAGGAATTAAAAGTAAATAAAAAGTCCAATGATTTATAGTTATCATATTAAAGGCCCTTTTAGTAAAGGGCATTTAAATTATTGTGGGCCTATTGGAACAGCAGCATCAATTTTTTGATTTGATTCTGTGTACATATTATGTATTTTACCTTTTGTTGTTTGTAAAGTAGCAATTAAAGCTACAGCTATTAATGCAATTATTAAGCCATATTCAACCATTCCTTGACCTTCTTCATCTTTAAGTAAGTTTAAAAATAAATTTTTCATAAAATCTTCTCCTAACCTAACTAACAATTTTTATATAGAAAAATATAATAAAAACATTCTTATATTTAAGTTATTTTAAGGTTAATAAATAATTAAAATAAAATATCATTTTAATAAAATGGTATAAAATTGAGTTATGAAAATACAATAAATAAAATTAAATATTAATAAATAAACTTTCTACTTTATTTTTTATAACAGATGGACTAACAGGCTTTATTATAACTTCTGAGTCTGTAATTTTTTGACTAGCTGATACATCAGCAGTTAAAAAAATAAATGGAATATGTTTCAATTCTTGATTATTTTTTACTATATTTTTTAGTTCTATGCCATTAAGTTTTGGCATCATTATATCTGATATTACTAGGTCCGGTTTTTCTTTTTTAATAGTTTCTAATGCACTTTCTCCATCTTTTTCAAGAATAACATTAAAAGACTTTTTTAAAACAAATTCAAGTAGTTTTAATATAGAGATATCATCTTCTACTATAAGAACTTTTTTATTTTTCATTAAATTATTTTTACATAATTAATAGAAATTATAAAAATAATAAAGTATATTTTATGATTTTTTTGTGAATATTTTGTGAATATTTTAAATCTTTATTTTTCTTAAAAAAATATTATGAATTTTTTGTAAGAAAAAATAATAAGTATCTTAATTTTGTATTAAACTTTTTTAGAATTATATTGACCTAATATATTTGCTAATGTAAATTTTATTATTAAAAAATAGGTGTAATTTATGACAGAAGTAAGTAAAGAAATAAAATATAGAAGGGATGTCGGAGTAGATCCAAATGAAATATCTCGTAGAAAGGTATTAGGTTTTATAGGTTGGGGTACATTTTGGGCAACTATAGCTGCAACTTTAGCAGGAACAGGTAGATATATGTTTCCTGAAGTTACGTATGAAGAATCACCAATATTCAAAGCAGGTAGTCCTAAAGAATATCTACCAGGTGTATCTACAAAATACTTAGCTTCACAAAGAGTTTGGATAATTAATGATGGAGGAATTATATATGCACTTATAGCAATATGCACACATTTAGGATGTACTCCAGATTGGTTACCAAATGAAAATAAATTTAAGTGTAATTGTCATGGAAGTGGCTATTATATTTCAGGTGTAAATTACGAAGGTCCAGCACCTAGAGCAATGGAAAGAGCAAAAATATATGTCGATGAAACAGGAGAACTTGTAGTAGATAAAAGCAAAAAATTTCTATATGAAGATGGTGGTTGGGAAAATCCAGAATCTTTCGTTAAAGTATAATATAAATAATTTTAATTTGGAGGTTAATTAATGAGCAGTAAGCTCCAAGATTTTCTAGAAAAGCATGTATATCCAACTCAAATATGGCAGTCCATATTTAGACATGGAAAACCTATAAATGATAGAAATAGATCATTAGCTGTATTAAGTAATGTTTTTCTTCATTTACACCCTATAAGATTACCAAGGTATGCAACAAAATATACATACACATGGGGAATGGGTGGTATGAGTTTTTTACTATTTTTAGTAGAAACTGTAACCGGTATTTTATTAATGTTTTATTATCATCCAACAGCAACACAAGCATATATAGATATAAAATCATTAGAATTTGATGTTCCATTTGGAATGCTATTAAGAAATATGCATAGATGGGGAGCTCACTTAATGGTTCTTACCGTTTGGTTCCATATGTTTAGAGTCTTTATGACAGGTTCTTATAAAAAACCTAGAGAATTTAATTGGGCAATTGGTGTATTGTTACTAACAATAACACTATTTATGAGCTTTACTGGTTACTTGTTACCTTGGGATCAATTAGCAATGTGGGCTATAACAGTAGGAACAAATATGGCAAGAGCTGTTCCATTTTTAGGTCATGAAGGTCCTTTTTCTAACTTATTAGGTTTAAGAATTGATAATGATATAAGATTTGCATTACTTGGTGGTACTACTGTAGGTGGTCCTACATTATTAAGATTTTATGTGTTACATTGTATTGCTGTCCCTTTTGTAATGTCATTTTTACTTGCTGTTCATTTTTGGAGAATAAGAAAAGATGGTGGTATATCAGGGCCACAATCAGCAAGATTAGCAAATTTAAATAAAGTTACTCAAGTTAAGGCAGCGCTAGGTAAAAAAGAAGAATCTACCGTTGCACAACCACCTAAAACAGAATAGTAAGAGAGGTAAAAGTATATATGTTTAGATGGGAATTTTTCTTAGAAATAATAAAAAAACCAGATAATATTCCTATTATTTTATTAATAATAGCTTTAATTGTTTATACTTGGATAGCTTTATATAAAGCATTTGATAACGATAAAAGGTTAGCTGAAGGACGCCCAGTATGGGAAGCAGAACCACATAATCAAGAAAAAGTCCATACATGGCCACATTTGTTAAATATAGAATTCATAGCAGCAATAATATTAATGGCAGGCTTGACATTATGGTCTGTATTTTTAAATGCACCATTGGAAGAACCAGCAAATCCAGGGGTAACTCCTAATCCATCAAAAGCACCTTGGTATTTTTTAGGCTTACAAGAAATGTTAGTTTATTTTGACCCGTGGATAGCAGGAGTTCTAATGCCAACAATCATTATTATAGGTTTAATGGCAATACCTTATATTGATACTAATCCTAAAGGTAATGGTTACTATTGTTGGAAAGATAGAAAATTTGCTATAAGTGTTTTTATGTTTGGTTGGTTTTTATGGATGATTTTAATAGTTCAAGGAACAATATTAAGAGGTCCAGGTTGGAACTTTTTTTGGCCAGGCGAATATTGGGATGTTCATAAAGTTGTTCCATTGGTAAATGTAAATTTGTATGAGTTGTTAAATATTGATCCTAAAACTTTTTGGTTAATAAGAGAGATGCCAGCATTAATTTTATTAGGATTGTATTTTCTTTTAATACCTTATATAGTTTCTAAGATTTATAGAAAATTTTATGAAGATCTAGGTTTTGCTAGATATACAGTTACAATGATTTTACTATTACTTTTAATGAGCTTACCAATAAAAATGATTTTACGTTGGACACTAAACTTAAAATACATACTAGTAACTCCTTGGTTCAACATTTAGGAGTAAGAAAGGACAAATATGAGATTTAGAATATTTGTAGTATCAAGTGTTATTCTTTTTATATCAGCTTTACTAGCTGTATGGGTTGATTTTGATAGAGAATGGAAACATTATCAGCGTGATTTTAAGAAATTAGAAATAGCTAAAACTTTATCAGAAATAGAAGAATTAAAAAAATCTTTTGATAATGACCCTGAATATAAGAATTTAGAAGAAGAACTTAGAAAGGAAGAAGAAAAAATAAACTCAAAAGAAACTTTAGAGAAACAAAAAAACTTAGAAGAAAAAATAAAGAAAACTCAGTTTGAATTATATGTTGCTGAAAGAGAGGCAAAATTTACTAAAAGTAAGATAGATGCTCTTGATTATCAAATTGCAAAACAAACTAATATTGGTAAAGATGTATCTTCTATTGAAGCTAAAAAATTAGAATTGGTAAATAAATGGGAAGAACAAAAAAAATATGTTCAAGAAGTTAAACAAAAATATGATAATTTAGTAAATGAAAAAAATAACATATTCAAGAAATATAAAGAAATTAAATCTAAATATGAAGATAAAATTGCAAAACTAGACATGTTAAATAAGAAGTTAGATTCAATACATAAAAGGCCTATAAAAGTAGAACAAATATTAATTCCTCAACTAAACAATACAATAGATAGATGTATAACTTGTCATCAAGCAATAAATAAAGATGGTTTTGAAAGTAAAGAATATCCTAAAGTTTTTCAAACACATCCAAATAAAGAATTATACTTAGTAAAACATAAGGTAGAAGAGTTTGGTTGTGTTGTTTGTCATCAAGGACAAGGAATAGCAACTAAAACTAATGAAGCTCATGGTTATGTTCCATTTTGGGATAAACCTATGTTTGAAGGAAAACAAGCTGAAGCATCTTGTGTAAAATGTCACAAGACTACTGATAATATAGGTGCTGATTTTTTTGAAAAAGGAAGAGAACTTGTTAATACTTCAAATTGTTTTGCATGTCATAAGATAGATGGTATGCCATCTCCTATGAAAAATGGACCACCATTATTACAAGCATCTAGCAAACTCAATCCTGGATGGCTTATTAAATGGGTTGAAAATCCAAGACATTATTTACCAAAATCTAAAATGCCAACATTTCCTTTAAGTAATGAAGATGCAAGAGCTATTTCAACTTATATTTTATCTTCAAGTGATCCTAACTATGGTGAGAAAAAAAATGTAGTTCCTAAACCTGAACTAGCTAGTGAAGGTGAAAAAGTTTATCAAGCAAAAGGTTGCGCTTCTTGTCATGCTATAAAAGGAGTTGGTGCTAATGTTGGTCCTGATTTGGGTAGAATTGCTAGTAAGACAAATCCTACTTGGTTATTTAATTGGATAAAAAATCCTAGAACATACCATCCAACAACAGTTATGCCTAATTTAGGATTAACTGATCAAGAAACTTTAGCTGTTGTTTCTTATTTACAAAAGTTTAAATGGGATAATCCTGAATTAAATCAAACATTAAATTTAAATGATACTAAATCTATTGAAAAAGGAAAAGAATTAATAAAAGCTTATGGTTGTGCTTCTTGCCATAATATAGTTGGTGTAGAAGGAGCACAAAATTGTCCTAATCTTACAAATGAAATGGAAAAAGATATTCACAAATTTGATTTTGGATATTCTCATTTAGATCCTGAAAGAGGAGTTTATCATATAAGAGAATCTTATGTATTTAATAAAATAAAAAATCCATGGATTTATAATGATTTTGTAAAAGGAAAAATGCCTAATTTTTGGTTTACAGATGAACAAGCTAATGCAGTATATACATATATAGTTGGTATGACAACAAATAATGAAAATATACCATCAAGATATATATATAAAGAAAAGAATGTTGAAGAAAGTAATGAAGAAGTTAGAAAGTAATCAGTTTGATAAATTTTTAAGTATAATTTGATATAAGATATTTTTCACTAGAGGTAAAAATGGCTCATTTTATAACAGATTTATGTGTAGGATGCACAATGTGCTATAAAGAATGTCCTACAGATGCTATAGCAGGTGCCAATAAAGTATTGCATGTAATAAATGAATCTTTATGTATAGATTGTGGTATATGTGCTAACGTTTGTCCAGTTAAAGCAATAGTAAATCCTGAAGGAGAAGCTGTTGATAAAAAGAAAATAAGAAAAGAAAGACCTAAAGTTACAGTTGATCAAGAAAATTGCACAGGTTGTGTTGCTTGTGTTGATTTTTGCCCTTATGGAGCTTTAGAAATGGTACCTATTGGTGATGATTTTAGTGGTCATTTATCAGCAGAAGTAGCACATGTAATAGAAGATAAATGTGTTGGTTGTGGAATATGTACAGAAGCATGCATAAAAGAAGTTATATTTTTTAGACCAGAAGAAGTTGTTGTTAATGAATCTTATTTAATCGGTTCAAGCACATAATAGATGTCTGTTAAAGAAGAAGAACTAACCGAAGAACAAAAAATTCATATAGCTCAATTAAGAAGAAAATTTTTTAGATTTGTTTCTATATTCTCCGTTTTTTTTACTATAGTACTTTTAATTGTTTTAAGATTTACTGTTTATAATTATAAATCAGCACAAGACTATAAAAAATATATAAATCATAAAGATAAGTTTATGAGATTTAACGCTGCTAAAGCATTAGGGAAATTTAAAGATGATCCAGAATCACTAATTATATTACATACTATGTTAAGAGATAGTGAAAAAGAAGTTAGGTGGCATGCAGCTGCTTCACTATCAAAAATAAAAAGCAAATTATCATCTCAACATTTATTAAATGCATATAATAAAGAAGAAGACTTATCAGCAAAAAGTATATATATATATGCATTAGGGCAAATAAAAGATGAAAAGAATATTATTTTTTTAGAAAAAATTCTAAATGATGAAAAAGAAAATCCTTTATTAAGAGCTTCATCTATACAAGCCTTAGCTTCGTATGACAGTAATATAACAAATAGTATATTAAAATCTTTTGAAAATAAAACTAAAAATATTGATTTAAAAAGAATTAGTATTGAAATGCGCTTAAATAAAGGATTAGTAAAAACTGATTGATATTTGGTTATTTACAATAAATGATAATATAGACTTATTAGAAGATAAAAATAGTATTCTTACAAGGTATGAATTAGAAAAATCTAGCATTATAAAAAATAAGAATAAATATATTCAATATGTTATTTCTCATTGTATTTTACATAAAGTTTTAGTTAAATACATATCTAATGTAGATTTTTACTATAATAAATATGGAAAACCTTTTTTAAAAAACTCAAATTTTTTTTTCAATATTTCACATTCTAATAATTACTTATTAATTTGTATTAGTAATAATGACTTAGGAGTTGATATTGAACTTATAAGAGAAATTGATTATAAAAGATTTTCTAATAGATATTTTAGTAATAATGAAATCAAACAAGTAAATAGTTTAAAAGATTTTTTTAAAATCTGGACCCAAAAAGAAGCAAAATATAAGTTAGAAGGAACAGGGTTAAAATTAAGTAACAAACAAAAGAAAGAGAATATTTACTTAAAAACATTCTCCTTTTTAGAAAGATATATTTTCTCTATTTGTTTAGAAAAGAAAGATAGTTTTAATTTATTGTTAAGGAGGAAGGTAGATTAACTACCTTTAGAAGAAATTAAATACTATCTACTGTTTCCTTTTACAATATAGCTTAGTGCTTTATAAACGTTAATCCTTCCATGTCCATAATATTTATCAAATCCTTTATCACCTAAATCATCAGCTGTTTTTTCAATTACTTCTCTTAACTTTTCACCATTTAAGGAAGGATTAACAGATTTTAATAAACCTGCTAAACCAGAAACAGCTGGACAAGCCATAGATGTTCCGCTTATAGAACCATAATTTGTCATACCAATTCCATTTGAGTATGTAGGAAATGTTGATAATATAGCTACGCCAGGTGCAGATACTGATATATGTTTACCAAATTGAGAAAATCTAGCAATTTTATCATTTGAGTCAGTAGCACCAACAGCTGTTACACCAGGTATTGCAGCAGGATAACTAGGTCTTTCATTTCCATCATTACCCATAGCAGCAACAACTATTTTACCATTTTTTAATGCTAGATTTACTGCATCTTCTATTGCTTTAGATGAAGAAGGACCGCCTAAACTCATACTTAAAACATCAGCATTACTTTTAGCAGCCCAAGCTATACCATCAGCAACAGCAGCATAAGTTCCTGAACCATTATCATTTAGGACTTTTACAGGTATGATTTTAGAGTCAGGTGAAAAACCAGCAACTCCTATTTTATTATCTGTAATAGCTGCTGCTATACCTGCACAATGAGTACCATGACCTTGTTTATCAACATTTTCTTTATTTTGACCATAAGCATCATAACCAGGTAACATTTTAGCTTTTAAATCAGGATGCTCAGCATCTACTCCAGTATCAATTATTGCTATAACTGACTGTTTTTTAGAGTGTGCCTTTGCTAAAGCCCAACCTTTTTCAGATTGAGCTACTTTGTGAGCATATTGTTTTTCAAATAATTCATCATTTGGAGTAAATGGATCTGTTGGAACTAATGTAACAGGATCTTCTTTCTTAACTATAGATTTTACCTTATCTAAAGCATCTTTAACTATTTTAGGTAAAGTTATAAATCTATTAGGCTCTACCCATTCTACATTTGGATTACTAGCTATTTTCTTTAAAGCATCACTAGAATTTGTAGCTGGATTGTCAAGCTTTATAACTTGAGCGTTTAAAGTTCTTAAATCTTTTACTCTTTTTGCTCCTACACTGTTTAGTACAACTGAGGCAGCATTTGTAGAATTATTTTTATATTTAACAATAAATTCACCAGGCACTATATCACCTGATTTTACATTTGATGATGCTAAAGCTGAAACATCATCAGTAGGTAGCATAACTTCGTTTAAGTTATCAGCTGTGCTACAACTAAAAACACCAGCTGAAAAACTTGTTAAAGCTACCAATGAAATTGATTTCTTTAAACTCATCTTTCCTCCTTAATAATAAATTAAAAAAATATTAACCTTAGGTTATATAGAAAATATCTTTTACAACATTCTTATTTTTTACATTACTTTACAAATAATTTAAAAAAAACTGGGGTGGTAGGATTCGAACCCACGAATGTCGGGACCAAAACCCGATGCCTTACCGCTTGGCGACACCCCAATTTGATTACGAATAATAATTCTATCATAATAAAAATAAAAATTTTATTTGATATAAAAAATTTAACAATTATTATACGCAAAATATTTCATATGCTAATATCTATATTATGGAGTATATAGTATGGTAAAAAAATTTTTTTTAAGTATATCTTTAGTTCTTCCTTTGTTATTAATGTCATGTAATGAGGAAAGTAAGGAAAATTATCAAAAAACAAATGCTAGTAAATATGATAATGATAATAAATTAGTCTTAAAATCAAGTCATGAAAGTATGATTTGGAACACTTTTTCTGAAGGAATTAAAAAATCGAAAAAGAATAATAAAAAAATCTTTTTGGATTTTTACACTGATTGGTGTAGTTATTGTAAAAAAATGGATAATGAAACTTTTACTAATCAAAAAGTATATAACTTCATGAATAAAAACTTTGTATCAATTAAAGTAAATGCTGAATCTGATAATATTGTTGAATTTAATGGTAAAAAAGTTACAGAAAGAGAACTTGCTACTATATTTGGTGTAAGTGCATATCCTACACTATTTTTTATGAATACAGAAACTGAAGCAATAGGACAGTTACCAGGTTTTGTTCATCCTGATCATTTATATGATATAGCAAATTATGTTTTTTCAGATTCATATAAAACTATCTCTTTTGAAGAATTCAAAAAGAAAAATGCTTTATAAATTAAAATTACTAAACTTAACAGAATATGATATTAAGTTAATCCTATTTTACTAAAGTCATGATATAATAAACATTTGTTAATTTTTTGTTTAAGGAGATTTATGAGAAAATCAGTTAAGATAGCTGTTACAGGTGCAGCAGGACAAATAGGTTATGCTTTACTTTTTAGATTAGCTTCAGGAGAAGTTTTTGGCTATAATACAGATGTTCATTTAAGTTTATTAGAACTTGAGTCAGCATTGCCTGCTTTAGAAGGGGTAAAAATGGAGTTAGATGATTGTGCTTTTCCTAACTTATCAGGTATTACAATTACATCAGACTTAAACACAGCTTTTAAAGATATTGATTGGGCTATTCTTGTGGGTGCTGTTCCAAGAAAAGCTGGTATGGAAAGAAAAGATTTACTACATATAAACGGTGGAATTTTTACAAAGCAAGGTAAAGCTATTGATAATAATGCTAAAGAATCTTGTAAAATTTTAGTAGTTGGTAATCCTTGTAATACTAATGCTTTGATAGCAAAAAGTAATTTAAAAAGAATTTCTCATAAAAATATTTTTGCAATGACTATGTTAGATCAAAATAGAGCAGTAACTCAATTAGCACAAAAAGCAGGAGTTCATAATACTCAAGTTAAAAATGTTGCTATATGGGGTAACCATTCATCAACTCAATATCCTGACTTTAATCATGCTACAATAAATGGTAAAAAAGTTACTGATGTTATAACTGATTATGATTGGCTAAAAGGTGAGTTTATTTCAACTGTTCAGCAAAGAGGAGCTACTATAATAAAAGCAAGAGGTGCATCTTCAGCAGCTTCAGCAGCTAATGCAATAATTGACACTATAAAAGCTTTAATAAATCCTACTCCAGAAGGTGAATTTTTCTCTGTTGCTGTTTCTTCTGATGGCAGTTATGGAATAGAAGAAGGTCTAATATTTAGTTTTCCAGTTAGAAGTAATGGTAATGATTGGGAAATTGTTAAAAATTTAGAATTAAATGACTTTGATAAAGAAAAAATAGAGATAACAAAGAATGAATTATTAGAAGAAAAAGAATCTATTAAAGAATTATTATCTTAAGTTATTTTAATTTAAAGCAAGAATTAAAAGAATTTAGCTAAATGCTATAATGTAGTTATAATATTGTTTTTTGGAGTTTTTAAATGAAAAGTTATTCTTCTTTTCTTATTTCTTTATTGGTAGCATCAAACTTATTTGCTTGCTCTGTTCAAAGTGATTTTAATTTACAACCAGTTTCTAATATTGGAAATTCACAAAATCAAATTTCAACAATGTCTGCAAAAGGATTAGATGATTATATGAATTTTCAAGTAAAATTTGTTTTCGATAAAATGGATAAAAATAAAAACAAATATATTTCTAAAACTGAATATGTTGAGTATTTTAAAGCTACTTTACCTCCCTCTTTTGTTCAAGATTTACAATTAGAAGAACCTAAAATTGAAAATAATAATACTTTAACATTTTCAAAAGATAAAATAATATCATCTGATCCAGAAAAAAGATTTTCTTCGGTAGATAAAAATAAAGATAGTAGAATAACATTGAAAGAAGCAAAAGATTCTATTTCTAATTTTTTAGGAACTACCAAAGCTGATATTAGAAAAAGTGTTTCTTTAATGTTTGCTTATATGGACAAAAACCAAAATAAAAATTTATCAAAACAGGAATTTATGGCTACATTTGAAGGTGCTAGTTATGAGTTAAAAACTTCTATGCTAGCTCAATTTAATTTAGCTGATAAAAATAAAAATAACTCATTAACTTTTAGTGAGTTTGAAGATATGTATTATGCAATAAGTAAAGCATATTTAGAGTTACCTTTACAACAACCTTCTCCAAGTCCTACACCAGCACCTGTTGAACCACCTTCATCATCAGAACCACCTTCTGATGTTCCACCACCATCAGAACCAACTAATCCATCTGAACCTCCAAGATCAGAACAACCTTCAAATAACTAACAAATTTGTATTTTTAAGTGAAAAAAATAATATTTACAGGTGGTGGTACTGCTGGTCATGTTATTCCTAATATATCAATAATAAATGAATTAGATAGAAATAAATTCCAAATATTTTACATAGGTTCAAAAAAAGGTATAGAAAAGGAACTTATTTTAAAAGAAAATATTACTTATTTTGAAATTTTTTCAGGTAAATTAAGAAGATATTTTTCAATAGAAAATTTTATTGATATATTTAAAGTTTTATTAGGTATAATACAAAGTTTTTTTATTATAAGAAAAATAAAACCTAATTTAATTTTTTCAAAAGGTGGTTTTGTTTCTGTTCCTGTAGTTATTAGTGGTTTTTTAAACAAAATACCAATAATATCTCATGAATCTGATATAACACCTGGACTTGCTACAAAAATATCATCTTATTTTTCTACAAAAATTTTAACATCTTTTCCAGAAACAATAAATTATTTACCTAAATATAAAACAGAATATGTAGGAAATCCTATAAGAAAAGAGTTATTACAAGATAATATTGATAATAGTTTTATAAATTTTAAAGAAAATAAACCTATATTACTTATATTTGGTGGTAGTCTTGGCTCTCAATTTATAAATAAAGAAATTAGAAAAATTTTAGATAATTTAATTAAAAACTTTAATATTATACATATCTGTGGTAAAGGTAATATAGATAAAAATTTAGAAAATATTGAAGGCTATAAACAATTTGAATATTTAGAAAAAGAAATGTTTAATGCTTTAAAGATATCTGATATTGTAATCTCAAGAGCTGGTGCTAACTCAATATTTGAAATTTTAGCTCTAAAAAAACCTAATATACTTATACCTTTATCAAAAAAAGCTAGTAGAGGTGACCAAATTCTTAATGCAAAATCATTTGAGAAATCAGGTTTTAGTATTGTAATTGAAGAAGAAGAATTAAATTCAGAACTTTTATTAAATAAAATTTTGGAGCTTTACGATAGAAGAAATGAATTTATTTATAAGATGAATAAATCAAATTATATAGATTCTAATAAAAAAATTTTAGATATATTAAATAAATATTGCTAATTATCTAATCCAAGGATTGTATTTTTCAGTTGTATTATAAACAACAGGTTTTGGTTCTGTATCACCTACAAGATTAACCATAACTGGTCCTGCTATTTCTGTAATTGAACTCACAGCTGCTGCTGGCGGATAAAAAAATGAAACTATTTTTGAAATAAATCCTATACTAGATATTGCTTGACCTAAATCTTTGATAAACTTAGTCGCTTCACTTACAGGTTTCATAAATCTTTGAGATGTAAAAGAATAGTTTCTCCTAAAAGTATCTTGAGGTAATCCTGGTGTTGATGCACTCATAATAACATTATTACCTGCTGCCATTTTTCCAATAGTGTTATATGAATACACAGCATTAAATATACTAGCTGAATTATAACTATTCAATTGATTATCCATAAAATTTAGTAATAAAAATACTATCCTCTATAAAAGTATATATCATTTAATTAAATAATCTTGCATATTTTAATTTAAAATTATACTAATATTAAACTTTATATAATGTGAATAAATTTCAGTAATAAAGAATGAAAAAATCTCCACATTGAAATATAAATAAACCTTAACAACGAAATTAGTAACCAGCTAAAAGTATTTTCTTTACTTGATAAGAGGTTAATATTAACAAAATAATTATTATAACTTATGAAATAATTACAGAAACTAGATTATAACTTATAAGATTGCTTAAAAAGTAATAAAATATTTTGTATTTTTTTCAACTTAATATTGTTATCTAAATGTTATTAATACCACTTTACACTAAATTTATAATTTTATTGTTGAGATTTTATAATAAATGATGCATGATTAATAGTTAAAAATAAAGTATAAAAAATTAAAAAACTATAAATTTTTAATAAATTACTTGACATATAAGAATTTTAGTATAATTAAAAAAAATTATAACTATAAAAAACATTTATCTTTAATGCACTATCAATTTAATAAATTGGTATTATTATCAAAAAATAACATTAGCCCAGTGTCTACTCAATTACTTTAAAATTTTTTTAATTTGATTATAAAATTTACTAGAATTTATTAAATTTTTTATTTTATTAATATCTTCATATATTATTCTATCTTCAGACAAAAAGTTTACATTTTCTCTAACCAAATTATATATTGATTGAAGTCTATCACTTGTTTTAAGAGGTTTTCTAAAATCAATTGCTTGACAAGAACATAGTAACTCAATGGATAGTATATACTCTAAATTTTTTAAAATATTTAAGCATTTTCTAGCTGATATTGAGCCCATACTTACATGATCTTCTTGGTTAGCTGATGTAGGTATAGAATCTACGCTTGCAGGATGAGATAAAACTTTATTTTCAGAAACTAAAGAAGCAGCTGTATATTGTGCTATCATAAATCCAGAATTAATACCTGATGAATTTGATAAGAAAGCAGGTAGTCCATTATTTAAGTTTGGATTTAATAATCTCTCACTTCTTCTTTCTGATATATTTCCTAGCTCGGATAAAGCTATTCCTAATAAATCCATTGATATAGCGATAGGCTCACCGTGAAAGTTACCACAACTTATAACTTCATTAGTATCGGGTAGTATTATAGGATTATCAGTTACTGAATTTATTTCTATTTCAACAATATTTTTACAATAATCTATTGAATCTCTTACAGCACCATGAACTTGAGGAATACATCTTAATGAATATGCATCTTGCACTTGATTACAATTTTTATGTGAGTGTGCTATTTCACTATCTTGAAGTAATTTATATAAATTGTTTGCACTTTGTATTTGTCCTTTATGGTTTCTTATAATATGTAATTCTTTTTTAAAAGCTATTGATGTTCCTTTTAGAGCGTCTAAAGTAATAGCTGAAATTACATCAGCTATATCTATAAGTTTTAAAGCTTTTATTAAAACATAAACAGCTATAGAAGACATAAATTGAGTTCCATTAATTAAAGCTAGCCCTTCTTTAGCTTCTAATTTTATCGGTTCAATTTTTAATTTTTTTAATACTTCTTCAGTATAAAATATCTTTTTTTTATAAAAAACTTTTCCTTTTCCTATGATTGCTAATGCCATATGTGATAAAGGAGCTAAATCGCCACTTGCACCAACAGAGCCTTGAGATGGAATTACAGGTATAATATTATTATTAAAAAATTCAAGAATTTTATTTATTAAATCTATTCTAACTCCAGAATAACCTTTGCATAAAGCATTTGCTCTTAGGAGTAACATTAATTTTGATATTACAATATCAAGATAATCTCCAACACCTACAGAATGACTTAATATCAAATTTTCTTGTAGTTTTTCTATATCTTTATTTGAAATAATTTTATTTTTTAAAAAACCAAAACCTGTATTTATACCATATACAATTCTATTTTCTTTTAAAATATCTTCTACAACTTTTCTTGATTTATTTATGACTTTAAAACAATCATTAGATACGTATATTTTATAATTATTATTTATAATTTTTTCACATATTTTTAAATTTAGATTAGAACCATTTATATAAAATTCTTTGTTCATAAATTAACATTTTAACATTTCATTGAGTGAACTACTCCGTGCTATAGAGCATGGAGCTTCCTCTTTCAGCGATAATGACTTGTAGACTGGTATTTCTACCATTCCGCTACCAGAGCTATCTCCACATGCTTGAGTTTGTACATTTCCTGTCTTACTGATCTTAAGGTGAGCAAACCCATTCTTGAATTTATGTTCTTTATGTGTTTTATCTTTTAGCCATTTTTTGAAAGCTTTTTTTAATTGTAGCTGAGCATTAGCTAGTGCAAGGCTATCTACTTCTTTAAGAGACTCAAACTCTTTCTTAAGATCAGATGCTAAAACTTGTGGTATCTTTTCCTTCTTTTCTAATGCTTCAAGCTTTATTTTTAATGCTTTATTCAAGTATAACCTGACACATCCAAAAATCTTTGCAAGGAGTTCAATCTGTACTTTATTCGGATATATGCGGTATTTATAAGTTTTTAGCATGTTCCTTGCATTATGCTTATTAGTGTCTAATTGTATTGTCATAATACTAATAATGTATGCTGAAACCTGTAGTTTGTCAAGCAGAAAATAGCAATCCATCTCCTACTTACAAAGTAGAAGTGGAGGACTTCTTGCTAGGTAGTGTTAAATCTTAAATTGTGAATATTTTTACAATTAAGTAATAATAAACATTCTAAAGAACTTTTTCTTCTTTTTTAGTTAAAAAATCAAGATTTATATCAGGTTCTTCCTGTATTTCACTTATTAATTTAGTTACTTCTTCACCATCTAAAGTTTCTTTTTCAATAAGAATATTAGCTATTTTTATTAATTTAGTTTTATTCTTTAAAAGAATATTTTTAGCTTTTTGATAATTTTCAGATATTATATTTTTTACTTCATTATCTATTTCAGATGCTATAGCTTCACTATAATCTCTGTCATGTCCAAAATCTCTTCCTAAAAATATATGTTCATTATTTTTACCAAATGTAATAGGTCCAAATTTATCAGTCATTCCAAACTCCATTACCATTTTTTTTGCTATTTCAGTTGCTCTTTCTAAATCATTTTTAGCACCTGTTGTTATTTCTCCAAATACGATTTCTTCAGCTACTCTACCACCTAATAACATAGCTATTCTATCCATAAGTTCTTGCTTTGATGTTAAGACATGGTCTTCTGGTAATGTCATTGTTAAACCTAGTGCCATTCCTCTTGAAACTATAGTTACTTTATGAATAGGATCACAATTAGGTAATAATTTTCCAACTAATGTATGTCCCATTTCATGAATTGCTATAATTCTTTTTTCTTTATCTGTAATAATTCTATTTTTCTTTTCAGGTCCTGCTATAACTTTATCTATTGCTTCTTCTATATCTTGCATTGTTATTTCTTTTCTAGAATGTCTAGCTGCTATTAGTGCAGCTTCATTTGTTAAATTTTCTAAGTCAGCACCAGTAAATCCAGGAGTTCTTTTTGCCAAAACTTTTATATCAATATCTTTTGCTAATGGCTTACCTTTTATATGAACTTTTAATATATCTTCTCTTCCTTTTAAATCAGGTCTATCAACTATAACCTGTCTATCAAATCTACCTGGTCTTAATAAGGCTGAATCTAAAATATCGGGTCTATTTGTAGCAGCTATTATTATAACGCTACTGTTATCTTCAAATCCATCCATTTCTACCAATAATTGATTAAGTGTTTGTTCTCTTTCATCATGACCACCACCTAAACCAGCTCCTCTTTGTCTTCCTACAGCATCTATTTCATCTATAAATATAATACAAGGTGAATGTTTTTTTGCTTGCTCAAACAAATCTCTAACTCTTGAAGCACCAACACCAACAAACATTTCTACAAAGTCAGACCCACTTATACTAAAAAATGGAACACCTGCTTCACCAGCAACAGCTTTTGCTAATAAAGTTTTACCTGTTCCTGGTGGACCAACAAGCAAAACACCTCTTGGAATTTTTGCTCCTAATGCTTGAAACTTTTCAGGAGTTTTTAAGAATTCTACAACTTCTTGTAATTCTTGTTTAGCTTCGTCAACGCCAGCTACGTCATTAAATGTTACTTTTGGTTTATTATCTACAAGCAATTTTGCTCTACTTTTACCAAAAGACATTGCTTGACTTCCGCTACTTTGAGCTTGTCTAATCATAAATATCCATAAAGCAACAAATATTATTAATGGTAAAAATACAGATGAAAATATTGAAACAAACCAAGATGATTGTCTTTGATCATCAACTATTATTTCTACTTTATTTTTTCTCAACTCATTAAAAATTTCTCTATCTCCAGATGGGTAAGTAACTTTAAATCTTTTATTGTCAGTAGTTATTGCTTCTATAATGTTTTCTTGCTCTTTTATAGAAACTGATTTAATTTTTCCATTATTTAAGCTTTCTATAAATTGAGAATATGTAAAATTACCTTCTCTAGTTGTTTTGTTAAAAAACGAACTTATAAATGATACAGCTACAAGAATTATAAGTATGTATAATCCTGTATTTTTCCAAATCTTACCCAATTAAAACTCCTTAAATTATATATACATAATTAATTTTATCTTATTAAAATACTCTTTATATATTATAAAAACATAAACTTTATAATTATATACTAAATAACTTATTTTTGTTTTTTTGAAAATCTGTTTAAAAAAAATTCTTTATGAATCTATGTTTTAACCCTTATAAGTTTAGAGCAATATTATAATATTAATTTTCAAAATACTATTTGAAAATTTATTCAAATTTATTATAATCTTATATTATAAGTTAAAAATTATAAGGAGACTTATTTTGTCAGATAATAAAAAAAACACAAGTAATTTATCATCTGGTTTAAGTGGTTCAGAGGATAGTTTTATTATTTCAAAAAGAGATACAACACCAGTAAAAAAAGCTACTAAAGTAGATATAAATCAAAAAAAAGAAGAACCTAAAGTTGTTGCTCCTCCACCTACTCCAAAACCACAGGCAAAATTACCAGAAGATAAACCAAAAGCACCTGAACCGCCGAAAATAGTATTACCAAAAATTATAAAAAAAGATTCTGAATTAGAAAAAGAAATAATAAAAGTTATACAAGAAGTTCCAAAAGAGGAATTAGAAAGAATATTAAATCCTTCAAAAGAAACAAAAGAAAATTTTATTAAAATGGATTTTCAAAGTAGAGGAGATATGTCAGAACAAGAAAAAAGAGACTTTGTAGAGGAAATATCAAAAAGAGAACCTGAACCTGAAGTTGCACAAGTTAATGGTGCATTAGTTTGGAAATGGCAAAAAGAAAGAAAGGAAAAAGGTAAAAAAGTATAGTAACAGTATAAAATTATGCAAAAAGCCGTATTAAGTAATTTAATGACAAAAGCAATAAAAGGTACATTTGAACCTGCTATTTGTAAAAGATATTTAAGAACATTTAATTTTGGACCAGAACCTAAAGCTGATGATATTTATTCTATGGCACTAAAATTTCTTAATCAAGGAGAAACTGAAATAGCTATAAGCTATATAATAGCTGCATTAGATACTAATAAAGATCATAACCCAACATTTCACCTTGCAAAAACAATGTTATTTAGTCTTGGAGAAGAATTTGATAAAGCTCAAGGAAATATATATAAACAAAAACATAATGATTTGCATAAGTATTTCAATTTGATAGAAAAGAATATTCAAAAATTAGAAAATGACCTAACATCATCTAAAAATACTTTAAAACAATTAGAAAGTGAAACAGGTATATTTGCAAAAATGAAAAATAAGTCTAAGATAGCAGAACTAAACACTCAAATTACTGAAATTTCAGAAAATTTAGAAAAAAATAAAAAAGAGCATAAAAAATTAGTTTATTTATTACAAATAGAAGAATATACAAAAATACTTTCATTAATGTTAGAAGTAATTACATTTCCAAGTAGGTATAGTTGGGTTTATAAAACCTAATGTTAAGAGAAATATTAGTTAAAAGTCTTGAAAAACATGTTTGGGTTAAATATATTTTAGAACCTAGCGAATTATCAGTTGAAGCTCTATATAGACAAGCTTTAAAATCTTTAAATAATGGAGATACAGAAAAAGCAATATCTTATATTATACTAACTCTTGAAATAGATAATAGGTTTATACCAATACAACACTTTGCTAAAACAATGATATTTTCTTTAAGTGATGAGTTTATAAAGAAAAGAGGACATATAATAAAGGAAAAACACAAAGATTTAAATCAATACATTAATTTTTTATGCGATAAAGAAAAAGATCTTGAGAAAGAAGTTACTATTAAACAGAATACTATTTTAAATTTAGAAGAAAATTTTGAAAAAGGCTCGTCTTTTTCTAAAATGATAAATAAAAAATCTTTCAATTCTCAAATTACAGAATTAAAAGAAGACATAAGAAGGATAAATGATGAGATTTCAAGTACTAAAAAAGAAATATCTAAAATAATAGAATTATGCAATATAGAGGAATATATTAAGGTAATAACTTTAATTTTAGAAATTGTTACTTTTCCAAGAAAATATATTAATATGATTTCTAACTAATATTATATTTTCAATGTTTGTGATAAAAAATGATATAATATTATTGTGAAAATCAAAATTATTGTTATATTTTAATTTTTTATTAAGAATAAATATACTTTCTATTTTTGGAGAAATTTTTTATGACTAATGCAACCGCTGGGGTTAGATTAGGCGGAAGTGGATATAGCTATGGTGAATATACTTTAGATAAAGCTAAAAAGCCAGCACCTTATGATGAAGAAAGTAATACTAGTAAATTTTTAAAAAAAGATAGAAAACCTGTTTTAAAAGATAAAGAAATAGAAATATTCTTATTTACTATAAAGGAACCTATAAGGCAAGTTATATCTAAACTTATGGACATAATATCTTTATATGGAACAGATGTAATAGATCAAATAGATATTCCTCTTGCAAAATTAGGCCCATTAGGTTATACAAGTATTTATGCGTTTCAACCAGTTTCAAAACATCCTACAAATGAAAATATAATAAAAGCAGTAGTAAAATAAATGGATTTTGTAGATATTGTAAAAGTTTCACTAGAAAGTGGAAGTGGTGGTGATGGTGGTATCTATTTCCATAGAGAAAAGTATATACCTAATGGTGGTCCAGCAGGTGGAGATGGTGGAGATGGTGGTTCAATAATATTAATAGCTGATAATAACTTACAAACTTTGTTAGATTTTAAGTATAGACATATTTTTAAAGCTGAAGATGGAGAAAAAGGAAGACCAAAAAATCAATATGGTAGAAAAGGAAAAGATTTAATAGTAAAAGTACCTGTAGGAACAATTGTTAAAGATAGTGTAACATTAAAAATATTAGCCGACTTAAAAGAAGAAGGAAGTAAATATTTAATTAAAGGTGGTAAAGGAGGTAAAGGAAATACTAAATTTGCTAATAGTATAAATAAAGCACCTCATTATAGCGAACCTGGTAAGCCTGGAATAAAGAAAGAAGTTATTTTAGAACTTAAATCTATAGCTGATGTTGGTATAGTAGGATTACCTAATGCTGGTAAATCATCTTTATTATCTGTAATATCAGCTTGTAAGCCTAAAATAGCAAGTTATCCTTTTACAACTTTAAGTCCAAATTTAGGTGTTGTAAAATTAGATGATTATAGCTTTATTGTTGCTGATATACCAGGACTTATAGAAGGTGCTCATAAAGGTATTGGATTAGGACATAAATTTTTAAGACATATAGAAAGAACAAGATTATTAGTACATTTAATTGATATTAGTTCTGATGATCCAATATTTGATTATGAAACAATAAATTACGAGTTATCTATGTATCCAGGTAATATTTTAAGTAAAGAAAAAATAGTAGTTTTAAACAAAATTGATTTAGTTTCTGAAGAAGAACTAAGTATTATACTTAATAAATTTAATCAAAAAAATATATATCCTCTAACAATATCAACAGCTACTAAAAAAGGTATAAAAGAACTTATAGAAAAAATAGCAATTATACTACCTAGTATTCCTAAAATAGATTTTCAAGTGGAAATAGATAATAACATAGAAGAAGATTATAAATTTTCAGACGATTTTGAAATAATAAAAGAAAATGAGAATACATTTGTTATAGAAAATTATAAAATAAAAAAATTATTAGAATTAACTGATGTTTATAATGAAAAAGCTTTAAATAGATTTATGAAAATAATAACAGGAATAGGTATTATAGAAAAGCTAAAAGAAATGGATGCTAAATTGGGTGATACTGTTAAAGTTGGTGATTTTGAATTTGAATATTTGCCAGATTAATTATAAGTTTTTTTAAACCAATTTTTCATACTATTCCATACCTTCGTCAAGAGAAACTTTTAGGAGAAGTAACCTAAATCATTTTTAGCTGAACTTATATCAAACCAGTGAGGTGTAGATAATTGCTTTAACAACAAATCTAGTTAGTGGTGGTTCTTTTTCTATATTAAAAAATTTATAAAAATCTTCTATAAAACCAGCAATATAGTAAGCAAAATCTTTATTTATAGATTTTTTTATAGGCTTTATATTAGCACAATCAAGAATTTTATTTATTAAATCAGAGATTCTTATAGGTTCTCCTTGAGTTATAAAGTAAGCTTTTCCTGAAATATCAGAATTATCATTTAATCTATCATAAGCTAAAATATGAGCATAAGCAGCGTTATCTATGTAAACAGTATCTACTAAATAATCACCATTGCCTATTAAAAATAAGTTTTCCTTTTTTAGCTCTTGGAAACTAATCTTGGCAAAAAATGATGGATCCTCAGGACCCCATATAAGGTGAGGTCTTAATGCTACTGTCTTGTAAATCTTTAGAATTAGCTTCTAAAACTCATATTTTTCAGCTATTGCTTTTGTTTCAGGATAATAAGCTAAAAACTTTTCTGAATAAGGTAAGTTTTCATTACCAGCCTTCTATTCCATTTTCATCATAAACAACACTAGGGGTACTTGTATAAATAAGTTTTTTTATACCTAACTTTTTACAAGCTAATCAAAATATTTTCAGTTCCTTTTACATTTGCATTATAAAAGTCTTCATATTTACCCCAAACCCCAGCTTTAGCAGCAACATGAAAAACAGCTTTTAACATCTTGCTAATGCTCTATAAACATGCTCAAAGTTTGATATATCACCGCTTATATGTTTTACACCTAGTTCTTTCTAATTCAGGATAATTTCCCCTTGAAAAGCTAATAACATTCTTCATTCCTTATTTAAAAGCTCTCTTATAATAGCTTTTCCTAGAAAACCACCGCCGCCAGTTACTAATATTGTCATAATTTATTTTCAGCCCAAGTAGCTAAGTTTTTCTCTAAAAATTTTTGAATTATGTCTTATATCAACAGGGAAGGAATCGTGAAATAAAAAATTATTTATGCCTTTCGTATGTTCAAAAGAATTAGCAATTTCTTGTACTTCTTTTAATAATAGATTTTTATCATATTCAATATTCTTTTCAAGTTCTACACATATAACAGGTATAATATCATTATTTTTCTTAACACCAACAAGAGCTGTTCTATATATAGCTTTATGGTTATTGAAAACTGATTCACATGGTATAGTAAAATAAACTTTATCTCTAGTTACAACTCTATGTGATTTTCTACCACAAAACCATATCCTATTTTTATCATCAAAATAACCTAAATCACCCATACGATGCCAAAATGTATTATTTTTATCTTTAATCTTTGCTAATTTTGTCAATTCTTCTTTATTATAATAATATTTTGTAACCATTGGACCTTTTACAACAATTTCTCCTATTTCAAAATTATCTAAAACTAAGTCATCAGTCCAATATTCAATTACATCATCTAATATTTTTATAATTTTTACTTCTATATTTTCTAAAGGTTTCCCTACACAAGTCCCTTTTCCTTTATAGGTTAAAAATTGAGTTTCATTTAATATTTCTTTACTTCCTATTGATGAAATAGGTAATGCTTCAGTAGCACCGTATGGAGTATATATTTGAGAATCATTTTCTAAACAATAAGAAAAAGTTTCTAAAATTTTAGGTTGAACAGGTGCTCCTGCTGATAAAACTCTTTTTAATGTAGGAAATTTTATATTATTCTCTTTTACATATCTACCAACTTTATTTATTAATGCTGGTGAGCCAAACATGTTAGTTACTCCAAAATTTTCTATAGCTTCTACTATTTTTTTAGGATTTACATTTGCAGGTTTAGTTGGATCCATATCAGGAATTATTGCAGTCATACCAAGTGCTGGGTCAAAAAGTGCAAATGGTGGAAAAGTTGGTAAATCAATTTCACCTTCTTTTATATCATAAGTATTTCTTATTTGTTCTAATTGAGCATAAAAATTAAAATATGAATAAACTACTCCTTTTGGTATGCCTGTACTTCCGCTTGTAAATAAAATAGCAGCAATATCTTCAGGTTCTACATCAGATAATTTATATTTTTCTAAGTCAATTTTTCCTATTTTTTTTATGTATTCTAAATCAACGCCTCCCCGAAAATTTATTTCCAACAGTAATAATTTTTCTTTATAGATTTTCTACCCCAAGAAAATAATAATCTTGCAATATGAGCTTTTGGTATTCCTATAAAAGCTTCAGGTTCTACTTGATTTATACAAAATTTTAAATTTTTTATACCAATGCCTGGATCTATTAAAACTGGAACTATACCTGATTTAAACATTGCAAAAAATATTGAGAAAAAATCTAAACTTGGTCTTACCATTAAAATTGTTTTTGTTCCTTTTTTAATTCCGTATTTTTCCAAACCATTTGCTATTAAGTCACTGTAATAATCTAATTGTTTAAATGTATAATGGGTATAGCTTATATTTCCTTGTTTATCCTTTGTATGTGGGAAAACTATTGCTTGTTTATATGGTTTTTTTTGAGCCATTAATTTTAAGAAAAAAGCAACATTTACAGAATCTTTTATTTGCATATTATTTTTTAAGAAATTTTTCAATAATAAGTTCTATCTCTCCATGTGCATCTTCTAATATATAATGTCCATAGTTTTCAAACAAATGATATTCAGCATTAGGAAAATATTTTTTCCATTGATTATAAAAATTAATATCAAATACAAAATCTTTTTTTCCCCAGCAAACAAGCATAGGTATATTACTTAATTTATATAAATTTGATTGAACTTCTGAAACTAAGTCATAAGATTTATCGTTAGGACTTAAGGGTATATCATTTACAAATTCATAAGTAGCAATTCTATTTCTTTGATTATTATAAGGATATAAGTATGCTTCTCTCAATTCTTTGTCAAATTTTTTATTTTTAACACAAACATAAGTAGCTATATAAGCAAAAGCATTAAAATTGAGTATTAAAAACTTACCTAAGATACTCTTTGAAATTGAAAGAACTAAAGGAAATTTTTTTGATAAAGGTAAATGAAAAGCTGCTGTATTAAGTATAACAATTTTAGATATTTTACTTCTGTTAAAATGTGTATAAGTAAATCCTATCATCCCTCCCCAATCATGCACTATTAAAATTATTTTTTTTAAATCTAAATAATTTATTAATTCTTCTAAATCTTTAACTCTTTGCTCTAAAGTATATGAATAATCTTCTTTGCTAGGTTTATCAGAGAAACCACAACCAATATGATCAGGAACAATACATCTATAATTTTTTGAAAAATAGCTTATTAAATTTCTGTAATATATAGACCATGTTGGATTACCATGAAGCATTAATAAAGGCTGACCTTTACCTTCATCTATATAATGATAATTTAATCCACTTTTTAACTCTAGATAATTACTTTTAAAAGGATAAAATTTTTTATTTATCACCAAATTACTTCCATCATAGAACAGTTTAAACCACTTCCAATACCTAATAAAGCAACTCTATCACCTTGTTTTATTCTTCCATTTTCTATTGATTTAGATAGCGATATAGGTATTGAAGCTGGGCCAACATTACCATAATTAGGATATAATTTATAAACTTTTTCTTGATCTAAATTTAGTGTTTTTATTAATTTACTAGTATGTGTAGCACTAACCTGATGTATTATTATTTCATCTATTTGTTTTTTATCCCATTCCAGTTCCTTTATTGCTAATTGATAAGTTTTATATGCTAATTCTAATCCAGCAACAAGTAAGTTACTAGCATCCGTTATCATCTCTTCTCTTTGCCCTAAACATAATCTATTATATTTAGTTGCTGCTAAAGAAACACCACCTATAACTTTATGAGAATTTTCATTATTATCACTTCTACCTAATATCATAGCTGTTGCACCGGATCCTAATGTTAATGTTGCAAAATTTGCTCTAAAAACATCTTGAGTAACATTTGGACTTAATAATCTTTTTATAGTATGTTCCATAATATAGCGACTTCCTTCGCCATCAACAATTAAGGCATATTCTATTTGCTCTCTTTCTATCATATAACCTGCTATTTCAATAGCATTTAAAAAAGCCAGACAAGCATTACCTATATCAAAATTTAAACAATTTTCACTCAACTCTAAATTACCATGAACTAAAGAAGCAACAGATGGTTCTATATAATCTTTACATACAGATGTATTAATTAAAACACCTACTTTTTTTCTATCTAAGTTAGCTTTTTCTAGTGCTAAAATAGCTGCTTTAGTAGCTACTTCACTAGGTTCTGTACCTATATCCCAATATCTTCTTTCAATAACTCCTGTCAGTTCTTGAATTATATTTTTTCTTAATCCAAATTTATTTATAGTAGGTGCTAATTCTTCTTCTATTTCAGAAGATTTTACAATGTTTGGTGCATCAATTGATGCTACTGAAATAATACTTACATTATTAAATTTAAAACTCATAATTTTTTATTTCCTAAATATGTCAAATATTATTATAAAAAAAAATTTTTTTTTAAAAAATTATTTAAATGTAACTTAATTTTTTTATAAAATAGCTGGTACTGGGATTAAGGCACTGGGCTAATGTTATTTTTTGATAAGTCCAAAATCCTTTAATAGTAAGCATTTTAAAGATTTATATTAAAATATACTTATAATTTAGTATTTATAAGCTTTTGCAGATAATTTTTTCTATAACTCAATCCCAATGCCAATATTTTTATATAATAAATTTTATACTTTCTTCTTTTATTTTACATTTTAAAATAGAATCCTCTTTTATTTGAAATTTATTTAGATAATAAATAGGAATTTCTATAAAAATTATTTTATCTGTAAATATATCTTTTGATTTGATAAGAGCAATACAATATTTGTATATTATGCTTATAACTTTTACCTCAAATGTATTAACATTTTTATAAACTTCTTCTTTTTTTATTATACGAATTTCATTTGGATTTATTCCAATAATAAAATTTTTAGAAGGTAATGAAGCTTTTATATTCAAAGTTAGATTAACATCTTTAAGTTTTAAAATATTATATTCATTTACTTTTTCTATTTTTTCTATTTCAAAAAAATTTTTTATTCCCAAAAATTTTGCAAAATTTATATTTATTGGTTCTTTATTTATATTTTCTTTCAAAGAGCTAAAAATTATTTTTCCTTTATCAATGAAATGTATATAATCAGCTAAAATAAAGGTATTATCTATATTATGAGTAGTCATAATTATTGTTAAAGAATACTTTTTTTGTAAATCTTTTAAAAAAAAACACAATTCTTCTTGTAATGATTCATTTAAAGCTGATGTTGGTTCATCAAGAAGTATAATTTTTTTTTCTGTAACTAAAGCTCTAGCTAAAGCTACTCTTTGCTTTTCACCACCGCTTAAAAAATCTGTATTTCTTTTAATTAAATGCTCTATCTTTAAAATCTTTGATATTTCATTTATTTTTTCAATTTTTTGATTATATGTTAAATGTTTTATAAATCTTAATCCATAATAAATATTTTCAAAAACATTTAAATGAGGAAAAAGTGAATTATCTTGGGGAAGATATGCCATATTTCTTTTTTCAGGTGGTAAGTTATCAACATTATAACCATTTATAAAAATATTACCTGAATCATATTTTTTTAAGCCTGCTATCATTTCTAAAATTAATGTCTTCCCATTTCCAGTACTGCCTAATAAAACATGAAATTTATTTTCTTCAAAAATAAAGAAATATTATTTATAGAAAAATTTTTATCCAAACTAAGATTTATATTTTTAAGTTCAATCATTTTTTTTAAAATATATTTGTATATTATAAAACATATTAACTATTTTTTATTTTAATTTTAAACTTATCTTAAATATATTTACACAAGTTGTATTAAAAATATTCTAAATTTAATTTATATAAATAAATTTTAGGAGGTAAAAATGAGTTTATCAGTAAATAGCACAACAGTTATGTAAATACACAATATACAAGAAGCACAGCAAATACACTTAAATACAAACTACTAGCAAATAATACATGACAACATCTATGGCTAACAGATAATTTAACACTATCAACAACAAGTACAACAATGCCAGAACAAGCTAGTGCTTGGAAAAAAATATCTAATTCGTATTGGACAAATGTTTAGTAATATAGCTGATAAGCTTGGTTTTGGTGAGACCTATAAAGTTAATTGCACAGGAATTTAAACAAGTAGATACAAGTAAAGATGGAACTTTAAATAAAGGAGAGTTTAATGTAGCAACATTGCACTTATTTGATTTTATGGGAACAGAATTTGCAAGAGCTGATAAAAATAGAGATGGTAGAATACAAGAAAGGGAATATGTAGAATACAGAAAGCAACAGTTAGAAGTAGAGTTTAATAAAAGAGAAAAAACAGGAGATAAT
>BPII01000001.1 GCA_026004035.1 Candidatus Sericytochromatia bacterium | reverse complement strand
CTAATACTTTTTTCTAGCTCTGAAAATGTATAAGGAACTATTTCTATACCATTTAGCAAAGGACTTTCATATATTGTCGCAACTGTTACCTTAGATCCAAATTTTAAAGCAATTTCTTTAACATATTGTAAAGCTTTTTGTGAATTTTCTGAACCATCATTTGGGAACAAAATATGTTTTATCATTTTTTTACCTCTTAAAAAATAATCTCTTATGATATTATAATAAATAAAAATGAAAAAAATAAATGAATATATACTTTCAACAAAATTGATTTATATCAATTTTGTAACTTTTTAAAATTATTTCAAGTAAAATTTTAGTATAATCTTTATAAAACTATTATTTTTTTTTAATGTATGGATTACAAGAATTTACCTGATGATTATTGGAAAGAAAAATTAACAGAAGAGCAATATTATGTAACTAGAAAAAAGGGAACTGAAAACCTTTTACTGGAAAATACAATAATCATTTTGAGAAAGGAATTTATACTTGTATTTGCTGTGGTGAAGAACTATTTTCATCTGATAATAAATATAATCATGGTTGTGGTTGGCCTAGTTTTTGGAAAGCAATAGACGATAAAAAAATAAAAACAGAAATAGATACAAGTTATGGTATGATAAGAATTGAAGTTTTATGTAATACTTGTGGAGCACATTTAGGACATGTTTTTGATGATGGACCTAATCCAACAGGACTAAGATATTGTATAAAATTCTTGTTCACTAGATTTTAAAAAAAGTATGCACTGGGATTGAGTTATAGAAAAAATTATCTTCAAAAGCTTATAAATACTAAATTTAAAGTATATTTTAATATAGATATTTAAAATGCTTACTATTAAAGGATTTTAAACTTATAAAAAATAACATTAGCCAAGTGCATTTAAGTTTTTAATACAAGATACAAAATTTAACTATAAAATTACATAACATTATAGCTATAAAAATATTTAATTTTTGTATTACACTTTTAATATAATAAAGTTTTTAAAAATAAGTTTTTAGTTCTATGGATTTTAGAGAATGGCTGAATAGCGACTATTATAGCTTATTAGGTATAACTCAAGATGCAAGCGATGAACAGATAAATAAAGCTTATAGAGTAAAAGCAAAAAAAACTCATCCTGATATTTTTCCTATAAATTCTAATGAAAGAAAGAAAGCTGAAGAAGATTTTAAAAATTACTTTTAGCTAAAGAAACATTGCTTGATAAAGAAAAAAGACAAAAGTATGATCAAGAAAGACAAATTTTACAAGAACAATATATAAATTATATTGCTAATTTATCATTTAAAATTGAAAAAAAAGAAGAGAAACAAAATAATAAAAAAACTTTTTCAGATGTATTAAATGAACTTATAGATAAAAATAAAAATAATTTATATAATGAGAATGAAGAAAATATTTATAAAAAAGATAGTAAAGATATATCTGAACAAGAAAAAAAAATTATAAATAATTATGAAAAAGCTAAAAAAATTTTATGATTTAGGTATAAGAGCTATGAGATATGGAGATAATAAAAGAGCTTTATTCTATTTTAGAAGTGCTAAATTATTAGATCCAAGTATTAAAATACCTATTTTATATTATTGGAAAAAATAAAATATTATTTTAAAATTTTACTTGTATTTTTTAGGAGTGGAGTTATGAGAGAAGGAATCACTTTTGATGATGTTTTATTAGAACCAAAGTTTTCTAATATAGTAAGTAGAAAAGATGTAAATACAAAAACAAAATTGACGAGAAATATTACTATTAATATACCAATAATAAGTGCTAATATGGATACTGTTACAGAAGCACCTATGGCAATAGCAATGGCTGAATTAGGAGGTATTGGTATAATTCATAGATTTTTGACAATAGAACAACAAGTAAAGGAAGTAAAAAAGGTAAAAAGAGCACATAATTTTATAATAGAACAACCATACACAATATTAGAAGAGCAAACAGTTTATGACTTAAAAAATGAAATGTCAAATAAAGGAGTAACAAGTTTATTAGTTGTTAATCAATATAATAAAATTGCAGGTATTGTAACTACAAGAGACTTACTTTTTGAAGATGATGAAAATATAAAAATAAAAGATATAATGACTCCTTTTGAAAAATTTAGTATATAAAAAAATTAATAACACCCAAGAAGTAGATTTTGAGGAAGCAAAATCATTATTAAAAAAGAATAAAATAGAAAAACTACCAATAATAAACGATAATTACGAGATAATCGGTTTAATTACAGTAAAAAGATATAGAAAAGAGATTATTATATCCTAATGCAGCAAAAGATTCTAAAGGTAGATTGCTCGTAGGTGCTGCTATTGGTGTAAAAAATGATTATTGGGAAAGATGTCAAGAATTAGTAAAAGCAGGAGTAGATGTTATAGTTATAGATATAGCACATGGACATTCTCAATCTTTGCTAGAAGTTCTTTCAAAAATAAAATCTAACTTTAATATTGATGTAATAGCTGGAAATGTAGCAACTAAACATGGAACAAAAGACTTAATAGATGCTGGTGCTGATGCTGTTAAGTGTGGAATAGGTGGGGGTAGCACATGTATAACAAGATTAGTTACTGGTTCAGGAGTACCACAATTAACAGCTGTTATGGATTGTTGTGAAGTTGCTGTATATAAAGAAGTTCCTGTTATTTCTGATGGTGGTATAAGATATTCAGGTGATATTGTAAAAGCTCTTGCAGCTGGTGCAAGTAGTGTTATGATAGGAGGTATATTAGCTGGTTGTGAGGAAACACCAGGGGGTTACAAGAATAAAAGATGGTCAAAAGGTAAAAGTTTATAGAGGTATGGCTTCTTTTGATGCAGCAGCTAATAGGACAACAAAAGAAAAAGGATATAACTTAGATTTAAATGATTATGTACCTGAAGGAATAGAAACAACCATTTCTTATAAAGGAAAAGTAAAAGAAGTTCTAGAACAACTTGTAGGGGGATTAAGATCTGGAATGAGCTATTTAGGTGTTAGTAATATAGAAGATATGCCTAAATATGCAGAATTTATAAAAATATCTCAAGCAGGATTGTTTGAAAGCAAACCTCATGCTAAAAAATAATATTAATTAATAGCAATTTTCTTGTTAAATTATACCAATTTTTATAATAAATGGTGCATAATTGGTACTTAGATTGAGTTATAGAAAAAAAAAACTACCTTTAAACTATGATAAATACTAAATTTAAAGTATTTTTAATATAAATCTTTAAGATGCTTAATGTTAAAGGATTTTTAGCTTATCAAAAAATAACATTAGCCCAGTGTCTTAAAATAACTTAATGAAAACTATTTTACATATTATTATATAATGATTTATTATTATTTTTTGGTAAAAATAAGCATATGAAATATAAATTATTTTTTGGATTATCAACTATTTTAATATATTTATCTAATACTAGTTATGCTAATACAGGTTTAATTGATAAAAATTATATAAATATCACTTCTAGTAATGATTTTATAAGAAAATTGAATAGATATCAAAATACTATATCAAATAATATTAATAGCTCTGTTTGGAAAAAAATACCTAATAATCTAGCTTTTCTTTATTTTTGGAATGTTGAAAATTATAATTCTGATTCATTATATAATTTTGTTAATACTTGGATAGAACTATCAGAAAAAGCAAATAATGATTACTCAAATTTATCTTTAGTTTATTTAAATCTTATAAAAATGAATTACGACAATGCTATAAAATACATACAAAAAGTTAGAGATAATAAAGATACAGAATTTTTAAAGGATTTGGGTTATACATTAATAGGAAAAATAGAGAAAAAAAAGTCATATCACTCAGATTCTCAGAGTAGTTACATTTATTATAATACAAGAGTTGTTAAAAAACAAGATGTAGAAGACTTAATAAAAAAATATCCATATAATCCGTTACCATACTATTTAAATGTATTAGTTTTGCAAAATGAGATTTCACAAATTCAAGAGAATAATAGCAAAAATTATAATGAATATTATAATGAAATGATTAGTAATATAAATAAATCAATAGAACTTGATAGTGATAATTTATTATTTTTATTGAAAAAGTATGAATTGGAATATAACCCAGATAATAATGAAGTTTTTAGAAAATTATATAATTTATCATTAAAAGATCCTCTTGTAGCAGAAATTATAGGTAATATTCATTTTAGAAACAATCAAGTAGATTTATCTATAGATTTTTTAGAAGAGGCTTTATATAATGCTTCTGATAATATAGGATTGTATAAAAAGCTTGCATCTTTATATTCATACAAACAAGATAATGAATCATTAATTAATCTTTATAAAAGAGCAATAAGTAAAATACCTAATAATTTTGAATTATACATTCAATTAGCAGAAGAATATAAAAAATTAGGAAATAACAGAGATATTATAGATTTATATAAAACTTACTTGAGTAATAATAAGAATAACGATGAAGCTTATACTTTACTAGGAGAAGCTTACGAAGATGCTAATTTATTAGATGATGCTTTAGAAAGTTATTTAAAAGCAGTTAGTTTAAATAATAAAAACACTAGAGCTTATAATAATTTATTACTTTTACTTTTAGATAAAAAAGATTATGATAATTTAATAAAATATTCTAATGAGGCGATAGAATATAATCCCAATTATTTATTTGGTTATATATGGTTATCTAATGGTTTTTTTTATAAAAAAGATACTAATAAAGCAATAGAAATTTTAAATAACGCTATAAAAATTGATCCAAATTTTGCTCAAGCATATTCAAGTTTAGGAATTATATATAATTCTAACAAGGAATATGATAAAGCTATATATAATTTTGAAAAAGCATTATCAAAGAAAGATGATATAAATATTAAATTATATCTAGCTGAAACTTATCATTATAAAGGAGATGATAAAAAAGCAGAAGAAATATATCAAGATTTAGCAAGTAAAAATCCTTATAATGAAAACGTATTTTTCTCACTAGGTAATTTTTATTCTGATATAAAAAAGTATAGTGAAGCTCAAAAAGCATTTGAAAAATCAATAATTATAAATACTAATTTTTTAGATGCAAGAAACAACTTAGGTAATGTTTATATAAAGTCTGGTAAATTAGATAAAGCTTTATTTGAATTTGAAAAAATAATAAATATAAATCCAAATTATTCTACGGCTTATTACAATATAGCATGTGTTTATTCTTTGAAAAATGACAAATATAAAGCATTAAAATTTTTAGAGCAATCAATAAAAATGGAATCTTCTTTAAAAGAAGTAGCAAGAACAGATACAGATTTTGATAATATTAAAGATGATATTAAATTTAAACAATTAATAAAATAATGAGAAATTTTTTTCATAACTTTATACTCAAAGATATAAATATAATAGATGTTGAAAATGGTAATGTTTATAATAAAAATGTTTATGTTTCAAATGGTTTAATAAGTAAAATAACTAAATCCCTTGACTTATCTTTAAATTATCAAGAAATAAATTGTAAAAATAAATTTTTGTTTCCTGGTTTAATAGATTCTCATTGTCATGTTAGTTCTTGTTTTTTAAAAGATATTATGACATTTAGTAATATAAACATTATAAATAACCAAATAAAGAAAAATCTTTTTAATTGTATTAAAAATGGAATAACCACTATTAGAGATATGAGTTCTCCATTAAAACTGATTAATTATTTTAAAGAAGAAATTCAAAACAAGAAGGTAATTGGTCCTAGAATATTTTTTTCAGGTCCAATAATAAGTATAAAAAATGGTTATCCTAATGATATACCATCAGATTTATATCCTTTTTCATTCTATATTGGTAAAACTAAAAGTGATTTTGTCTCAAGTATTAGTGAGGATGAGATAAAAAATTATATATGGGAGTTAATAGAAAATGGTATTGATTTTTTAAATTTATCTTATGTAGGTAAGACAGAAAATAATGATAAACTACCTATTTTTTCCAATGAAACAATAAAGTTAATAATAGATTTTTCAAAAAATTATAATAAAAGTGTTTCTGTAAATGTTTTATTTTATGATGATTTTATTAAAATAGTTAATTATAATATTGATAGTTTAGAACATATTGTTAAAGATAAAGTTATAGAAATAGATTTATGGGAAAAAGTAAAACAAGAAAATATTTATTTGGTACCTACATTAAAATCAAACTTTATTGAAGAAAATAATATAGAAATAGCTGAAAAATACTTTGAAAAAGAAATAATAAATAGTTTAAAAAATAAAAATTTTCATAATAAACAAAATGATAAATATAGAAATATTATAACTGAAAACATAAAAAATGCTATTAATAATGATGTTAAGATTATTTCATCTTCTAATGCTGGAACTGAATTAAATCTTTTTGGATCATTATTAGATGAGCTTTTATTACTCAATAAGCTAGGATTAGATAATTTAAAAACATTGCAATCTTGTACAATAAACGCGGCAAAGTTATTAAAATTAGAATCATATATAGGCAGTATTTTAGAAGGAAAATTTGCTGATTTTTTAATATTATCTAATAATCCTTTAGAACAAATAGAAAATTTATCTAGTATTGAATATGTAGTAAAGGAAGGTGCTTTTTATAATTTTTAAGTATTTTAAATTTTAGATATTTTGTGCTATTGATACATAATTTTTTTATTTTTAATAATATTGTGTTAATATTATCCTATTTATATTTTAGATGAAAGAAGAATTTTTATTAAAATTCAGAGGTGTAAGAGGCAGTATTCCTGTTCCAGGAAAAACTACTTTAAGATATGGTGGTAATACTACTTGTATAGAATTAAGAATAAACGGTAATATCATAATAGTAGATGCTGGAACTGGAATTATAAATCTTGGCAATGAATTAATGACAGAATTTTTAAAAAATTTTAAACCAATAAAAGCTACTATGTTATTTACTCATGTTCATTTAGACCATGTAATGGGATTACCTTTTTTCACTCCAATATATATAGGAACTACTGAATTAAATATGTTTGGTCCGAGATATTATAATCAAGATTTTAAAAAATCTATTTCTATGTGTATGCAATCACCACTTTTTCCTGTTGAATTTGATGATGTTCAATCTAATTGTATTGTAAATAATATAAAAGAAGGAGAACTTATAATAATAAATGGAAACAATAATCCAGAAATAGACAATGTATTTAGACCAACTAAAAAAACAGATGAAAACTCTATAAAAATATTTGCATATCAAAGTTATGCTCATCCAAATGATGGTGTTTTAGCATATAGAATAGAGTATAAAGGTAAAAAAGTAGTTATAGCTACTGATATTGAAGGTTACAAAACTCCTGATGTAAGACTTTCAAAATTTTCAAAAGATGTAGATTTATTAATAGCTGATGCACAATATACAGAGCAAGAATACCAAAATGCACAAGGTTTCGGACATAGCACTATTAACATGGCTATTGATTTAGCTAAAAATGCTAATGCTAAAAACCTTGTTTTATTTCACCATGATCCAAGACATACTGATGAGAAATTAGATGAAATACATAAATATGCTAAAACATTAATGCCAAATTGTAAAATGGCTATAGAAGAAGAAGTTATAGATATTCTAAAACTATCTGTTGTTTCAAATCCTTAGAGTGACGATGATAAAAACTTTCTAAATCTTAAATTTAAAATTTTAAAGAATTTCAGGAACTTAGAACTAAGTAGCACTGGGATTGAGTTATAGAAAAAATTACATTGAAACGCTATAAATATTAAATTTAAAGTATTTTATTAATACAAATCTTTAAAATAATTACTATTAAAGGATTTTGAACTTATCAAAAAATAACATTAGCCCAGTACCAATATTGTATTTACTAAATGAAAAAAACTTTTTATCCAGATACTATATCTACATTAAAGAATCTACATTTTTATTAACGAGTTTGACAAGTATAAAAAAGATGAATTAAATCAAAAAAGATTACACTTACAACAAAAAGTATTGTTGAAGAATCTTTTAATCAAAGCGGAATGTCTAAAGTTTTACATATTTCTACATACCAATCCCACTGTATTACAGTATCATGCAATTTTTTTTCAACTTTTTGTTGAAGTCTTGTCTCAAAAGCTCCAATACGTTTTGCAAGTTCTGTTTCGCTCCACTTATTACCTGCTTTTTCAATTACCATTCCTAATGCTACCCAAGGATCTGATAATCCACCTGCAACATTCATATAAAATTTATTAACAGGATTAGTTTCATACTCAATCATTGCTTTAAATGCTTCTTTATGTTTTTGATGTTTTTCATGAATTTCATGATCAACCATTCCTATTAATTCTGCTGTAAAAGCTGCTACAGCTTGAGGGCCTGCATATTGAGAAAAAGCAGCTACTGCATCATACCCATCACCTCTAGAAACCGCTTCTAGAGTAAGTGCAGGTATAAGACCTTTTTCAACAACTTCATGAGCAATATGTCCAACTTTTTCAGACATTTTAGCAGCTTTTTCAGCTTGTTTAGCAAGCTTAGAACCTTTTTCAAAAAGATTGGAAGCTTTATCAAAAACTTTCTTTGATATTGCACAACTGTAGGCAACTGCTTCAGAAGCAAATTTTAATTTTTCAAGACTTTCTTTTACTGGATTATGATGACTTCTATTTTTAAATTCTTTTTCTTTTGCATTAGATGCAGCAATAAGAATATTTTTAATAGTGTCTTCTTTATAACCCATACGCTCAAGTTCTTCAATTAGTTTCATTAAACCAACTTTAATTAATTTTTTAGTTTTTTCATCAATTTTATTACATGTATTTAAAAACGCTTCGTCAAGTTCTTTCCTTAATTGGTGATTATCATATAATTTATTATAATCAATATTCTTATATACTCTTGTATTATCTTTAGATATTTCTTGTTTCCAATCAAAAATTTTTGGTGTTGTTATTTCTTTTTTATTTGTTAAATATTTTTTATAAGGATTTTTGATATTATTATGATTTAAAAAAGGATTTACAGATTCCATATTTTTTTGATTATTAGTTGTTTTAGGATCAACATTTTTTTGATTACCAGTACCACCTGGTTTAAGTTTAGAAGCAAACTTATTAGTATAATTATCTTGTTGTGGCCCAATTCCTATTTGTGACATAATTTTTCCTTTCTAACTAAAAAATTACACTTCAATTATATTAATATATAAATAATTATTCAAAAAAATATATTTTACATATGTCAAATAAAAATAACTTTTCTTTAGATTATTTTGTGTAAAATTATTATTTATGGATATAGAAAGTATTTACAATATTAGTGTAAATAATATTAGAATATTCTTGTTTTTTATAGAATTTTTAGATACAAGTTATACTTGTGATTATTTTTCTATTACAAGACAGCATTTAAGTAATGTTTTAAAAGGAATAGAAAAAAACTTTAATACAAAGATTTTTGATAATAATAATTTAGTAAATACTGAAGCTTTTTTTTACATAAAAAAAAGTCTTTATAATTATTTAATTAATGTGTTTAACATTTTAAATAATAAAATTTTAGATATAGATATAGGATACACCGAGTTATTACCATATAGAATTGTTATAGATATTTATAAAAAAAATAAATACGAATTTTAAAAGAGACAAATATTATATTTCATTTGTAAAATTTCAAGATTCAAAAATATTAAAATTAGTTTATTTAAATGAAATTTTATTTGGTTTTGTAGATAATTATCCTGAAAATAAATATTTAAATGATGTAGGTGTAATTGAATTAAAAAAGATAGAATGCTATTGGAGTTTATATTCTAGAAATCAAAATTATGATAAATATATTCAATTTAAAAATTTTACAACTGATCATCTTTATAATAATAAAAATGTTTTAATAAAGACAAACAATATAAATCTGTGCTTAAAAATGATAGAAAATTATGATTTTATGTCTTATTTACCAGAAAAAAAACTTTTAGATTCTGAAAATATAAAAAATATTTTATTAATAGATAAAACCGAAATTGTTTCAAAAAAGTATTTTATTTATAATAAAAATGTTACAAGAAACTATTTACAAAATGAAGTTTTTAATATAATAAAATTTTATGAGTAGAAAAAAAATAAATATTAAAGATGATATTCTTTCTTTAATTAGTAATAAAAGTTTATTGTTCTTTAAAAAACTTTATGAAATAAAATCTTTAGAAAAAATTGAAGAAGAAATTTATTTCGAACGGCAAACTGTAATAACTTCTATTAGAAAGTTAGAGAAATTATTAAAAAATAGAATTTTTATGATAAAAAAGAATAATATAGTTTTCACAGAATTTGGACACGAACTTTATCAAAAAATAAGATTAATATCTAATGTAAAATTAAATTTAAATAATAATAATAAAGAATCAATAAATATAATTTTTGACGAAAGGATTTTACTTTTTAATGATTTATTAGATTCTATCTATGAAACTATTTCCAATTTTAATGTTCTAATAAATATTGATTTTAAAGAAGAAAAATTTGTCTTAACTCAAGTGACTAAAGGTTATTATGATATTGGATTGTTATTATATAACTACTTAAATAATCCAAAAAAAAATTCGAAAATTTTAGTTAAAGATTTAAGAAAAATAAATTTTTTTGAAGTAAAGAAAAAAAATAATAAAATTAAAAATTTAATATTTATTAATTATAAAAAGTTAAGTTTTGAAATTACTCAATCTATGCAGAATAAATTTGATTACTACGAAAATAAACATAAAAGTAATTTATCTACATCTGACCATGAACTAAGAGTAAATTTTGTTAAAGAGAATTTAGGTCAAAGTATATTTATAGATAAATATTCAGAATTTTTTGATAATTCTTTTTATAAAAATGATTATGATATAGGAGAAGAAGGATACTTTTGTTTAATAGCAAATAAAAATAAGATAAAAAATGACATTTTATTATTTTTTATAGATGAAATAAAAAAGATTTTTGTATATTAAGATTTAACACTACCTAGCAAGAAGTCCCCCACTTCTACTTTGTAAGTGAGGGATGAATTGCTATTTTTTGCTTGACAAACTACAGATTTCGGCATACATTATTAGTATTATGACAATGTTCTAAACCTGATGTATGGATAAATGTTTATAATTTAGATATTTATCTATACAAAAGGATACTCTCTAAGTAAATTGTTATTTTAATTTGTTTATAGAAATGTTAGTTTTAGGAATTGATACAACTGAAAAACTTGTAAATATTGCATTAACAGAAAATAATAAAGTTTTATCAAGCATATCAGATTTAAACATAAAAACAGAAAATCTAATATTAGTTTTAGATAAAATTTATAATGAAAATAATAAAAATGTTAAACAAACAAATTTAATAGCTGTTATAATAGGTCCAGGTGGCTATACAAGTTCTAGGTCAGGTATAGTATTAGCTAAAACAATATCACAATTACTAAACATAAATATTATAGGATTTAATAAAATAGAACTTATTATAAAAACTTATAAATCAAATTCAATAGTTAGTCCTGTTATAGATATAAAAAGAAATGAAATATACACTTGTATAGCAAAAAAATTAAATAGTTTTCAAATAGATTATCTTATTAAGCCATGTGTTTTAGAAATAAACGAATACATAGAACTTATTAATAATTTTAAATATGAAACTATTATAATAAATCAGACAAATAAAGAATTAAACTTTAATAATAATTTAGTAATATTAGACAATAATTTTATTTTAAAACCAGAATATATAAATTTTCAAGCTGTAGAAGAATTTAAAATGGGTCTTAAAACTACATACAAAGATATAAACCCTTTTTATATAAGAGAAGCAATATGATAGAATTACTTAGAAAATTAGTTTCTATTAATTCTATTTTTCCAAATGAAGAAGAAATAGGTAATTTTCTTTTTGATTTATTAAAATCTTTAAATTTTAAAGTAGAAAAACAATATTTAAATACTAACAGATTTAATTTACTAGCAGAAAAAGGTCAAGGTAATAAATCAATATTATTTTATGGTCATTTGGATACTGTTCCTATATATGGAAATTGGACAAATAATCCATTTGATTTGATAATTAAAAATGATAAAGCGATAGGATTAGGTTCTGTTGATATGAAAGGAGGTATAGTTTCTATAATAGAAGCTACAAAAAATTTTAACCCAAAAAATTTTAAGATAAAAATTGCATTTGGAGTTGATGAAGAAAATTATTCTCAAGGAGCTTTTAAATTAGTAAATTCAGACTATATAAATGATGTAGAGTTAGTTATTGTTCCTGAATCTTCATTACCTTATCATAAATCAGAAAAAGCATCTTCTATAATAAGTATAGGTAGAAAAGGTAGAGTTGTTTTTAAGATAAGTATATATGGTATATCTTCTCATGGTGTTAATAAAGACAAAGGTATAAATGCAATAGAAGAAGCATCTAAATTAGTTTTATATTTAAATGATTATAAACATGAATTTAATAATAAAATGGGATATTCTCATTGTTTTGTAAGTAGTATAAACTCATTTTCTAAATCTTTATCAATACCTGATAAAGTTGAATTAATATTAGATTTTCACACTGTACCTAATCAAACAGCTGATTCTTTAAAATTAGATTTGAAAAATTTTATAAGCAATTTATACAAAGAAAATAAATTAAAAAAAGGTTTTAAAGACTTTGAAATTGATTATATAAATCGTCCTACTCCTTTTCTTGAAGCTTTTGAAAATAAAAAAAATAAATATTTTGATTTAGTAAGTAATTCTGTAAAAAAAATATATAATGAAGTTTCTTATAATTATGGGCAATCTGTATCAGATGAAAATGTTTTTGGTTTTAAAGGTATAGAAACTTATACAATAGGTCCATTAGGTGATAATCATCATTCTTCCGATGAATGGGTATCTATAAAAAGTTTAGAAAAGCTTTCTTTGATTTATAAAAAAATACTTAATGAATTTATAAATTAGTCCCAATTAAAAGCTTGATCTTCAGAAAATTTTTGATTATTTTTCGTATATTTGCTATAATTATTTTGTATTAATTTTCCAGGTTTAATTTTGTTTGGATTAACCTTTTCTATATTATGTACTGATGTATTTTCATTTTTTATTTCTTTTGCTAAGCTTTCTAAAGCACTACTAAAAGAATTTGTTTTTATTTGAGTATTGTTTATTATAGGTAATTCATTATTTTCATTACTATAAACTTGATAAATAATTGTAAAAAGTATATTATTATCCGATAAATTTGATTTTATATCTTTTATTGTAAAATTACTATTTTCTGACAACCATATATTAACCTGTTCTTCTAATTGATAGAAATTATTCTGATTTGCTAAAAAAATTTTTACCTTTACAGACATATTATAATAAACCTATTGAAATTGGTCTAAATAAATTATTTAATTCCCATACTATTTTTTTATCTTTAGAAACTTCTATTATTCTATTATTTCCTGTATCAGAAATTAAAATATTATTATTATTAAGTTTTATAGCTTGCCTAGGAAATAATAAATCATTACCAGGGTTAGTGTAGGGTTCTTCTTGAGCTGTTGATTTTATATTTCTATAATCTATTGGGTAATTAAAGTCTATACCATTATTAAAATCATTGCTAGGATTATTTTTTTGCACTATACCTGAATACCACCAAACAACTTTTTTATCAGGTGAAACTTCCAATATTCTACTATATCCTGTATCTGTTATTAAAGTATTACCATTGGTAAGTCTTATTGAATAAGATGGTTTATCCATATTTTGATTATATTCCCAAACTATTTTATTTTTTTTATCTACTTCTAAAATCCTTTTATTTCCCATATCACTAATTAAAATATTTCCATTTGGAATATAAATAGCACTTCTAGGTCTTAAAAGATTTGAATAGTTCCAACTAATTTTTCCTTTACTGTACTCAATTACTTTATTGCCTTGAGTATCTGTTATCAGAATAGTATCATCATTTATAGCATCAACCCATGAAGCTTGTTTTAAATCTAAAATAATGTTATTTGTTGTTTTACTACTATTAAAATCTATTTGAACTATTTTTGAAGAAACATTATCTACAGCAAAGATTTGTCCTGAAGATGTTTTTACAGAATTTTCAAGACCTTTTAGTTGGTTATAAGACCAATTAATTTTTCCTGTTTTATCTATTTCAATAATTTTTTTTTCTCCATTTAAAGAGATTAAGAAATTACCTTTAGGATTATTTACTTGTAAAAATATAGTTTCTATGTTTGTTGTTTGTCCATCATTAACAACAACTCTTTTTTGCTCTTTAGCGTTTCCATAAGAAATTGTAACTATATACTGACCGGGTATTAATCCTTCTATTATAAAGCTACCATTTTCATCTGTAAAATATTGCCTACCTAAGCCTGAATTGTTTGGACCAACATAAGTAACCAAAGCTCTAAATATTGGTAATTTAGTTGTTCTATTTTTAACAGAACCAACTATTAATCCTGAACCTTCACCTTGAGTTATTTTATCAAGCAAAATACTAGCTACATTATTAGGAGAACCTTTTATAACATTAATTAAAGATGATGCAGCTGTTTTATATCCTAAAGCACTTGTTACAAAAGCTCTGTAATTATCACCTTCAGGAATGTTTTTAAAAATAACTTTTCCTTCTTCATCAGTTATTTGTTCTTTACCTACTAATTGTTCATCTCTTTTTAAAGAGACTTTTGCATTAGGTATTGGTTTTACCTGACTTCTATCAATTACTCTTATAGTTAAATCAGTTCCATTTGGTACTTGTGGTATATTATCATCCAATCTACCACCACATGAGTAAATTATTAGAATAAAAAAGAAGAATAGTATTCTTAACATTTAAATTACTATTCTTTATCTTCCAAATATGCTTTTTATTTTATCTATAATACCACCACTACTTTGATTTTGTTGAGGAGCTACTGGTGCTGGTTGTGCATTAGCTGGAGTTCCAACAGCAAATATTTTTGATTCACTCCAAGATTTTGATATAGCTTTTGCTGTTCTCATATCATTTGTATCAGTTTTAACACCTGTTACACTAACAGAATATCTAGCACCATTTTTTAATGGAAAACTTATATCAAAAGGCAATGTACCTGGATATGAAACAGCATTATCACTTTGAGAACCATATCTTGCTTCTCTAACATTATTGCTTCTATAAGTTGACCAATAAGATAACCCAAATGATGTTCCTTGTTGTAATTGATCTTTACCAAAATTTATTGGAGGATAAACAGAAACATAATAACCATCTGGTTCAGCACCTTGAGCAACATCCCATCTAAATACAGGTTTTGTAGATTGTGTATCAGATACTTGAATATTTATAGGTGCTGCTATTGGTGGCAATGGAACTGTTACAGCTGCATCAGATTCACCTATTACATTTCCATCAGCATCAGCTGCAAATACTTTATATTTGTATTCAACACCTGGTTTTAAATTTATTGCACTGAAACCTTTTCTTATTTTATCCCAAATATTACCACCTTGAAAGCTTGGAGGTATAGCACCATCTATAAATAATGTACTTATTAATCCTTCAGCTTTTAAAACTTTGTATGCTGTACCTCTATTTGCTTGTTCTTTTGGTGGTAATATATTTTTATACACCCAATATTCTTTAGCACCATTAACTGGTTGCCAAGTTAGTTCTACATTTATATAATTACCCTTAATTCCACCTAAAGGAAGTATAAATGATGTTGTTTTTGCTATTGCTTTTATTCCTATTGGTTGTCCTGGTGCTACAGGATTTGTTGGTGCTGGTACTGGTTCAGGTAAATCAGTAGGTTCTTGTGGTAAATCAGTTTGCCCATCATTGTTATTATCACCTGGAGTAGGTTCAATAGGTAAAGGATCATTATTACCTGGTTCAGGAGCTGTTGGAGCTGTTGGATTATTTGGAGTAGATTTTTTTCTACTGCAACTAGTTGTTCCTAATAAAGATAAACTCAATGATGTTACTAATAATAATTTTAAAGTTACATTTAATTTTTTCATTTTTTTCTCCTAAAGAACTCTACGCTTACTAAATTATATTATTTTTAAATATAAAACTTGCTATATTTTATTTATATAAAGTATAAAAATAAGTTAATTTATATTTAAGAATATTTTTTAATTAGTATCAGGTGATATAGGCAATACAAAGAAAAATGTACTACCTTTACCAACCTCACTTTCAACCCATATTCTACCTTTATGTATTTCTACAAGTTTTTTAACTATTGCTAATCCCAAACCTGTTCCACCATACTTTCTTGTTGATGAATTATCTACTTGATAAAATCTGTCAAATAATTTGCTTATATTTTTTTTTGGTATTCCTATACCATTATCTTTAACATAAAATAAAATTTTATTATCAGAAAACTTAGAAATATTTAATTCAATCCTACCTATATTTTCTGGAGTGAATTTAATAGCATTTCCAATTAAATTTATTAATATTTGTTTTAATTTATCACTATCAACCTTTATTGGTGGAATATCATTTTGGATGTTATATATTATAGTCATATTTTTTTCATCAACAAGAGGTCTCAATGTTTCTATTATTTCTAAAGCAATTTCATTTAAATCTACTAAATCATAATATATCTGCATTTGTCCTGCTTCTAATTTTGAAAAATCTAATAAGTCATTTATCAATCTAATTAATCTTTGTCCTTGTGATTGAATTTTTTGTAAATAATCTATTTGAGCTTCATTAAGTTTTCCAGCTATACCATCTTCTAAAAGAGTAGAAAATCCTATCATAGCACTTACAGGTGTTTTTAGTTCATGACTTACCACTGCTATAAAATCAGATTTTAGCTTATCTATTTCTTTTTCTTTTGTAATATTATTAAATACAATAACTGTATTTAAGTTTTTACTTTCAGAAATAAACTTAACGGGAGCCATTAAAACTTTATAATATAGAATTTGATTTTCTTTATTACTTATTTGAAAATCTATTGGATTTTTATAATTATCTTTTAATTCGTTTTTTATATTTTCTATTAATTTTAATAAACTTTTCATATTAAAATCTGTTATGTTATTTTTACATACTAATTCAGTATCTATAGAAATACCTAAAAGATTACCTACTTTGTTTATAAAAATATTATTTATAATGTCTTCAAAAGATTTATTATAACTAAGTATTTTATTATTTTCATCTATTACAACAATACCATCAGGAATACTATCCAATATTGCTTCTAGTCTATTACTTAATATTTCAAGTTTTTCTTTTTGAGATTGTAGCTCTTTATTGGACTCTATAAGTTCAACAGTTCTTTCTAATACAATATCTTCTAATCTATTATATAATCTTGCATTTTCTAAAGTTATAGATGCTTGTTCCGACATAGTTTCCAATAAAGAAATATCATGTTGAGAAAAAATTCTTTCTTCATCTTGATTATCTTCACCAAGGCATAAAATAGCTATTATCTTATTTTTAATCCTTAAAGGTGATATTAGAGCATATTTTAAATCTAAACATTTTACATCAGGATTTTTTTTATAATTATAAGAAACTATTTTATTAGTTATAAGTGCTTGTCTTATTGGTTCTGTAAGTTTAATTTCATTATTTAAAAATTTATTTTTTAGAGAAGCTATAATTTTACAATGTTTTTCTGTTTCAAATGATATTAAGTAAGCATTTGAAACAAAAATTGCTGATGCAATTTTATTTATTATTATTTTAGCCGCTTCTTCATAATCTAGTATTGAATTAAAAGAACTTGAAACCTCAAATAGTTGTTTAAAGGATATTGTATTAAGTTTTATATCTTCATATAATCTTAGATTATCTATACAATAGCCTATCTGTTCAGAAATTTCATATAATATGTTAATCTCATTTTTGTTTAAATTTTTCTGTTTGAAATAATTATCAACTCCTAAAATACCAATAATTTTATTTTTAGAAATTATCGGAACAGAAATAAAAGTTTTTTCATTAGCTATTTTTGATATTGATGAACTATTTTTTAGTAATTCAGATAAGTTAGATTTAATATCAAGTTCAGATTCAAAAACTATTGAAATTTTTTGTTTATTTTCAATATTTGATACTATACCACTATATTTAGTTAGTTCATCTTTATCTTGTATTAATATTAATACTCTGTCAAAACTTTTTCTTATAGTTAAAAAACTAGCTATATAGTACAGTAATTCATCTACATCATTTGATTGTATCATTTTTTTGTAAATATCATTTAAGATGCTAATTTTATCTTCTTTTAAAGTATTTATTTTTTCTGATAAATATCTATTTATAAAAAACAATAAAAATACTTCTGTTATTTTAAAAATATTTTCTAAATTAAAATTTTCTTTGTAATTTTCAATTTCTAAAATAACTAAATAATTATTTGATAAATTTAGTAAAATACATTTCTTTATATCAAAATAACTTAAATTGTCTAAAAACGATACTTTATTATCTGTTATCAATTGTTCAAAAATTTTTGTATTATTAATATCATAAGATTTCAATAAATTACAATCTATAAAATAAAAGTCCTCTTTATTGATGATATAAGCGTTAATTACAAAAAGATTTAAAAACTTTAGTTCTGAATAATAATTCTCTATTATATCTTTTATGGTTATTGAATGATTGAATTTATTAAAAAGCTTTTCTAAATAATTGAAATTTGTAAAATTTGACATTTCTAAGTAATCTTTTTTATAAATTTATATTAAATAATACAATAATCATGTTTAATTATATCATATATTTTAATAAAAAAAATTTTAAAATATTTTCTAATTTACTGATTTTACAAATATTTTTTAAAGTTAAAACAAGTCTAATATTAATTTATTTATTAAATTGATATGCATTAAAAATCAATGTTTTTTATAGTTACACTTTTGTTTAATTATACTAAAATTCTTATATGCCAAGTAATTTATTAAAAGCTTATAGTTTTTTTTTAATTTTTTATACTTTATTTTTAAGTATTAATTATGCATTATTTATTATAAAAATTGGTATAATAACAAAAAATTAAACACTTCTAAATTCTATTAATTCATCTTTGAATTGTAAAAATGTATTGGTTTTTAATGAATCATTTCCATTAAAAATTTTATCTAGAGCTATAACTTTTTTGGGTTTGAATTTTATAATATCATTGATAATATCTTTATCTACTTTTTCGAGCATAATAACTAATTCATTACCATTGATAACAAAATAATTATTTTTCTTTTCTACTTTATCAGTAAGTTTTTTGCCATTTTTGAGCATAAGTTCATAAAGCATGTTTTCTTCGGTTGATTCAGGTTTTACGTTATCTACAAATTCAAGGGTCATTTGCTTTATCTGTTCTGCATTTTCAGGAACAAAAGGTCGCCATTGCTTGAAGTTGCTTTCGTCAAGTTTAAATACTTTAAAGCCTAAGTCAAGTTTAATTTCTTTTTGCTCTTCTATTTCTTCCTTAATTTTTTTTGCTGCACGACGTATCCTTTCTTTTGCAATATCAGCTATAGTTTTATACCCTGCTTTGTATGCTTCACTTTCAGGGTCAGTAGGTTCGGGAAGCTGTACCAATATCCATTTACGGTTACCTCCGTCTTCCTTGTTAAGTTCCATGACAGCATGGGCGGTGGTGCCAGAGCCTGCGAAGAAGTCGAGGATGAGAGAGTCTTTGGGTGAAAATTTAGCTAATTCCTTAATAAAAGTAACTGACTTGGGAAATTCAAAGAAATTAATGTTTAACAAATCCAAATCATTACTACCTCTTGGATTATTCAATATCAAAGAGCTAATCTTTTCATAAGTAAGTTTTTTTATTTGAGGTATAAATCTATCATTATCAAAATACACATCAATTATTTCTCCAGCAATTTTTGCTTTTGTGGGTTTGCATTGATTATTAAAGAAATTTCTTAAATCATTAGAACTTCTCCATCTTGCCTTAAGTCTAACGCTATTTTTTAATATTCCATTTTCTATAATAATTGGATCTAAATTCTCAACATTTTCATAACTATTTTGAATTTTTCGAGTTTCTTTATATATACCATCATTTAAATTTATGCATTTTATCCCAGCCGGAAACTCCAAAACGGGCATTGTCTGTTCTTTATTGCCAACAGTCCCTCTAGATATTGTGTATTTTTTATTGAATTGAATATTAAATAAAAAAATGTTTTTTGCGTAGCAAACCAAATATTCATGTTTTTGAATGGTAAAATTTGAAGCGATTTCGCTTGATTTTTTGACACATATTTTAATTATAAAATTCTCTTCCCCAAAAATCTCATCCATCAATAATCGTAAATTATGCACTTCGTTATCGTCAATGCTTACAAATATCACTCCATCATCCCTTAAAAGAGAACGAGCAAGGAAAAGACGGGGAAGCATCATATTGAGCCAGTTAGAGTGGTATTGACCATTTTCTTTAGTGTTTTTAAATAATCCTACTTTTGTAGCATTGCCGTTATCGTCTATATCTCCCACTTGTTTTTTGTATTCAGCAAGTGTTTGAGAAAAATCATCCTTATAAATAAAATCATTACCAGTATTGTAGGGTGGATCTATGTATATCATTTTAATTTTACCAAAGTATGCTTTTTGCAATACTTTCAATACTTCAAGATTATCGCCTTCAATAAAAACATTTTCTGTATTATCAAAATTCTCACTTTCCTCTTTACAGGGTTTAAGAGTTTTATAGGTTGGTATTTGCAAGATTCTATAAGCATCGGTTTTCCCTGCCCAGCTTAAATGGTATCGTTCGTTCTTAAATTCAATGTTTTGGTCAAAAAATACTTTTAGTTTTTCCCAATCAATCTTATTTTCTGTAAAACATTCGGGGATAATTTTTTTTAGTTCCTCTAATTTTTGCTTAATTATATCTAAACTTGTGCCTTCCATAATAATTGTTCCTCCAATGATTATATTAAATCTTTTACTTTACTTACCACTTTGTACTCAACACCATCATCTTTAAAAACTTCATAATGCTTTTTACCACATTTTATCTTTATCTGCTCATCGGGATGAAGTTTTGAAATATCCACTTTACCAGTGCCTGTATCTTTGGTTTCTGCTACAAAGTATATTCTTTTATCATTTTTAAAGACAATTGCCCAATCGGGATTATAATTCCCAATGGGAGTGGGTATTTTAAACCATGATGGGAGTTTAAAATAAAATTCCACATTTTCGCTTGTTTCGCAATCTTTTGCAAATTGACTTTCTACATTTGAATCCAGTGGGATGTATTCTTCGTAAATGGTTTTGTCTTTGTTAGCTACTTTGAAAGTAAATTGATCAAGATAGGTTTCAATTTCCTGTGCTTCAAAAAGTTTCATTTCATAATATTCATTTCCTATTTTTTCGTATTTAATACCATTAACCATAAGTTCGCTTAATGTTCTTTTAATAATAGCTACGCATTGATCAACAAAAACTTGAGGATTTTTAAATAAATCATTCCATCTATCAGCATTTTCAAGAATCTTAGAAATAGTATCTCGGGTAAGCTCTGTTTTTTGCTGGATGTATTCAATGAAATCATGAATATGCCAATAATTTGTATTACCACAAACTTCTCTTCTATCACTTAAAAGATTGGTTTCAATCCCTTGATTTGTAAAATTTAAAGAACCTTTTGTTAAACGAAAAGATGGTGAAGGTACTTCAGGTAATTCATTAATTGCTTTTGAAGCTTTATCTATCAAATCACTTGTATTGTATTCAATTGCATATCGTGTCTTGTGTTTAATTTTTTCCCAAATTTCAAGAAATTTTGGATCTGCTTCAAATCCTTTACGATATTTAATTTGAATTCTTTCTTTTTTATTTTTAATTCTTCCTTCAAAGTTTACACCACATTCTTGCTCAATTTCTGTTTGCAGTTGTTTGGCAAAGCTTTCGTAAGATTCGTTGGCTATTACGGTTAGCTTGTTGATGTTTTTATCGTATACTCTAATTCCATTTTGATTTACAGCAAGTCGAAGTCCTCTTCCTATTTCCTGACGCTTTTTAAGTTCGGATTTGGTTTCGTTTAAAGTGCAAATTTGAAAGACATTGGGGTTATCCCACCCTTCACGAAGTGCAGTGTGAGAAAATATAAAACGTAAGGGGTTTTCTATATCAAGAAGTTTTTCCTTATCTTTCATAATTAAATCGTAAGTATTAAGGTCATCTTCGCTTTCACCTTTTGTATCTTTAAGACGCCCCTTTTTATCCTGCGAAAAATAGCCGTTATGTATTTTCTCAATATCTATTTCACCATTATGAAAGATGCTTTTTAATGAAGCATACTGAGGTTTATTGATATATTCAAGATAAATTTCTTCAAACCATTGAGCAATTTTTCCTTTTTGTAGATTTCCTGATTCATCATAATATCGGTAATTAGCTACCCTATCTATAAAAAAGAGAGATAGTACCTTTATTCCCTGTTTGTATAATTTTAATTCTTTTTTAAGGTGCTCTTCTATGGTCCGTTCAATTTGAAAACGCATGAGTTCATTGGTAAGATTCCCCTGTGACGTTCCTGCAAAAAGTGTTGTTCCGTTGGTAAAAGTAATAGTTTGGTTAGTAACATCAATTTCTTCCACGATATATCCATTTTGATATACGTGTCTATTCCCTGATTTTTCGTAAAGATTATCACCTACTTTGACAGTAATACTTTTTTTCTTAACTCCATCTTTATCATTTACATGAATAGATAAAGTTGCAGTAACTTTTGTTTTTTCTGATTTAATCTTTTCAACAGCAATGTATACATCATTAAGGTTGTTTTCCTCAACAACCGAATCGACTTCAATTTGCTTTACCAATTCTAAATTGTATGCTTTAACAGGATTAAGTGAATAGACAAGGTTGTATAAATTTCTATGAGTAGCGGAATATCTAAGAGTACATAGTGGATTAAGCAAAGAGATAGCGTTTTTTCTTTTCTCCGTCTCCATGTTCTGTGGTTCATCCACTATTACAATAGGCTTGGTAGCTTGAATAAATTTAATAGGTTCAAGTCCACTAAGTCTATCATTAGGTCGGTTGATGATATTTTCATCTTTGGCAAACGAATCAATATTTATCACAAGGATTTCAATATTGTTGTTTGTTGCAAAGGAACGTAGAAGGGATACTTTACTACTATCATAAACATAGTAGTTTACAGATACATTTTCATAAAGGTTTTGAAAGTGATCAAAGGTTATCTCAAGATTTTTAAGCACCCCCTCACGAATAGCTATAGAAGGCACAACAATCACAAACTTTTTAAAGCTGTATTTTTTGTTAAGTTCATAAATAGTTCGTAAATATACATAGGTTTTACCTGTGCCTGTTTCCATTTCAACAGTGAAGTTAAGACCATTTTTATTAAATTCCTCTTGTGTTATTTTATTAAGCTTATTATTTTCCTGTATTTTAATTAAATTATTAAATATTTGTTCATTATTTATTGACAATTTATTTCCAATTCCAGAAATTTCTGTGAATAATAATTGATTATCAGTATTAATAACAAAATTTAATTCTACATTATCTTTACCTTGTCCTTCAAACAAATTAACAACAGAACTAATTGCTTCTATTTGATATCCTAAATTAGATTCGAAATAAATTATCATTTTTTTACCTTTTGTTTATTATTTTTAATTATATAATAAAATGAACTACTCGGCACTGGGATTGAGTTATAGAAAAAATTACCTTTAATTTAAAGTATATTTTAATATAAATATTTAAACTACTAATGGATTTTAAGCTTATCAAAAAATAACATTAGCCCAGTGCCCAGATATTAAATTTATCAACTAATTATAAAAACAATATCTTATTGAAATATGGTAATATTTATAATTAAATATGTTCTCATTGTTAAAATTATCAGAAGAAGATAAAAACATCTTAAAAAGAACTCTATACCTTGCTATTATTATAAGAATAGCATTATTTATAACTGCTTATGTTGTAGGTTATTCTATAGCTAAATATAATGTTCCTATACATAATTTTATATATTTAATATTTGCTAAATGGGATGCTATAAACTTTTTATATTTAGCTGAATATGGATATACTAACTTTGGCGAAGAGAGAAAATTTTTAGCCTACTTACCATTATATCCAGCATTAATAAATGTATTTAGTTATATTTTTCAAACTTACATGGCTTCAGCATTATTTATAAATTTTGTGTGCTCTATAATAGCAGGTTTTTACATACAAAAATTAGCTTTATTAGATTACGATGATAGTTTTTCAAAGAGAGTTTTATATTACTTTTATTTGTTTCCTATAGGATACTTTTTATTTGTTCCTTATACAGAAGCATTATTTTTAGCTCTTGTTATATCATCATTCTATTATATGAGAAATAAAAAATGGTTAATATCTTGCTTGCTTATAAGTTTATCAACAGCAACAAGAATACAGGGTTTAGGATTAATACCAATAGTGTTAATAGAAATGTATTTAAACAAAAGAGAAATTAAAATAAAACATTTATTTTATTCTTTAATATTACCTTTAGGATTTATTGTTTATCTATTTATAAACTACTATATAAGTGGTAATTTTTTTGAATTCTTAAAAATACAAAAAGAATATTTCTATCATCAGAATATATTACCTACAACACTTATATATGAAACAATTAAAGAAATAATAAATTCTCCATTGAACGAAAGAAGAATATTATATTTTGAATTTAGATTAATTTTTATATTATTTGCAATTGTAATTTTTATATTATCTTTTAAATGGATGAGATTTTCTTATCAATTATTTTCTTGGAGTCAATTACTTGTTTTAATGACAGATTCATGGCCAATAAGTATGCCAAGATACATTTTTAGCATTTTTACTATTTATTTTGTCTTAGCATATTACATAAAAGATACTGAAAAGTTTATTTTATCAATAATTTTTTCATCTATATTAATGACTTGCTTTTTTTGTATGTATTCAGTAGGTAATTGGGCTTTTTAGTTTTATTAAGTTACATTATACTTGTGTAGTTTTAATTATATACTTTTATTTATGAGAATTATTACACCTTGGCTAAATTTAATTGCTACTTTTACTTTATTGTATGCATTATATAGTGGTCTTGATAACATAACTCATAAAACAAATAATTCATTATTGCATGGACTTATAGCATTTGTAGCTATTTTTACATCTTGTATAGCTCTAGCAAATTCAATGATGTATAATAATACTTTACATAAAGAGATTGAAGAATTGAAAAATAAAATTTCTAATTTAGAAAAAGAAAAGTATGAAAATAATAGAAAATGAATTTTCAGCTAGAACTAGATTAGCTAATATAAAAAAGCTTAGTCAGGAAGAATTTGATATTTTAATAATTGGGGGTGGAATTACTGGAGCTGGTGTTTCTTGTATATCACAATATCATGGATTAAAAACTGCTTTAGTTGAAATGAATGATTTTGCTAGTGGAACAAGTAGTAAATCATCAAAACTTTTACATGGTGGCTTGAGATATTTAGAAAAATTAAAGTTCAAACTAGTTTTTGAAGCTTTGAGAGATAGAAATAAACTTTTTAAAGAATTACCCCATATATCTAAACCTATACCTTTTATAGCACCTGTTTATAATTTTTACAAACAAAATCTTTTTATCATAAATTCTGGTGTAACTCTATATGACTTTTTGTCATTTATATCTAAAAACATGTTAAATAGTTTTCATAAGATAATAACAAAGGATAAATTTAATGAAGTTGAACCAAATATAAGAAAAGAAAATTTAACAGGTGGAATTTTGTATTATGATGGCTATTGTGATGATGCAAGATTAACTATTGAGAATATAAAAACTGCTCATAATTTAGGTGCAACAATATGTAATTATTTGAAAGTTATTGGATTTAAAAAAGATGAAAATAATAAAGTTAATGAAGCAATAGTTTTTGATATAATATCAGGACAAACTTTCAATATAAAAGCAAAGGTTATTTTAAATGCTTGTGGTCCTTGGGTTGATTTAGTAAATAGTTATTCAGATAATTCATATAAAAATAAATTAAAACCTACTAAAGGAATTCATATAATAGTTCCTAAAATAACAAATGATAATGCTGTTTTTATAAAAACTATTGAAAAACCTATAAGATGGATATTTATTATACCTTATGGTGATTATTCTATAATAGGTACTACAGATACAGAAGCTAAAACAAAAGATAATGATTACTCATATTTAGATTATGATAATTACGCTCAAGAAGATGAAATTGATTACTTACTTAAAACAATAAATTATTACTATCCAAATTCTAAAATTTCAAAAAATGATATTATAAGCTCTTATGCAGGTTGGAGACCACTTATTGCACCATCAGAAAATAAACATCTAAGTGAATCTGATATATCAAGAGAACATGAAATATTTGAACTGGATAATGGAATTATAAGCATAGCAGGAGGTAAATTAACAACATATATTTCAATGTCAAAAGAAATATTAAATTACATTATTAAGAATAGAAATTTAAAAGTTATTGATAAATTAGATTTTCCAAAACTTACTTGTTGGAACACGAATTTAAACCTTAAAGAGTTTATTAATAGTCAAAAAATATTGTTATCCAAAAAGTATGACGAAAATTTAATAGAATATCTTATAAATAAATATGGAACAGAATTTTATAAGATACTTTCAATAATAGAAATATCACCTGTTATGAGAGAAGAAATAAAAAATTTAAGTTATAACGCTAAAATTATAAAAGCTGAAATAATATACTCTGTTTTATATGAAATGACTATAACTTTAAAAGATTTTATGATAAGAAGAAATAGAATTTTACTTAAAGATAAAGAACAAGGATTATATGCCTTAGATGAAATAGCTGAAATCATGTCTTTTTCATTATCAACAATTTTATATTGGGATAATGAAACAAGATTAAATTGGATTAAAAAACAAAAAGAAGATTATATAAAAGAAGTAGAATTAACAAATGCAGGTAAAAAATCAATTAAAAAGTAATCTTTTTGCTATATCTCCTTTAGATGGTAGATACTACAATCAAGTAAAAGAATTAAAAGAATACTTTTCTGAATATGCTTTAATAAAAAAAAGAATTTATGTAGAATTAATATATTTATCAGAAATAGTTTATTTAATAAAAGAAAAAAAAATTGATTTTTTAGAGATTTATAAAAAAATAAGTTATGATGATATTTTAAGAGTTAAAGAAATAGAAAAAATAACAAACCATGATGTAAAATCTGTTGAATATTTTATAAAAGAAAAGCTTAATGAAAAAAAATTAAACGAATTTAGAGAATTTGTGCATTTTGGATTAACCTCTGAAGATATAAATAATATTTCCTATGCTTTACTTATAAAAGATTCATTAACTTTAATAGAAAATTATATCAATGAAATTATTTCTGAATTGAAAAAAATAGTAAGAGAGAATTATAACTTACCTATGCTAGCAAGGACTCATGGACAGCCAGCAACACCTACTACTTTAGGTAAAGAATTTGCAGTTTTTATAAATAGACTTAATAATGAGCTAGATATTTTAAAAAATATAGAAATAGAAGCAAAATTAAATGGAGCAACAGGAAATTTTAATGCTTTTTATTTTACTTTACCAGAAAAAGATTTTTTATCATTTTCTAAAAATTTGATAAATAGTCTAGGATTAAAAGCAAATATACTAACAACTCAAATAGAACCTCATGATAGCTATTCAAGGATATTTGATTCTTTATCTAGAATAAATAATATTCTTATTGATATGTGTATTGATATTTGGCTATATATTTCAATGAATTATTTTACTTTAATAAAAAAAGATAATGAAGTAGGTTCATCTACAATGCCACATAAAGTAAATCCTATTGATTTTGAAAATGCTGAAGGAAATTTAGGATTATCTAATTCTATTCTTGAATTTATGAAAAATAAATTAACTAAATCAAGATTGCAAAGAGATTTGAGTGATAGCACAGTTTTAAGAAATATAGGTGTTGCTTTTGGATATTCCATTCTATCTTATAAAAGTATAAAAAAAGGATTACTAAAACTTAATCCAAATAAAGATAAGATACTTAAAGATTTAAATGATAATCCTGAAGTTATAACTGAAGCAATACAAACTTTATTAAGATTAGCAAGTATAGAAAATCCTTATGAAATAATGAAAGATTTAACAAGAGGAAATAAATTAACCTTAGAAGAAATTTATAGTTATATTGATAATTTAAATATAGATGAAAAACTAAAAGAGAAAATTAAATCATTAACTCCATTTAATTATATAGGTATAGCTGATAAATTAGCTTTAGAGATTATTTAATTAGCTAAACACCTAATCTATCCCTTTCACATTTAATCCAAAATCTATGTATTCCTACATAATGAGCTATTTTTTGAGGTACTTCATGAGCTATTTTAAAATATCTTTGAACAGCTTCTATTATTATATTTTCAAATTTTTTACTAGCAAAAAATTCTAAAGCTTGTATATCAAAATTTTTTAAATATTCATTACAAAAATTATTAAATTCTTCAGTTGTAAAATGCTTGTCAGCTAATTTAGCATATTCATTTAATTTATCTTTATATGACCAATTGTTCGGCTTCAGCTTGTCTTAAAATTGAATAATAATCATCCCAATCTCTGACCAAAATATTGGTTTCTTTCTTTGTGTAACTGAATTATAAATCATCCATCTTACCATAGATTTTACTAATTCAGGAAAGAAGTAATGTAAAGATATTATATTACTATCAGGATATGCGTTAGCAAAATCTATTGGATAAATAGTTCCATCATTTTTATCTATTAAGGCTTCACATGAATTATGGTCCCAATTGTAAAAAGCATTAATAACTTTTGTTATTTTACAGACTTCATCATATTCTTCAGCAGTTAGAAAATTATGTTCAACAGCTTGATATTCGTTTCTCAAATATCTATCATGAGAATATTTAGCTTTTGCATTATAATGCATTGGTAACATTTGAGGTCCAACACCAACAGTTCTTACAAATTCTTTATAGTCTATTGCTTTTTGTAAATTCAAAGGTTTATCACCAGATTTCTTATACGCTTTGTAAAGCTCTTCGTATATTATTTACTTTTTCTACACCAACCCATCCGCCACCAGATTGAGGTTTTAAAAATGCTGGATAAACCTACTTCTTCCCCTAGTTCTTTTAGATCAAATAATTCATGTTCTGGAAATATTAAATCAGGTTCTATTTTGGATGATTCTAATAAATCAGAATAATCTTCTTGAGGTATAGCAATAGTTTTAGGAATATGTAATCCTAACTTATACATTTGACCATAGCTGGTATTCTTATCTATTGTTTTAAATGAAATCATATCATTTACTAAATAGGTTTCTGGCATAATTATTGTAAAATAACTATTATGATGTGGGTTCCAATGAGCACCTCTATTTAAGATAAAATCATAGGGACATTCTGCATGTAAGACATCATAAGGTCTTGAAACTATTCTTCTATGAGTTATTTTTACTATTTCACCTTTATATTTTATTTCTGGATTTAAAGCATCTAATAACCCTTCTATACTTGCTCTAAATGAAAAACTATTTGGATCAAATATTCCTATTAATCTTTTTGAAATGTTTTCCTGCATATTTTGTCTCCTAAAATAAATATTGCTTTAGTATAGTATATCTTAACCTTAATTTAACCTTAAGTATAAGTTTAAAATATTTAACTTTTTTGTTTTACTATTGATGGTAATTTATCAACTATTTTACCTTTGTATATAGCTTTACTATTGTTTTCACCATTTACAGAAATATTTTTTATATTAAAATCTAAATCAAAATTAAGAACTAAATTTATATCATCTTTAGAATTAAAACTTTTATTTTGAAAATATACTTGATAACTTTTAGTAATATTATTTTTTATAGCGTATTTATCAACAAATACATATGAATCAGATTTAACATCAAATAAGTTTTTCTGGTAACTGATTTAATTTTATATATTCTAATTTTATAGCATTAGCTTTTTCAACAAGAGTTTTTGGTAGAGAAGAAATATCCATTTTTTCATCTTTTATAAAAAATTTTTTTTCTCCTAGAGAATATTCAGTTAATTCATAGGTAAATGTATAAATTCCTGAACCATCTCTTATTCTTTTTACTTCACCAATACCTTTTGCATACCATATAGTATAAGCATCTAAAGGTGCTATATCAAATCTTGCTTTTATACAATCAAAGGTACCAGCTTTTACCGTTATTTTTTCTGTCTTAGCTTTATCAAAATTTATAAATGGTCTAAAAGCATTTAAATCTATTAAACTATTATTTTTTATTCCTTGAGGATAATAATTTATAGAATCAACTTTACCAAAAGCTAGTTTATTATCTTGTCGTCTTATAAAATCAAAACCATCTTTATCTTTTACAGCTGAAGAGTTTGAGTATGATTTATAAAAAGATGATATATAATATTTATTTCTATTATCAAGTGTTATACTTTCTCCTTTCTGATAACTTAAAGTTTTTGTAAGTGTGCTTACCAAATTTTTTGAGCTATCATATACATCATATTTCCAATAACTATTTTCATATAAAGGAAAAAAAATCTTTATTTATATCAAAAGGGTATAAATCATTTCTTAATTGAAATGAAGTTATTTGTTCATTATTATAAGAAATATTTAAATCAGAACAACTTATTAAAAACATGAAAATTAAAGGAACAATTTTTTTTATCATAAAAAAAACTCCAATATTAGACTTTATTATTTTAGTAATAAAATATTAAAACTTTCTTAAATAAATTTTAAAAACTATCTTCTAGCTGAGAATAATTCTATAAGTGCTGCTCTTAGCGCTGCTGTTATTTGAACTAATATTAATCTTGATATAACACCAAAGTAAGCAAACATTGAGTCAGATTCTTCTATATTATCTCCAGCTAGATAAGAGTTTGAAAACAAGTCTTCAGAATCTTCATCGGAAACAATTTCAAGTCCTACTAATTCATAAAAGTCTAGATTGAGTAATGGACCAACAACAGCATTAGAATCTATTTTTACTCTTAAAAATTGATCTATAGTTTCACATTCATAATATTTATCTTCTAAGTTTTTAAATATATCTTTATTTAAGTTAAAAGATGTTGATATTGTTCTTGTAATAGGCAATGTTTCAAAAAACCATTCAACCATTTCTTCAGAAATCGCTATAGATCTTTTTAAAATATTGGATATATGAGCTTTTAAATCTCTTAGTCTAAAATCAACATTAAAACCAACAGCAACAAGCTTATCTTCAGTTCCTGTAAGAACAAGTCTTGCTGCTTTTGGTTCAACAGGTTTTTCATTTAAAAATAATACATAAGATCCTATTTCTATAACTTGATGATATAACATATTTTATATTAATATTCCTCTTCTTCTTGCTCACCTTTTATTCTACCAACTAAAACAGCTCTTTTTTTAGCTGCTTCTTTAGCTTTTTGTTTTATATCTTCAGATATATAGTTTATCCAAACACTTTTTTTACCTTTTATTCCTGTAATTAAATTTGACATTATTTTTCTATGAAAATGAGTAACTAAATTTTCTGATAATTCAGTTTGTTTTTCTGGTGGTTGTTCTAAATATTCAGGAATTTCAAATAAAACTTTTTCAACTAAATCTTGACAAACACTTTTTGATATTTCTGCCATACCATAATAAGTTAAATCAGTTAATACCGCTTTTTTATCAACTTCTTCAGGACAATCTCCTGCTTCTTCTATAGCACTTTTTATATGTTTTCTAAAATCTAAAACTGAAGGAGCTGATATATAATTGACTAACATATTAGATTGCTCTATATCATTAACTAATGTAGCTTTTGCTTTGTCTGTAAATAGTGCTTTACCTCTTAGAGCATTATCTATACTTTCTTCTATTCCTTCTAAAGTCCCTTCAGGTAATTTTACTTCTTTTAATTCAGGATACTTTAAATTTTTCTTTACATAATTTCTTAGACCTTTAAATCCTGTTGGTATAGAAGTTTTCTTGTATTTCGTAAATTCATCAGCTTGAGTATATTGTTCTTCTATAGCTTTTCTTGCTATTCCTGTAACTTGTTCATCTTCTGACCTTACTAATTCGTTTATTTGGAACCATATTTTTTTTAACATAGATTCAGAACCTATTTTATCTTTTTCTTCCAATAGTTTAACAAACTTCTCTGGTAATTTATCAATTCCAATTTCATAAACTATCATATCAAATATATCATCAAATATATCACTATAGTAATCAATAAGTTTATCTGATTTCTCATCTTTTGAAATAGATGTTATAACTTTTTTTATTGGAGTTGGTAAATCAGGTGGAGCTATTAGTATAGATTTTGCTAGAACTTGTGATAATTTTTGAACAAAAGTTAATTCCATTTGAGGTAATACTTTATTTTCATTAACATTCATCAAAGCTATAATACCTTCAACAATTTCTTCAGCTCCTTCTTCTTTTGGTGGTAAAATTATTGGTACAAATATAATAGATTTTATTAAAAACATACCAGCAAATTTATTTAATTCAGGATCAGGAAATTTTGAAGCGTCAGGAATTACTGCTGGTTGCTTCATTTCTTTCATTTTATATAGTAATGGGATATCCCATATAAGGTTTTCTAAATGTGGTAAAGTTCCAGGTTTTGGTGGTTCCTTTGGTGGAACAGGAAATATTGGCTTAGGTTTTGGAATATCTTTATCTTCATCTTCTTTTTTCTTTTTCTCTGCTTCAGCTTTGTCCTTTGGTGCATTTGGATTAGGAGGTTGTGCTGGTGGTTTTGGTGGTTTTGGTAAATTAGATTCGCCTTTACAAACACATAATAGACCACTTCTTATTTCAGGATGTTCTTCAAACATAGCGATCGCTACATGATCCATATTAAACATTGTTTTTAGAGTATTCGCTGAAAATTTCAGCATTGTTGGTATATCCATAACAGAACTAGCTATTGATTTAGAAAACGTGTTTAACTGAACAGTTAATTCTAATTGTCTCCTTTTTTCTTGCTGTTGTTTTTTTAATCTTTCAGCTTCTTCTTTCTTTCTTTGTTTAGCAAGCTTTGGATCTTCTGGCTGTCCTGGTACTTGTCCTTGCTGTCCTGTTGGAAGTGGATCATTATTTTGCATTTTTTATAAATCCTCTTCTAAATCCTCTTCTAATTCTTCTTCTTGAGTTTCAGCTTTTTTAGTTGCTGATTTTTTTAATTTTGTATCAACTGTTACATTAAAAGATTTACCACCTACTCTAAAAGAAAGGGTAGATGTTTCTAGTCCTATCATAACTTCAAATTGTCTTCCTGAAAATAAAGAACCTCTAATTCCTGCCATTGCTCTCATTGAAGCTGGAGGAACTGATTGACCAGCACCTATTATAGATCTCGGTAAAACATCTGTTTCTAACTGCTTTTTTGCTTGCTTTAAATTTTCAGATAATCTACCAATTGTTTTTTCTTGACTCATTTTCATAAGTAGTTTTTGATCTTGTGAATTTAATTGAGTTAAAGCATTAACATTTGTAGTAGGAAGCTTCATTTCTGCTTTTGCTGAAGCGAATGTTTCTTTTGTTTGTTTTATAGTTTGAGTTTGTTGTGTTTGCTGTGTTTGTTGTGTTGGAGCTGCCTGTTGAGTCTGTGGTGTTTGAACTGGTCCCCTTATTCCACCAACATTCATTAAAAACCTCCTAAAATTAAGAAAAAATTAAAATCTAATATGATTATAACATTTAATAAAAATTAAAACACAAAATCAAAATTAAAACTTTAATAATTAATTGTTAATTATATAGTAAATTAATATTTTTTAGCAATATAGCTCTAACAGGAGAAGCGTCTCCATCTTTTATGCTCAATGGTATAGCTATTAAATAATATATTCCAATTGGAACTTCAATTAATGTAATACCTTCAAGAACAGAAATATTTTTATTATAAACCATGTTATGACTCTCTAGTAATTTTGAATCATAAGGATCAATAGACGGAGTATCTATACCAATTAATACAACATTGTATTTTGACAAATATTCTATTAATTCAGGAGATAATGAGTTAAAATCATTATTCCATTTATAGGGATTTATAAATGAATTAGTTTTAAACAAAATTCTTTTTTCTAATATTTCATATTCTTGTATATCTTTAGGATATATTCTTTGATAAGGTTCTTTAAAAACTTCTATAACTTGACACTTGCCTATGTAATTTGTTAAATTAACTCTTTCAATACTAATCCCGTTTATATTATAATGATTTGGTGCATCAGCATGGGAACCTAAATGTAAAGTTGATGTTATTTCTGATAACAATAAATTATCATTATTTTTAAAATCTAAATTTATTTTCCTAGTAAATTCTTTATCACCTGGAAAAACAGCTATATCTTTTTTTATTATAGGTGAAATATCATATATCATAGTAATTTACAATTATGTTCTTTTCTTAGTAAATCATTAATAGTTTTTACTGGATTAAATGTTGTAAGAGGTACTTCTATAAATATTGTTATCCAATCAGACATTGCACCATTCCAAAGTCCAGGTAGTTCAAGAGCTTTTAACTGAATACCATCTTTAGATTTATTTGATATAAAATAAGTTTCATTATCTACAAATTTACTTAATTCAAATTTATTATCTTTATAGTCTTTTATAGAACATACTATATCAACAGGGTTAAAATGAGTAGATGAGTTTAAAATATTTAGTTGCTCTTTATCGTTTCTATTTATCTGTGAAGTTTCAACTATTTGTAATGATAATTCTCCTTTACTATTTTTTACCCAAAAAGGACCACCACCTGGCTCACCTGTATTTTTAACAACACCACATACTCTTATTGGTCTATTTAGTTTTTGATATATATAAGATTTACTATTTTCTTTAACATCTATAAATAAATCTTTTTTCATAAATGTAACAATTTCATTTTCCAAACTTTCGGAGTAATTGTTCTCAATTAAATTTAGATATTTGAAAACTTTATTTCTAATTTCTATTAAGTATCCAGCTAAACATTTTTTATATTTATAAGTATCTTTTTTTAATTTATCATGGACTACATTATCTATATTTTTTATAAAAATAATATCATCATTTATTGTATTTAAATTATTTATTAAAGCTCCATGACCGCCTGGTCTAAATAATATATTACCTTTCTTATCTCTAAAAGGTTTATTTTCCAAATTAACAGAAATTGTATCTGTAGATTTAGCTTGTATTGTAAATGTAACATCAAATATATATTTGTTGTATTTATTTTTTAATTTTTCCAAAAATAAATTTCCTAAATTTAAATGTTCTTCTGATAATGTAAAATGTAATTTTACTTTTCCTGAATTATTAGAGTAATTTATTCCTTCTATAAAATGTTCTTCAAAAGAAGTTCTTTCTTCATTCTCATATTTATGAAATTTTATAAAAGCTTTTGGAAGATTAGAATAATTTAATCCTTTTTCTGTTAAAAGATATTCAAGTATAAGTTTATATTTATCATTTCTAATTAAAAAGTCTATATCAATATCTTTTAATTTCATAATATTTTTTAAATCATTATAAAAAGCAAATTCACTTAAATTTTTTATAAAAATTTCTAGTTCTTTAAAATCAGTGTTATCTTTAGGTAAATTATCTTTTAAATTATTGTAAGATATTTCTTCATAGTTGTTATAAAAATATAGCAAAGATTTAAACATTCTAGTAGCTGCACCTGAAGCAGGAACGAATTTAATTTTTGATAAATTACTTTTTTCAAAGATATTTATATAATAATCTATTTCTTCATTATTTAATTTAATAATTCCATCATTTATTGAAGCATATTTAACAAGATTTACAAAATTAGTACCTTTTTTAAATATTTCTATTTGCTTTAAAACTTCTTCTTGAGTTATTCCATGCTCTTTGAATAATAAAAAATCTTTTTCTAAAAACATTTTATTTAAACATTTTATTTACAATCTTACATCTAATTCTACTAAAGGTTTATTTCTTTGAAATACATGAGATTCTACTCTTTGTTGTCTTGTTAAAATTGTTTCTTTTGAAATTTTTTCTCTAAGTTTTAGTATTGAGTGAAATAAAGCTTCAGGTGTAGGAGGACAGCCAGGTAAATAAACATCAACTGGTACAACTTGATCCATGTAATCAACTACTGTTGGAGAACCTCTAAAAATCCCACCTGTAATTGTGCAATTTCCCATTGATATAACATATTTAGGTTCTGGCATTTGTTCATACAGTAAAGCTACAATAGGAGCCATTTTTTTTGTTACTGTTCCAGCTAAAATCATTAAATCAGCTTGTCTAGGTGTTGCTCTAAAAACTTCAGAACCAAATCTAGCCATATCATATTTTGGACCTGTAGAAGAAATCATTTCTATACCGCAACATGCAGTAGCAAAACTTAATGGCCATATAGAATTTCTTTTTGCCCAATTATAAACTTCATCAACTGTTGAAATTAATACATTTTTTTCTATTTGACCCTTTTCAGAAGAAGACAATTTATTCCATAAATCTTTAAAGCCCATTACAAACTCCTAAAAATTATTTCTAAATAGAAATTATATAATAAAGATTTATTTATTGTCTAATTTTAAAAATTCTTTTACCTATTGTTTTGTCTTTTAACTATGTTTAGCAATAAGTTTCCAACATCTATAAAATGTGGTACTGAGCTAATGTGATAAGCTCAAAATCATTTAATAGTAAGCATTTTAAATATTTATATTAAAAATACTTTAAATTTAGTATTTATCAGCGTTTAAAGGTAATTTTTTATATAACTCAATCCCAGTACCGTGAAGAAAAAAAATTTAATAAAAATGGATGGAATCTGGTTCTAGTATGGATTAGTAAATTATAAATCATCAAAAATATTTAAAAAATATTCTTTTTTACAGGTAAAATTTTCACATGTATATATTGCTACTTTATTATCTGTAATCTGTTTGTCTTTTATCATAAAATTATTTTTTAAATCATTACTTTCATAATTAAAATGAAATATTGTATCAGCATAATAATTATTTATTTTTAACCTTGCTTTTTTAATTTCATTAATAGTTTTAGCTGATATAACTATATCTTTAGGTGGGTTTACTAGTATATATGAATAATATAATAGACTTGATACACCTAAAGGATATTTTTTTATTGTTTCTGAAAATAATTTTAGAATTTTTATAGCTAAATTTTCTAAATTTTTGTCATCTAATATTCTTGATAATCTAATTAAGTTATAAAAACTTACTGAATTTCCTGAAGGTATAGAATGGTCAGTAATTTCTTTTGTTCTAACTATTAGTTCTTCATGATATCTAGAATTAAAAAAGAAACCCGATTCTTTATTATCCCAAAAATTTTCAATTAAAAAATTATTTAATTCAATAGCTTTTTTCAAATAAAAATTATCTTCACCTATTTGATGTAAATCTATTAAAGCACTTATAAGAAAAGCATAATCTTCAAGATAAGCATCGTATTTTGAAATATTATCCTTGTATGTTCTTATCAATTTATTATCTTTATTTAATTTGTTTAATATAAATGAAATTGCATTTTTAGCTATATTTAAATAATCTTCATTTTTTAAAACTTCATAAGCTTTTATGAAAGTAGATATCATAAGAGAATTCCAAGAGTTTATTATTTTTGTATCTTTATTTGGTTCAGCTCTTTTTTTTCTAACTTCAAATAAAATATTTTTTAAATTTTCTATTAAATTTTTTAATTCTTCTAAACTAATTGAAAATTTTTTTGATATTTCTTCATCAGAATATAATATTTGTAAATTACTTTTACCATGTTCAAAATTACCTTGTTCTGTAATATCAAAGTAATTACAGAATATTTTACCTTTTTCATCACCTAATATATTTAAGATTTCTTGATATGTCCAAGTATAGAATTTTCCTTCTTCACCTTCACTATCAGCATCTTGACTTGAATAGAAACCTCCTTCAGGAGATAGCATTTCTCTTTTTATATAATCAAGAGATTGTATAGCCTTATTTTTATAAAATTCATTATTTGTAATTTGATAAGTTTCTAATAACAATTTTATTAGTAAAGCATTATCATAAAGCATTTTTTCATAGTGTGGTATTGTCCATGTTTCATCTACAGAATATCTATAAAATCCACCTCCTAATTGATCGTATATTCCACCATTACACATTTTTTTTAAAGTTAGCTCTACCATGTCAAGATATTTTTTATTTGAAGAATAAATATATTCTTTTAATAACAGATCTAAATTAAAAGTGTTAGGAAATTTTGGTTTATCACCAAAACCACCATTTTTGTAATCAAAATAATCTTCTATTTTTTTTATAGCATTATCTATTACATTTCTATTCATTACAAAGTCATTATCTATATTAAATTTATTTAATACATTAAGATTTTTTATTATATAGCTGGTACTTTTTAATATATCTTGTTTTTTTTCATAATAAGATTTGCTTACAGAAATCAAAACTTCTTTAAAAGATGGCATATAATATTTTCTATTTTTTGGAAAATATGTTCCACCATAAAAAGGTTCTTTATCAGGTGTCATAAAAACAGACATTGGCCATCCACCGTGCCCTGTTAGTAATTGAACAAAGTTCATATAAATTGTGTCTATATCGGGTCTTTCTTCTCTATCAACTTTTATATTTACAAATAATTTATTCATAATTTCAGCTGTTTCTTCATCTTCAAATGATTCTTTTTCCATCACATGACACCAATGACATGCTGAATAACCAACACTTAAAAATACAGGTTTGTCTTCCTTTTTTGCAATTTCAAATGCTTCTTCACACCAAGGATACCAATTTACAGGATTATAGGCATGCTGTAATAAATATGGACTAGTTTCATTTATTAATTTATTTGCTTTCATATACATAAAAAAATATTATTATTAGCTATGATAACCAATTTTTTTTTATTATGAGTATTTTAATCATGCTTATATGGTAGAATTTATATATTATTACTTTCAAAGGAGATAGTATGAAATTATTAAAAAATGAAAATGCTAAAGAATACGGAAAAACTTTATATGGCTTCAATATAATAAATGGATTAGAAGAAGAATCAGAAGAGAGATTTGAATCATTAAATCCAAGTTATTTAAAAGATAAAGTAGCAACATTTCCATTATCAAATGAAAATGATGTAGAGAAAGCATGTATAGCTGCTAAAAATTCTTTTGAAAAATGGAAAAATACACCAGCACCTATAAGAGGTCAAATTATTGGAAATATTGCTGATTTATTAATAAAAAATAAAGAATTTTTAGCAAAAGTTATAGTAAGAGAAATAGGAAAAACTTATAAAGAAGCATTAGGAAGTGTTCAAGAAGCAATAGATACTTGTCATTTTTTTCAATCAGAAGGAAGAAGATTATATGGTCAAACGGTACCTTCAGAAATGAGAAATAAAGAACTTTATACATATAGAAGACCTCTTGGAGTTGTAGGAATAATAACTGCTGGTAATTTTCCAATAGCTGTTCCGTCATGGAAAATAATACCTGCTTTATTAACAGGTAATACAATAGTTTGGAAACCTAGTGAAGATGCACCTACAGTAGCTTACTTTTTTACAAAAATTATGCAAGAAGCAGGTGTTCCTGATGGTGTTATAAATGTTGTTAATGGTACTGGTCTAAAAACAGGTCAAATAATGATTGATATGATTGATAAAGGATACTTTCAAAAATTTTCTTTTACAGGTTCTACAAGAGTAGGTAAAATAATAGGTGAAGTTTGTGGTAGAAATTTAATAGTTCCATCTTTAGAGTTAGGAGGAAAAAATCCTTTAATAGTAATGGAAGATGCAGACTTAGACTTAGCTATAAGTGGTGCATTATGGGCATCTTTTGGAACTGGAGGTCAAAGATGCACATCAGCAGGTAATATTATATTACATAAATCAATATCAAAAGAATTTAAAGAGAGGTTTTTAGAAGAAACAAAAAAAATAAAAATAGGAAATCCAAATATAAGCAATGAAGTTTTATATGGCCCTATGATGTCAGAAAGATTTTTTAATAATTTTTTATCTCATTATGAAATTGGGAAAAAAGATGGTGCTAATTTACTTTATGGAAATGGAAGAATAACATCAAAAAATAAACCTGACAATTTTATAGGTGATCCTGATGAAGGTCTATTTGTATGGCCTGTTATATGGGATAATGTGGATATAAAAATGACTATTGCTCAAGAAGAAATATTTGGTCCATCTGTTAATTTAATTGAAGTTAGTAATATTGATGAAGCTATTAATGTAGCAAATGGAACTAAGTATGGTTTATCGTCAGCTATTTATACATATAATCCAATGTATATGTATAAGTTTAAAAATGAAATTACAGCTGGAATGAGTAGCATTAACAATTCTACAACAGGAGCTGAAGCACATTTACCTTTTGGAGGTAATGGTAATTCAGGAAATAATACAAGAGAGTCAGGTATATGGGTAATTGATTCATATACAAAATGGCAAGCAGTTAATATAGATTTAAGTGGAAAACTACAATTAGCACAAATGGATACAGAATATATACAAGAAAAAGAAGATTTAAATTTTGATGAATTTTTAAAATCTTGATAAAAACTAGTAATATAAATTATTATTTAGATTCTTGCTTTTGGACATCAGGTGTTACTGATGATTTTTTTTTAACACCATTAGGTTTTCTTTCTACCCCATTAAAAATAGATGAAATAGCTGACGTAGAATGGACTATTGTTTTTGATAATTTTATATATATACAACAAATAGATCAAGAAATACAATTAAAATATTGGCTTAGAATTCCTGAAAAATATCGTAATAAAATAAAAAAAAATATTGAATTAAATTTTCCTTTTGATGAAAAAAAAATAAGAGATAGGTATTTAATAGCTTATTCTGTAGAAAATGAAAAAGAAAAATTTATAGGATTTATATTTGAAAGTATTTTAGATGAATCAAAAGTTCCAATGTATGTTTTTACTCAAGCAAAAATAAATACAAATATTGAAGCAAAAGAATATTTAAAACAATATTTAAATAAAGTAAATAATAATGAATTAGAAGAAAGAAAAACTATTATAAAAAAAATAATCAATATATTTTCAAGAAAGTGATTTTTTTCTACTTCTTAATCTTTTGTTTATAAAATAAATAAAACCTATTAAAATAAAAATAAGAATAGATATGTCTATAAATTTATCATACTTATGTATTTGTGTCCAATTATTTCTTAATATATAACCCAAATAAGCTAAAAACATATTCCAAGCAGTAGCACCTATTGCTGTGTATAAAATAAACTTTGATATATTCATTTTTGCTATACCAGCAGGTATAGAAATTAAATGTCTTACAATAGGTATAAATCTACTTATAAAAACAGCTTTTTCTCCATGTTTATAAAAAAAATCTTCTGTTAATTTCAAATGATATTCATCTAATAGTAAGTATTTTCCAAACTTTTTTATTATAGGTTTTCCACCATATAGTCCCATGTAATATGATAATATTGACCCTAATAAACTTCCTGAAGTACTTGCAATAGCTACTCCTGTAAATGTAAATTGTCCTTCAGTAATTAAAAATCCTGCAAATGGCATAACAGCTTCACTTGGAACAGGCGCAATCATACTTTCTAAAGTCATTAATATAAACACACTTGAATAACCACTTGAAGATATAAATTTTGTTATAAGTTCTGTTATAGTTTCTGTAAAACTCAAAATAAATTCCCCATCAATTTTATTAAAAATACTTTTTGACACATTTTAAAATAAAAATTTTTTATTGTCAAAAATGTTTTTATTCGACTTATCCAACTTTTTTAAACAAAATTATTAAATATATGTTTAGATTTTTTTAATAAGCAGTTATAAATAAGAAGTTTTATTTTTAAATAATCTATTCTATAATTAAAGGTAAATTAGAGTGAAGAATTTAAAATATGAGAGTAGAAGGTGTTAGATATACAAATCCTTATGATGATATTGAAAATGTAAAAACTTCTAATAAACCATCATTAGAAACTAAAAATAGTGTTGAAGAAGAGGTAAAATTGAGTGTGAGAGATGGTGCTCCTCTTAAAAAACCTCAGGAAGATTCTTTTTCAAATCATTTAACTTTTCCCCAAAAAGGTTCCATACATGATTGGAGATGTATTGAAAATGGTATAAAATTAGCTACAGGTAATGATAATATAAAAGTTCCTTCAGGTAAAAGTTTAAATGATAAATTGTTACAAGAAGTAACAGGTCAAGAATGGGATTCTATAGATTTAGTTCAATATAGTTCTTCTACTAACTTAAATAAAATTGTAGATTTTTTAGGTGAAAGAGATAATGATAATAAATTAATTGTAAATGAAGACGGCACTTTCAAACCAAAAACAAATACTATAATAAGTGATGGTGCTCATGTTTATGTTTTAAAAGATTTTAAGTATAAAACCAATCCTGATGGTAGTTTGTATCTTGATAGTAAAAATAAACCTGTTGTAGAAGGATTAAAAGTAGTTGATGCTTCTAGTGGTCAAGAAAAAGTTTTAGATTTAGCATTTATAAGAAGAAGTAGAAATATTACTGCTTTTGTTACAGGTAAAGGCGATGGATACAATACAGAAAAGGCTGATGGTAGAATGAGTTCTACAGCAGAAGGTATAAAAACAAGACAAAATAATTTTAATCCAATAGATGGTAGTAGAGATAGTGAATCATATAATATAAGAATGTTTTTTGCTATGCTTGGAGATCCAACACAAAAAAATGATGTTCAAGAACTTATAAAGAGAATGAATCAGTTTTCAAGTAATGGTTTTTCTGATGAAGAAGTTAAAAATCTTTGTAAATTTGTTAAGGATAAGTTTAATTTAAATATACCTGAAGATGAAATGAAAGGTATTGCAGAAATTTTTACAACTGATATTTCAAATTTAGCTCAAGATGAAAATGCTAACAAATTAATTAATCAAATAAGAGATGCAAAAAATGGTGGTGGTGATTTTAAAGGATTAAATAGAATGTATTTTAATGGTGCAAATAGTCCTCAAGATAAAGTAACAGTTGGAGATATGTTTTTATACTTACAATCAGAAAAATCTTTTGTTACAGCTAATATACCACCTGGAACAAAATTTTCAAGTACAGAAGAAACTACTATACCTAACAACCAAGGATTTAAAGCAGGTGCTACTTATTTAGATCCAACAAATAAACAAGTCTTTACAGTTGTAAGTACAAATGATGGACCACCACCTACAGCAAACGTAAAAAAATTAGATGCAATTGGAAGAGTTGAGCATAATTATTATCAAAGAGGAGTACAATTTGTAAATCTCTCTTTTGAAAATTATGGAACTTCACCAGAAAGCACAGAAGATAAAGCAAAAGGCTTGCTACATAACTTTAACAATCTTATTCATGGTGCTGAAGGCTGTTAAATTATAAAATAACTAATGATGAGAGTTACTTTGAGTACTTTCAATTTTCATAACTTTACTTTCTATGTGATGATGTGGGAACCAATTAATATTTAAAAAAGCTAATGATACTAAAGTTAATAAAATAGTATAAGGTAAAGCTAATTTTATCATTTCTAAGTAAGATAATTTTATTCTGGAAGAAATAGCACTGGTTAATAAAAATAAAAATGCAGCTTGTCCATTTGGAGTTGCAACTGAAGTAGTATTTGTTCCTACATTTATTGCTATTGCCAGAGAATTTAATTGATCCACATCTATCAAACCTTTATGATATGCTGAAACTGCTTCTTTTATGTATATAGTAGCAACAAAAACATTATCACTTATTGATGATAGTATCCCAGATGCAGCAAAGAATGCATATTTTTGATTATTTCCATCTTGAGCTAAAGCAAAATCAATAACAGGTTTGAATAAATGATTTTCTTGTATTAAACCAACTATTGAAAAAAATACAACTAAAAGAGCAGTAAATGGTAATGCTTCTTCAAATGCTTTTCCTATTTGATGCTCTTCGCTTTTACCTGTAAAATTTGTTAGTAATATTATTACAGAGAGACCTATTAAGCCAACAGCAGCAAGGTGAAATGCAAGACCTATTATAAGCCATATAGCAACTATCATTTGAACATATAATTTAAAATAATCTGTTTTTGTCATTTTATATTCTTGCTCTTTCATATTCCAATACAAAACATTTCTAACTCTACTTGGTAATTTATAACCATATCCTAAAATATTGAATTTTTCTACTAAAATAACGGTTAATAATCCCATAATTAGAATTGGTATAGATTCATGAGCCATCATTACATAAAAATCTACAAAACTCCATCCCATCATTGTTCCTATTAATAAATTTTGAGGTTCTCCTACTATTGTTGAAATTCCACCTAATGCTGTTCCAACTGCTCCATGCATTAATAAATTTCTCAAAAAACCATTAAAATTTTCTAAATCTTCTCTACCTAATTTTCTTCTTAACTCATATGCTTTTTTTAATTCTTTATCCTTGGAATATTCTTCCTCAGGCAAAATATTTTCATCATCTTCATCTTTTAACTTAACTCCTTTATATTTACTTTCTGGATTTTTTTTCAATAAAATAATTGGAACTCTTTTTGAATAAGGTGTCTGATTATAAATATTATAAAATGAGAAGCATACAGTTATCATAACTGCTGTTACTGTTAAAGCATCTAACCATGCTGATAAAAAAGCACCAGCAAAACAAAACATTAATGACAAATATATTTTTGATTCTGTTAAAAAAAGAATTTTTGTAAATAACCAAGATAGAAAATCTTTCATAAAGTATATACCAGCTACCATAAACATAAGTAGTAAAATTACTTCTAAATTATGTGATACCTCTATATATACCTGTTCAGGAGTTACCATTTTCATAAAAACAGACTCTATAGCTATAAGTCCTCCTGGTAGTAGTGGATAACACTTTAATGCTAATGCTAATGTGAGAATAAATTCAGCAAGTATTAACCAACCTGTTATAAATTTTCCTGCTGTAAAAAGTAAAATTGGATTTATTATAAGAAATACTAAGGTTAATATTTTATACCATTCTGGTGCATGCCCCATGAATGTATTTAAAATTATTTGTTTTAAATCTTTATTCTTTGTCATAATTTTTCCTAAAAAATATTTACTTATTATAGCATATACTTTCATTACTAATTTGTAACAATTATACATTTCAATTAATAAATGAGTATATAATTTCTTATTATGAAAAAAGGAATAGTTTTATTATCAGGTGGTATGGATTCATCTACTTGTTTAGCTATTGCTAAACAAGACTGTGATGAAGTAGCTTGCTTACATTTAAATTATGGACAAAGAACTGAAGAAAGAGAATTAAAATCTTTTAATTTAATTTGTGATTATTATAAAATAGAAAAAAAACTAATTGTTGATGTATCTTATCTTTCTCAAATTGGTGGTAGTAGCTTAACTGATTATAATATTGATATTGAAAATCCTAATTTAAAAAGCAAAGAAATACCTAATACTTATGTTCCTTTTAGAAATGCGAATATACTTGCTATTGCTACAAGTTGGGCTGAAGTAATAAATTTTAACAGAATATATATAGGTGCTGTTGAAGAAGATAGTGCAGGATATCCTGATTGTACAATAGAATTTTATAAAGCATTTGAGAAAGCTATAGATTTAGGAACAAAACCTAATACAAAAATAGAAATCATAACTCCTTTAATAGAATTGAAAAAAGATAATATTGTTATCAAAGGTTTAGAATTAAAAGTTCCTTTTGAATTAACATGGTCATGTTATCAAAATAATGAAAAAGCTTGTGGTAAGTGTGATTCTTGTTTTAGAAGATTAAGAGGCTTTAGACTAGCTGGTATAAATGATTTAATAGAATATGAATGATAAAATAATAATAAAAGGTGCTAGAGAACATAATCTTAAAAATATAAATTTAGAAATTCCTAAAAATAAACTTGTAGTTTTTACAGGTGTAAGTGGTTCTGGAAAATCAAGTTTAGCATTTGATACTATTTTTACTGAAGGACAGAGAAGATATATAGAATCTCTTTCTTCATATGCTAGACAATTTATAGGAAAAATAAGTAAGCCTGATGTAGATTATATAGAGGGATTATCACCTGCAATTTCAATAGACCAAAAATCAACAAGTCATAATCCACGTTCAACAGTTGGAACTGTTACAGAAATATATGATTATTTAAGATTATTATATGCAAAAATAGGAATACCACATTGTTATAAGTGTGGAAATAAAATTAATCCACAAACTATTGACCAAATAATTGATTCAGTTATGAACATTCCTAAAGGCACAAAAATTCAAATTTTATCACCAATAGTAAGAGGCAAAAAAGGTGAGCATAAAAATTTGATTGATGAAATAAAAAAAGATGGGTTTTCAAAAATTAAGATAGATAATAAATTACAAAATCTTGATGAAGAAATAATTTTGGATAAAAATAAAAAGCATAATATATCTATTGTTATAGATAGATTGTTAATAAAAGAAGATTCAAGAAGTAGAGTAGCTGAAAGTATTGAAACAGCATTAAATAAATCAAATGGATTAGTAATAGTAGATAAAATAGAAGAAAATGTTGAATTACTTTTTAGTCAAAATTATTCATGTCCTGATTGTAATATAAATATAGAAGAAATTTCACCTAGAACATTTTCTTTTAATAGTCCTTATGGAGCTTGTCCTAAATGTCATGGATTAGGCTTTAAACAAGAAATAGACAAAGATAAAATAATAAATTTGGAAAAATCTATAAATCAAGGAGCTTTAATACCATGGTCAAGAATAGGTAGCCCTTCGCCATTTATAAATCAGTTACTTTCAGCAGTTGCAAAAACATATAAATTTGATTTAGACACTCCTTTCAAATATTTAAGTGATGAAATTAAAAATCTTATTCTTTATGGAAGTGATGATGAAAAGTTTAAAATAAAAGGTGATACTTATACATTTATGGCAAGATATGAAGGTTTAATACCAAATCTTGAAAAAAGATATTCAGAAACAGAATCAGAATTAGTTAGGTCAGAAATAGAAAAATACATGACTCAAATACCTTGTTCTAGTTGTAATGGAAAAAGATTGAAAAATGAGTCTTTAGCTGTAAAAGTAGACAATAAATCTATAATAGATGTAACTGAATATTCTATTGATGACTTTTTTAAGTGGATAAATAATTTAAAACTAACAAAAAGAGAAAATATAATCTCACAACAAGTTTTAAAAGAAATAAAAGAAAGAACAGAATTTCTTATAAATGTTGGTCTTAATTATTTGACACTATCAAGAAGTGCTATGACATTATCAGGTGGAGAAGCACAAAGAATAAGACTTGCAACTCAGATAGGTTCTGGTCTTACAGGTGTTTTATACGTATTAGACGAACCAAGTATTGGCTTACATCAAAGAGATAATGCAAGATTAATTAATACATTAAAAAAACTTAGAGATTTAGGTAATACTGTCATAGTAGTAGAACATGATAAAGAAACAATTGAAGAATCTGATTATATAATTGATATTGGTCCAAAAGCTGGTTTGCATGGTGGTAATATAGTAGCTCAAGGTAGTTTAAAAGATATTATAAATAATAGAGATTCAATAACTTCAGATTATTTATCAGGTAGAAAAAAAATTAATATTCCAACTTCAAGAAGAAAAGGAAATAATAAATTCATTGAAATAAAAAATGCTTATTTAAATAATTTGAAAAATATAGATGTAAAAATACCTTTAGGTAAAATAGTTTGTATAACTGGTGTAAGTGGTTCTGGAAAATCTACATTGATAAATGAAATACTTTATCCTTATATAAAATATTACTTACATGGAAACATAAGCAAGCCTATTGGTGTAGATGAAGTTAAAGGATTAGAAAATATTGATAAAGTTGTAAATATAGATCAATCACCAATAGGTAGAACTCCGAGGTCAAATCCTGTTACTTATACAGGTGTATTTGATGACATAAGAGAGCTTTTTTCAAACACAACAGAAGCAAAAATAAGAGGATATAAAGCTGGTAGATTTAGTTTTAATTTAAAAGGTGGAAGATGTGAAAACTGTTCAGGTGATGGAATATTAAAAATAGAAATGAATTTTTTACCCGATGTTTATGTAACTTGTGAAGTTTGTAATGGTAAAAGATATAATAAGGAAACTTTAGAAGTTAAATATAAAGATAAAAATATATATGATATTTTAAATATGAGTGTAGATGAAGCAATATCGTTCTTTGAAAATATACCAAGGATTTATTCTAAATTAAAAACTTTATATGATGTTGGATTAGATTACATAAAATTAGGACAACCAGCTACAACATTATCAGGTGGAGAAGCACAAAGAATAAAATTAGCAAGTGAATTAAATAAAAGAAGTACAGGTAAAACTATATATTTACTTGACGAACCAACAACAGGATTACACTTTTACGATGTTGAAAAACTTATAAATATCTTAAATAAACTTGCTAATAGTGGTAACACTATAATAATAATAGAGCATAACTTGGATATAATAAAAATTTCTGATTATATAATAGACTTAGGACCAGAAGGTGGAATAAATGGTGGAAAAATTGTAGCTGAAGGAACCCCTGAAGAAGTATCTAATAATAAAAATTCTTTTACAGGATTTTATTTAAAAAAAGAATTAAGTTTAAATGAATTTGTCAGAGTTTGAAATAATAAAACTAGCAAATAAATATTTTTCTTACATAGATAATAAAGATATAGTTAAGTCAATAGGTGATGATTGTGCTGTAATAAAAAATAATTCTAATTATTTTCAAGTAATGACAAGTGATATTTTAATAGAAAAAAATCATTTTTTATTTGAAAAAATAACTCCTTACAATTTAGGTTGGAAATCATTAGCAGTTAATATTAGTGATATAGCAAGCATGGGAGCTTTTCCAAGATATGCTTTACTATCTTTAGGCATTAATAAAAAAGTTAATTATAATTGGTTAGAAGAATTCTATAAAGGAATTTTAGATTGTTCAAAGAAATATGATTGTTATGTAATAGGCGGTGATACCGTATTTTCAGATTTAATAGTAGTAAATTTTTCTGTTATAGGATATACAAATAAACCTATTTATAGAAAAGAAATTAAAAATGATTATGTTCTTGTTACAACAGATTATCATGGTTATTCTGGTATAGGACTTTATTTAATATTAAAAAATCAAGATATAGAAGATAATATTTTTTTAGAAAAACACTATAAACCTGTTCCAAGAGTAAATGAAGCATTATTTTTGAAAGATAATGTTGAAGACTTTTGTATGATGGATACTAGTGATGGATTATATCAATCAATAAAATTTATGTGTAATAATAAATATGGATTTATTTTTAATAGTAATAATTCTTGGATTGATAAAAAGATAGTAGATTTTTGTAATAAAAATAATCTTAGTTATATGGACTTTATTTTATTTGGTGGAGAAGATTATGAGTTATCAATAGCTATGTCTTATAATGATTACTTAAATATTAAAGATAAATATTATAAAAATTTTGGTAAAGAATTAATACTTGTAGGTAAATTTACAAATGAAGCTGGAATTATTTATAGTAATAAATCTATAGAAGATAAAACTTTTAATCACTTCTAATTTTATTAATAAATTAAAACTATTACAAAAAAAATTTCAAAAAATCTTTTCAATTTAAATATAAATTTAGATATACTACTTGATAGTCATAAATTTTAAAGACTATGAAAATAGGTGAATTAGCTAAAAGAACAGGTTTAACTACCAGAGCTATAAGATATTATGAAGAATTAAATATTATTAAACCTAAATATTCTAATAATGGAGTGAGAATTTTTTCTGAAATAGACATTATAAAAATAAATTTGATAAATATTTTAAAACAATTATATTTTCCACTATGTAAGATAAAATCATTATTATCTTGTGATAAAAATATAGAATTTATAAAATTATCATTAGATAATGAAATAATTAACTTAAACAAAAAAATTATTGAATTAGAAAAAATAAAACAAAACAATATTGTAGCTAAAGAAATTATTGAAGTTTGTAAAAATTGTGACAAAAAACCTACATATAATAATTGTTCTAATTGTCAAAATATTGATGAATCAAAAAGAAATAATATTTTTATTAAATCACTTAACTGACTTAAAGATACCTGTCCTTTACCCATTATAGGAATAACATAATACACTAAGAATAATTTGTTAATAGGTTTGTTCATTTTTTTAAGCCACTCATCTCCGATTTAAAAAGGAGAGTCTTCTGACTTATTTTTCGTAAAGATAAAATATCAGAAAAAGGTAAGAATAAAGAAGTTTTACCTGAAGGAATAAGAGTAAGAATAAAAAACAAAAGTGGTAAAAAACTTCAAAAATATGAAAATCCAGTTTTTGAACATCCTAATACAAAAGATATTAATGAAAATGAAATTTATGCTAATCATCTTGAAGGCAAAAATAGTTCTTTAAGACGTACAAATTCTGCTTTTAGAAGAAAAACAAATACTTATGCAAAAACTACTTTTGGATTACAGAGAACTTTAGATGTTGATTTTATTGTTTATAATTATTTGAAGCCTAATTTCACTACTAAATTTATTATTAATAACACTTATTCTGTCGAAAAATTATTAGTGATTCAAAAAATAACTTAAAAAATAAAAAAATAATAAAGTGTAAAATACTCCCTAAAATTTCTTTTCTATAACTTAATTTCAGTGCTATAAAAAAATTTATATATAATCGTTTAGAATTTGTTAATAATTTTTTCTAGATTGCATTATTGCTGGTGAATTATAGCTAAAATTATTTAGATATTAAAATAATTTGAAAATTAAAATAATGGAAAAAGAAAGAAAAGTAAAGCTTTATATAATTGTTCTAGGAATTGTTGTAGTATTCATAGGAGTAGGAATATTCTATTGGTATTCTAAAAAAATAAATCAAAAATATAATACATACACAGTAAAACCTATAACTTTAGTAGAAAAACTTGACATAAGCGGTGGTATTGAATCTGAATATGATGTAACACTAAAATCATCTGTAAGTGGAACAATAATTGAAAGATTTATAAATGAAAATGATTTTGTAAAAAAAAATCAAATATTATTCAAATTAGATACTATTCAAGCTGAATTACAATTAAATCAAGCAATAACAAATGCTAATGCTTCAAAATTACAAGCTGAAACTGAACTAAAAAATGCTCAAAAATCTTTAAGTGATGCTATTGAAAGAAAAAAAATAAATATTAATAATTTAAAAAATCAAATAAAGAAAGTAGAAGAAAATGTTTCTTTTTTAGAAAAGGAACTAGAAAGAAATTACAATTTATTTAAAGAAAATGCTGTTACAAAACAAAATATAGATAATTTAAATCAACAACTAAAGCAGGCAAAAATTGATTTGAAAATAGCAAAAGATAATTTAGATAAGTTAGAAAAAGATAATCTAGAAATTTTAAATGCACAAAATAGAATAAATACAGCAAAAGCTACTTTAGATAATTCTATTAAACAAGGTGAAGTAGCTATAAAAATAGCAAAAGATAATTTAGAAAGAATGATTATAAAATCTCCTGTAAATGCAACAGTTAGTAACATAAAAGTTAATAAAGGAGATTACTTAGTTCCTAATACACCTCTTTGTAGATTACAAGATCTAAATAATATTCATTTAAGGTTACCTGTAAATGAATTAGATATACCTAAAATAAAAATAAATGATAAAGTTATAATTGTATTTGATGCTTTCCCTGATGAAAAATATGAAGGAAAAGTTTATAGAATAAATAAATCTAGTATATCAGATTTAGCAAATTTACAAGTTTTCCCCGTATATGTTAAATTAAATAAAAAAGTAGATAAAATAAAACCAGGTATGAGTGCTGATGCAAATATAATAGTTTCTGAAAAAAGAAATACTATAGCTGTTCCTATAAATTCTATTCAAAAAAAAGAAGATAAAATTTTTGTAAAAATTTTAAAAGAGAAAAATAAAATTGAAGAAGTTGAAGTAAAAATTGGAATAACCACTTTAGATTATGTAGAGATACTTTCAGGAGTTAAAGAAGGAGATAATGTAATAATAGATGAAATAAAAAAATGAATTTAATAAAAACAGAAAAATTAAATAAAATATATGGTGGTTCTATACCCTACCATGCTTTACATGATATAGATTTTGAAGTTAATTCTGGTGAAATGATAGCTATAATGGGCACAAGCGGTTCAGGAAAAACAACTTTAATGAATATAATAGGTTGTCTTGATAGAGCAACTTCAGGAAATTACTTTTTTAAAGGAAAAAAAATATCTGATTATTCTGATAATGAATTAGCAAATATAAGAAATAAAGAAATAGGTTTTGTTTTTCAAAATTTTAATCTATTACCAAGATATAGTGCTTTAAAGAATGTAGAGTTACCAATGCTATATACTTCTATATCTAGAAAAGAAAGAGAAAGAAAAGCAATAATAGCACTTGAAAAAGTAGGTTTAGCTGATAAACTTAAAAATAGACCAAATGAGCTTTCAGGAGGACAAAAACAAAGAGTAGCAATTGCAAGAGCTATTGTAAATAATCCATCTATAATAATGGCAGATGAGCCTACAGGTGCATTGGATACAAAAACAAGTCAAGAAGTTATGAAAATTTTTCAAGAATTAAATAATGAAGGTATAACTATAATTATAGTTACTCATGAACCTGATATTGCAAATTATTGTAAAAGAATAGTAAAAATGAAAGATGGTAGAATAATTGATGATAAGTTAATAAATCAAAATTTAGTGGAAATTTAATAATATGATTTTTAAATACTTCTCTATGGCTTTAGAAGCTATACTTATAAATAAAGTTCGTTCGTTTTTAACAACTCTTGGAATAATAATAGGTGTTTTTTCTGTAATTGTTATGATAGGTTTTGGACAAGCATCACAAGCATATATTACAGACCAAGTTAAAGGTTTAGGTGCTGGTGTTCTTATAGTAACTCCAGGAAATCCAAAAACTCAATCTTTCGGCCCACCTGGAGTAAATACAACAAAAACTTTAACAATAGATGATGCTGAATCTTTAGAATCAATTTCTGAAATAAGATATGTATCTCCAAATGCCTTTGTTCAAACTTTAATCAAAAATGAAAATAATACTATACCTGCAATAGTAATAGGAACTCATCCAAATGTTCAACAAGCTAGAGGTTTAAATATCAAAGAAGGAAGATTTTTTACTTTACAAGAAGCAAAAAGTGCATCTAAAGTAATAGTTCTGGGTTATAAATTAGCTCAAGATTTATTTAATAAAACTTTTCATAACCCTTTAGGAGTAAAAATAAAAATAGAAAACCAGAGATATAGAGTTATAGGAATATTAGAACCTCAGGGATCAGGACTTTTTGGTTCTGTTGATGACCAAGCCTTTATGCCTACAAAAACATTTCAACAAGGAGTAAGAGCAGGAAAAAATTTAAATTCAATTTTTATAAAAGTAAAGTCAGAGGATTTACTTTCTGTTACTGAAAAAAAAGTAATATCAAGATTAAGATTTTTACATAAAATAAGAGAAGATGAAGATGATGATTTTAAAGTACAAACACAAGCTGAATTACTAAAAACTGTTAGTGTAGTTACTCAAGTTTTTACATTTTTATTAGCTGGAATTGCTGCTATATCATTAATAGTTGGTGGTATAGGTATTATGAATATAATGCTTGTTTCTGTAACTGAAAGAACAAGAGAAATTGGAGTTAGAAAAGCAGTTGGTGCTAAAAGAAGAGATATATTAATACAATTTTTGATAGAATCTAGTTCTATAAGCTTATTAGGAGGTTCTATTGGTATAATTATAGGTTTATCATTAACAAAAATAATTACAAAATTTGCAAATTTACCTTTTGTAATTTCACCTATTGCTGTCATAGGAGCATTCTTGTTTTCAGCATGTGTTGGAATATTCTTTGGTTTATATCCAGCTAATAAAGCATCAAAGCTTGATCCTGTAGATGCTTTAAGATATGAATAACTATCTTTTTTGTTGTTGTGCCTGATGTATAGAATTAGCTTGTTGTTCTAGTATTGCTTCATATATAGGACTATAATGAGAATCATCATATTGAACTAAATTAGACAATATCAAATAAACAAATCGAGGTATATCAGTTCTATGAAAACCTATTGGTGAAACTAAATGGTAAAGAACACTATCTAAAAAGATAAATAATGAATCTTCTTCTATCGTTGTTAATTGATCAGGATCTTCAAATTCTAAATTTCTATAGTCACCTCTAAAATATATTGCTCTACCACAATAACCACTTTGTCCTGGATGACTTGAAGGTGATATTGCTATCTTAGGATAAGAATAAACGGTGCCTAATGCATCACCAAGCTTTATTACAACAAAAGAATCATCAGGTGATCTATAGAACTTAACTAAGTTGCCATCACCACCTAAATTTATTAAGTCTGCTCTTACCTCATTTAAAGTATCTTCTAAAACTTTGAAAAGATAATTCATTACATGTTTATGATATTCAAGTAATTTAATTTTATCTCTATATTTATCTCTTAATATAAGAGCAACTTCTCTAGTTTGTTCGCTCATAACTTTATATAACTTCAATAATAATATATAATTATTTTATATCATAAGTGTATTATTGAAAATACATATAAATTAAAATTTTTATATTTTATTTTTATATACATTGAAATTTTTTTGGGGTTCAAATACTAAATAAACTTATTGAAGAAACAAATCAAATACTGTAAAATTTAGGTATTTCTTTTCAAATTTATCAAGATTGATTATTTTTATTCTATTTAGTGGATTAAACCTTTGTAGCTTTTTTGCAAGATTTTATTTATTATACTATAAAATAAAATTTTATAATGTTAAAAAAAATAGTATTAGGTATTGATACAAGATTTTATAATAATAAGCCAAGTGGAATAGGAACATATACTTATGAATTAATTAGAGAGTTAATTAATTTTAAAGATATTGAATTGGTTCTTTTTCTGAATAAAAATTCACCCTTGCTTATTGATGAGTATTTTATAAATACTAAAAAAATAATAGTAAATGAAAAACTTTTTTCAATAAACGAACTAATAACTTTTGGTTATAAAATAGATAAGTCTGATATAAATTTGTATCATACTCCTTCCTTCATTATGCCATTTTTGAGAAGAAAAAAATATGTTATGACAATTCATGATTTAATTCATATAAATAGACCAGAAGATTATACTGTCTTTCATAAAATATATTATGAATTTATAGTAAAAAGGAATGCAAAAAAAGCAAGTAAAATAATAACAGATTCCGAATATTCAAAAAAGGACTTAGAGAATTGGTTAAAAATTGATAATATAGTATCTATACCATTAGCACATAGTAGAAATTTTTTTCCTAATTTAGGTATAACAGATTTATTTTACAAAAATAGTATAAATTTAAACAGCTATTTTATATATGTTGGTAATAATAAAAATCATAAAAACTTAAAAACTCTCTTAAAAGTTTATTCAAAAATAAAAGAAGTTTATGAAAATTATTGGGATTTAGTTTTAGTAACAGAAAAAAGTAATGAATTATTAAGCTTATGTTTTGAATATTTTATTATTGATAATGTTAAATTTATAGATAAAGTTTCAATTAATGATTTAGCAATATTATATTCAAATGCTAAATATTTAATTTTACCTTCTCTTTATGAAGGTTTTGGTTTAACAGCTTTAGAAGCTATGGCTTGCAAATGTCCTGTATTAATGTCAAATGTAACATCTTTAAAAGAAATAGGTAATAATTCTTGTTTATATTTTTCGCCTTATAATCCTAATGAAATTTTTTATGCAATGGAAAAAATATTTTTAAATGAAGCTTTAAGATTAGAACTTTCTAATTTAGGATTTGAAAATTCAAAAAAATTCTCCTGGAAAAAAACAGCTTTGGAAACTTTAAAAATTTACCATCAAGTATTAAATCATGAATAAAAATTCATTTTATAAATTTGTAATCATTATTTTATTTATTATAGTTTCCTTGTTAAGATAATAATTTATGAAGAATAAATCAATATTTACTATATATTTCACTGTATTTCTTGACATAATGGGTTTTGGTATAATTATACCTTTATTACCATTTTTAGCTAAAGATTTTGGGGCTAATGAAATAGTAATTACATCATTGATATCTTCAAATGCTTTAGCACAATTTATATTTAATCCTATATGGGGTAGAATATCAGATAAATATGGCAGAAAGCCTGTTATAGCAATTACTGTTTTAGGTTCTTGTTTTGCTTACTTAATGTTTGGTTTTTCTAATTCAATATTAATGTTATTTTTTTCAAGACTATTGTCAGGTATAGCAGGAGCAACTATAGGAGTAGCACAATCTTATGTATCAGAAATAACAACTAAAGATGAAAGATCAAAAGTTTTAAGTCATTTATCAGCTTCTTTTTCTTTGGGTTTCATATTTGGACCTATAATATGCTCATTTTTAATACCATTTGGTTATAAAATACCTAGTATTTTTGCAAGTTTATTATCAGTTATAAATTTTATAATGGTTATATTATACCTACCTGAAAGTAATAACTTTTATAAAGAAACTAATAATAAAAAATTTGACTTTGAAAAGTTTAAGCAAACTATTTATGAAAAAGAAATGATGATTTTATTAATTATTCAATTTATAAGTACATTTTCTATGTCAAATCTTTTTTCTACTTCACCCTTATTGTTTCATGATAAATTTAATTTTGATGCTCAAAAAAATTCTTATGTTTTTGTTTATTTTGGAATATGTACATCAATAATTCAAGGTTTTATAGTTGGTAAATTAAGTAAAAGATATGATGAAATAAAGTTAATACTAATATCTTGTTTTTTAATATCAATAGGAATGATAAGCTTTTCATATGCTAGTAATATACTAACTACTTTATTTTTCGTAACTATAATATTTTTAGGTAATAGTATAATTAATCCATGTCTTACTAGTTTATTTTCTAAGAAAGCTAATAAAGAACAATTAGGAGTTATTCTTGGTAGTTCTCAATCATTAGGAAGTTTTGCTAGAGTTTTAGGTCCTTTATGGGGAGGTTATGTATATTATATGATTAATTATCATTATCCTTATATAAGTGCAAGTATAGCATCGTTAATAGGTTTTTTACTTGTTTTTACTACAATAAAAAAAGCTAATATTTTCTAAAAAATACCCATTAATATTTTTTAATATTAAAAATGAAATAAATATGAAAACACATTTAACTTTTAGAATATTATATTTGTATGTCTAGAATTAGAGCAAAAAATATATTTTATAGTTTTAAATATGCAATAGAAGGACTAATTTATTCTATAAAAACTCAAAGAAATATGAGAATACATTTAACAATGTGTATTCTTGTATTTACACTAAGTTTTATTTTGAATATAAGTAGAATAGAAATATTAATATTACTTCTTACATCCTGTATTGTAATAGTAACCGAAATGATTAATACAGCTATTGAAAGTGTTGTTGATCTTTACAGTAGGCAATGGCATCCTTTAGCAAAAATATCAAAAGATTTGGCAGCTGGCGCTGTTTTGGTATCAGCAATATTTTCAAGCATAGTAGGAATTATTATTTTATGGAATCCTCTTTTTAATTTTATTATGAATATTATTGGTCAATAGTTGCATTCATATCAAAACTTTTTTGTTTTATTGTAAATATAAGAAAATTTAGTATAATATCTTTGTATTATTATAAAAAGTTACTAAAGGAAAATATGCATAAATTAGTTTTAGTTAGACATGGTGAGAGTATTTGGAATAAAGAGAATTTATTTACAGGTTGGACTGATGTTGATTTATCAGAAAAAGGTATAGAAGAAGCGATAAATTGTGGAAAAATTTTAAAGCAAAAAAATTACACTTTTGATGTGTCATTTACTTCATATTTAAAAAGAGCAATAAAAACATTATATTTAATTCAAGAAGAAATGGATTTATTATGGATACCTGTTTATAAGTCTTGGCGATTGAATGAAAGACATTATGGAGCATTACAAGGATTAAATAAATTAGAAACTGTTAAAAAATATGGTGAAGAACAAGTTAAAATATGGCGAAGAAGTTATGATATACCACCACCAAAGCTTGAAAAAACAGATAAAAGATATCCAGGAAATGATAATAAATATAAAGAATTATCTGAAGAAGAATTACCCTTAACAGAAAGTTTAAAAGATACAGTAAAAAGATTTTTACCTTACTGGGAAAATAACATAAAACCTTTAATTAAGGAAGGAAAAAAAGTTATAATAGTTGCACATGGCAATAGTCTTAGAGCTCTTATAAAACATCTAGAAAATATAAATGAAAAAGATATATTAGAGTTAAATATCCCAACAGGTATGCCTTTAGTTTATGAATTAGATGAGAACTTAAATTATATAAATAAATATTATTTAGGAGATGAAGAGGAAGTAAAAAGAGCTATGCAATCAGTAGCTAATCAAATAAAAGTAAATAAATCAAGCTTAAATATTTTAGAAAACTTTTGTTTATTTTTTAAAGAAAATAAGTTTGATAATTTGAAAGAAATAATTTCAGATGATTTTAAATTTAACTTACCATTACCTTTACCAATAGGAAAAAATGAATTATTAGGTTTTTTAAATGTTTTTAAACTAGCTTTGCCTGATTCTGAAATAATTTTAAAAGATTTTGATGAAAAAGAAGAAACTATAAGTTGTGATTTAAAAATAAAAGGAACTCATACAAAAGATTTTTCATTTATGGGATTACCACCTATACCAGCAACAAATAAAGTTTTAGACTTACCTTTTGTAAAAGTTACATTTTTAATTAGAGATAGTAAAATAGTAGAAATAAAAGCTGATAATTTTCCTGCATTAAATCCTCAAGAAATAATGCAAAAACTAGGAATTAATTTTCAATAATTAATGAAAAAATTTTTATTAATATTATTTTTTTTGCTTTATTCAATAAATGTTAAAAGTGAATTAATATATCCAGAACCTGGTAATAATAAAGTCATAGATTTATCTAATAAATTTGATGCTAGATACATAAGCAAGTTAGAAAATGATTTACAAAACTCTGAAAATGATATAAGAATTGTTTTTATAAAAACAGATAATAAAATTAATTTAGGTATATATGCATCAAAACTTTTTGAAAAATGGAAACTTTCTGATGATTCTATATTAGTTGTAATAGACCCTTTTACAAATAAAAGAGGATTTGCAATAGGAAAAAACATAAAAGAGAAATTAAAAAATAGAAAAAAAGTTAAAGAAAACAAAAAAGCTAATGAATTATTAAATAATGACATTAATTATAATAATTTAGTAGAAGCAATAAATAATAAATTTTCACCTGATAATTTAGTTACATCTTCTAATAATAAAAATAAAAGAACTTTTGATCAAAAAGAATCAATAAGTTTAGGAGGTAGTAAATTAAATAAAATTCATAATGATAGAATGATTAATATAGATTATTACAAAATTTTAAAGTATATGGCTATATTAGTCATATTTTTAATAATTTCGTTTTTATTGTTTTTTTTATATAAGCAAAAAAAAAATAAAGATAAGAAAAACGAAATAATAAATGATTTATCTTTTGAATCTAACATAAAATTACAAGAAATTTCTGACTTAATAGAAACAATAAATGAAGATATAGAATTTTTTAAAGTTTATAAAGGAAAAACTATTGATTATGTTAATCAAGAATTAAATTCTTTAAAAGATATTCTCCAAAAACTTCAAGATTATTATGAAAAATTATCATATGAGCTAGAAAATATCTCTGATGAAAATATAAATGATATAAATAAAATAATTGATGACTTTAATTTATTAAAAATAGATGCTAATAATAATCATTCTATAATAAAGGAAAAAAGAAAAGAAATTAAGAAAATTATAAAAAATAGTTTTGAAAATATATCTAATTTAAGAGTTTATTTAGAAAATAACTTAAGGTTAGTAGATGAAAATTCAAAACTTTACAATTTAGAACTTTCTTTTATAAAAAAAATTCTTGAAAAAATAAATAATGAAATATTTAACATAGATATAAATGATATAAAAAATGATCCTATTTTTTTCAAAGAAAAAATTTCTGAATTAGAAACTTCTTTAATACAAACTAAAAATGATTTAGAAGTTATACCTCATCTATATTCACAAATAAATAATCAAATTAATAACCTTTTTATAGAAAAAGGTATTTCAAATGATGCTTCGTTAATTATATTAAAAGAAAATGCTTTAAAAAGTTTAAATGAAGGAAATATGCAAAAAAGTAAAGAACTAATAGAAAAGATATTTAGAACAATAAATGAGAAAAATTAAAAACTTTATTTTAATAACTTGGATATTCTTAATTTTAATATCTTTATTATCAATAAATGTAATAAAAAGAGAAAATTATCAAATTGAATTAGACGGAGTAAGAAATACTCAAGCTTATAAAGTTTCTAAAATATTAGAAAATGAATTTAATATTAAACTTGGTAACTCCTGTGCTATTGCAATAGACAGCAAATCAATTAAATTAGATAATTTAATAAATAAACTTAAAAGTATAAAAGAAATAGAAAATATAAGAGAGATAAAAAGTAATAAAAATCATAATACAAAAATATTATTTATTGATTTCAAAAAAGAATTTTCATTTCTATATATTCAAAATCTAACTCCTAATATAAGAAATATAGTTAAACAATGGTCACTAGATAATAAAATAAATGCTTATGTAACAGGTAATAGTGCTTTTCAATATGATATAAACACTTTTGGAAAGAAAGATGCAAGTAAAGGTGAAAAATTTGCTTTAGTAATAGCTTTAATAATACTTATATATAATTTTGGTTCAATAGTATCTTCACTAATACCATTAATAATAGGTGCAAGTACACTGATATTACTAAAAGCCATAATTAAAATTTTTTATTTACCTGTAAATCCTATATCTATGATATTAACAAGTTTAATAGGACTAGCTTTAGCAATAGACTATTCTTTATTTATTTTAAGTAGGTATAAAGAAGAATATGAAATTACAAATAATTCTGAAATATCAATAAAAAAAACTATAAAAAGTGTTGGTAAAACAATATTTTTTTCAGCACTTATAATGTTATGTGCTATAAGTGCTTTATTAATACCTGATTTAACATTAAGTAGAATTGTTGTTTTGAATATAATGCTTGTAATTTTATTGACTTTAATAAATTCATTGATATTCTTACCTTTTTTAATATTAGGATTAAACAGATATTTAGATATACCAAAGTTTTTAAACAATTTATTGAAAAAGTATCACGAAAAAAATAAATTAAGATGGCAATATTTTTCAAAGCATATAGTAAATAATAGTAAGCTTTATTTTCTCTTATCATTTTTAATGCTAATAATATTGACTTTTCCTTTAAAAAATATAAAATTATGGGAACCAGTGCAAGCTTTAACTCCTTCTGAATCAGAATCAATGAAGGGCTATAATCTATTAAAAAGAGATTTATGGGGAGGTGAATTAGTACCTGTTATTGTAATAGTAAATTCAAATAAAAAAAATGGAATATATGAGAAAAGTTTTATAGAATTTATATACAAGCTTACAAAAGATTTAAAAAACAAAGATTATATATCAGATGTTCAGAGTTTAACATCTTGGAAAAATGATTTTACTTCAGAAGATTTTTATAAATTCTATTCATCAATATTTTTATTATTTGCATTAAATCAAAATAATAATAATCCTTTTATAAATAAAGATGCTTCTTTAACTATAGTAAATATTTTTCCAAAAGATATAATGAATTTAGAATATACAAATAAAATAATAGATTTTTTAAGCAATTATCATTTAGGAAATCAAAAATATGAAATTCTCATTGGTGGTATAGTTCCAAGAATAAAAGATTTTACAAAGGAGTTATATTCTTATATTCCGGAAATGCTTTTAATTATATTTTTAGGAATATACATCTTACTATTTTTATATATGAAAAGTATTGTATTACCTATAAAAGCAACTATAATGAATTTTTTACCAATACTTGCAAGTTTTGGTATATTAGTTTTAATTTTTCAATATGGATATTTAAGTGATATATTAAATACTCCTATAAACAATGCAATTACTAATATTGTTCCAATAATTTTATTTTGTATAATTTTTGGTTTAAGTATGGATTATGAAGTTTTAATATTAAGTAGAATATCAGAAGAATATTATAAAACAAACGATGTAAAAGAATCTATTATTAATGGTCTTTCTAAAATAAGTTCTTTAATAACTGGAGCAGTTTTAATATTAATAGGTGTATTTATACCAAGTATATTTTCTACATCACCACAAACTAAAGAAATAAGTATTGGAATAATAAGTGCTTTAATTTTAGATGCGACCTTAGTAAGATTATTACTTGTTCCTTCTTTTATGTTTATTATGGGAAAATGGAATTGGTATAATCCTTTTAAGAAATTAAATTAATAGAGCTTTTACACTTAAATTAATACCAATTTGAGGTTCTAAAATATTTTTATTTTAAATATTTGGAAGAAATACCAATTAACAAACAAAAAATTAAATTAATTCCACTTCTATTTCTAAATTTTCTTTATTATAAAAATTGTGTATATATATTATTTCATTTTTATAAAATAATAAGAAAGTTCTTACTCTTTCATATTCTGGAATTCTTTTTTTATCAAAAAAATTTTTTAAAGTTTTATTTTTAAATTTTTCTTTTTCTAAATAATTTTTCACCACAAATTCTTCTTTATTATTATAAAGTTTTATTTTTAAATTTAATTCTTTTATAATAACTTCTTCAATTATTTTATATTCAAACTCAACTTTTTTTAGTATATTGTCATCTTTTGTAAATATTAGATAATCTCTATCTTTTATAAAAAAGAAATTATTTTTTGCTTTAATGAGTTTATTACTTTCATTTTTTATAATGCAATTATTAACAGCACTAATAGTTTTAAAATCAAAACTGAAATTATTATTTTTTAGTAATATAAAAGTATTTTTTATTACTCTTAATTTTAATTCTTCAGGTATTTTATTAAAATTTTTTTTTGACAAAATAATATGATTATCATCTTTCTTTAACAAACACTCATTTAAGTAACTATGTGACAATTTATCAAGGTATTTATTTTCATTATTAATAACTTCTGATTTATAAAAAATAGTAGATAATAAATTTTTATTTTCTTGAATTATTTTTGGTATGACTTCTATTCTTATTCTGTTTCTTGTAAAATCTAGGTTATTATTACTTTTATCTTGTCTATAATAGATATTATTTTTACTAATATAATTTTTTATTTCCTCTCTACTGACAGCTAATAAAGGTCTTATTATTTCTATATTTGAAGAATTGTTTAAATTTCTTCTTATAGACATACCATACAGAGATGATATACTGCCTCTTATAAATTTCATTAAAATAGTTTCTAATAAATCATTTGAGTTATGAGCTAAAACAATTTTATTAATATTATTTTCTATACAAATCTCTTCAAAAAATTTGAATCTTATATCTCTTGCTAATTTTTCTATTTCTGAATTTTTTTTTATTGGGCAAGTTTTTTTAAATATAGGTATTGAGTATTCATTACATAAACTTGTAACAAAATTTTCATCTAAATCAGAATCATTTTCTCTAAGTTTATAATTAACATGCGCTACATATATATTTAGTCTAAAGATTTCTCTTAAATGTAAAAATGCATGAAATAAGAATATAGAATCAATACCACCAGATACACCTAAAAGACATTTATCATTAATATTAAATAAATTATATTTTTTTTGATATTGAAAATATTTTTTGTATTAATTTATCTTTTTTTAACAAAGACATTTAATATTAATAAATTGTTTCTAATATTGATTTTTCTATATTGTAAAGCCCTTCCTTTAATTCTTCTTCATCAGGATATCCATATCCTACTCTCATATATCTTTTATCCATATCAAACCAATGTCCAGGTCCTACAAATGTTTTATATTTCTCTTTTAGTATAAAATAGAATTTTTCTAAATCTATATCTATATCTTTTTTTATTCTTGGAAAAGCAACAACACCACCTTGAGGTTCGACCCATTCCATATACTTATTATTATTCATCCAGTTTTTTAAAATTTTAAATCTATTTAATATTTTATTTTTTATATCAGGTAAATATTTATCTTTTTTAAGATAAAACAAATAAGCTATTTCTTCATCAATAACAGAATTACAAATAAAAATTTGCTCTTTAGCTGCTAAGAATAGCTCCATTAATTTTTTATCTTTACAAATAATCCAGCCTGTTCTTATACCAGGTAAGCCATAAGTTTTTGATAAAGAGGAAACACTTATACATTTATCTGATAAATCAGCAGCTAATGGTATTGTTTCTTGAAAACTCATATCTCTGTATGTTTCATCATACAATATATAAACATTATTTTTTTCTGCAATTTCAATTATTTCTTCTAATTTTTTTAAAGATAGAGTTTTTCCTGTTGGATTATGTGGGTAAGTTAGACTTATATATTTCGTATTATGTTTTAATTTTTTCTTTATTAAATCTATATCTAACTCAAATTTTTCATCAAAATTTAAATTGATATAATCAATATTACATTGTATTGCTTTAGGAGTTTCAATATTAGTAGCATAATTTGGATGTAAAACTATAATATGACTATCTTTTTCTAACAATGATGTAGATATTATAAAAAGAGCTGAAGCAGCGCCTACTGTTAGCAAAACATTTTCAGGTAATATATTTTTATTTTCATTTGCTATTAATTCTCTTAATTCATATTTACCTAAGTGATTTCCATAGCAAAGTATTAACTCATTAATGTTTATATCTAAATTTCTAAATATACTATCTGTAAAAGAACTTTCTGATAAATTACACTTTATATTGTTATAACCATATTGTTCTGGTGATTCAGACTCTATTGGCATTCTTACATATTTCATGCAAGAGATTATACTATATTTATACTACTTCTTTATATCTATCTATAAATTTATTTACATCATATATTAGAGTTTGAACTGTACATAATAGCTTGTTGTCATTTTGTAACAGAAACTTTAAAGTATTTTGTAATATAAATTTTTAAAATGCTTACTATTAAAGGATTTTGAGATTATCAAAAAATAACATTAGCCCAGTACCGTAATTTTTCATTGTATTTTAAAAATCTCATATGCTGTTTCAGGTAAATAGAAAATAAACTTTAATGTAGAAAACATCATTATATCTTTATCGTTTATTAAAATGCTTTTGTCAGGCTCTATTCTAACATTATTTACAAACGTTCCATTTGTAGAATTATTATCAACTAAGTAATATTTATTTTCATCATTATAGAAATAAGCATGAAATTTGCTTACAGTCATATCCTGTATAGAAATATCTTGTAAAGATGACCTACCAATAGTTATTTTTTTTAAAAAAGGATTTTTATTTCTTTTTATAACAGGAAATATTAATGATATTTTCACTGACTTATTATAATCTTCTTCTATTTCTTCTAAAGTTTTTCCAATAATTGTTGGTGATTTAGTATCTAGGAATTCATTTTTATTATTTTCAAAACCTATAAGAAAGGGATATTTATATATATTACAAAAATCTTCTTTAGAAAGAAAGTGTGCATTATTTATATACTTTTCCTTCAAGACGTTTAACAAGTTCATTTTTTCACCTCTTATTTACAAAAAATTTACAAGTGAACTTAATTATAAATAAATATAAGTAATATTAATTTAAGATTTATTTATTAAAAAATTAAATTTATTATAAATTTAATAACAATTATTCAACTTTGTAAAACTTATTGATATAAAAATTAAAAATAATAAAATTTTAAGAAAGAGTAAAAATTTATTGTTAATTTTGTAAGTCTTATTACATTTTTTAAGATGTAATTTATTTTATTTAGTATAATTAGTTTCATATGTCTAGAAATGATATTATAAAAAGGTACAATCGTTTAAAAAATTTGTTACATAAGTATTCATACTACTACTATGTATTAGATAGACCTATTATTTCTGATAGTGAGTACGATTTACTTTATAGAGAGTTACTACAAATAGAAAAAGAAAATCCTGATATTATTTCAAATGATTCTCCTACACAAAGGATAGGTTACAAAGTAATTTCAAAGTTTAATAAAGTAAAACATAAATATCCACTTTATAGCTTAGATAATGCAATGTCAAAAGAGGAGCTTATTAATTTTTTTAATAAAGTAGAAGAGTATTTAGATATTAAAAATATTGACTATTGTGTAGAGTTGAAAATAGATGGATTAGCAGTTAATTTAGTTTATGAAAATGGTTATTTGATTAAAGGAGCTACAAGAGGTGATGGAAAAGAAGGAGAGGATGTTTTAGCTAATTTAAAAACTATTATGTCTATACCAATAAATTTAAATGCTATTTCAGATTTAAAAATACCTAATTATATGGAAGTTAGAGGAGAAGTTTTTTTATCAAGAAAAAATTTTGAAGAAATAAATAAAGAAAACAATAATATTTTTGCTAATCCAAGAAATGCAGCAGCTGGATCTTTAAGACAATTGGATCCTACAATAACTTCAAAAAGAAAATTAGATATTTTTATTTATGGTGCGATTATAGAAAATTTAGAAATTAAAACACAACTTGAAAATTTAAATTATCTTAAAAATTTAGGATTTAAGTTAAATGAAAATACTAAAGTTTTTAATTCGATAGATAAAATATTAGAATATTGTGATTATTGGGAGTTAAATAAAGATAAACTAGAATATGATATTGATGGAATAGTTGTAAAAGTAAATAATTTAGATTATCAAAATGTTTTAGGTTTTACATCAAAAAGTCCAAGATGGGCAATAGCTTATAAGTTTCCAACACAAAAAGCTATAACTAAAATAAAAGATATTATTTTACAAGTAGGTAGGTTAGGTACTATAACACCTGTTGCTATTTTAGAACCTACTAATATATCTGGAAGTTTAGTTAGCAGAGGCAACTTTACATAATTATAATGAAATTAAAAGAAAAAAATATAAAAATAGGTGATAATGTTCTTATACATAAAGCAGGTGAAATAATACCTGAAGTTGTAAATGTTTTAGAAGATTTAAGAGATGGTAATGAAATAGATTTTAAATATCCTGAAGATTGTCCTATATGTAAATCAAAATTAATATCAGAAATCAGATACAATAGTATTATGCCCTAATAAAAATTGTCCTGAACAAATAAAACAAAGAATAAAACATTTTGTAGAAGCTATAGGAATAGAAAATATAGGTTATTCTTTAATAAATCAATTAGTAAATAATAATATTATAAATGATATAGCTGATATTTTTTATATAAGTAAAGAAGATTTACTTAAACTAGAAAGAATGGGAGAAAAAATAGCAAATAAAATAATCAATAATATTTCAAATTCCAAAAATCCACCTTTAGAAGATTTTATATATTCTTTAGGTATTAAACATGTTGGTAAAGAAACAGCTAATATATTAGCTGAAACTTTTTTAAATATAGATAATTTAAAAAATGCTTCATTAGAAGCTTTAAAAAATATAAATGGACTTGGAGAAATAACTTCTAAAAGTGTTTATGATTATTTTAGAGATAGTAATAATATAAAAATTTTAAATAAACTTTACAATAAAAATGTTATTCCATTACAAAAAAATTTCAAAAAAGATATTAATATAAATAGAGAGTTAGAAAATTTGAAGTTTGTATTTACGGGTACATTATCAAATATGACTAGGGATGAAGCTAGCAAAATGGTTATAGCTAGAGGTGGTAAAGTTTCTAATTCAATAAGTAAAAATACTGATTATTTAGTTGTTGGAGATGAACCAGGTAGTAAAATTGACAAAGCTCGTAAATTTAATGTTAAAATATTAAATGAAAATGAATTTATTAGTTTATTAAGTAAAGGTAATAGTTAATATGCTATCTACTGCTTTAACAATAAGATATATAGCTTATTTTTTATATTTAGTGTCTTTTATTTATGGTTTAGTTTTATTATTACCTTTTATAAACTCTAAAAAGTTATCTAAACAAGAAGGAATATCTACTTTATCAGCTTCAATTGATGAAATAATGACTTGGTCAAGCAAATCAGATATATACGAACAATCACCGGGTCATTCAGAGAGAGTAGCTAATATATGTTTACAAATAGGTGAAAGATATGGATTATCAAAAGAAGAGTTAGAAGCACTAAGATGTGCAGCTCTTTTGCATGATATTGGTCAATTAGATAACTATGATTTTATAAAGGAAGAAAGAGAATTAACTATTCCAGAAAAAGTAAGTTTAGAAGAGCATCCTTTGCTTAGTGAAAAGTTAATTCAACAAATAGCTGATATTGGAAATGCTAAGTATTGGGCTAGATGGCATCATGAAAGATGGGATGGATTAGGCTACCCAGATAAGCTTTATGAAGAAATGATACCTTTACCAGCTAGAATATTAGCGTTAGCTGATACTTATGACGCATTGACACATGATAGACCATACAGAAAAGCTCTAAGTCATGAAGATGCTATTTCTGAAATACAAAAAATGGCAGGTGTAATGTTTGATCCAAATGTTGTTCAAGTATTTCTTTCGATTGATTCTAATCCTGACATAGGAAATACTTTGGAGGTTTAATTGGAAGTATTAAAATTAATTTGGCATGATTTTTATACATTACTCTCAAGTGATAAAGGTTTTGCTTTTATATTAGGTTTTGTAATTGGTTATGTTATTAGGTCTGTTAGGACAGGGTAGATAGAATGAAAAGAAGTATTATTTTATTAAGTTTATTAATTATAAACTCTTGTGGTAAATGGGATAATCCATTTATTCCAAAGGCTGATCCTGAAGTTGTTAGTGTTGTTGCTCAAAATGTTCAATTAGGTGTAAGTATTTCACAAAAATTTAGAAGTGCAAATAATATGAATATTGCTGAATATACATTTGTAGAACCAACAGTAACAATAGCAAATAAATTAGGATTACCAAGAGTTGTTTTTAAACAAATGGTTATTGAATTTACAGTAGGACAAAATAAATTACCACCAAAAATAATTCCAACTGCAATAACAGTTCCAACAGGTGGTGTTTTTAGTGGACCTATACCAATATTATCAGCTTCTGATGATATATTAAAAGCTGTATACCCTAATAATTCTTTTGGTAGTATATCTACAGGATTTGCTGATGTAACTTTAGTAGGTAAAGATGATAATGATAATGTAGTAGCACTAAAATTTACAACACCTGTTAGATTTTTAAGTGATCCTTCGGGTATTCAAGTACCTACTAATAATCAGCAGAATCAAAATCAACAAAATAATAATCAAAATAATAATCAACAGAATAATAATACAGGGGGCTAATGAAATATGATAAAAAATAAAAAAATTACAAGTTCAATATTATTATCTTTATCTATATTGATAACTTCATGTAGTCCTCCTATAGATAATAAAGATATAATAAACTTAGTTTCTCAAAATACAATATCTATACCTGATTCAAATAGAGGTGCTATAAGTTCTGATATTAATTTTAATCTTGGAACAGGTATTGTTGCACCTGAAACAACTGTGAGAATTATAAGAGAAGAAGATATTCCAGAAAGAGATAAGGACGGAAAAATTGTAAAAGATTCATCAGGTAAAGATAAGTTTTTAGAAAGAAAAGGTCAAGTAATAGCTACTACAAAAGTTGTAGGTGGTCGTTTTTTGGTATCTAATCTTAGACCAGGTAAAGTTACAGTTGAAATAAGTAATAAACAAGAAACACAGCAAATTCAAACAACTGTTCAAGCGGGTATTATAAATCAATTACCTACTATATCTTTTAATTCTGTTACATCAGGAGGTAAAAGAACTACAATAAACATTACTGGTAAAGTTGTAGCTCAAAATGGAACTCCAATAGCAAATGCTAAAGTAGCCGATGTTACAGGTGGAAAAGAAAATAATTTTGTAAATACAAATGCTGAAGGTGAGTTTTCTTTACCTGTTGCTTCATTTGATACTGCTAGAAACTTAGAAGTAAGTTTTAATAATTTAATAACTTCATTATCAGTTACTTCTGATAATATAGAAAATTTAAATATAACTTTAATACCAAATACTAGAACTTTGAAAGGTGTTATTGTTGATTCTGTTTTAAAAGATAAAAAACCTATTAAGGATGTAACGGTAAAATTAATTAATTCAAATAATTTAAATGTATCAACTGTAACAGATGAGAAAGGAAATTTTACATTAAGAGGAATTCCTCTTTCTCCTATTTCTTTAGAGATAGGTAATAAAGAAGGATTTATAACTAAAACTATAAATGTTGAATCTTCTACAAGAACTGAAGAGAAAGATTTAGGAAAAATAGAATTACAAGGTATTGGAAATTTATTCGTTAATTTAGTAGCTGATAATTATTTAGATATTAACCAATATCCAGGACAAGGTCCTTTTCCTGATCCTCCTCCTTTTGGTGCTTATACTGTAGTGATGAATGGTACGACTACAACATATTATTATAATAATACTGTTGTTTTTGAAAAACCATTGACAGGAACTATACAAATAGAAGGAACTAACATTATAACTCAATTTACATACCCAGCAACAGCTACAGTTGAACCAGCACCACAAAACATAATTGGTAATGTATCAACACCTGTAGTTATTTACAAAAGAAATCCTGCAATATCTGTCCCAATAAAAAATATTCCAGCAGGAATTTACAATATATCTGTAGCATTAGAGCATCATGAAGTACAAAAAAGTATAAAAGTAGTTATACCGGGAAATGATACAATTGCAACCGAACTTATTAAGCTTAATCTTGTTGCTCAAGTACAAGCTCCTGGTGATATAAGAGGAAAAGTAATTATAAAAGATGTTGATGGTAATGATGTATCTACAAGTGGTTTAACTATAAAAGTATTTACTATAGAACCGGCAACTGTAAATGAATTAGGAAAGCCAGGATTTATAACAAGTACCTTAAATAATCCAAATACAAAAGTAGCAACAACAAATTCTGATGGAACATATTTATTGAAAGATGCTACTAGTGGAACAAGAATTGTTGTAGCTGTAGTTGTTGATTCTTCTAATAATCCTGACCCAGGTTATTTAGCAGCTCCTTATGTATTATTAAATGTAATACCTAGTATAGTAAATAATGCAGCTGATATGACAATAATTAAAAGACCATAGATTTATAAAATGATTAATTAATAGTTAAAAACCATTTTTTCTTACATGATATGCTGGTTCAATATCATTTAATAATTCACCATCAAATACTTCTCCCATTACAATAATATGATCACCTGATTCAACATTATTAATTACTTTACAACTCAAATATGAAACTGAAGAATTTATAACAGGCATATTATTAATTTCTTTGTAATCTACATTGTTAAATAATTCTTCTTCAGTTACATTAGGATTAGCAAATTTGCCTATAAGCTTCATTTCAGATTTTGGCATTATATTTACTGTGAATATTTTTGTATCACTTATAAAGTCATAAAATTTTCTACCTTTTTTAATAGCTACTATAATTATAGGTGGTTCAAAAGATGTTTGAATTAAAAATGAAGCAGTAAAACCTGTTTTGATATTTTCTTTCTGTGAAGTTACAATATAAAGTCCTGAAACAACTTTTCCTAAAGCTTTTCCTATACTTTCTTTTCTTTCCATAATTTCTCTCTTAATTCTAAAATTTCATTAGGTATTAATTTTATAATATTATCTATTATACTAGGATTACAATTTTTATTGTGCATATTTTCACTTAAATATTTTCTCCAAATTTTAGACCCTTCTTTTCCATTAAATAATCCTAGTATGTGTAAAAGCAAATATTTTATAGGAATATTATTATTATACAAGTATTCTAAATATTTTTTTATGTCTTCTAAAATTTCTTTTCTATTTTTTATAATAGAATTTTTATCAAAAAAGTATTTATCTATATTAGAAAATAAATAAGGATTTTCATATGCTTCTCTACCTATCATAACTCCATCAACATAATTTAAATGATTTTTGATTTCATCAATTTTTTTTATCCCACCATTTATATGTATTTTTAAATTAGGAAAATCTTTTTTTATTTGATATACATAATCATATTTTAATGGTGGTATTGTTCTATTTTCTTTTGGACTTAATCCTTTTAAGATTGCTACTCTGGCATGAATAATAAATTTTTTACACCCCGCTTGAGATGTTTTTTTGACAAAATTATATAAATATTCATAAGAATTTTTATTATCTATACCTATTCTACACTTTATAGTTACAGGCAAATTAACAACACTCTTAATTTTATAAACACATTCAGAAACTAAATCTGGATGATCCATTAAGCAAGCTCCAAAATTACCATTTTGAACTCTATCACTCGGACAACCTATATTTAGATTTATTTCATCATAGTTAAACTCATTATATGCTATTTTAGAACATTCTGATAAATCATTTGGATTATTTCCCCCTAATTGCAAAGCTAAAGGTTTTTCTTCATTTGAAAAATCAAGAATTTTCTTATAATCTCCTTTTAGTATTGCATTAGTATGAATCATTTCTGTATAAAGTAGAGTATATTTTGTAATAAATCTCATAAAAAATCTATAATACCTATCAGTACATCCCATCATAGGTGCTATACTAATAGGTATAGATTCTGTATTAAACATTAAAAAGGTATCTCTTCTTCATTTTCATTATGATTTTGTTCAGTTTCATTACTTTCTTGATTTTGTAAATTATTTTTTTCTACAAAGTAAAAATTATTTAATTGTATATAAGGTATTTTATGCTTATAACCTTTTTCATCTATTATTTTTGTTAATAATCTTCCTTCTAGAATGATTTTATCATTTATATTTATTTCTGAAAATACTTTTTCAGCTAGTTTATTGATAGCTGATACTTTTATAGAATGCTTATTTAATATGTCTTCATTATAAGTGTTAAAAGATACATTAAAGGTAGTAACAGCCATACCCTCTAATGTATGTTTTTTTTCAGGTAAAGATATTACTTCAGATAATAAGCAGATATAATTAAGTCCCAATTAAGCAGCTTCTTTTCTTGTAACAAAATATCTTAAAATATTATCAGCATATTTACAATTTTCTTTAAGTCTTTCTACCTTATCAACTTCTAATGTTACATAAGCTATAACAAAATAACCATCATTATGCTTTTTTATATTAAATCCAAGTTTTCTCTTTCCTTGTCTTTCTAATTTCTCTATATTACCACCTAAATTTTTAACATTTTCGTCAAATTTTGCAAGTTCTGTCAAAATACCTTCTTCATTTAAATTTGAAGGTAGTATTAATAATACTTCATATAATCTTTTTTCCATTTAAAACTCCAAAAAACAATAATATTAAATGTTTTAAAATAAAATAATATCCTAGTTTAGAGATTATACTACAAAATAGTATTAATATAATTTTTTTAAAAAAATTTAATTTTTTATTTAAAAAAATCTTAAAGTTATTGTTAATATATATTTCTAAAATTAATTTTGATTTTATTTTTGAAATGAAAAATACTAAAATACCTTTAATAGTTATATCAGGACCTACTGGAATAGGTAAAACATCTATTGGTATAGAAATTGCAAAATATTTTAATAGTGAAATAATTTCAGCTGATTCAAGACAAATATATAAAGATTTTAATATTGGAACAGCAAAACCAACAAGAGATGAAATAAATTTGGTAAATCATCATTTAATAGATTTTGTTGAACCAACTTATAATTTTACAGTATCAGAATATTTAAATTTAGCAAAAGAAAAAATAAGAGAAATTTATGAAAAAAATAAAATACCAATTATTGTTGGTGGAACAGGCTTATATATAAAAGCTGTTACAGAAGATTTTGAAATACCAAAAGTAAAACCCAATTATGAAATTAGAGATAATTTAAAAAAAATATCAGAAACAGAAGAAGGTAGAAATTATATTTATAATAGAGCATTAGAGATAGACCCTGAAGCTATGAAAAGAATTCATAAAAATGATTTGTTTAGAATAATAAGAGTTATAGAAGTATATGAAACAACAAATAAGAGAATTAGCAGTATAAGAAAGAAAAATCTTGATAATGTTTATAATTTAATTCATATAACATTAGATATAGATAGAAACGAATTATACAAAAGAATAGGAACAAGAGTTGATAAAATGATAAATGATGGATTAATAGATGAAGTTAAATTTTTAATTAAAAAATATGGAATAAATTTACCTTTACTAAAAACTATAAATTATAGAGAAATAAAAGAATATTTATCAAACAATTTATCTTTAGAAGAAGCTATAGAGCTTATGAAAAAAGATACAAGAAACTTTGCTAAAAGACAATTAACATGGTTTAGAAACTCTGATAATATAAATATTTTTTCTTTAAAAAATAATTCTTTAAATGATATCATAGAGTTTATACAAGAAAAAATACACTAGTATGTATTATAAATTTATTTTTGAAAGATGATAATTACAAAATAACTATCAAAAATACTATTTTAGCATTATAAAAAAGTATTGAAATTTTAAATTTTTTGATATAATAAAATTATAAATTGTTAAAAAATATTAACTTTAGAATGATTATATTTAAGTATAATGAGTGATTCTTCACAATTAATCTCAATAGATTTAGTTTGTGGTCATAAAATAAATTTTACTTCAAATTTTTATATTGATTATAATAATGAAAAAATTTTTTTCTGTTCTGAAAAGTGTAAAAAAACTTTTGAAAAGAATCCTGAAAAATACATGTCAAATAATTATCTTAAACATAAAAAAGTTACTTCTATATTAAAGAGTAATTCCTTTGATAAAATCTTGAATTTAAAGATAAATGGTTTTAAAAATGAAAATCAAATAATAAATGAAATATCTAAAATATCAGGTGTATATTTTGTTGAAAGAAAAAATTCTTATTTTATAATAAAATATAACTCAAAGATAATAAAAAATAATGAGATAATAAGTAAGATTCAATCTTTAGGTTATAAAGTAGAAAACATTTTAACAGAAGAATTAAATTTATTTATTGAAAATATAGACTTTTTAAGCATTTCTAACAAAATAAAAAGAAAATTAAAAAAAATTAAAGGAATAAATGATATATATTTTAACTTTGTAAATAATAAGATAAGTATTAATTATGATAGTAATGTCTTAAAAAAAGAAGATATATTAAAGTTTTTACAAAAGAATAATTATGAAATAAACGAAAATAAAATTAATATAAATTATAAAGACAAAATAAAACTATTACAAATAAAGTCAATTATAGGTATTTTAATATTTAGTTATTTATTAACAATTCCTTTTTTAAAAGAGAATTTTAATTTACCGAATTTCTTAATATCAAAATACTTATATTTTTTATTAGCAACTATTGTTCAGTTTATAATAGCTAAAGATATTTACAAAGCTTTTTTCCAAGCTATAAAAAGAAAGGATATAGATAATAACTTTTTAGTTTGTTTCTCTAGTTTGTTAATTTATATTTATAGCACTATAGAGGTATTTTATCCAAAATTAAATGTATATAATAAAACTTATTTTGAGATTTCAGTTCTTATAATAACAGCATTTACACTATATAAATATTTTATTTACTATATAAACTATTCATTAAGTTTGATTTTTAAAAATATCTATGATTTAAAAGAAAAAAAAGTTAAAAAAATCGTTAATAATGAAATAATAGAAACAAATATTTCTGAAATTAATAATGAAGATATCTTATTTTTATCAAAAGATGACAAGATAATAAATGATGTGATGGTAATAGAAGGTAATTGCATAGTTGATGAATTATTTGAAGAAAATATTTCTAAAAATAAAGGAGAAATAATAAAAGGTGGTTCTGTAATAAAAAATGGTGAAATAAAAGCTCAAGTAATAAATACAAAAAATGAATCCTTTATAGGAAAATTAAACAATTTTATTAATAAGTCTTTTAATTCAAATATTAATTTAAACACAGTAAATAATATATTTATAAACTATTTTCCAAACTTTATTTTATTTTATTCGTTAATAATATTCTACTTCTATTTTTTGAAAACTAGTAATATCACAATCTCTATACAATATTTTTCTTCTATTATTGCTTTTTCTACACCATTTGTTATACCTTTAAGCCTGAATATATTAACTTTATTATCTATAAAGAGGTTTAATGATAGTAAGATATTTCCAAGTAGTTTTGAATCTATATATTTAACAGCTAATATAAAGAATATTATTATTAATAAAAGTATTTTATTAAAAAATGATGATTCAATTATTACCGATATAATGACTTTTAATGGCTATGATGGAAACACACTTTTAAAATTAATTGCTTCAGCTGAAAATATATGTCCTGAAAATAATATTTCAAAAGCAATATTAAATGAAATTAAAAACAAAAAAATAAATTTATATATACCTGATAGTTTTGAGTATTTTGAAAATGAAGGATTTTCTGCAAGAATAGAAGGTTACTTTATAATGGCTGGTAGTAAAGCATTTTTAAAAAAAAATTCTATAAATATAGAAAATATGGAAAGAATGTCTAAAAAAATATCTGAAAATGGTAAAACATTAATATATGTAACAATAAATAATAAAGATGCTGGTATTATAGCAATAAGTCAAACAATAGATGAAGAAATAGAAAATTTAATAAGTGACTTAAATAAATTAAACTATTTAAGACTTATATTACTAAGTAGTGATTCATATAAAAGTAATTATTTTATAGCTCAAAATATAGGTATAAAAAGAGAAAATGTAATTTCAGAGTTAGATTTAGAGCAAAAAATAGATTATATAAAACGATTGTCAAAAAAAGGAAAAGTTGCTCTATTAACTAATGATGTGAATAGTATAATTAGTAATTATTCTGATATTATATTTACAAGCATAAATAACTTAAATAAAGTAGATGTTAAAAATATTATTTTTTATCAAAAAGTTTTTGATATATTGAATATTTTAAAATATAGTAAATTTATAAAAGAAAAGTTTTTTATGAATTTTTCAATTACATATTTTTATTATTTAATCATGATAATAATTACAAGTGGTTTATTTTTTAGTATATCTCCAGAACCTAAGCTCATTTTACTATCAGGATTTATTTATTTTACTATAATACTTTTTAATTCTTTAGAGATAAGAGACATTAAATAATAAGAGAAATTTATAAAAGCTAATCTAATTTACAATTTTGACATAATCCGTAGAATTCAAGGACATGATTTTCTATTTTAAAAGACGAATTTGAAGAAATTACTTTTTCTATTATATTCATACCTTCACAATTAATCTCTTCTATATATCCGCAATTTTTACATATTATATTATGATGACACTTGTTTAAATTACTCTTTTCAGATATATAACATTTTCTGTATTTACCGGTTGATACAACTTTATGTATAAGATTATTTTGTTCTAAAGTTTCTAATACCCTATATACTGTAACAACATCAAGCTTTTTACCTGACTTATCTGATATTTCGTAAGCTGATAATGATTCATTAGATTTGTCAAGTATTTCTAATACTTTTTGTCTAGGTTTTGTTTGCTTATAACCATTATCTTTTAATATTTTTAAAGCAATATCAATATAATTCATAATTAGAAAAATAATTTAATTTAGTTTTCACTTTCATAATAAAAGCTTTATTAAATCCTATAAATCTGTATAATAAAGCTGATAAATCAGCTAAGATAACTTTTGGTGCTAATGTAATTAAGTATTCACCATATAGTAAGCATAATATCTCTTTATTGATTTTTTTCTTAATCATAACTATATTTTTATTTTAACATAAAAAATTGTATAAAAATATTATGGAACTTCTATACTATCCAATATTTTATTTATAACATAATCAGAATCTATATTTTCAGCAATAGCTTCGTATGAAAGTATTAACCTATGTCTCATTATATCATAACATATGTCTTTTATATCACTAGGAATAACATAGGCTCTTCCATTCAAAAATGCTTTACATTTTGAAGCTCTAGCTAAATAAATTGTTGCTCTAGGTGAAACACCAAAATCTATAATATCTTTTAAATCTATACCATATTTATATGGTTCTCTAGTAGCAAAAACTAAATCTATTATGTAATCTTGCAACTTATCATCTAAATATATTTTTTCTATTAAAGTTCTAATTTTAAAAATATCTTCTTTTTGTATTAACTTATTTAGATGAATATCTCTAGAAATTGACATTTTTTTTAGTATTTCTTTTTCTTCTTCTTTACTAGGATAACTAACTTTTATTTTAAACATAAATCTATCAGCTTGTGCTTCTGGTAAAGAATATGTACCTTCTTGTTCTATTGGGTTTTGTGTCGCTAATACTATAAATGGTTCCTCAAGATAAAAAGTTTTATCTCCTATTGTTACCTGTTTTTCTTGCATTGCTTCTAATAAAGCACTTTGAACTTTTGAAGGTGCTCTATTTATCTCATCAGCTATAAGTATATTTGTAAATATTGGACCTTTTTTTGTATTAAAAGTTCCCTCTTTAGGAACATAAACTTCAGTTCCTATTAAATCAGCTGGTAGTAAATCTGGGGTAAATTGAATCCTTTTTGAATTTAAATTCATTAATTCAGATAAAACTTTAACTGTAGTTGTTTTAGCAAGACCAGGGACACCTTCTACAAGAATATGTCCATTAGTAAAAATACCAATTAGAAGACTATCTATAAGTTTCTTTTGTCCTATTATAATTTTTGATATCTCATTTTTTATATTGTTAATAAAAGTTAGTTCTTCTTTTATTTGATAAGTTAGTTCTTCAATAGTCATAGTTTTTTTAAACAATTCAAAGAAATTATATTTATAAAATATTTTTTTTATACTTTGACTTTATAATAATTTACACAAACTAAATGATGTTCATTATTTATTAGCTTTACATAAAATTATAAAATTGATAAAAATCAACTTATATTTTGATTAATATTAATAAAAAAAATTATTATATCTGTTAAAATGAATTTTGTATGATAAAGTATTTATTTAATTTATACATATCTATAGTTTTAGTAATAGGATTATTAACAGATAAATCTTATGCTTTGAAGCAATATGAAATTGACTTAATAAATGTTTATAAAAAGTTATCACCTTCTGTTGTAAGTATATTAACTATAGCTTATGATGAAAATATGTTTTTAGAACCTGTACCAAGACAAGGTGCAGGGTCAGGAGTAGTTATTGATAAAATAGGTCATATTCTTACAAATTATCATGTAATACAAGGTGCTGAAGAAATAAAAGTTTTGTTTGGTAAAAACTCTTATCCAGCAAAAATTGTTGGTGTTGCACCAAATAATGATTTAGCTATTTTAAAAGTAAGTGCTCCTCATAATATTTTAATACCTGCTAAATTAGGTAATTCTTCTAAATTACAAGTTGGTCAAACAGCTATTGCAATAGGTAATCCATTCGGAATACTTGGAAGGAGTATGACATCAGGAATTGTAAGTGCTGTTAATAGAGACATACAAACTGAAAATGGAATTTATAGAGGAATGATTCAAACAGATGCTCCAATAAATAGTGGTAATTCTGGAGGACCTTTAGTAAATACAGATGGAGAAGTTATAGGAATAAATACTTTAATTTTTAGTAAAAGTGGTGGTTCAGTTGGTGTAGGATTTGCCATACCTATAAATGTTGCAAAAAAATTTATACCTTCATTAATTACAAAAGGTCAAGCTGTATATCCATGGCTTGGTGTAAATTTACTTCCAATAAATCCAGGAGTGGCTAGAGAGTTAAATTTACCAGTTGATTATGGTTTATTAGTTATAAATGTAATAAAAGGTAGTTCAGCTGATTTAGCAGGTATAAAAGGAGGTAATAAATATATTATAATAGGTAATGGATTCAAATTACCTATAAATGGTGATATAATAATTGGTTTAGATAGCGAAGAAATTTCAAATCCTGAAGAACTATCAAGTTATATTGAAACAAATAAATCTGTTGGTGATATAGTAAAGGTAAAAATTATTAGAAATAATAAAGTAGGTTATGTAAATGTTAAATTACAAGCTAGACCAGTATCAAATTAAGTTAGGAGCTTTAATATGCAAATGATAGCTACAGGTATTAGTTTTAAAAATTCTCCTTTATATCTAAGAGAAAAAATATCATTTTCTGAAATAGAATTAAAAAAAGCTATAGTAAAATTATCTCTTGAAGATAGTGTAAAAGAAATTGTAATATTATCAACTTGTAATAGAACTGAATTTTATATTATAGCTGATAATTTATCTTTAGCTTACGAGACATTAATAGACTTTATCTGTAATGAAAAAAATTTAGATAAGAAACAATTAGAAGAGTACTTTTATATATTTTACAATAAATTTGCTGCTGAACATTTATATAAAGTTGCAAGTGGTATTGATTCTCTAGTTTTTGGTGAAACAGAAATTTTATCTCAAGTAAAAAAAGCATTTATTACAGCACAAAATAATGGTGCAACAGGAAAAATATTTAATTCTTTATTTAAATCTGTAATAGAATGTGGAAAAAGAGTTAGAACAGAGACAAAAATATCTCAAGGCAATACTTCATTTTCTTCTATAATACTGAAAATAATAAAAGATAAGTTTGTAAATTTAGATAAAGTTAATATATTATTAATAGGTTTAGGAGAAATAGGAATAACAACAGCTAAAAATCTGAAAAATATAGGAGTTAAGAATTTAACACTTACTAATAGAAGTTTAGATAAACTAATAAACTTATCAAAAGAATTGGGTACAAATTATATAAAACTTGAAGATTTATATAAAGAAATAAATAATTTTGATGTAATAATAACTTGTACAGCTTCTGGAAAATATATTATAACTAAAAAAAACTTTACACCAAATAAAAATACATTACTAATAGATATTTCAATACCAAGAAATATTGATCCAGAAATTGCTAATAACCACTCTGTAACTTTATATGACATGGATTTATTACAAAAAGAAATTGATATAAATATAGAAGAAAGGAAAAAATCTTTACATAGTTCTCAAATTATAATAGAAGAAGAGATGAATAAATTTATACAATGGTATAATAATTTTGATATTTTACCAGTTATTTCTTCATTATCCAATTTTTTTGAAAATATAAGACAACAAGAAATAAATAAAGCAATAAATAAGTTTAATTTAAATGATGAAAATTTAAAAATTTTAGATATGGTTACGAAATCTATTGTTAGTAAGATATTACATTATCCAGTTACAAATTTAAAAACTGAAAATGATAACATTATGAAAGAACAATATTTAAATGATTTAAAATACTTATTTCAACTAGATAATCAAGATAATTATAATAAATATTACAGAAAAACAGATAATAAAAAATGTCCTTTTTCTATTAAGAAAATATGAGAAAAATTAGAGTAGGAAGTAGAGGAAGTAAATTAGCTCTATGGCAAACTGATTATGTAATAAATGAATTAAAGAAAAAAAATCAAGATATAAAGTTTGAAAAGATTATAATAAAAACTAAAGGTGATAAAATATTAGATACTGCACTTTCAAAAGTAGGTGATAAAGGATTATTTACAAAAGAGCTTGAACTTTCGTTATTAAATAATGAAATAGATATTGCTGTTCATAGCATGAAAGATGTTCCTACAAATATAGATGATAATTTAATAATTTCTTGTGTCTTAAAAAGAGAAAAAACTGAAGACGTTTTTATATCAAATAAATATAAATCTTTTAATGATTTAAAACCTAAATCTATTGTTGGAACTAGTAGTTTAAGAAGAAAAGCATTTTTACAAAATAAAAGAAACGATATTATTTATACTGATATAAGAGGTAATTTAGATACTAGATTAAGAAAACTTGATGAGGGACAATATGATGCAATAATTTTAGCATATGCTGGTATTCATAGATTAGGTTTGGATAATAGAATAAGAGAATTTATAAGTATAGAAGATATAACACCAGCTGTAGGTCAAGGAGCTATAGGTATTCAAACAAGAAAAAATGATATATTTGTAAATGATATTGTAAAGTTAATAAACGATGAAATAACATTTAAATGCGTAAGTATAGAAAGATTTCTTTTAAATAAAATAGAAGGTGGTTGCCAAATACCTTTTGGTTGTTATTCTTATTTAAGTGATAATAAAATTTTTGTAAAATTTGACTTATTTAATGATAATAAAAAAGTAAGTATTTTTGAATCATTTTCTAGAGAATTATCATATGTTGAAATTGGTAATATTATTTATAACAAATTTAAAGCTATGATATAAAAAGTAATGATTTTGATTTAAATATTTTGAATAAGTAATATTTTAGTATTATAATTAATCTATGATAGAAAAAATAAATTTATCTTCTGAGGATATAAATCTTTTAAAAAAGTTTCAAAAAAAGATAAAAAGAAAGTCACTATCTTTCAATTAAATTAAATGAATATATTTATTAAATGATTTTTTATAGTAAAGAATACTTACTCTTATTAATCGTATTAATTGTTTTAATATTTTTACTTCATACTTATAATAAAAAGTTTCAACAAAAAATAAATCTTTTCTCTAAAAAAAAAAGTCATTATTTTTTAATAAAAGGATATATTTTAATAGCTTCAATGTTCTTTATAATAATATCATTATCAAGACCATTAGGCAATTTAAAAGATGTCAAATATATTACAGGTAACAAAGAAATAGTAATAACTTTGGATATTTCTTCAAGTATGAAAGCTGAAGATATTTATTCTGAAGATTCTTTTACACAAATAAGTAGATTTGAAGCAGCTAAAATTTTGATAAATGATTTAATAGAGAAACTAAAAGATGATGTTTCTTTATCAGTTTTTTCTGATAATTACATACCATTAACACCATTAACTCAAGACTATGAACTTATAAAGTCATTTTTAAACAATATAGATATAGAAAATATTTCTGGAGGAACAAATATATATTTAGCTATTTCAGAGTCAATAAAAAGATTTAGTAATAGTGATAAAGAAAAAATTATAATTCTAATTAGTGATGGTGAAAATAATTCTGATTTTAAAATAGAATTACCTAAAAATATTAAAATTATTACTATTGGAATTGGTTCTAAATTTGGTGCTAAAATACCTGAAGGTATTAATATATTTGGTGGTAAAGAATACAAAACATATCTAGGTAGATATATTATTACAGAGTTAAACGAAGATACTTTAAAAGAAATAGCTAAAGCTGGTAATGGAAAATACTATTTTTTTGAAAATAAAAATATTTCTAAAGAAATTATAAATTATATATCTAGTATAAAAAATACTAATATAGAAAAAGAAGCAAGCTTAAGAAATGAAATTTTTTTTGTATTTTTAATAATTTCATTTCTATTATTACTATTATAAGTAAATATTTTAACAAAAATTCTTTATGATATAATTTCTTTATGATTGAAGAGTACAAAAAAATATCAATTGTTGGTGCTGGTGTTATGGGCGAAGTTATACTAGATGGTATAATAAGCTCCAATTTGTACTCTCCTAAAAATGTACTAATAACAGCTTTAAGACCAAAAAATCTTGAAATAATAAAAGAGAAATATAATGTTAATATAAGTACTGATAATAGAACAGTAGTAAATTTTTCTGACATTATAATATTAGCTGTAAAACCAAACAATATGGAAAGTGTAATAAAAGAAATATCTAATGAAAGTTTAAAAAATAATACTATTATAATATCAATAGCAGCTGGGATTAGTATAAAAAAAATAAGTAATCTTTTCAATAAAAATTTACCTATTATAAGAGTAATGACAAACACAGCTTGTATGGTAAAAAATGGTATGTCTGTTTTGTGTGGAAATGAATTTGTTACTCCTTATCAAATGAATATAGCAAAAGAAATTTTTAATTCTGTTGGTGAAACGATGACATTGCAAGAAAAATATTTTGATGCGGTTACAGGATTAAGTGGTAGTGGTCCAGGTTTTCTATTTTTAATAGCTGAAACTTTAATAGATGCTGGTGTATTACAAGGATTACCTAGAGACGTGTCAAGAAAACTTGTAATTGAGACAATGTTAGGATCATCTTTATTACTGAAGAAAACAGATAAACACCCTGCACCATTAAAAGATATGGTTACCTCACCTGGAGGAACAACAATAGCAGGAATACAGGTTATGGAAGAATATAAAGTTAGAGCTGCTCTTTTGAAAGTAGTTGAAGTAGCAACAAAAAAATCTAAAGAATTAGGAGAAATATGAACTTAATTCAAAAAAGTATAAGTGGAATAGGTACATTATTAGAATTTTTGATATTCATAAGAGTTTTAATAGAAATAGTAGCAGCATATAATAATTTGAATTATAGAAGAAATAACTTAGGAAGCTTTTTCTTTGATATGACTGAACCTTTTTTAAAGCCTTTTAGAAAAATAATGCCCGGTTCAAATATAATAGATTTGAGCCCAATTATTGCTATTGCAACTATTGATATATTTACAATTATATTAGTAATTATTTTTAGATAAAAAGCTATGGATATAATAAAAGAATTTGATATTGATTTTTTGTTCAACTTAAAAAGTAAGACTACAGGTAAATATTCAGTTCATGATAGTTATAAAGATAATTTTAAAGATGGTTTATTACCAAAAGATGCTCCAGAAGATGTAAATAAGGCATTAGAAAATATATACTATATAAATGACAAAGGTCTTGTTATTAGTTATAAGGAATTTAATAAAAAAATAGCTCAATATAGAGACAAGATAGTAAATGATAAAAAATTAGTAGATATATCAAAAGAAGAAAAGATAAAAATAGAAAGAGAAGCAGCTAAAAATGTCTTAAAAGATTTAGATATAAATGAAAATACTAAAATTTTATATTCACCTGAAATATCTAATTTTGTAAAAACACTAAATAATACTAACTTTAAATTAGAATTTTTTAAAGATAATAATAAATTAAAAGTTATAAAAATATTGAGTGATGATGAAATAAAATCTAAATTAGCTGATGAATTTATAAATTTTTCTGAATTTGTCAATAAATTAAAATATAATTCTATTAACTCTTATAATTTAGATGATATAGAGTTAAATATAGAAGAAATAACAAAAAAATTTGAATTTTTAGACGATTTTATAAAACAAAATGAAGATTTTATAAGTTTATACAATAAAACTATAGAAGAATTATCAAAATTAGCTAATCAATATAAAAATAAACAAAAAAATTTAGAAGAAAAATTGAATAATATAGTTAATAAAATAATAGAAAAAAAAGACTTTAATCTAGTTGGAATAACTATTAAAAAAATAGAAGAGGATTTATCAAAAGATATATTCTTTACAAAAGATACAAAATCAATTGCAATAAAAGAAAAAGCTATTGAAAGATTAAAAACTTTTACTTTAGTAATAGCTTTGATTTTATTGAAAGATTGGAATGAAAGCAATTTTAAAGTTGCTGATAAAATACTAAAAGATAAAGTTTTAACATTAGATATAGAAAATTTGCTAAGTAAAAAGTATGATAAAGAAAAGAAAAAATTAGAAGAGATAGAAAATAGTATATCTAATCTCGATTTTAATAGTTATAAAGATGTTTATAACAAATTTATAAATCTATCAGAAAAGAAAGAATTATTTTGCAAATTATATGATGTTTTACTAGAGAAAAATATCAATATACTATCGTCTATAATAGAAAATCTTGATAATTATCAGGATTTTATATATCTTTTATCAAGAATAATTTCAAGTGACAAATTAAAATTATTTTGGATATCTTTAACAACTGATGCTATTGAAAAAATCAATAATAATAAATTAGATTACTCTTTAATAAAGAAACTTGATAACAGAGATTTATATTTTGAGTTTGTTATAGAAAAAGGAGATAAAGAATTACTAATAGATACTTTTTTAAATATAAAAGTATCCATTATAAATAAAATAAATAGTAACTTATTAGCAAAAATTCTTTTAAAAATAGATAACGATGCAAGAGAAATATACTTGCCAGATATTATATCAAAACTGAAAGCAAATACAATATTAAATATTATAGATTATGACTATGGAGATAACAATTACATAAAAAACGAACTTATAAAACGACTTATAAAATGGATTAATGCTTTAGATAATAATTCAAATGAATTTAAGTTAATACTTGAAAAATATACTATACAAGCTATTAATAATATAAATCCTAAAAAAGCCAAAAGCATTGATTTATCTATTATATCTCAAATAATAGATAATAATTCAGAAAATAAAGAATTACTTACCACTTTGGTAGCAAAAATTGGCTATGAATTATTTGACAAAGCTACAAAATATTTAGTAGAAAAAAAAGCTTTAGAAAATCTAAATAATTTTGAAAGTTTATTCTCTCTAGGTATAACAAGTCTTGATAAAAAAGATTATGAAAAAGCAAAAGATTATTTTAAACAAGCACTAGGAATTAATCCAGAAAGTGCTGAAGCACATTTTTACTTAGGTTTCACTTATGAAAATATCGGACAAAATGATTTAGCATTAGTAGAATATAAAAAAACTATTCAAATTAAATATGATTATGTTTTAGCTCATTTTAATTTAGCTGATTTATATATAAAGTTAAATGAGCCTTTACAAGCTATTCAAGAATATAAAAAAGTAATAAAATTTGAACCTGATAATTATTCAGCTTTTATATCTTTGGCACTTGCTTATGAAAAAATCAACAATCTTCAAGAAGCTAAAAAAAATTATGAAGAAGCTATAAAAATTGATAAAGAAAGAGCTGATGCATATATCAACTTAGCTAATATATATGTATTGGAAAAAAATACACAAAGTGCTATAGAGCTTTATAATGAAGCTTTAAAATACGATAAAGATAATAAAATTATTCCTTTTAATTTAGGAATACTTTATCACCAAATAAAGGATTATAACGCAGCAAAAGCTTATTACAAATTAGCTTTAAAAAAAGATCCTAATAATTCTTACATATACAATAATCTTGGATTAGTTTATTTTAGCTTAACACAAATTGAAAATGCAATAAAAGAATGGGGAAAACGCCATTAATGTTGATGCTAATAACGTTGATGCCTATAATAATATAGGTTGGGCATATTATGTATTAAGAGATTTAGAAAAATCAATTGAAACTTATTTAAAAGCTATATCCATAAATCCTGAACATTCTGTCTTGTACATGAATTTAGGAACTGTTTATTATGCAAAAGGTGATTTAGATAATGCAATAAAAATGTTAAATAAATTTTTAGATTTAGAGCCTACATCAGATAGAAGTATTGAAGTAGTAAAAGTATTAAGAGTAATTAAAGAAGAAAAAAATAAACTACAAATTTAGCTAATATAAAATAAATAAAAAAACTTTTTTATATTCACAAAAATAAATTAAGCTAGTATAATCTTATTTATATACTCTTATAAAAATAGAGGATTGTTTTTGTGAGTAATTTGAAAAATAAAATATTTTTTTTAAGCTTCTCTTTAATATTTTCATCTTGTACTAGTTATGAAAGTATAAAGTTAGAAAAGATTTCAAATAATAATTTTATTGATTGGACTAAAGATAGAATTGTCAATACAAATTCTTTTTCTGTAAAGAATTTAAAGCCAAGTATTGGAATAGATTACTCTTTTCTAGATAATTTAAAAGTAATTACATCTTCAAATAGCATAATTACCGGTGCTTTATCTACAGTAGTAGAAAATAATTTATTTACTGATAAATTATCAGGGAATGGAACTGCTTTTACTGAAGAATTAAAAGTTGGTGATAAAATATTAGTTGAAGGAGTAAATACTCCATTTACAATACTACAAATAATAGATGATAAAACTATTAAAGTTAATCCAACACCAAATGTTGAGTTAAAAGATGCAAAAGCAAAAGTTTATATTAATAAAAACAATTCAGCTAAAAATTTTGGCACAACATCATCAACACCAGCTATTGATTTAAATAATCCAGGAATTAATGATGACGTTCTTTATTTTACTACTGATAATAAAGAAGGAAATAATTTATTTGCATTATCAAGTAGTGGCAATATTTTATGGTCTAAAAGATTAGCTGGTAACTTTTATAAAAATTCTCTGACTTTTTCTAATAAAACTTACCTTAGCAAAAAAGTTATGTATTTACCATCTTTAAACGGAACTATTTATTGTCTAAATACTGATGGTAATTTAGTAGCTGAATTAAAAGTTAATTCATCATTTAAAAATACTTCTGTTTGGGTTGATTATTCTAATCCTAATTATGATTATATTTATGCTGGTGGTCAAAATGGAAATTTTTATAAACTAAAAGTTGATTTTTCTAGTACATTTCCAACAATGACACTAGAATATGAAAATAATATTAGTAATGCTTCTTTTACTTCATCACCTATAATGAATGGCAATTCATCAATATATATAGGTAGTGAAAATGGTATTTTATATGACATAGTTCCTAATACTGGTATTTCTTCGAGAACTTGGAATTTGTCTTTGTATAATAAAAATGGTTCAGCTCAAATAAAAGCAAATCCGCTTATTGTTAATAATAATATAATTGTTCCCGCAGGTGGTTATTTATTTAGAATATTAAATAGTTCAGTTACACAAAGTCCATTATTAGAATTGCAAAATGGTTTAAACTCAAGAAAATTACCTTGTGGTAAAGTTTTTACTCAAGATTATCCTACGGGTAATATAACATCTTCACCTATAGCTGTAGGTAATTTTATATATTTAGCTAATGGTAATGCTCTTTTTGAAATAGACAATACAAGTATAGAGTCATTTAAAGGAAGTGCTAACTATTGTCTAAGTGTATCAGGAAGAATAGATGAGTCTGATAGAAATTTAGTAGCTTTAGGAAATGGAAATGTAGCAAGAACATTTAAAGGAGCTTCTAATTATATAGCAATGGTTGATTTTAATGTTGCTGATAATTCATCACCTTATATAAACTATTTTTCTATACCTTTAAATAATTCTGTTGATAATTTAGTAAAATATACACCTGTCAATGAATTTGATTCTAAAGGTTATCCAATAACTGGTAATAATTCTAATTCTGTATCAGATGAAAATGGTAATGTTTATTTTACCTTTGACAATGGTAGTGTAAGTATTTTTGAAACTCCATAATAGAGGTTTATATGAATAGAAAATCTATAATATTTTTAAGTTTTTTAGTATTATTATCTTGTAAAACATATCAAAATACTAATATAGCAAGTATTAGTAATACAAATCCTAATCCTTCCGCTTCTTCTGAACTTAATTTATCATCTTCACCAAAACCAAGTAGTACTATTTTGGAAGAATCACCAGCAGAATTACCACCTTTGCAAGTAAGCAAACCTTTTATAATAGGAAAGCCATCTAAAGACTTTAATTCTTCTGTATCAAGTATAGATGAAGCTGATAAAACACCTATAATTCCCTCAAAAGTAAGTGGATATATTAAAGGTTATGATGTATTTACTGGTAATTATGTAAATATTCCAAAAGCTACAGTGATTGTTGGTAATACAAAAGTTATAGCTAATGAAGCAGGATTTTATACTACAGATACAGAATTTTCAGATTTAGTAGATATATCAGGACAAGCAAACGGATATATAAGTTCTACAATAACAAAAGTAAGACCTGGAATTAATAGAGATATATATTTACAATCATTAAATAGCAAGCAAAATTTTAATCCAAATACTATTATAATGGAGTTTAAAAACATTAGCAGGTGAGGAACCTCAAAAAGCTCAGAAATCTACTGACACAACAAGTGATACAACACAAACTAATAATGCTAATGGAGATAATCAAAGTCAAGTTAAAGAAAAGAAATATCCAAGTGTGTTAAGCTTTGGTGATTTAAATAATAGTAGATTTATTACTACATTAATAAATAAAGATACTGGTAGATATAGATTAGAAATAAACCCAACTGGAAATAATACAGTTGTAAAAGGACAATTATTAATATATGATTTAGAAAGAGATGCATTAGGAAATCCAACAAATCCTACTCAAATGAAAAAATTTATATATAAACCTGATATATCATTTAGAGTAGGAGATAAAGAATTTCCTGGACTTGAAGCACAAAATCAAGATGGAGGAACTACAACAACTACAACAGGAGATACACAAAATACAATAACACAAGAAGAATTATTGAAAAACTTTGTTAATATATCAGCTAAGTTTTATGATAATTTTGGATTTAATAATTTTGTATAGTAATGCTTTATGTTATTTTTCCAAAAGGTGAAAAAAGTCCTAGCAAGTACATATAAAGGAAATCCAACAACATTGTCTTTTAGATTACCAAAAATAGATAATGTTTCTTATAGAATAGAAGCTCATGCAGGTAATGCCACGAAAGGAAGTGATGTAGTTAAAAATGATTTAAAAGGGGGGGATTATGTAGAAGTATATCTCTTAGAACCACCATCTAATTTAAATCCTTCGTATGAATCTTTGAACGAAAATACAAGACCGATATTTTCTTGGAATAAACTAGAACAAGCAAAATCATATAAATTAGAAGTTTCATCTACAGATGCTTCAAAAACCTTTTAAATGGGAAGCTTATACAAATGAAACTACTATAAATTATCCTTCAGAATTAGATTCTTTGTATTCTAATACTCAATTTAGATTTCAATTACAAGCAACAGATTATAATTTTAATAATATTTCATTAATAAGAGGTAATAATATTACTTTACCAAAAGGTTATAGGGTTCTCATACAATACAGTCTTGTTTAGGACAAAACCTTAATGTCTGATGAAAGCCCATTTGACAAAGAAAAAGATTATTTTTATTCAAATGTTGAAGAATATCATATAAATAAAGCAATACAAACTTTACAATGTTAAAAATTTTGATTTATCTTTAAAGGAGTTTCAAGGAATAAAAAATTTTTTTCTTAAATTTGGAAAAAGAAACTAATTTATTTGATAATTATATTAATTTGATATTAGAAAAAAAGCAACATAGAGATGAAAACAGACTTTTACTTAATAATTCAAATACAATTCCTGAAAAATTTATAAATAATTCTGTAAATCTTGAAGAATATTATCAGCTATTACCTTACATAAAATCTATAGAAGCAATTAAAACTTATGATCCTTTGATCTATATAATAGAATATGGAAAATATTTTTTAGAACAAGGAATAAAAACTTTTTTGTTATTTGATTTGGATGCAACTTTACTCGATAATTCCACCAAGAGTTTATAAAATTGTTCAAGAATTTATAAGAGATTATTCAAATATTTATCCTGAAGAAACAGAGAAACTAAAAAATTTAAAAAGAAAAGATATAGTCTGGGGATTAAAAGCATAAATCTTAGAAAAATTGGAATAGAACCTACAGAAAAATTTATGAAAGATATATTTAATTTTTGGTATGAAAGATTTTTTTTCTAATGATTATATAGTAGATAAACCAATAAAAGGTGCTGTTAATTTTGTAAATAAATCCAAAGAAGTAGGATTTGAAATAATTTACTTAACAGGTAGATTTGAAAGCATGAGAAAAGGAACAATAGAAAATTTAGAAGAAAATAATTTTCCTATAAAAGATAAAAATAAGAGCCTTATAATGAAACCTTCAGATGAAATGACTGACCATGAATTCAAACATATAGCTATGGAGGAAATAAAAAAGTATGGAAATATATTAGCTGGTTTTGATAATGAGCCTATAAATGCTAATATATTTAAGGAACATCTACCTAATAGTCAAATATTTTTTGTAGAAACAAATCATTCTCTAAATCCACCAAATTTAAAAGATGATATACATACTATAATAAATTTTGAAACAAAAAATTTATTAGACTTATTATACTAAATATATATTGTATTACTTAAATACCCTATCAAAACTCGGTTTACCCCCTCTTTAAAAGAGAAATTTATTAATTAAAGAATAGTTTTTATAGAAGTAGCAGAGAGGTATGTAATACCAAATTTATTAAATTGATAGTGCATTAAAAACTAATATTTTTTTATAGCTACAATTTTGTAGAATTGTACTAAAATTTCTATATGCTGAGTAATTTATTAAAAACTTATAGTTTTTTTTAATTTTTTATACTTTATTTTTCACTCTTAATTATGCACCATTTATTATAAAAATTGATATAATTATTGACAATATTTTTGATATTTCTTCTTTAGACGAAATAAATAAATTTTTAGAATGACTATTAATAGTTCAACCTATTAAAATAATTTTATGGAAAATAAAGAGCTATATAAAATCTATGACAGAAATTATAGAGAGTTTTTTTCAAATAAATTTGCAATAAAAGAATTATTAGAAACATTTGTAAATGTAGATTTAGTCAAATATATAGACTTTAATAGTATAGAAGATAATAAATAAATCATTTATTCTTGATAATAATAAAGAAAAAGAATCTGATATTATCTATAAAATAAAACTAAAAGAACAATATTCTGATATATCACTATATATAGTTATATTACTAGAATTTCAATCAAGTCTAGATAAAAATATGCTTTATAGAATGATAGAATATACATTATTATTATACAAAGAATTAGAGAAAACAAATAAGAAATTACCCCTGTTTTTCCAATAGTTTTATACACAGGTAGTAAAAAATGGAATGTTCCTAATGATTTAAATCAAATAGTAAAAGGTAATGAATTACTAAAAGAATATGGACTTAAATTTAAATATTTTCTTTTAGATGTAAATAAATATACAAAAAAACAATTACAAGAAATAGGAAATATAATATCAACATTATTTTTAGCTGAAATAATAGAAGCTGAAAATATTCAAGAATTAGGAAATCAAATTGATAAATTAATAGAAAATAAAGATAATAAAGAAAATATTAAACAGCTAATAAAATTTATTCTAAATATTTACAAGAAAGATAAAGAAATAGACTATAATAAATTACAGGAAGACTTAAATAGTAAGTTTAGGAGTGGTTCTATGTTAGTTGAAAATGTTCTTAAATTTGAAAAAAAAGCTAGAATGAAAGGTTTTAAAGAAGGTATTGAAAAAGGTATTGAAAAAGGTATTGAAAAAGGTAAAATTGAAGGTAAAATTGAAGGTAAAAGAAGGTAGTTGAAGGTAAAATTGAGACATTAAAATATATTACTATAAGAAAAATTCAGAAGAATTACCAAAGGAAATAGAAGAAAAAATAAATAATTGTAATGATTTAAATAAATTAGACTTAATTATTGACAATATTTTTGATATTTCTTCTTTAGACGAAATAAATAAATTTTTAGAATGACTATTTAATAGTTCAACCTATTAAAATAATTTTTATGGAAAATAAAGAGCTATATAAAATCTATGACAGAAATTATAGAGAGTTTTTTTCAAATAAATTTGCAATAAAAGAATTATTAGAAACATTTGTAAATGTAGATTTAGTCAAATATATAGACTTTAATAGTATAGAAGATAATAAATAAATCATTTATTCTTGATAATAATAAAGAAAAAGAATCTGATATTATTTATAAAATAAAACTAAAAGAACAATATTCTGATATATCACTATATATAGTTATATTACTAGAATTTCAATCAAGTATAGATAAAAATATGCTTTATAGAATGATAGAATATACATTATTATTATACAAAGAATTAGAGAAAACAAATAAGAAATTACCCCCTGTTTTTCCAATAGTATTATACACAGGTAGTAAGAAATGGAATGTTCCAAATGATATAAATCAAATAGTAAAAGGAAATGAATTATTAAAAGAATATGGACTTAAATTTAAATATTTTCTTATTAGATGTAAATAAATATACAAAAAAACAATTACAAGAAATAGGAAATATAATATCAACATTATTTTTAGCTGAAATAATAGAAGCTGAAAATATTCAAGAATTAGGAAATCAAATTGATAAATTAATAGAAAAACAAGAGAATAAAGAAAGTATTAAACAGCTAATAAAATTTGTATCTGAAGATTTACAAGAAAGATAAAGAAATAGACTATAATAAATTACAGGAAGAGTTAAATAGTAAATTTAGGAGTGGCTCTATGTTAGTTGAAAATGTTCTTAAATTTGAAAAAAAAGCTGAAATTAAAGAGGTATTGAAAAAGGTATTGAAAAAGGTAAAATTGAAGGTAAAATTGAAGGTAAAATTGAAGGTGAGTAAATTGAAGGTAAAAGGAATAAGATAATAAAATTATTATTAAAAAAATTCAGAGGATTACCAAAGGAAATAGAAGAAAAAATACAATAATTGTAATGACTTAAATAAATTAGACTTAATTATTGACAATATTTTTGATATTTCTGTTTAGATGAAATAAATAACTTTTTAGAATGACTTATTAATAGACAACCTATTAAAATAATTTTTATGGAAAATAAAGAGCTATATAAAATCTATGACAAAAATTATAAGAGTTTTTTTCAAATAAATTTGCAATAAAAGAATTATTAGAAACATTTGTAAATGTAGATTTAGTCAAATATATAGATTTTAATAGTATAGAATAATAAATAAATCATTTATTCTTGATAATAATAAAGAAAAAGAATCAGATATTATCTATAAAATAAAACTAAAAGAACAATATTCTGATATATCACTGTATATAGTTATATTACTAGAATTTCAATCAAGTATAGATAAAAATATGCTTATACAGAATGATAGAATATACATTGCTTATTATACAAAGAATTAGAGAAAACAAATAAAAAATTACCCCCAGTATTTCCAATAGTATTATACACAGGTAGTAAGAAATGGAATGTTCCAAATGATATAAATCAAATAGTAAAAGGAAATGAATTATTAAGAGAATATGGACTTAAATTTAAATATTTTCTTATTAGATGTAAATAAATATACAAAAAAACAATTACAAGAAATAGGAAATATAATATCTACTTTATTTCTAGCTGAAATAATAGAAGCTGAAAATATTTATGAATTAAATAATCAAATTGATAAATTAATAGAAAAACAAGAGAATAAAGAAAGTATAAAAGAACTAATAAAATTTGTATTGAAGATTTACAAGAAAGATAAAGAAATAGACTATAATAAATTACAGGAAGAGTTAAATAATAAATTTAGGAGTGGCTCTATGTTAGTTGAAAATGTTCTTGAATTTGAAAGAGAAGCTGAATTAAGAGGTATTGAAAAAGGTAAAATTGAAGGTAAAATTGAAGACATTAAAAGAAGGTGAGTTTAGCTAAAGAAAAAAGAAAATTATTATTAAAAAAATTCAGAGATTACCAAAGGAAATAGAAGAAAAAATAAATAATTGTAATGATTTAAATAAATTAGACTTAATTATTGACAATATTTTTGATATTTCTTCTTTAGATGAAGTTAATAAATACTTATAATTCAATCTCCTAAATACATTCTTTCAACAAATATGTCTAATTCATTCTGTATTTTATCTAATTCTTCTTTTGCATTTTTCTCTGTCATCTCACCACTAAATTTTTTCTTCTGAATATTGTAAGCTCTATTAAAAATATTCTCTAGTTTTTCTTTTTGCTCCTGATTTGGAATTATAATTGGTAGTTGTCTTATATCATTTATTTGTATAGAAACTGTGGTATTTATAAAATTTCTATAAATATCAAAAATTAATCTACTATTAATTAAACAAATAAAAAAATTGTTTTTTATATATTCTAGTAATGAAATTAAACTCATAGATGATACATCATTAATACTCTTTTCTTTTAATCTAGATTTTATTAAGATAGAATTAGGATTTAAAACATTATTCCAACAAAAGCCCTCTTTAAAATAAAACTGCTGATTTCTAATAACAGGCATACCTTGTCCTTTTTTTTCCAGAGTTTTTTTTCAAAAACTGAACATTATCAAAAGACCAATCAATATAATAAGGTGTAGGTGCATACCAACGATTACCATCTTTATCACCTTTATCATAAGGGACAAAAGTTTTATTTCCTTTTATACCATTAGTTTTTTCTTCTTCTGTAAGTTCATCTACATTAGCTATTTCATTTTGACTTACAATTCTATAAAGCCAACCTTGACCAAAAATATCTCTACCATATTTTTCTTTTAGAGTATCAAATAAATTTCTTATTTGTTTTTTCATCTAAATTATTTAAAAATTCTATTGTTTCCTGTTTTTTTTGTAAATTTAGGAATATCATTTTGATTTTTAGATGAAAATTCAAATAATTTATCAGTTCTTTGTTCTTTTACTCTATAAGCAAGTTTAGTATTTTCTAAAACACCTATATATTTGCCATTATTTCCTGTTTGTAATCCAACACCGCCATCTGTTATTAGTCCTAATAAAGTAATATCACCTTCTTTCAGAGAATTTCTATATTCTTGTAATATGGATTTATGTTTCTCAATGTTCTTACTTGTTGAAATAAGATTCCAATGTTTGTCAAGCAATAATTTTACATTTTTGACAAAGTTTATTATATATTTTCATATTATATTCATTTGGAGTAAAAATTACCATATTTGGAGAATTAATATATTTTTCTTGTTCTATTTTTATATGTTTCATAATTTTTATTATTTTCTGTATTTAAATTATTTGAATTAATAAATATTTTTTGATTTTTTAAATAAACATTTTTATAAAAATTGTATGATTTTTTTTCATTATCATTTCTTGAATTGAAGAAAAATAATAATATTATTTTTGTTATTTTCCAAAGAGTTTTTATAAAAAATTTTTTCTTCTTTATAAATTATTTCATTATTTTTTTTCATTACAACTATACAAGTATCAACTTCAGCAGATTCTTTAAATGGATTACCAGAGTCAATTATTTCTAGTATTTCATTATTTAATAGCAATTCTCTTAAATTTTTCTTTGTTTGTATAGTCCAAAAAGTTTTTGAAGTTATATATGATAAAATACCATTTTCTTTTAGTATTTCTAAAGCTCTAAAATAAAAATGATTATATAAATCATCAGAAAAATTGTAAAATTTTTCAAGATTTTTTTTATTATCATCAGAGACACTTTTTGTTGATACATAAGGAGGATTTTCCAATAATTATATCAAAGTTTTCTATTCCAAACATAAATTTTGAATTAAACCAGTTTGTTAAATTATCAGAGTTATAAATATCATAAGAAGCTATTTGTTCAGCATGTTCTCTTCCCCATCCTTGATTTTTTACTAATTCTTCTTTGATTTTATTTCTTATTTCTTTATCTTTCCTTATATATTTTAACTTTTTATTTCTACTTGTTGCTCTAAAGTACTTATTTCTTATTAAGATAAGTTCTTCTTCATAAGGTTTTATTAATTCTTGAATAGCAGAAATTTGAATTTGATTTTCATTTTCAAGTTTATATAATGTATTAGCACATACAAATTTTGTTTCTAAATTTGGTAATGGTTTTATTCCGAAATTTTCCTTTGATTTATCAATATTTTGTTCTATTACTAGAGATATAAAAAATCTTAATTTAGATATTTGTATAGCTACATTTTGTATATCAGCACCATAAATACAATTTTGTATTAAATATAGTTTTCTAGCATAATCAGGGTAATTTATACTTTCATCAAAATTTTCATTTATTTCTTTTAAAAGTTCTTCTCTTTCACTTTTGTTTTGTTCATTGCTTGAAAAAACTTTTTCACTTTCTTTTTATAGCATTTTCTCTCTGTAATTCTTTCCAATATTTATTATCTTTATCTATTTTTTGTAAAATATAAACTATTTTATGCAATATTCCCATAGGAAAAGCACCAGAACCACAAGCAGGGTCTATTATTTTTGTATTATTTAAAATATTAATTATTTCTTTTTTTTCTTCTTCGGAAAAATTAATTTCTTCATCACTATAAGATAGTAATTTTATTATTTTATCTTCAGAAATATTTATTTTTTGTTTTAAGTAATAAAATAATGATTTATTAACAATATAATCTACTATTTCTCTAGGAGTATAAAAACTTCCTGACATTTTTCTAGCATTCTCTTTTGTTTCTTCATTATAAGATGCAAGTAAGTTTTCAAAAACTTTTCCTAATAATTCAGGGTCTAAAGCTACTTCTTGGTCTATTTCTGATGCTTCATCTATAGTAAAATTATAACTTTGTAAAATATCTATAAGACCTCTTACTTTTGCATTTTTTTTCAAGTCCATATTTAGATAAATCACAATTTATTTCTTTTTCTTCAAAAAATAAATAATCAGGTATTTTTGCTTTCTTGCTTTCATTTCTTGAAAATCCATCTATATAAACTATTTTATTACTTTCATCTTCTTTATCTAAACAATCAAATAATCCACCATTTAAAAATGGTATATTCTCAAATAATTTTAATATATCTTCTTCTTTTTCTATTAAAAACTTATCTTTATATCTAAATAAATTCTTTATTCCATATTCTTTTTTATTTTCATTAAAATTTCCTTCTTTTACAAATCTTCTTTCCTCTATTTTCTGATTTAATGTAGCAAAAAATAAATTTTGTAATATTGCATTGTAATAATTATGTGCTTCTTTATCCTCGTAAAAATCTTTTACTATATCTTTTATTTTATTTTTATCAAATAAATCGGGATTTATAAGTCCTTTTTCTTTTATAAACCAAATAAAAATTATTCTTGTTATTAGTCTTATAAGATTAATTTCATTTTCATTACTTGGAAAATAAACTTTGTCTAAAGAATAAAAATACCAATTTTGTAATTCTTTATAAAATTGTTTTGTTACAGGTTCAACAGAAAAAGCTTCTTTTATTTCATTTATACTTGAAAAATTACATTTTGATATTTGCTCTATAAATGTTTTATTTGTTAAGCTTGGACTAACAAAAAATGTAAATCTCTTATAGTAAGAGAATTCTCTTCTTATTCCTAAATATTCAACATATATAAATGAAAAACGAAAGTTTCCAGTAGATTTGTCATAAAAAATAAATATTCCTGCATCTATATTATTATCTTTTATTATTTTTTTTCCTAAATCATATTGTAACTTTTTACTACTTCTATGATTTAGTTCTTTACTTGTTTCTATATAAAAAAACTTTATTTTAGTAATTTCATCAAATTCTAATTGACCTATACTTTTTATTTCAGAAAAATTTTCATTTCCATAATTAGAATAATCTTCTTGTATTATGCTAAAATTAGAATTTCTATAAGAAAAAAAATCTTGTAAGTTTTCTATAGAACAATTATTTATTACTTTTTCTAATGACATAAATAATTTTCAAAAAAATAATGCTTAAATTTTAACATTAATGGTTTTTGTATTCAAGAATTTTTTTATATTATAATTTATCCATGAAAAAGAAAGAACTATATAAAATTTATGACAGAAATTATAAGGAGTTCTTTTCCAACACATTTGCAATAAGAGAATTATTAGAAACATTTGTAAATGTAGATTTAGTCAAATATATAGACTTTAATAGTGTAGAGATAATAAACAAATCATTTATTCTTGATAGTAATAAAGAGAAAGAATCTGATATTATCTATAAAATAAAGTTAAAAGAACAATATTCTGATATATCACTATATATAGTCATATTACTAGAATTTCAATCAAGTGTAGATAAAAATATGCTTTATAGAATGATAGAATATACTTTATTATTGTATAAAGAATTAGAGAAAACAAATAAAAAGTTACCCCCTGTTTTTCCAATAGTTTTATACACAGGTAGTAAAAAATGGAATGTTCCTAATGATATAAATGAAATAGTAAAAGGTAATGAATTACTAAAAGACTATGGACTTAAATTTAAATATTTTCTTTTGGATGTAAATAAATATACAAAAGAACAATTACAAGAAATAGGTAATATAATATCAACATTATTTTTAGCTGAAATAATAGAAACTGAAAATATTCAAGAATTAGGAAATCAAATTGATAAATTAATAGAAAATAAAAATAATACAGAAAATATTAAACAGCTAATAAAATTTATTCTAAATATTTACAAGAAAGACGAAGAAATAGACTATAATAAATTACAGGAAGACTTAAATAGTAAGTTTAGGAGTGGTTCTATGTTAGTTGAAAATGTTCTTAAATTTGAAAGAAAAGCTAGATTAAAAGGATTTGAAGAAGGTATTGAAAAAGGTAAAATTGAAGGTAAAATTGAAGGCAAAATTGAAGGTAAAATTGAAGGTAAAATTGAAGGTAAAATTGAAGGTTTAAAAGAAGGTGAGTTAATAGCTACAAGGAATAAGTTAATAAAATTATTATTAAAAAAATTCAGAGAATTACCAAAAAAAATGGAAGAAAAGATACAAAATTGTAATGACTTAAATAAATTAGACTTAATTATTGACAATATTTTTGATATTTCTTCTTTAGATGAAGTTAATAAATTTCTATAAATTACTTATTTTTATATTAGAGTTTTTGTATGCTTATAATTAGTTCATTATATAAAAATTAAATAATCCATAACATACACCTATAATTCTATTATAGAGATTAATATCAGTTATTTTTAATTTTTCAGACATTATTTTATATTTTTTTACTCCACAAATACTATGCTTTTATTCTCATTTTAGATTTTTTTTTGTTATTTAATTTTTGACTTCTTGTTAATTCTTTTTGCTTTTGTTTTTTATCTTTCATTATTATCTTTTTACATTTATAGTCTTTTTCTATACCCAAATAACCTAAATCAGCTATTACAACTAAATTCTTAAACCAATCTTTATCATTTGGAAACTCTTTGTTTAAAAGTTTATAATCATGTATTCTTCCTTCATATGCTTTACTTACATACAATATTTCTTTTTTCTCATTTTACTACTAATAACAATAACTCTTCTTCTTTTTCTATAATTGATCTATTCTTCACTGACAAATTCTTCTTATTTCTATCTTCTAATCTCTCACCATATATGCTTATATACTCTTTACAAATAGTAAATATTTAGAAAAAACTTTTGTTCTAGAACTATCTATAACTTGAAATTGTATTTTTTTTAATATACTATTAAATATCATTTTTTTTAAAGAAGATATGAGTAATATTACTTATGATGAAAATAGTATAAAAACTTTAAGCTCTTTAGAGCATATAAGACTTAGACCTGGTATGTATATAGGAAGACTTGGTAATGGAAGTCATCCTGATGATGGGATATATGTTCTTTTAAAAGAAATAATAGACAATTCAATAGATGAATATATAATGGGATATGGTAATAAGATAGAAATAAATATTAGTAATAATATAGTTTCTGTAAGAGATTATGGAAGAGGGATACCTTTAGGAAAAGTTATAGAATGTGTTTCTCAAATTAATACAGGAGCAAAATATAATACTGATGTTTTTCAATTTAGTGTAGGCTTAAATGGAGTAGGTACAAAAGCTGTAAATGCTTTGTCTGAATACTTTAAAGTCAAAAGTTTTAGAGATGGTAAATACTTGTATGCATATTTTGAAAAAGGCGTTTTGAAAAATCAAGAAGAAGGTAGCACAGATCAAGAGAATGGAACTTATATAGAATTTTTACCTGATAAAGAATTGTTTGTTAATTTTAATTATAATTTTAATTTTATAAACAAAAAGATATGGTATTACTGCTATTTAAATAAAGGTTTAGAAATATATTTCAATGGTAATAAATTTTATTCTGAAAATGGGCTTTTAGACTTACTAATTAAAGAAGTAGATGAAGATAAATTATATGATTTTGTTTATTATAAATCTCAAACTTTAGAATTTTGTTTTACTCATACTCAATTTTATGGTGAAAATTATCTTTCATTTGTAAATGGACAATATACAAGCGATGGTGGCACTCACTTATCAGCTTTTAAAGAAGGTATTTTAAAAGGTATAAATGACTATTCTGGTAAGAATTTTCAAGGTAATGATGTAAGAGAAGGCATATTTGCTGCTGTTTCTGTGAAAGTAAAGGAACCAATATTTGAATCACAAACAAAAAATAAATTAGGAAATACTGATATAAAATCATCTATAGTTCAAGAAGTTAAAAAAGTAGTAGAAGATTTTTTACATAAAAATAAAGAAATAACTGATAAAATTTTAGAAAAAATATCTTTTAATGAAAAACTTAGAAAGGAACTACAAAATGTTAGAAAAATAGCAAAAGAAAAAGCTAAAAAGGTAGTTATAAAAGTTCCAAAACTTAAAGATTGCAAATATCACCTTAATGATAATTCAACTTTTGGTCAAGAATCTATGATATTTCTTACAGAAGGTCAATCAGCTAGTGGATCAATAGTAATGTCAAGAAATGTTTTAACACAAGCTGTATTTCCTCTTAAAGGAAAACCCCTTAATTGTTTTGATAATAAAATAGACATAGTTTATAAAAATGAAGAATTATATAATATAATGCAAGCACTAGGTATAGAAGAAAGTATTGATAACTTAAGATATAATAAAGTTATTATTGCAACTGATGCTGATGTAGACGGATTACATATAAGAAATCTATTGATAACATATTTTTTACAATTTTTTGAAGGACTTGTATTAAGAAATCATTTATATATATTAGAAACTCCTTTATTTAGAGTTAGAAATAAAAAAGAAACTATTTATTGTTATTCGGAAAAAGAAAAAGAAGAAACTTTAAAAAAATTAAAAAATGCTGAAGTAACTAGATTTAAAGGATTAGGTGAAATATCACCAAGTGAATTTGGTCAATTTATAGGTGAAAATATTAGATTAATACCTGTTTCTATTGATGAAATGAAAGAAATACCTAAAATTTTAAATTTTTATATGGGAAAAAACACTCCTGAAAGAAAAACTTATATAATGGAAAATTTAAGATGAATGAGTTAAAACTTAAATCATTACTTGATACAAATTTTATAGAATATGCTTCTTATGTAATAAAAGAAAGAGCAATACCTAATATAGATGATGGCCTAAAGCCTGTTCAAAGAAGAATTTTACACACATTATTTGAAATAGATGATGGTAAATTTCATAAAGTTGCAAATATTATAGGACAAACCATGAAATATCATCCTCATGGTGATACAAGCATAGAAGAAGCATTAATTAATATGGCTCAAAAAGATTTTTTAATAGATAAACAAGGAAATTTTGGTAACATAATAACAGGAGATCCTGCAAGTGCTGCTAGATATATAGAAGCGAAAATATCTAATCTTGCAAAAGAAACATTCTATAATCCAGAAATAACAGAATACACAGAAAGTTATGATGGTAGAAACATAGAACCTATATATTTTCCAGCAAAAATACCATATCTTTTAATGGTAGGAACTGAAGGTATAGCTGTTGGATTATCAACTAAAATACTACCTCATAATTTTATAGAGCTTTTAGATGCTCAAATAAAAATATTAAAAGGTAGAGATTTTGAAATATATCCAGACTTTCCTCAAGGTGGGTTAATTGATGTTTCTAATTATGAAAAAGGACAAGGTAAAATAAAAGTAAGAGCAAAGATAGATATAATAGATAATAAAACCCTTGTTATAAGAGAAATACCTTTTTCAACTACAACAGAATCTTTAATAAATTCAATAGAAGATGCTATAGAAAAAGGTAAATTAAAAATAACTAGTATAAATGATTTTACAACTGATAAAGTAGAAATAGAGTTAAAAGTAGGTCATGGTGCAAACTCTAATGAAATACTACCAAGATTATATTTATATACAGATTGTGAATTAACTTTATCTTCAAATATAATAGTTATAAAAAATAATAGTCCAGTTGAAATGAATGTAAATGAAATACTTGAATATAACACTAATAAATTAATTTCTATTTTAGAAAAAGAGTTGAATAATGATATAAATAAGTTAAAAATAAAATTAAGAGAAAAAACTTTAATGAAAATATTTATAGAAAATAAGATTTATTCTATATTAGAAAATGTAGATACTCAAGAAGAGTTAGAGTTACTTATTGAAAATTCTTTTAGACCTTATTTATATGAGATAAGACAAATAAATTCTGATGATATTGAAAAGTTGATTTCAATACCAATAAAAAAAATATCAAGATTTGATTTACAAAAAAATATAGATGAAATAAAATCTATAAAGTTAGAAATTGAACGAAAGCAAGAAGATATATCAAATATAACTAACTATGCAATAAAATATCTTAAAAATTTAATAGAAAAATATAAGAATTTTTTTACTAGAAAAACTATAATAACAAAATTTGATGAAATAGATATTAATAAGATTGCTGTTAATGATATAAAAGTTTATTACGATTCAGAAAATAAATATATTGGTACTAATGTTAAATCTTCAGAATATACTTTATTATCTTCTTTTGATAAACTTATAATGTTTTTTGAGAATGGTGAGTATAAAGTTATAAATATTCCTGACAAAATTTTTATAGAAGAAAAAATTATATTTTTTTCAAAACAAATAGATGAATTAGTTTTTTCTTTAGTCTATTTTAACAAAAAAGAACAATCATACTATATAAAAAGATTTAATATAAATAAATTTATTTTAGATAAAGTATATAGATTTATGCCCGAAGATTGTGAATTAGTATTTTTTACATCTGAAAATAATCCTACAATAGAAGTAAATTATACTCCTACTAAAAGAATGAAAGTAACAAAAGAAATTATTAATTTTGAAAAAATATTAGTAAAATCTGTTACCTCAATAGGCAATAAATTATCTAATAAAAAAATAGAAAGTATAGTATTATTGAAAAATACAAACTAAATATTTTTGTTAATGTATGTATTATCAACTATACCTATAATAGATAAATCAGAAGGATTAAACTTATTTTCTAAAGCTAATGCTGCTTCTCTGCCACTTTCTATAAAAACAACTTCACCTATTCCTGCTTGACCTGTAGCATCTGTTGCAATAGCTGGATTACCAATTGGATTAAAGTTTTTATCTAATTGCTGAACTATCATTAATTTTACGCCTACAAGACTATTAACTTTTTGAGTACTTACTAAATTACCTATAACTTTTGCTATTTCCATAAAAATTCCTTTTTAATTTTCTTTTTTATCATCTTCTACTGGTAATATAGGATATATATTATCATTATTTATAATAGGTTTTGGTATATTTAAATCATTTTTTTGAGAAATATTAGTATCTATACTTTGTGGTGGATTATAAGGAACTGCACCAGGAGGTATAACATTATTTTCAGATGTATTTATAATTTTATCAAAAGCTGTACTTATTTCTAATTTTTGATTGTTTGGTAAATTTACAAAAAATGTTTTTGCATCTGTTGTTTCAAATATACCTCTATCAAAATCAATTATATTATTATTATCAAAATCGTAGCCATACTCTAATTTAATTAAGTCTTTAGTTTTTTCATCTATATTTAATCTCATAAGAAAAAGAATGTTGTTTATACCTACATTAGGAATAATAATAGGTATTTTTAAATCTTGATTTAAAATATATAAAGATAATTCTAATTCATGCTTACCTACAGTTATATCACTAATATTTATTTTAAGTTGTTCTTCTAATAACTTTGTTAATGGCAATTCAAATCCATTTATTGCTAATTTTTTAACTGCTTTTGGACCTATTGATATTAACTCACCAGATGTTTTTTTTTGTTCTATCAATAAAGTTACATTTAGTTTATTAACACTTTCTATTAAATTTAAATTATTTTCCTCTTTTTTATATATAGAACATGAAAATATTAGTGAAAGCAATGTTAAAAAATATATTTTCTTCATTAGTTAAAAAGTGGTGCATGAAATCTATATGAGTTTAATCTTTCTATATTAGTTATATGAAAATTACTTAGTTTAGAATTTGTTCCTTTAACTTCTTCTATTAATTCATTCATTGGTAAATTACCTGATATTTTTTCCATTTTTCTATAATATTTTTTTAATTCTCTTATTTTAAAATCAAGTTCTTCTAGCATTTTTAATTCGTCAAGATATGCTTGAGTATAATCTTTACTTAAACTATACAAAGTTGTTTCTTCTTGAATCTCTTCAATAATTATTTTAGCATTACTTAATGAATTAGGATTTTCTTTTAAATAATTTATTAATTCTCTTTCTTTACTAGAAAGATTTTGGTAAAAAGTAGTTGCTAAAACTGATTTAAAAGATTCATCATTAGAATTTTTATATAAATTTAATAAGTTATTTAAAAATGAAAGTGTTAAATCATTTTTATTTATACCTATAGAAAAACTTTGAGAAGAATTTTCATCATTTAATACTAATAATAATTGTTTCTTTATTCCGTAGTTATGAGAAATATTTTTTACAAACATAATAAAACTTCCTCTTTTTATTAATTATATAGTAATAAAAAAAACTTGTCAAAGTTATAGAAAATAACTTAGATTGATTTAATTATGATTAATATTTTTAAAATAGAAAATTATTTTATAAAAACTAAAATATAATATATACTTAAGTAAAAATTTGTTTGGTTTTTTAATGATAGCAAATACAATATTTTTTTGGATATTTTCTTTAATAGCAGTTATATCTGCGTTATTTATGATAACAAGAAAACATCCACTATCTTCAGCTTTATGTTTAGTAATAACATTTATAGCTTTGTCAGGATTATATGGTTTATTATCAGCAAAATTACTTTTTGTTATTCAAATTCTTGTTTATGCTGGTGCTATAATGTCATTAATTATTTTTTCTATAATGCTTTTAAATGTAAAAGAAGAAAATTTACCTAAAGAAGATAATATAAAAAAGAGAGTAATTTTTTCTTCTTTGTTATTATTACCTATGTTTTTTATAATTTACTTATCAATAGAATTATATGAAACATATTATTTTCAAGATATATCATCAGATTTTGGTAGTATAAAATCTTTAGGTTTATTTTTATTTACAAAATATACATTACCTTTTGAAATTGTATCTATATTACTTCTAATAGCTTTATTAGGAGTTGTAGTTTTAGCAAAGAGGAAAATATAATGATATCTACACAAGATTATTTAATAGTAAGTGCAATCCTTTTCTTTATAGGAGTATTAGGAGTTCTTACAAGAAAAAATTTATTTATAATTTTTATGTCAATAGAATTAATGCTTAACTCTGTTAATTTAACTTTTGTTACTTTTTCAAGATTTTTTGAAGATTTGACAGGACAAGCAATAGTTTTTCTAGTAATAGCTGTAGCTGCTGCTGAAGCTGCAATAGGTTTATCTATAGTAATACTTATTTTCAAAAATAAAGAATCATTAAACATAGATGATTTCAATATCATGAAAGGGTAATAAATATGATAGATAGTAAATTTTTATTATTAATTCCATTATTACCCTTAATTGGATCAATAATATCCGGTCTATATTCATTATTAAATTCAGAAAAAACTAATTATAAGATAAATGAAAATTTAGTTTCTTTTATCTCTTGTGCAACCCCTATAATTTCTTTTTTAATTTCGTTAATGTTTTTCCTTTCATTGAATAATTTAGAAGAAAAATTAATAACTTACAATTTTTACAATTGGATAAGTTCTGGTTATTTGAATGTTGATTTTGAGCTTATGCTTGATCCTTTATCATCTATGATGACAATAGTTATTACTTTTATAGGTTCTCTTATACATATCTACTCAATCTCTTACATGCATAATGATAGAGGTTTTGCAAGGTATTTTTCATATCTTAACTTATTTACATTTTCAATGCTAATATTAGTTCTTGCTAAAAATTTACCTTTAATGTTTTTAGGTTGGGAAGGGGTAGGGCTATGTTCATACTTACTTATAGGCTTTTGGTTTCAAGATAAAGAGAAAGCAATTGCTGGAAATAAAGCTTTTATTACAAATAGAATAGGGGATTTAGGTTTTTTAATTGGAATATTTTTAATATTTTGGCAAATTGGAACATTAGATTTTATTGATATAAATCAAAAAGTATCAGAAATGAATCTTGAAATAATTACTTTAATAACATTACTTTTATTTGTAGGAGCAATGGGAAAATCAGCACAAATACCTTTACATGTTTGGTTACCAGATGCTATGGCTGGACCTACACCGGTAAGTGCTTTAATACATGCAGCAACAATGGTTACAGCAGGAATATACATGATAGTTAGATTAAATGTTTTATATTCATTATCACCTTTTACTTTATCAATAGTAGCAAGTATTGGTTTATTTACAGCATTTTTTGCTGCAACTGTTGCAATAACTCAAGATGATATAAAAAAAGTTTTAGCATATTCTACTGTTAGTCAATTAGGATATATGTTTTTAGGAGTTGGTATTGGAGCATATACAGCTGGAACATTTCATTTATTTACACATGCATTTTTTAAAGCTTTATTATTTTTAGGTTCTGGTTCAGTTATTCATGCTATGAGTAATGAACAAAATATTTGGAAAATGGGAGGCTTATTTTCCAAAATGAAGATAACAGCTATAACCTTTTGTATAGGTACATTAGCTATATCAGGAATACCACCTTTTGCAGGATTTTTTAGTAAAGATGAGATACTTTGGAAAGTCTTTGAAAGTGGTAATATTTTATTCTATATAATTGCTTTATTCACATCATTTTTAACTGCTTTTTATATGTCAAGATTATTTTTTGTTGTATTTTTTGGTAATTTAAGAATTAAAGATGAAAATATTATATCCCATATACATGAGTCACCTATATTTATGATAATACCATTAATAATATTAGCCGTATTTTCAACAATAGTAGGTTTTTTAGGTATTCCACATTCAAGTTTATTTGAAAGTTGGTTAAGTCCTATTATAGTAAAACAAAATGAAATACAACATTATCAAAACTCAATGGAAATTGTTTTAATGTTTATATCCGTTCTAATTGCTATATTAGGTATATCATCAGCTTATTATTTTTATGTAGTAAAAAATAATATTGTAGAAAATTTATATAATAATCCTAAATTAAAACCTATATATAAAATGTCTTATAATAAATGGTATTTTGACGAAGTTTATAGAGATATAATTATAAAACCTTTATATTTTATTTCTAATAATATTCTATTTGTTATAGATAAATACTTAATAGACGGATTTGTTAATGGGATATCAAAATTGTATTCAGCAATGTCTTATGCTTTTAGAGATATTCAGTCGGGAATAGTAAGACACTATGCTTATTTTATGATTTTTGGAATGTTTATAATATTTTTAATTAGTATTTTTTAAATATGATTGATTTTATAGAAAAATATGAAAATGCTATAAGTAAAGAGTTTTGTCAGCAATTAATATTAAAGTTTGAAAAAAGTAATAAAAAATCACCAGGTAGAACAGGCCAAGGAATTAATATAAATGAAAAGGATAGTTTGGATATTACAATATCACTAGAACCTGAATGGAAACACTTTAATGATAAAATAGTAGATATTACGCTAAAATATTTTACTCAATATGTAAGAAAATATATCTTTCTATTAACAGGATCAATATCACTATTCTTACCAGATCCTAAAACTGGTAAAAATATAAAATTAACAAAAGAATTATTAGAAACCTTTAATGATAATACTTTAAGAGCTCTTATAGAAACACTTTATTATGTAGGTAATATTAATCTTCAAAAATATGATAAAGGTAAAGGTGGTTATCATCATTGGCACTCTGAAATTTATCCTAAAGCAGGTGATAAAGAAAGAACAGCACTTCATAGAGTAGTTTTATTTATGTATTACTTAAACGATGTAAAAGAAGGTGGAGAAACTGTTTTTTATTATCAAGAAAAAAGTTTTAAACCAACTGCTGGAACTATGTTAATAGCTCCTTGTGGTTTTACTCATACTCATAAAGGAAATATTCCTATATCAGATGATAAATATATACTAACTTCATGGATTTTATTTAAAAAATCTGAAGATATTTTTGGTAGTTAAATTAATGTAAAAAGAATTGTAATTTTGAACACCTATTAAAATAATATGAAAATAGTATTATAATATAATAATAATTTTATTTTTAAAATATGTTTGAAATTAACGAAAAAGAAAAAAGAATAATTCCATCTTGGATATGGGAGAATATACTAGATTTGCAAATAACATCTGTATATGATCCATTTAGTGGTATTCCGAAATTAGCTACTTTCTTCAAAAAAAATGGTCTTCAAGTTATAACAAGTGATATACTACAGTGTAATTACTGGTGGAATAAAGCATTAGTAGAAAATAAAGGAGTTTATATTAACCAAGATGTTTTAGAAAAAGTTTTATATACAGAATCTACAATTGCTTCTGTTTTTGGAGAATGGGCTGATAGTTACTTTACACCTGATGAATGTAGAAGTCTTGAGAAATGGAGTACTAATATAAGTTTGCTAAATATTAGTGATGAAGAAAGAGCATTGCTATATGTAGCGGTTTATTTAACAATATCTTATTGGATAACTTATAATAAAAGGTATTTTCAAACTAAAAATGTATCTCCTAACGATATATTAGCTTACTATGTCAATAATATTAATAGAATGGTTTTTGATAATGGGATGCCAAACTTTTGTTATTATTATGATTCTTATGAAATAGCTAGTCAAATAGGAACTGAAGCTGTCTATATGTATTTTCCTTCTAAAGAAGGCTTTAGAAACTACAATATGAGATTTTATTTATGGGAATGTTGGACAAGAAGGGTAAGTCAAATAAATCTTGAAGGAGTTATAAATAAAGTTGAATATCCTAAATTAGGAGAAACATTTACAGATAAGGAAACATATATGAATGCAATAGATTCTTTTTTATCGCAAGTTGTAAATAATAGGGTCTGGATTATTTCTTATAATGATCAAATTTTACCTAATAAAGAAGATTTATTAGAATTAGTTCAAAAATATAGAACTATAACTAAAAATGTTGAGTTAGAAATACCTTACCCTACAGCAGCAGGGACATCTATAACAAAAGAAGGCATTATTATAGCGGTACAATAATGTTAAAAAATGGTAATTTAAAAGATTTTAACTTTAATGATTTGATAAGTATAATATCACAAACAAATAAAAATGGTATTTTAGAAATAGACACTGATAACATTAAATCTTTTATTGTTTTTTATAATGGTAATATTATAAATGCTTATAACGATGATTTGAATAATGAAGAATTACTTTTTAATTTATCTTTGAAAGAAGATGGAACTTTTAATTTTGTAGAAAAGGATACTTCTAACATAGAAATAAAAATAAATAAAGATATTTATGAGTTAATAAAAGAAATATCTTTAAAAAAAGAATTTATAAAAAATTTAAATGACTTAAATTTGTATTTGAACTCTAAAATAACTTTGTTAAAAAATGATGAAAATTATAAGATTTTAGAACACTTAAAGGATAAGAATTTATCAATATTAGAATTCTTCGAGTTGAGTAAATATAATGTTTCAGAATTTATAAAATTATTAAAAAATTTTATAGATAATAATATCATTAAAATAGAAGAAACAAATAGTGAAGTTACTTATAGCAATTTATTAAATATAGCTAATAATGTATATTCAGAGTTTGTATCTATAAGCGGTCTTAAAATGAGTAACGATATAGAAAAAAAAATAAAAGATTTAATATTATTAAATAATTTGAATTTAATAATTAAAAATGGTAAAATCTACAATATAGAGTTATTTAGCTATAAACTTGATAAAAAAATTAAAAATTTAAAATCTTTTTTAAAAGAATTAATTAGTTATTCTGTTAAAATATATGGTAATGAATTTATTAAAAATATTTCTGATAAATTAAGTTTTAATTTAGAAGCTTTAATAATTGATTTACATAAGGAGATATAGGGATGTTAAATCCGCAGTTAAGTAGTTTAATTGTTACTACAGAAGGACTTAAGAATATAACAAATATTCTTAATAAATTAAGAGAAGATACAAAAGCAAGATACATAATTCTTGTAGAAAAAAGCGGTCAAATGATAGCAAATGTTGGTGAAGAAACACCATTTACAATGCCATTATCAGCATTAGTTGCTGGTGCATTTGCTTCTACAAGAGAAATAGCAAAGTTAGTTGGAGAGACTGAATTTAATGTAATGTATCAACAAGGTAAAAATAGAAATATTTATATATGTGCATTAAAAACTCAAGATCTTTTAACAGTTGTTTTTGATGAAAGTCCTTCTTTAGGTATTGTAAAAATAAAAACAAAAGAAGTTTCTGAAGCCTTAAGTAATGAAATATTAGCTATGCTTCATAAGAAATAATTATTAATACATGGAGATAATAAAGAATGGCTTTAATAAATTATTCTAGTAGAGAAATTCATTGTAAAATAGTTTATTATGGTACCGGTCTAGGTGGAAAAACAACAAACTTAGAATATGTTCACAAAACATTAAATCCTCAAATTAGAGGTGAAATGGTTTCTCTTAATACAGCAAATGAAAGAACTTTATTTTTTGATTTTTTACCACTAGACTTAGGAAGTGTTCAAGGATTTAGAACAAAATTTAGCCTATATACTGTTCCTGGACAAGTAGAATACAATGCTAGTAGAAAACTAGTTCTTAATGGTGCAGATGGAATAGTTTTTGTTGCTGATTCTCAAATGGAAAAAATGCAAGAAAATATAGATAGCTTAAAAAACATGGAAGAGAATTTAGCTGAATATAGTATGACATTAGATTCTTTACCATGGGTATTACAATATAATAAAAGAGATTTACCAAATGCAGCTCCCTTAGATGTATTAGAAAGAACACTAAATACTAGAGGTGTTCGTAGCTTTGAAGCAGTAGCTTATAAAGGTATTGGTGTTTTCGATACTTTAAAAGCAATAAGTAAGGAAGTTCTTAATAGATTAACTTAAACTTTTTTGAAATAAAAAATCTCTTATATAGTATATATCCTCATTATCTATATTTTCAATAAATTTAGATTTTTTTAAGGCATCTAACCAATTAATAGGTTTATAAGTATCTGAAAGGTAGTGTATAAACTTTAATTGCATAAAAGAATCAAAAAAATTATTTATCAAGTTTAAGTTTTTAGAATTACTAATTATATTATTTATTTTTGATTTGTAATTAGATATAAATTCATATATTAATCTATTTTTAGAAAAAACATCAAAATCTTTTGTATTAGAAAAAATATCTAATAGATATATAAACTCTTTTAGATAATCAAAAACTATTGGATTATAAATTTTATATTCTTGGTTATTAACTATAATTTCATATATTTTTTTAGTTGAAATACCTGTCCCAAAAGGAACTCTATTAGATTCTCTACATTTTATTTTTACAATGCTATTTTGTGGGATAAAAACTTTTCCTACTTTAGATAATTTATTTATCATATAAAAATCTTCACCTGCTTTTCTATCCTTAGGAAATCCTCTAACTTTTGAATAAGCATTAAAATTTATTGCAAAACAACTTCCTATTGTCCAAAATGAATATTTTGAATTAGAATATTTAAGACCTAAATAATAGTATCTGAGATAAATTTCATATAATATTAATGCTTTTGAAAAAATAGAATTATCATTAACAACATGATAAAATGGATAATTTATAATTGAATAACTACTATTAGGAGTTATATTGAAATAATTTTCATTTAATATAACATCAGCATCGGTACATCTTATAAAATTAGACTTAATTTTTCCTTCAAAATATAATTTTAAGGCAATATCACATCCTATTTTCCTAGCTAAACCAACACCATATTTACTAGAAAAGTAATTATTTTCATAAGAGTAATTTACTATTAACAAATTCATATTTTGGTAATATACATATGAATATTTCCTATTGTTTATTTTCGAATTTGTTTGTAATTCTAAATATTCAATAAATTTATTATTTGTTTCGGAGTATTCATTTGAATTTATTATTAAAATTACTAATAAATTTATTTTTAAAGATAATTTTGATAAATTATTTATTAAATCAATAATATCATTGTATTCATTTTTAATTGGAATAACTATAACTTCATCATATATATTTGATAAATTTATTTGATTTATATCTTTTTCAGCATAGTTAAGTAAGTATTTTTTCAACTTTTATATAAAAATCAAGGTAAATGAGACTCTAGTTCTGAAACATAATTATTTAAAGTAATTTTTACCATTCCTAAATTAGAAGTTTTAGGAAAACTTATATAAATTAAATACTTTCCATCTTTTAATTTTCTAATAATAGAATAATCTTGTTGATTAGTTATAAGTAATTCTTCTATTTGTCTTCTTCTTTCAGCAAAACCAGTAAGCATTACTTCAGCATCACCACAAGTTGAAAATAGGTTTTTAAATATTGTTGATGACTCATTCATATTATACCTATCAATGGCTGTTGAACCTTCAACAAGTCTTCCATCTCTAGCATTAATTATCATTACACATAAAGTTTCAGGTATTTCATTTCTTAATAAAGCTAAAATCTGTTTTATAGCTTCAGCGTTATCTATCTTTTCTTGATTTTCATTTTTATGTTTTTCCATTACCTTTTTAACTGCTTCAACAGTAGCTTCTAAATCTTGAAGATTAGAAGCACTTTCATCCATTATTCTTGCTGCTTCCATAAGTAAATGGTTAAATGGTGCATTAATAGTTCTTTGTGGTGGATCTATCCAAGGCATATCGGAAAATATACCACTCTTCATAGCCATTATTGTATAAAAAGCTTCTTCACCTTTTAAATTACCACATTCAGCATGAATTACATCACCACCTTTTAAATAAAGTAGTCCCATTTGCATAGTTACAGGATCTGTAACTGATATTAATTTTTGTTTTCTTGCTAATAATATCATTTGAACAAAATCAAATAAGTCTATATCTAGTATATTACCTGTAAAACCTTTATCAGCTAAAGTTTCATTTATGAATTTTCTAAGTTGATTTAAATCTACTGGTTTTTCAAAATATCTGAATGCTCCTAGCTGTTTAGCTGTTTCTCTTATTGAAGGAGATCCAAAAGCTGTCATTATTACTACTTTTGATTTTGGATGATTCTTTTTTATCCAATTTAGAAACTGAAAACCATCTACTTCAGGCATTTTCATATCTGTAATTACTAAGTCAAAAGGAGATGTATTTAAAAGTTCAGCACCTTTTTTTGCTGAATCAGCTGTAGCAATAAAATATCCTTCTTTTGAAAGATATTTTTCCATTGACCAAGTAATATTTTGTTCGTCATCTACAATTAATATTTTCTTTTTTGTATTTGTAGCCATTTTAATTTTTAGTTAAATAATTTACTAAAATAATAACATAATCCTAAAACAAAAAAGTGATATTTTTACTTTTATAAATATTATTTTTAAAAATTATATTTTGTTGAAATATACGACCAAAAACCTATATTACTTTTATTAAAAAAGCTGTTTGATTTAAATAAATCTTCTGGTATAAATGTACTAAAATCTGCTTGAATTATTGCATTATTTGAATATTTGTATTCAAATAGCAAATCAGCTTCCTTGCCAAAGGAAAACATATTGTTTTTTGAAATATTAGAATTAAATTGATGTAAATCTAAATTAATTGATAAAGGAAAATTTTCTTTTATCCATTTTAATTTTATATAAAAGTCATTTAATCCTAAATTAGAAGTATTTTTTGGAATATTTGTAAAGTAATCCATATATCCATGAAAAGCATGAGCATTTCCATATAGTATATCCATTGTATTATTAACCTTATCGTTAGCACCTCCAGATAAAATATCTAATCCTATACCTAAATTGAAATCTTTCAAAAATATATAATAAGCTTGTAACGATATTAAATAAGAATTTGTTTCTTTATCAGAAATGAAACCTTTTTGAAAAGCTAACTCTTCTAAAGTATAGAAATCATTTGTATATTTTCCTTTATGACTTATACCTGTTGTTAATCTTGACAAATCAGAAAAACCAACTTTAGTTTGTTTTCTATTATATTCATAATATGAAAATAAATTTATTTCATTAAAACCTATATTTTTATTTAACCAAAATCCATTTATTGTATTGTTTATATTTGGCACTATTGAAGAATACAAATCAGGAGTTGCATTACTTATATATCTTGATGCTGTATTTGTTATTAAAGAAAAAATATCTATATTAAAATAATCATTTTTGTTTTTCACTCTTATTCCATCAAATGACCTTCCTATATAGTTCCAACCTGGTAATGAAGAAAAAAATCTCGTTGTTCCATAGTCCATTATAAATCTTCCTATTTGTATATCAAATGGTATTTTAAAAGGTTTTATAAAATTTATGTATCCTTGAAACATATCTATATTTCTAAGATTAGCAACAGCTGAACCTTCTTCACCAAATATTCTTGAATCTTCTATTTGTAGATAAAAATCAGTGTTTTCTAATAACATTTTCTCCATAGAAAATCTTGTTCTCATAATTGTATAAAAATTTAATGGAGTGCTATTATTAAAATCTCTACCATCAGCTTCACTTCTCAAGAGAACTTCACCATTAAATTTCCAATTCTCAGTAATATTTTCTTGAGAATAAACGTTGCTACTTAATAATACATAAAAAATAACAAATAAAAACGTTTTTTTTAACATAAGATTTTTGATTGCCAAAAATAAATTTCTAAAAAATTATATTTTTTATCTAAAAAAATAAATATGAATTTTAAATTATAAAATACTTAAATTTCTCTTAAGTTTTACGAATATATTATTTTTAAATTAACATTAAATTAAAATAAAACAATTTTATAACATTTATAAGATATTAATTTTATATTAATTTTGTGATAAATATGTTTTATTTTTGTTATAAAAATGGTATAATAATTATTAGGAGTTGGAAAATGTATAGTATAGATTTATTGTCTAAATTAACTGGTTTTTCTAAAAGGACCATTAGATATTATATTGAAATAGGACTATTAGAGCCTCCAGTTGGTGCTTGTAGAGGTTCTTACTATACAGAACAACACTTATCTAAATTGCAAGCTATTAAATTATGGACTAATAATGGAGTACCTGTTACACAAATCAAACTTTTAATGGAAGATAATAAAAATAATCATCCTATTAAACATGAAACAAATATGACATGTAAATTTGAAAGGTATAAATTAGATGATAATATAGAAATAAACTTTAGAAATAATGTATTAGATGAAAAAGATTTGTTAGAAATATCTAATTTCATAAAAAAATTAATAGAAAGTAAGTTATCTAACTCTAGAATTAATTTTTAAAGGAGGGGGTTTTTATGAATATTATTGATAAATTAGAAATTATTGATGATGAAACAATTTTAGATGATTTAGATTTAAATGAAGAAGAATCTGAAAGCGATATTGAGGATATAAATAAGGATAATTTAATAAAAAAATACTTAGATGATATATCATCTATAAAATTATTGACAACAGAAGAAGAAATAAAGTATGGAAGAATAATAAAAGAAAATCAAAAATTAGAAAATATTGAAAGTAAAATTTTAAATGAGCAAGGAGTAAAACCAACTTTAGAAGAATTATCTATCAAAACTAATATACCTATTGAGAAAATAAAGGAAATAAAAAGAAATTATCATATAGCCTTTAACAAACTTATAACATCTAATTTAAGATTAGTAGTTAGCATTGCTAAAAAATTTAAAGATAAAGGATTACCTTTTAGTGATTTAATACAAGAGGGAAACTTGGGTTTAATAAGAGCTGTTGAAAAATTTGACCCAGATAAAGGATATAGATTTAGTACTTATGCTACATGGTGGATAAAACAAGCTATATCAAGAGGATTAGCTACTAAGTCTAGAACTATAAGGTTACCTTTACATATAGTTGAAGCTAATCAAAAAATTAAAAGAATGATGAAGAATATGTCAGATGCAAATATGGATAATAAAAATATTGAAGAAGAAATATCAAAAGAATTAAATTTGTCTATTAATAAATATCATAATATTATTCAATCATCTTTAGAACCAATTTCTTTAGACTTAAAAATAAAAAGTGATGATGATATATATATAAGTGATTTAGTACCTAGTAACTCTGAAACACCAGAAGAAATATTAATTAAAGAAGATATGAAGGAAAAAGTAAATAATCTTTTGAATACTTTAACAGAAAAAGAAAAAGAAGTAATAAAATCAAGATTTGGAATAGGTGAAGAGCAAAAAAGCATACAATCTATAGCTCAAGATTTAGGAACTACAAAAGAAAGAGTTAGACAAATAATAAATATTGCAATAAAGAAGTTAAAAAAATTAGATAAAAATAGGTCATATTTAAATTTTATAAAAAATTAATTCTTTAGGGTATAAAAAAATTTTATGAATGCTATTTTTTTTATGTTACCTATAATGTTACTTATAGGATTAAGTTTATTAGCTTTATTTATTTGGGCATTAAAATCAGGACAATTTGAAGATTTAGAAGCACAAAAATATAGAATTTTCTTTGATGATAAATAGTTATAGAATATTTTAAATTTTTTTTATAAAAATTCAAATTATAAAAATTTGCGTAACATTAGTTACCAATCTTTCTTATTGGAATTATTAGTAGTGTTCCTGTTTATTCTATTTAAATACTTAAAATAATATTTTTCTAATTCTTTTAGCTCGTTTATATCTTTTTCAATTTGTTTGTTATCAATATTATTTTCTCTTTGATTATTTTTTTTAAAATCTTTATTATTATTAATTCTTTTATTTAATAAATTCTTTATAAAATTAATATTTTCTATCGCTCTAATATTATTCTTGTCAAAATCTAATGATTTATAGTAATATTCTAATGATTTCTCTATATAAGTATTTTTATTATTTTTTTGATAATTTCTATAATAAGAATTTCCAATATTATAATATGCTTTACTTTTTAGAGTAATATCTTTATTTGCATTTGAAAATTTTTTGTAAAAATAAATAGCTTTCTCATATTCTTCATTTTTATAGTAAGAATTAGCCAAATTATACAAATCTATTATATTTTTATTTTTTATATAAGATTCTTTAAAATATTTAATTGCATTTTTATAATCTTTATTATTGTAGTATTCAATAGCTTTATTATTAAGATAATAATTAGCTTTTAATAATGTAAGTATTAAAATTAAAAATATTTTTTTCATAGTTAAACTACAAATTTAGTCTTCTAAAAAAGTGGGACCATCACCACATTTTGAAACCATTATTTTTTTTATATCTTTTAAATTTTCTATTTGCTGTTTTATATTTAATAAATCCTTTTCTTCACAAATTATTTTTACATTTGGGCCTGCATCAATTGTATAATAGCAAGGATAGCCATTGTTTCTTATTTCATTAACTTTTTCTATCACCTTCAAAGTTCCTGCTCTCCAATAAATTACTGATGGTATTGTGGTTATCATTGTTGCATGCATTTTTAAACAATTATGTTCAATAGTTTTTCCTAATTTTTCAATATCTCTTTCAAGAATAGCATTTCTTACATTTACCAAGTCATTTTCTATACTAGATAACCAACAATTATAAAAAGGTGATGTTTTAACTGTTTGAGACATTCCATCACTAGAGCTTTTTACTTTTTTATTATCTTCTACAATAGCAATAATCATTCTTATTTCTTTCCAATAATCTTTATCAGCAATTTGAATTGAATAAGAATCACTACCATCATCTTTGTTTCCTTTACTCCATTCTACAAAACCACCATATATTGATCTACAAGCGGAACCAGAACCAAGTCTTGATAATATTGATAAATCTTTTTTTGATAAATTTAAATTCCAATATTTATCTAAAGCAAAAGCTAAAGCTGAAAAACCACTTGCCGAGCTTGCTATTCCAGCTGATGTTGGAAAATTATTTTCTGTTACTATTTTAAGAAAATCTTTTTTATTAAATTTATTTCTAAATAAATTCAAATAATTTTTTATACGTTCATTATTTTCTTCTTTACCATTTATTATAAAAATATCTTTTTCTGAATCTTCTACTGATGTGATTGTATATAAACTATCTATAGTCATTGATATACTATTATTTAGTGGTATTTTTAAGTCATCATTTTTTTTTCCCCCAATACTTAACAAGAGCAATATTAGTATTAGATTTAACTTTTACTTTCATTATTTTAATATCTTATTTTTGTTCTTCAGAATATCTTTTTTCTTTTTGTGCTGATATATTACCTAAAAAGTCTATATCAACAGCTGTTCCATATTTATCAAAAAGTTTTTTACATTTATCTAAATTATCAGAAAAAGCATTATAAAGAGCTTCATTATAAGCTACTGATGAACCTGTCATAGATACAAAAGCTAAAATAAATCCAATAATTGATGCTAAAGGATTAACTCTTTCCTTATTTTCTTCAAATAAATTTGTTGTTCCTGGTGCTGATGCCTTTTTATAATTAGTAAAACTAGTTTTATCTTTTACTGAAAAAATATTCTTATTATTGTTATTCTCAATATACTTATTATCTTTAATATTATTGTTGGAAGTAGCTTTTACTACTTCATTTGATTTATTAGTTGATGAAATAGCACCTAACATAATAAAATTATAGTATTAATAAATATATACTTGCTTTTTTATATACTTCTTTTTCCTATTTTATCCTCTATAAAAGCACCAATTATAACAACAAAACCTACAATTGACATAACTATGGGTATTCCTTTTATACCAAAAAAAACATTATTTAATGCATCAGCTAAAAATCCTGATATTGTCATAGGTATAGTCATAGCAGCACTTATAGCCATATTTTGAACACCAAAAACTTTTCCTCTCATTTCAGGCTTTATATATTCTTGTAGTATTGTTTGTAATGGTATTACGCTTAAAGCTGAAAAAAAACCTATTAAAATAGTAAATATTATTGCAAAATAAAACTCAAATTTTGAAGATTGAGGTTTTAAAAGTAAGTATATTAATTTTTGACTATCTTTAGAAATTATATTTTTTAATGCTTTAGCTTTATTAGAAACTACTTCTGATATATCGCTATTTATAATATAGTCTAAATATTCTAAAAATGTAAGTTGTTTTATATCTTCAAAATATAATTCTTCTTCTTCCAAAGAAAGAATTTTTACTAATAAATAAGATTTTTCATTTATTATTTCTTGCATTTTTTGATTAGGGTTTAAATTAGATTTTCCTTCATTATTTATTGATAGTAAATCTATTATATATTTGGAATTATAAAAGTTGTTATCTGTTAATATTAGAATGTCTTTAAAAATTATATTGAAAATGTTAGTTGATAGTTTAGAGTTAAAAATTTCATCTATAAAATAAGAATTTTGGAATTTTATAAAGAATATTAGTGCTTTACATCTTTCTATAATATCCTTATCATATTTTATTTCTAAATTATCCTTTTTTAATTTAAAATCCAAATGGTTAGAGGAAATTCTCTTTAAAAATGAGCCTATACTAATTTTTGAAATTTTATCATCATTATATATTTCGTATAAAGTTTTTATATCTATACTAGTTAAATTAGATAAAGCTTTTAATTGTTTTAATTCTAAAGATGAAAACTTATCAAAAAAACTTAATTTTTTGTTATTCTCTATATTTAGAAAAATATTAATATCTCTAAAAACATTAGAATCATTTCTATATAAAGTTGATAATGAATTAAATAAGTTTTTTTGTTGTGATACTTTATCCATACTAAAAATATGTGCTATTTGATTTGTAAATGATAATATTATTAAGCTTATTCCTGTAAGAATAAAACTAAGAAAAATAACTTTTTCTTTACCCAATTTATTTGTAATTTTATTTACAAGTAATGCACCAATTGTCATTCCTATTCCTGATATTGCTAGTAAATATCCAAAAAAAGCAGGCTTTAAATATAGTACATCATTAACAAAACCTATTACTAATACAGATAAAGAAGCAAAAGCTGAAAATATTATTATTTGTCTTATTAATGAATAAAAAATTATTTTATTATTTATAGTATATTCCCAACCTTCTTTTAATTCATTTATAAAAGAATCCCATATATTATTTTTTTTATGTTCTTCTTTAGGTGAAGAGACTATAATTAAACATAGAATAGAAAGAATATACATAAAAGCTATTATTAAATGAGCAAAATTTTCACCAAAGTGATGTATTATTCTTTCTCCACTGGCAAAACCTATTACTATTGAGGCAAGCCAAGTTGACATAAAAAGTGAATTAGCTGATAATAATTCATCTTTTTTTACTAATGCAGGCATTAATGAACTTTCAGCAGGAGCAAAAAATTGAGTAAAAGTAGAAACAAAAAAAGTTACAAAGTAAATATAGTATAAACTTTCACTAAAAGGTAGTACTATTACAAAAAAAACTCTAAAAATATTAGATAAAATCATTATGTATTTTTTATCCCATCTATCAACAAAAACACCTGCTATTGCTGATAATAAAATAGAGGGTATTGTAAAGAATACTGTTAAAATACTTACACTTGAATTAGAGAAACTATTTTTTGTTACAAGAACAACCATAAATAGAAAAAATATTTTATCAGCAAGTTGTGAGAGTATTTGAGCAAACCATAAAAAAGTAAAATTCTTATTTTTTACTACATTTATAAATTCTTTCATTAGTAATTTCTTTCTAGTATATAGTAAGCTAAGTCTATTAAATATTTTGCTTTATTTCCAAAATAATCCAAATTTGATATTGCATTTTCTACAAGTTCTTTTGCTATTTTTATAGATTTTTCTATTCCATAAAAGTTTGGAAAAGTAGCTTTATTTATATCTTTTCTTGCAGTTTTTCCTAGTATTCTAGTTTCACCTTTTACATCCAAAATATCATCTATTATTTGAAATGCAAGCCCAATATTTTTACAATATGAAGTAATTAACTCTATTTCATTCTCACTTGCATTTGATAAAATAGCACCTATTTTTCCAGAAGCTTTAATTATTGCTCCTGTTTTATTAGAATGTATATAATTTAAAATATTTTCATCTACTATAAACTCTTTATTTTTCTCAGCTATTATATCTATTGCTTGACCACCACACATGCCATCAGGTCCAGCAGCATAAGATAACTCTTCTATAACTTTTAATATATTTATATATTCGGTATTTTTTGTATATTTACATATAGTATAAAAAGCCAATGTTATTAATCCATCACCTGCTATTATAGCCATAGCTTCACCATATACCTTATGGTTAGTAGGTTTTCCCCTTCTTAAATCATCATTATCTATACTAGGTAAATCGTCATGGATTAATGATTGAGTATGAATCATTTCTATTGCACAAGCTGAAGGTATAACAACTTCTTCATTACCTTCTAACATTTCACATACAGCTAAAGCAATAACAGGTCTTAATCTTTTACCACCTGCTCTTATACTATAATTCATTGCTTGCCATAAAATTGTATTTTTATTTTCAAAATATGAATAAAGATTTTTTTCTATTATTAAAGTTTTTCTTTTTATATATTTATCTAAATCTAAAAAATTACTTGTCATTATTTAATGTTTTGGATAAGTCATTTGCATTTATACTAGAGTTTTTATTTGGTGGTATAGTAGTGTTACCTGTAGGTTTAACTATTTTTACATTATTTTCAATTTCTTTTATAAGATATGGATTACTTTTTAGAGGACTATCTTGAGCAAGTAGATCACTTAATAAAATATTTTCTTGTTCTTTTATAGGACTAGGTTCAGCCATTAAAGCTAAAAGTAAATCATCTGCATTTATTTCATTAGATGAACTATTATCAATTACTTTCTTATCTTCAATGTCTGATAATATAGTAGGAGCATTTTCTTCAAAAAATTTATTTGCTTCATTATCAAAAACATTATCTAAATTATTAATTTTTTCATTATTCAAAGTAGAAAGTACATTATTAGGTTGTGTATTTGTCATTTTTAAATTAATAGTTGGTGTATTATCTTCAAAAAATTCATTTTCTTCTTGACTAAATAAAATAGATAGATCACTATTCTTGTCATCACCTATACTTTTTAATAAATCATCTTTACTTAATTCTGATTTTAAATCAATTTTTTCATCTTGAGATATAGAACTTAGCAAATCACTAGCTGAGAGACCACTTGTAGGAGGTATTGAATTTATTACATCTAATATATTATCTTCTCTTATTTTTTCTTTAGCAGTACTTAGTACATCATTAGCACCAGATATAACATTTAACAAATCACTAGCTGAGAGACCGCTTGTAGGAGGTATTGAATTTATTACATCTAGTATATTGTCTTCTTTTATTTTTTCTTTAGGTGTTATATTTTCATTTTTTATCAAGTTATCTTTTTTAGAAATATTTTCTTGTTTTATTTCAGGCTTAAAAATATTTGCTGAACTACTAGTTTTTATATCATTAGATTTTATAGATGCTTTCGAAAATTCTTCGGGCTTAGTTTTTGGAGCAGAAGAAGTAGATGACATTGTTGGCATCTTTTTTTGTAATGCTTCTAATATATCTTTATCTTTTAAAGTAGCATCTTTAACTTTACCGGATATTGCGTCTTGAATATCTTTTTGACTTAGATTTTCAGATTTTACTATTAATTTACTTTCATCTATGAATGGATTTTTGTCTAATAAAACTTTAACATTATTTGCCATCGTAGGTGTTGTTAGTAGTTCTATTTTTGAATGAAATTCGTTATCGTAAGAGAAAAAATATATTTCAACACTTTTTTGATTATATAAAGCTTGTAAGCATTTATAGTCTTTCTGTTCTGTTATCAAAAGTCCTGTTTCAGATCTAAAAAAATCTTTTGCTCCGTCAGGTAATATTAATAATCTTACTATAATAACTTTTACAGATGCTTTACTTTGTTCAACCTGCCATGTCATTTTTGATAATGCTAATTTATCTAAATCTTCAGATGAAGTTTTTACAATAAAAACCATTTTCTCATTGCCAGTATTTTTTTCCTTAAATAAAACTAATTTAAGTCCTCTTGGAGACTTTTCAGCTACTTTAGTTAAGAATCTAATAAGACCAAAATCAACTAACATTTTAATGTAAATTTAAGATTATAAATAATTATAACATTTACAAAAAAAAACATTCTTTATTTTATAGTTTTTTTATTTTACTTAAAATTTATCTAAAAAAAATTAAGCAGTAATTATAATCAGCACTGAGATTAAGTTATAGAAAAAATTACATTCAAAAGATTATAAATACTAAATTTAAAGTATATTTTAATTTGAATCTTTAAAATGATTACTATTAAAAGATTTTGAACTTATCAAAAAAATAAAATTAGCCAAGTGCCTGATTTATGCTTGTATAGTTAATGTTATGGTAAGAAGATTAGCAAGATTATGAATATATATGTTTTTAAACATTCTCTTAGAACTTATCATATAAATATACCCCTTGTAAAAATTTACTTAAGAAAAGTGTTACTATTATATTGTATAATATTGAGCTTTATTTAATTCTCTATATCTTTCAGCTTGAACTCTTAGTAAATCTATTTGATTAAATTGATTATATATCTGCCTATTCATTTCATCTCTAACTTTTCTATTTTCAATAATTTCATTTATCGCATTTTCTAATTCTGAAAGTTTAACTTCTAGTTCTCTTAATCTATCAAGTAACATTTTTGCTTTTATCATATCTAATCTATCTTCTTCTCTCAATTTATTAAATTCATTTTCCATTGCTGTTAATTCTTGATCTACTTTTTTAAGTTCTTCGTATATTTTTTCTTCTTCAGCTGACATATTTTGAGGAATATTTTTAAGAAGTTCAGCTAATTTTTCAGCAGTTAAGTCTTCAGTTTTGCTAGAATTAGAATTGTTTAATTTTTGTAATAATGATTTACCAGCATTAGTATTAACTAAATTTACTAAGTTATTGTTCAAACTATTTATACTCATTATTATTTCTCCTTATCTTTTTTCAGCTTTACCTGGATTACTTGAGTCTTGAAATTTAACTATATTATCAGTATCTTTCATATCACCTAATCCATTATTTGATTTAAGTTTTTTAGTTTCATTTTCTAACCTTTGTTCTAATAATTTATTATTTAAAGATTTTTCTACATCTTTTTTTCTTAACCTAGCTCTTTCTTCCTCTATTTGTTTTCTATAGTTTTCACTATTTTTTGTCATTGTTTCCAATAATAATTTGTATTCTTCATTTTGCTTTTTATACTTTTCTGATAAGGAAACTTCTTTATCATCTTTATTACTATTTTCATTATCTTTTCTTTCTAATTGTTGTTTTTTAACATTATTTTCTACTTTCTTATTATCATTTTTAGGTCTATTATCAACTAGTAAATTAGTATTTAAATTATATTCTTTTTTATCTTCTTTTTTCTTTTCTACTTTTTTAGTAGATTCACTTGTATTTTGATTTGGCAATAATGTTACATTAACAACAACATCGTTATAATCCCAATCAGCTCTCTTTTCTGGTAAATCTTCAAATCCTAATGTCCAAGATGTACTTGAATTAATTGTTTTAGTTGCATAAGGTTTTCCAGTCGAAGAAACATCTTCGTTTCCATGGTCATAAACTCCTAATCCCCAACTTGTAGCATTTGTTCTTATAAAGAAACTTACTTTATCACCTTCTTTAAAATCTCTTTCTAATACAGTATTAACTCCTGTTTTATTTGCATCTTTTGCTACTAATATTGTTTGACCATTATGAACCATATATAAATCTGAAGATAAAGCAGCATCTCCTTTTTTAACTTCTACTCTTATTTTTCCTGATTGTTGTAAAGTAGTCTCTGTTACTGGTTTTGATTTAACTTCTTCTGACTTATTATTGTTATTATCAACTTTACTACCAGCATTTACACTTCCTTTTCCAGGATTACTTGCATCTTCAAATTTAACAAGATTATCACAATCTTTTTTATCACCTAAGCCATTGTTTGATTTAACTTTCTCTTCTATCTTAACTTCAACATTCTTTGTAACTTCAACTTTTGTTGTAGAAGAATTTTTTCTATAGCCTAGTAACCATAATGCTTCTTTTGTATCTTTATCGTTAAAATCATTGTTTTTGAAAAACTTAGCTGCTTCTTCTTCACTTACATTTCTTCTGAATTCAGCACTAGCTTTTTGATAAAATTGAGGATCTTTTGCCATAGCAAGCATAAAGTCCATCCATCCTAGAGTTCTATTTTCATACTTTTGAGCCATGGATGTCTGACCAATTTCATTTAAAAATTTAACAACATTACCTTTACCTACTTTTTCATCTATGTAGTCATAAGCTTCACTAGCAGTAATCCTACCTAATGATAAAGCATATAATCTTCTCATTTTATCTATATCAGACATTTCAGGATAATCATCGGAAACTTCCTTTGTTGTTTGTGTTTCTACAATAGTAGTTTTAGTTTCTTTTACTTCGTTATTATTTACTTTGTTATCTTGTTTATTTTCTTGAACAGTGGTAACATTTTTATTTTCATTTACTTTTTGATTATTATCAACTTTAGGTGTTTCATCCGTTTTATTACCAGCATTTACACTTCCCTTTCCAGGATTACTTGCATCTTCAAATTTAACAGGATTATCACAATCTTTTTTATCGCCTAATCCATTATTTTCTTTAGGTTTTTCATTTTTTCCACCACCATCAACTAAAACTTCTTCATCTTTAGGTTTTACAATAACTCTTTTCTTTGCTGTATCTGTACCACCACCATAGTTTCCAATTTTTACATATATATCATAAACTCCTGCTTTTAATTTTGATAAATCTAAATAATTATCTCCATGAAACATTGCTCCTGTTTGAACAGAACTCCAATATAAAACACTTTTATCAAGAAGGCCTTGAGTGCTACTTATTGCTTGAGCGAATAAAGCTGCACTTTCACCTTCAGTAATTACCATATCTTCGCCATCAATTCTTTCTATTCTTTTAAATCTATTAAAATCAGGTGCTGTTGTTTCCATACCATTTGATTTCATATAAGCATCCATAAAAGCTCTTGTATCACCTGAGTCTGCCATTTGTTGTAAGAAATATGGCATAAATGCTCCTTTTCTTCTAGCATCAACTGTAACTCTACTTAAATCAACCATATTATTTCTTCCGTTCAAACCTATATTTTCCATATTTCTCATTATTTTAAGAGCAGTATCTAAACTAACTCCACCATTACCAACTAATGTTTGAACACTGAAAATATTACTTTCAAAATCATAATGTCTTTTGTTAATAATTTCTCTTCCAAACTCATAAAATTTATTTAAATCCTGATTTGCATAAAGCATGGTATTTGTAACACTTACTAATCTTCTTATATCGTCATAATCACACTTATCACATACTTCTTTAACCATATCTAAATAAGCATTAACATCTTTACCTTTGCTAGCTAATGTTCCAGCTTGATAAAGAACACTTTGTATATCAGCTCCAGATACTTTTGTTCTATTTTGAAGAGTTATCCATGGATCATTACTTCCAGTTCTTGTATAAAGAATATCATCATCACTTGGAGCCATCATTGAATTAATTGCATCAGTTAATTTTTGTGCATCTACACCTTTTGAAATTAAATCACCTATCATATAGGTCATACTTGATGACAAAGCACTAGTATTAGAAGAATTATTACTACCAGCAAGTAAAGTAGCTAAACTAGATAAAGCATTACTAAGAGCTGTTGATAATTGTTCTGATTGTTCTGATGTTTGTTCAGTAGAATTTGAGCTTTGTTGATTTTGGTTTGTTTGCCCAACTTTCATGTTATTATAAAAATTTTGAGCCATCATCTGTTGAGCTATCAAGTTATTAAAGTAATTTATCATTGAATTCATGCTTGTACTATTATAAGCCATTTAAAAACTCCTAAAAAATTAACAAAATATTGATATAAGTATTATAAAGTATTATACAATTCGAAATTTTTTATATGAATTCTTTTAACAATAAATTAATAAAAATAAAACACTAACAAAAAAAAGTTAAATTTTACAATATTGCAATAATTTATATAAGTCTTTATTGTAATTATTTTCCCATTTTTCTACTAAATATTCAGCAGGTGATTTTCCCTTTTTTATAACAATTTCATATAGATTTTCTAAATATATGCTTTCATCTTGATTTTTTTCATTAAGTTCTTTTTGTATTTTTAAACTTTCATAAGCAATATTAAATAATTCTTTTGCTAAGTCTTTAGTTTGATACTTTCTTACTTTAGCTTTTAATCCTTTTCTAGAAACTTCTTCATGCCAATTAATTCTTTCATCATAAGTTAGATTTTTAACTAATTCCCAAGAATATTCTAATGCTGAATTATTATAAAGAATTCCTTTCCAAATTGCTGGTATAGCCATAGCTAACTCTGGTTTTTGACTATCTGCTCCTCTTAATTCTATATATTTTAAAAGTCTTACTTCAGGAAAAACAGTTGATAAATGATATGTCCAATCATAATAAGTAGCTTTATATCCATTATAACCTTTTTCCATAAAATCTTTAAATGACATTGATGTCATGTTTATAACTTTATTATCTCTTTTTATTAAAAACATTTTTACATTAAGAACATAATTTATGTAATCTTCAAATGAATAATTAGAGGAAAATAAATTTTTTATAATACCACATCTTTCTGGATCCGTAAATTTCCATGTATAAGCTCTTTCACTCATAAAACCATTTAAATTTCCATTATATATTGGAGAATTTGCAAAAATAGCTGTTACTATTGAGTTAAGAGCTGTAGCAATTCTAAGTTTATTTATAGCATCTTCTTCACTTTCATAATCAATATTTGCTTGTATTGTCGCAGTTTGTTTCATCATTTTATGACTTAAATGCCCTTTTTTTATTAGATATTCTTTCATTATTTTGTATCTCAATTTTGGCATCCAAGGTATATCTTCATTTTTGTGAAAAGGATTCATTCCTAATACATACCAATAAGAATTCCAATCATTAGTTATAGTTTTTATTTCTTTCAAGTGCTCTTCTACTTCTTTACTAGCGTAATGCAAATTTTTATAAGGAGTTCCACTTAATTCTATTTGTCCTCCTGGTTCTAGTGACAAACTGTAACCTTTGTCATATATTGCAATAATATTACCTTCTTCAATTTCTGGGGTACCACCAAATAATTTTATTCTTGTTTTAAAAAAATTTGATATACTTTCTTTTCCATTAAAATAATCTAGTGGCTTTAAATCTGATTTTATTATAAATTTTTCATATTCAATACCAATTTTCCAATCATCTTTTTTCTTATATGAAGAAGTAAAATATTTTAATAGTTGTGCTTTTGATTCTATTATTTCGTTTCTTTCCATTTTATATTAAATAAATATACTTTTATTAGTATATCTAAAAAATTAAAAATATAAAAATGATTTTTAGAGCCCTAACAATGAAATTAATTATTAACCAAAAGTATAGGCACTGGGATTGAGTTATATAAAAAATTACCTTTAAACGATGGTAAATACTAAATTTAAAGTATATTTTAATATAAATCTTTAAAATGCTTACTATTAATAGATTTTAAGCTTATCAAAAAATAACATTAGATCAGTACCGGAGAACCTTCTGGTTTATTTTTCGTAAAATTTATATAAAATTTTTGTTTTTCTAATTGCATATAAATATATTTTACTGCTATAATATTATTTCCAGCTTGTTTTTTTGTAAATGAATAATATCAGTAAATATATAACATATAAATATGCTATAGCAGTTTTAATAACAATTTTAGTATTTTTAGTAAATGTTTCTGTTTCTTTTAAATATATAAGTTATAATAATAATTTAATTAACTCATTAGAAAATATTTCACATCAAAGAACTTTAATATCGAAACTTTCTGTATATATTAATTTGTATTTATCAGAAAATATTAGCAAACAAGAATTTTTTAAAGAATATGATATTTTATATTCAAGTTATGAAAGTTTAGTAAAAGAATATAAGTTAGATGAGAGTATAAACTATGAAATAAATAATTTATTTTATTCTACAAAAAAATTATTAAATAATGACACAGTATATCTAAACTTAGAGCTAAAAAAAATATTTATAAGTAGTAAATCTTTAATTGATAAATTAGAAATACTTTTACTTTCTTTAGAAAAAGATTACAATAGAAATAATCGCAATTTTATTAATTTTCTAATTATTTCTTTTTTTATGTTAATAATAACCTTAGTCTTACAAATATTATTTATATTTAAGCCTATGGAAAAACAAATAAGTAAATTTAGTCTTGATTTAGAAAGTAAAAATCAAGAATTAGAAATAAAAAGTTCTGAATTGGAATTCTCTATTGAAAGATTAAAAGATTTGCAAAACAATTTGGAAGAAGATAATGCAAAAATAAATGCTATATTAGAAGGTGCTAATGCTTCTATATGGCTAATAGATAAAGACTATAATATTATTTATTATAATAGTATTTTCAAGAAAAACTTTAGTTCTTATTTTGGTAAAGAAGTATATTTAGGTTTTAATATAAAAAATATTTTAGAAAATAACTTCAAGCAATGGAAAGAATATTACCAAAAAGCACTAAATGGAGAACAACTTATTACTGAAGAAAAGACATTCTTTGAAGGAAAATATTATTATACTGAAGTTATTTTTACACCTGTAAAGTCTGGTGATGAAATAATAGGAGTTGCTGTTTACTCAAAAGATATTACAGATAAAAAAATTGCTGAACAAGAAATCATAAAAGCTAAAGAAGAAGCTGAAAATTCAGCAAAAGCAAAATCAGATTTTTCTGGCTACCATGAGTCATGAAATAAGAACCCCATTAAATGGGATTATAGGTATGACTGATTTTTACTACTTAATACCAATTTTGGACAAAGAACAAAGAGATTTTGTTGAAACAATAAAATTAAGTGGAGATACTCTTCTAAATGTTATTAATGATATTCTAGATTTTTCTAAACTTGACTCTGGAAATATGGAATTGCATAAAGAACAATTTGATTTAGAAGAGACAATAGAAGAAGTATTTGAAAGTTTTATCTAGTAAAGCAAATGAAAAAAATATTGATTTAATATACTATGTAGAAGAAAATGTGCCAAAATTAATAGTAAATGATAAACAAAGATTAAGGCAGGTATTATTTAATTTAATAGGTAATTCCATAAAATTTACAGAAAAAGGAGAAATATTTGTTTCAGTAAAACTTAAAAAGCAAAGATAATAAAAATGCTGAAATAGAGTTTAGAGTAACAAGATACAGGTATAGGAATTGACATCAATGTAATACCAAAACTTTTTTCTGCCTTTACCCAAGCTGACTCATCCACTAGTCGTAAGTATGGAGGAACAGGATTAGGATTAGCTATTTGTAAAAAAATAGTAGAAGCAATGGGAGGAAATATTTATGTTGAAAGTATGGTAGGTAAAGGTTCAGAGTTTATCTTTACTATAAATACAGAATATCATCATAAGTTACCAACAATGTTTATAAGTAATAAAGAAGAAAAACTTAAAGGTAAAAAAGTTTTAATATTAGATGATAATTTAACAAATTTGAAAGTTCTTTCTTCTCAAATGAAAAACTGGGGTGTTGAAAATATTACTTTTAATAGTCCTAGTGATGCTTTAAATTATTTAAATAATAATAAAGTAGAAATTATTATAACAGATATGCAAATGCCAGAAATGGACGGATTAGATTTTTCATCAAACGTAAAAAATTTAAATAAAAATATCTACATAATATTATTAACATCTTTAAGCAATTTTAATTACAATATGTATATCCAAGAAGGATTAATAAATGATTACTTGTATAAGCCAGTAAAACAATCAACTTTATTTAATATTATTTATAAAATATTATTAAAAACAGAAAATGTTATAAAAAATCAAAGACAAGTTTTTACAAAAATAGAATCTAATATTGGAAAAAATTATTTATTAAATATTCTAGTTGCTGAAGATAATTTGGTAAATCAAAAGTTAGCTAATAAAATATTTGAAAAATTAGGTTATAAAATAGATATAGCTAATAATGGTTTAGAAGTAATAGAAAAACTAAAAAATAATAAATATGATATTATTTTTATGGATATTCAAATGCCTGAAATGGATGGATTAGAGGCTACTAAATATATAATAGATACTTACAATACTCAAAGGCCTAAAATAATAGCAATGACTGCTAATGCAATGCAAGAAGATATAAACAAATGTTTTGAAGTAGGTATGGATGATTACATAAGTAAACCAATATCTATAGAAAAATTACAGAATATATTAAAAAAATATGCTACTTTGAAAATGTAAATTCTAGTAAGGATTTTTTGTAATCTTCTGCTTTTAAACATATTTCTTTAGCATATTTTAATGTTTTATCATTTATTATTCCACTACTCATATTAGCTATTTTTTCTATCTTATTTTGATTATTTAACTTAGTAACATTTATTTTTGTAGTATTATTTATTAAATGTTTTTCTATCCAAAAATGGTTATCTGCCATAGCTGCAACTATTGGTAAATGAGTTATGCATATAACTTGATTATTTAGAGATAATTTATTAAGTTTTTTGGAAACATTTAAACTAGCTTTTCCACTTATACCTGTATCTATTTCATCAAATATAAGTGTAGAAACATTATTATTCTTATTTATTACTATTTGTAAAGCTAACATTATTCTTGAAACTTCACCACCAGAAGCTATTTTTGATAAAGCTTTTAAATCATCACCAACATTTGTTCTTATTAAAAACTCTATATCATCAATTCCATTTTCAGAAGAAGATTTTTCTAAAAAATTAACTTTAAATAATATATTTTCCATTGCAAGTTCTTTAAATTCATTTAATATTTCTTTCTCAAGCTTTTTTTGCAATATTTTTTCTATTCTTAGAAAGTTTCTTTGCTAAGAGAGCATATTCATTCTCTAAATTAGTAATTTCTTTATAAAGATTATCTATTTTTTCATCACTGCTTTCTATTAGTAACAACTTATTTTTCAAATCTACTGAAAAATTTAGTATCTCTTCTATTGTATTACCATATTTTTTTTTCAAATTATTTATGATGTTTAATCTATCTTCAACTTCTATAAGCCTATTAGGATTTGTTTCTATACTTTCTAATTTAAATCTTATACTTCTTGATATTTCTTTTAAATTATCTGTAATATTATCTAGTTCAATACAAATTTTTTCTATATCACTAGAAAATTTAGAAATACTATAAATTTCTTTTGTCAATTTAGACAAGCTATCAATTATAGAATATTCATTTGAGCTATAAATATTATTATACGCTTTACTTAGTATAGTAATTATTTCTTGAGAATTTACTAATATTTCTCTTTCTTCTTTTAATTCCAAATCTTCATTTAATTTTAGATTAGCTTCAACTATTTCATTTAATTGAAATTTATAAAAGTCTAATAATCTTTTATTTTCTAAGATTTCTTTACATAAAAAATCATGTTCTTTTTTTAAAGAAATTATTTTATTGTATAAACTTTTTAATTCTTCAAGTAGTATTTTATGTTCTTCATCTCCTAATGAATCTAAAAAATGTATATGTTTTTCTGATTTAAATAAATACTGATTTTCATGTTGTCCTATTATATCTATAATGTTTTCAGATAATTTTTTTACTAAATTATTATTGACTAAAATACCATTTATTCTATACTTACTTGAAGACTTTCTTATAGTTTTACTTATAATAACTTCATTATCAAATTCATCAAAATCATTTTCTTTTAAAAATCTTTTAGCATTATCATTTAACAAAAAAACTCCTTCTATATATGAATAATCTTTATAATTTCCAATACAATCATAATTAGTTTTACCTCCTAGTAAAGATTCTATAGATGATATAATTAAAGATTTCCCTGCCCCTGTCTCTCCAATCAAAACAGTTAAACCTTTATCAAAATTTATTTCTAAGTTATCTATTAAAATAAAATTTTCTATGAATAATTTTTTTATCATTTAAATATTAAATTATAAGTTTTGTTATACCTAAATTTAAAATTATAGTACAAAACCTAACTTTATTGATTGTAAAGACAAATGAAATATTGTAAAATTATGTATTCTTTTCAAAGTCATTAAGGTTATACCAATTTATTAAATTGATAGTGTACTCAATACTGTGAACATAATTTAAACGGAAATAGTACCATAATTCAATAATTCTAGTTTTTTTGATTTATTATAAAGTTAGGTTCAATGTCAAACTTAAATAAAAATAGTTTAAGTAATTTTTCATTATGAGTTCTACGTTTATAATTAATAATAGAGAATACTTTTATTCTATTTAATTTATCATCAAGTTTTGCGAAATTTAAAGATGTCATACAAATATTGAAACGAAAATTAAAGTTATTAGATTTATTCAAAGATCAGCGAAGAATAAATCAATTATAAAAGAAGACTTATTATTATTAGTATTGTTCAGTTTAAAATCTGGATTAACATACGATTTGTTAGGTTTAGTTACAGGATTAGATGGTTCAAGTATAAAAAGACGTTTAGATGTTGGTTTAAAAGTTTTAGAAAAGGCTTTAAAAAAGAATAATAATTTATATAGAGTGTATAAAAATCCCAAAAACATTTTATCTATTGATTTCAAATTTCTTGATAACTCTCTATTATTAAAACCTATTATTTTTTTATTTGCATTATAATCTACTCCTACTAATGCATATACTGCACATTGTTTCACTTTACTATCTTTTATATCTTGTTACATTTGTATTGTATGCATCTATGTATTGACTAAACTTTATAAATGTGTCTATACCACCTTGTTTCTAAATTTTTGTCGCGGAGGTGAGAATATCCTAATAAAATTTTTATTAACCAAATAATCATAATATTGACTTAATAGATATTATTTATATTAAGTAAATAATTAAACAGGTTTATTTTGATATGATTATAAATGTTGAAAAATCATTAAATAAAAATAAATTATCAAGTAATGAGCTATTATTATCTTTGATAAATCATTCATTAAAAAATTCTTATTCTTTTGCATTATGGAAAGAACCATATTCAAATGATAAAAATTTTATAATTGACACATCAAACAATCTTAAGAAAGAAAAAGTTAGTTTTAGAATGAAAGGATTCTGTTTCTCACCTTTTCAAATAGAAAATACAAATCTTTCTTATATATTAAGACCTGACTTTTTAATGTTAAATAATAAGGTTGTAAATAATAATTTAGACTTGAATTTAATTGAATTGTTACTTGAAGATAGTTTATATAAATATACAGACAAAATAAATCAAGAAAAGTTTTTTGAAAAATGTAAAAAAGAAGATTTCATATTTTTAGTAAATAAAGTTTTGGCTGAAATAGATAATTCCAACTTAAATAAAGTTGTTATTTCAAGAATAAAGGAAAAAAAGTTACCAAAAAATTTTTCTCCTTTACAATTATTTAATTTATTATGTGCTAAATATAATGACTCTGCTTTTATATATATTTTCTTTTCTCCAGAATTAGGGTTTTGGTTAGGAGCTACACCAGAATTACTTTTAGGATTAGAAAACAATAAAATCAAAACTATGTCTTTAGCTTCAACTCAAAGTTATTATGAAGGTATTGATTTAGAAAATATTAAATGGAGTGATAAAGAAATAGAAGAGCAAAAATATGTTTCTATATATATAAAAGATGCATTAAAAAAAATTAATGTAGAAAATTATTCTGAAGTTACAAGAAATATAGTAGCTGGAAGTGTTATACATTTAAGAACTTTATTTGAATTTGATTCTAATAAACCTAATCAATATGCTTCAAAATTATTAAAGATGATAAATCCTACACCTGCAGTTTTAGGCACACCTGTAAAGGAAGCATTATCATTTATTTTAGAAAATGAGTTACATAAAAGAGAGTTTTATTGTGGTTTTTTAGGACCCCTAAATATAGAAAAAAATAAATCTAATTTATATGTAAATCTTCGTTGCTTACAATTTTATAAAGATATTGCTTATTTATATGTTGGTGCAGGTATTTTAAAAGGTTCTATTCCAGAAAAAGAATGGATGGAAACAGAATTAAAATCTCAAACTTTATTATCTGTAATAGAAAGCATGATTTGATATTGAATATAAAAGTTTGGATTAAAGCATTTAGATTAAGAACTTTACCTCTTTCTTTATCAGGTATATTACTTTCAATTTTTTTAGCATATTCAAATGGATACTATAATTTAAAAACATCTATTTTATGTATAATCACAACTTTATTTCTTCAAATACTTTCTAATTTAGCAAATGACTATGGTGATTTTGTAAATGGTATAGATAATAAAGAAAGATTAGGGCCATCAAGAACTGTTCAAAGTGGTGATATATCACCAAAAAATATGAAAAAAGCTATAATTGTCTTTACAATTTTATCTTTAATAAGTGGATTTTTTTTAATATATGATAAAAACTTATTTATTTTTGCTCCACTTGGTATATTAGCTATAATAGCAGCAATAACTTATACAATAGGTAGGAAACCATATGGATATATAGGATTAGGTGATTTATCTGTATTTATTTTTTTTGGTCTAGTTTCTGTAATAGGAACATATTTTTTATTAACTGAAAATTTTAATTATGATTTGTTATTAATTTCTACCTCAATTGGATTATTTTCAACTGCTGTTTTAAATATAAACAATATTAGAGATATAGAGTCTGACAAAAAATCAGGTAAAAATTCTATACCTGTAAGAATAGGACTAAAAAAAGCTAAGATTTACCATTATTTTTTATTATTATTTGGAATATTATTTGCTTTTTTATATACATATATAAACTTTAAATCTTATTTTCAATTTCTATTTTTAATAAGTATTCCATTTATAGTAAAAAAATGCTTTTGAAATTTATAAAAGATCTAAACCTAATGAAATAGATCCTTTATTAAAACAAATGTCTATTTCTACATTGATTTTTTCTATTAGTTTTGGTATAGGTAATATATTATGTTAGAAATTAGCTATAAGAAAGTAAATTTAAAATTTAAAATTCCAGCTAAAACTTCTAGAGGAGAGTTATTAGATAAAATATCATACTTTTTAATCATAAAAGATAATCAAAAAAATATATTTGGGATTGGTGAAGCTAGTCCAATAATAAATTTAAGTATTGATTATTCTGACGATTTTGAAAAAATTATATTAGATTTTTGTAATCAATTTAATAAGAATGGAGAAATACCAGCTGATTTTGAAATAGAAAATCACCCTTCATTAAATTTTGCTATTGAAACTGCAATGTTAGATTTAGAATATGGAGGAATAAGAAAAATAGCTAATACAGATTTTTTTGAAGGTAAAACTAAAATAAAAATAAATGGTCTTATATGGATGTCAGATAAAGAGAATATGATAAATCAAATTAAAGAAAAAATTAATAATGGTTTTAAATGTATAAAAATTAAAGTAGGAATAAATATTGATACCGAGATAGAAATTTTAGAATTTATAAGAAAAAACTATCAAGATATAGAGATAAGACTTGATGCTAATGGAGCGTTTGAATATGAAGATTCAATGGATATATTGAAAAGATTTTCAAAATATAATATTCATTCAATAGAACAGCCTATAAAACCTAATCAATGGGGAAAACTAGCAAAATTGTGTAAAGATTCACCTATACCTATAGCTTTAGATGAAGAATTAATAAATGTAAAAACAGAAAATGGTAAAAAGTTTTTACTTGAAATAATAAAACCAAGATATATTGTATTAAAACCTACTTTAATTGGTGGATTTCAATCTTGTAAAGAGTGGATAGATTTAGCAAATTCAAAAAATATTGACTGGTGGATAACTTCAGCTTTGGAATCAAATATTGGATTAAATGCAATAGCACAATTTACAAGTTGTTTTGATAATAATTTACATCAAGGGCTAGGAACAGGATTATTATATGAAAATAATATAAATTCACCTTTGATATTAGAAAGTGAATACTTGAAGTATGATAAATCTTTAAAATGGGATTTATCATATATAATTAACTATTAAAAATTTGAGTATTTCTAAAGTTTATTTCACTTTTTTCTATTAAATCCAAAAAAACTTCTCTTAAAGTAGCTTTTTTTGTAATAGATTTTAATTCTTCAATAGTTCCTTGAGCTATTAAATGAGATTTATAAACTAAGCCTAATTTATCACATAAATAACCAGCTTCTGACATATTATGAGTAGAAAATATTATTGCTTTTCCATTTTTTTTTTCTTCCTTTATAAATTCAAGTATTATTTCTGATGACATTATGTCTAACCCTGATGTAGGTTCATCAAATATTAAAACAGGTGGGTCATGTAATATTGTTCTTGCAATAGAAACTCTTTGTTTTTGTCCTGTAGATAGTTTTTCACACCATTTATTTTTAAAATCGTGTAATTTAAATTTATCAATTATAAAATCAATTCTTTCTTTTAGTAAATTTTTCGGCATAAAATTTAATGTTCCAAAATAATTAAGAATTTCTATTGGAGTTAATCTACCATATAGAGAAGTACTACCTGTTAAAAAACCAATATTTCTTTTTAAATCATTTAAATTTGTATCTCTGTTAAAATTACATATTTCTATATCACCTGAACTTGGTTTTAAAAGACCTGCTATCATTCTTAAAGTTGTTGTTTTTCCAGCGCCATTTGGACCTAAAAGACCATATATACTACCTTTATTAACTTCAAAAGATATATTATTAACTGCTATAAAATCATTAAAAGATTTTGTAAGATTCTTTACTTTTATCATTATGACAAAGATGTTATTCTAGCTCTAAGACGCCACTCTATTTCCTGTGCTATATCTTCATCTATTAACTCACTTACTCTTTCTCTTATATAATCACTAAAAGCTAGCAATTGTGAAAATCCCGGTTTTGTTGTCATATCAATTTGTAAAACTTCTATTGCTTCATTAACTAATGTTTGACTTTGAGCAAAACCTAGATATTCCATTATTATAGATGCTAGAGAATCTATTGCATCTATTCCAGCATAGTTTTCTTCTTGTCTTTGATGAGGAATTAATATATTTGTAGAAAACATATATCTTAAGCATTCAGATGCTCCAGTATCGCTATAAGGGCATATATCAAAATACTTTGCTAAGCTAAATGTTATTGGTAATTCTACAACAAAACCAGGAACCCATTCAGGTATTTCTATATTTAAATTATTTTGTATTTCATATATAGCTTCATTTGTAAAACTCATTTTGCTTTCTAATGTTGGAACTAAATTTCTTAAGTCAGCTAAATCATCAGTTTTCTTAGCAGCACTCATAAGAATGCTTTCTAATGGAACATTTATAGTTTCTTGTGGAATATCACTTATTTCTATTTCTTGTATTTTAAAATCTCCTTTTGTCCACCAACATATAAGTCTATGAACAGCATCTTTGCCAGTTAATTTATTTAAAACTGCATGTTTTATAATACCTAATTTAAAATATAAATTAGCTTCTTGTTGTAATTCCTTTATAGTTATAGTCATTTTGCAAGTCTTTTGTTCTAACTTTATAAGTTGTAAAAGATTGAACAAAGTTATATGCTCTATATTTCCTTCAAGAAGTGTAACCATAAAAATTTTCTAAAATAATAAAAAAATCATAATACATTTAATCATAAAATAATATGATTTAAAATATAAAATATCACACTTTAAATTAAAAATTGGTAAAATAAAAGTAAAAGTAATTTAATTGTTAGGAGTTTTATGTATATTGACATAGAATTAACACCAAATCCAAATGCTAAAAAGTTTATATTGGATGAAAAATTTTCTAAGTATAAAATTTATAAGCAATACAACTCTATTGAAGAAACAGAAGATAACCTTTTAGCTCAAAAGTTATTTTCTATAAATGGAGTTAAAAGTGTTTTCTTTTTAAATGATGTGATTACAATAAATAAAGAAGATAATTACTCATGGGATGAATTAGAAAATAATATTAAATCTATTATTTTAGAAAATTTAGAAAATTTAAATAGCAGTGGCTTGAAAAATAATGATAACAAAAAAATAGATAATGAAAAAATTAATAAAATAAATGAAATATTAAATGAAACTATTAGACCTGGTTTAGCTATGGATGGAGGAGGACTTGAGATTGTAGAATTAACCGACGATATGAAGCTATATGTAAAATATCATGGTGCTTGTGGTAGTTGTCCAAGTTCAACTTTAGCTACTTTAACAGCTATTACATTAATACTAAAAGAAAGTTTTGATCCTAAAATTGAGGTTATACCTGTGTAAAATTTTTTATAATTTCTTAAAATTAAGATGTTGACTAAATTAATTATAGCTAAAAAGAAATTATTTTGCTTAAAATATTTAGACTAATGAAATATTTTTATACTCAAACTTCTGAAGTTTGCATTTTTTAAAAAACTGAAATATTAAATAGTAAAGATTTATAGAAATTAAAAAAGTACAAACCAATTTTAGTTTAGTATAACTATTGAATTATATTAATTCTTATGCTTAAATATATTTAAATTATTGAATTAACTTATGATAAATACTGTTAATTTTAGTTGGAAGAGGCTGGTAGTAATCCTAAAATTAAATATTATGAAAATGGTAAAATACAAACTACTTTTAATTTAGCAGTAAATAGACCTAAAAAAAGTTATGAACATGAAGATTTAGCAGATTGGTTTAGAGTAGAAATTTGGGGAAGGTTTGCAGAGGTAGCTAACGAATATATAAAAAAAGGTATTCTTGTAGGTATAGAAGGTAAGCTTGATTTTAAAAAATGGAAAGATGTTAATGGTTATGAACAATGAATCTTTTGTTATAGTAGCAAATAGTTTTAGATTATTAAGTAGTAAAAATGATATAGAAATACCACAGCAACAATTTTAAAGAAAGGAAAAGTTTATGAGAATATTAATGCTTTCTTGGGAATTTCCACCAAAAGTAGTAGGGCGGATTGGCAAGACATGTTGATGAATTATCAGCAGCTCTTGTAAGGGTAGGTCATGATGTTTATGTTGTTACAGCTGACGCACCTAATTCACCAGAGTTTGAAGTTTATAAAGGAGTAAAAAGTTTATAGAGTTAGATCTTACAGACCTAAACATTTAAATTTTATAGATGAAATAATGCATTTAAATTTTGGATTACTAGAACATTCTATAAATTTACTAAGAAGTGAAAAATTTGATTTAATTCATGCTCATGATTGGCTTGTAGCACATGCAGGAATAACTTTAAAAAGAGCTTTTGGAACTCCTTTAGTAGCTACTATGCATGCTACTGAACATGGAAGATGGAATGGTATTCATAATGATTTACAAAATTATATTCATAGCATGGAATGGTTATTAAATTATGAAACAATTGGTACTATTGTTTGTAGCCACTTTATGAGAAATGAAATGTTTAAATTATTTAATTTACCTGAAAATAAAGTATTTGTTTTTACCAAACGGAGTTGAAAGAGATAAATTTAACTTTAACTTTGATCAATGGGCGTTTAGAAGAAAATTTGTTCCTGATAATTATAAATTAGTTATGTCTGTTGGTAGAATGGTTCCTGAAAAAGGTTTTCAAGTTTTAATTAATGCGACGACAAATGTTTTATATAATTATCCTAATGTTAGGTTTGTAATATCAGGAAAAGGACCTATGTTAGATAATCTTAGAAATCAAGTAGAATACATGGGGTTGTCTGATAGAGTTTGGTTTTTAGGATATACAAGTGATGAAGATTTAAATAAATTATTTGTAGTTTCAGATATTGCAGTGTTTCCATCTCTATATGAACCTTTTGGTATAACAGCAATAGAAGCTATGGCTGCAGGTACTCCTGTAGTTGTTTCTGATACAGGAGGTTTAGGTGAAATTTGTTGATCATGGATATACAGGTATAAAAACTTATGCGGGTAATTTCAGATTCTTTAGCTTGGGGTATATTGCAAATTTTATATAATGATAATTATGCTAATTATTTAAGAGAAAATGCTTATAAAAAAGTTGTTAATGTTTTCAACTGGGATATAATAGCAAAAGATACAAGTAATGTTTATAATTATTTGTTATCAAGATAAGTAGTAGAAAAATTTCACTTTATATAAATTTTATTTCCCTATATTTTTTTTTGAATATACTAATAATAGTATAATTTTTCACTCGGCACTGGGCTAATGTTATTTTTTGATAAGCTTAAAATCCATTAATACTAAGCATTTTAAAGATTTATATTAAAATATACCTTAAATTCAGTATTTATAAGCTTTTGAAGGTAATTTTTTCTATAACTCAATCCCAGTGCATAAAAATAACTAATATTAATCTCTATAACAGGATTATAAGTGTATGTTGTGGATTATGTTAATTTTTATATAATCAACTAATTATAAGCATACAACAACTCTATTGATGAAGTAGGAAGCTCCATGATCTATAGCATGGAGTAGTTCACATATCTATAATTGTTTCAAAAGATTTTTTTGACAATAAAAAATTATTACTTTAAAATATTTCTAATGTTTTTTTGTAAAATTTATTTAGTATGAATATAGCAGAAATACTTACAAATTTAGTAAATAATGTAAATAAAGCTTTAATAGGAAAAGAAGATGTAGTGAAAATGTCTATTGTTTCTCTAATAGCTGGAGGACATATTTTACTAGAAGATGTGCCAGGAGTAGGTAAGGACTTTACTTGCAAAAGGAATTGCAAAATCAGTTAATTGTAAGTTTAAAAGAGTTCAATTTACATCTGACTTATTACCTTCAGATATTATAGGGGTTTCTATATATAATCAAAAAACAGGACAATTTGAATATATTGAAGGACCAATATTTTCAAATATATTACTAGCAGATGAAATAAATAGAGGAACTCCTAGAACTCAATCAAGCTTACTTGAAGCTATGGAAGAATTACAAGTTTCTATAGATGGATTAACAAAACAATTACCAAAACCATTTTTTGTAATTGCAACACAAAATCCAATAGAATCACATGGAACTTTTCCTTTACCTGATTCTCAAATGGATAGATTTTTTAATATCTATGTCAATAGGTTATCCTAGTGAAGAATCAGAAATTGAAATGTTATCTATACATAAACATTCTTCACTAATAGAAAATTTGCAAACTATAATAGATATAAAGGATTTATTAGAAATACAAAAAAATGTTTATAATGTTCAAACAACAAAAGAAATAAACGCATACATAGTAAAAATAGTCAATGCAACAAGAAATAATGATAAAATAATGCAAGGTGTAAGTCCTAGAGGTAGTGTATCTCTAATGCTTTGTGCAAAAGCATATGCTTTAATGCAAGGAAGAAACTATGTAATACCTGATGACATAAAATATGTAGCTCCTTATGTTTTATCTCATAGATTAATAACATATAGAAACTTAAGTAAAAAAGAAATAATAAAACTAATAAATGAAATAACTAACAACACTAAAGTATTTTACATTTAATTAATTTTTAATTTTTTAGTATATAATTATTTTTGTTATTATTTTTAATTTTAGTATGCTAAAAAAATTATCTTTATTATTTTTATCATTATCTTTGATTTGTAGTTTAAGCAATAATAGCTTTGCTCAAGATAAAAAGAAGAAAAATAAAGATAAAGATTCTATAGAATCTAAATATGACTTAAAGTATCCTGTAAAAATACCAAAATTTGAAATAAGACATCTTGATTTAGGTGATAAATATTTCAATAAAGGTGATTACCAAAAAGCTTATGATGAATATTATTTGTCAACAAGATTAAATCCTATGTTTTGGCAAGGTTTTAGAGGTATAGGAAATGTTTTTGTTAAAATAGGTAAGTTAAGTAAAGCTATTGAAAATTATATGAAAGCTGTAAATATAGTTAATCCTACTTATGCGGCTAGTACATTAGATGAAGCATTAATAGCTATTAAAGAAAATGATTTATACTTGGGAATTGCTAAATTACAAAAAATACTTGCAATAGAACCAGCAGCAGGTATTTTAGTTGATGAAGGAGTTAAATTAATCCAAGAGAATAAAAAATCTAAAGCTATTGAAAAATTTCAAGAAGCTATAAAAATAGACAAAGATTATGCTGATGCTTATTTTAAATTAGGAAATTTACTATATGAAAAAAAATCTTATCCTGAAGCACTAAAAAATTATGAGTTTGCAGTTCAATATGATCCAAGTGAATATGCTTATCATTATGCACTAGGAAATGCTTATTACAAGCAAGCTTATAAGAATAAAAAAAGTATAGATTATACATTATTAAAAAAAGCTATTAAAAGTTACGAAAAAGCATATAATTTTAACCAAAGAGACATGGATGTTTTATTCAATTATGGGACAGCTTTGGTAGATCAATCTTTATTTATAAAAAGTAAGATTGATGAAAAAGAACAATTAGCAATTAAAAAAGCAGGTGAAAAAGACCCTGAATTCCCCCCTGAAATAGATAGCATGAAAAAAGAATCTATAAGTTATTCTAAAAAAGCGTCTATTTTACTTGAAAAAGTTACAGCTTTTAATCCTTTAGATGTAAATTCTCATATATATTTAGGTAATGCTTATATGAATATTGGAGAATTACCTTATCACTACATAAAAGCTGTAGAAGAGTATCAAAAAGCAATAGAAATAGATGGTAGTCAAACTCCACTATATTTTAATATAGCTGTAGCATATTATTTGGCTAGTAAATTAAATCCAAGGTCAGAAGATTTACCAATAACAAGACAAAATTCTAAACAATATATAAGATTTGGTAAGAAGTTTTATAGAGGTGATATGCTAACCTACGCACAAGAATATTTTAACTCTTATCTTTTATACAATTTAAGAGATAAAAATGTGTCTAATGCAAGAAAGTATTTAGCTACAGTCACTGAAGAAATTGCTAATCTTGGATTTAGAGTTCCAGACAGAAGAACAGGAAGATAAAATTAGTTTTTAGACAGAACCAATGAATCTTTCTTGAATATAAAAGAATCTAATTTTTCATCAAAATCTATAGTTATATTATCTCCATCTTTAAATTTACCTTCAAGTAATTCTAATGCTAGTTTATTTTCTATTTCTTTTTGTATAACTCTTTTTAATGGTCTTGCTCCAAAGTTTATGTCATATCCTAAGAAAGCTAATCTTTCTTTACAACTATCTGTTAAGTTTATTTTTATATTTCTATCAGCTAATCTATTTCTTAATCTTTCTAATTGTATATCAATTATTTGTTTGATTTCATTTAACCTTAGAGCATGAAATACCACAATTTCATCAACTCTGTTTAAAAATTCAGGTCTAAAAAAGCTTCTCAATTCAGAAATAACAGTTTCTTTCATTTTTTCATATCCTTCACTAGTAGCTGAATAATTTAGTATATGATGACTTCCTATATTACTTGTCATTATAATTACGGTGTTTTTAAAACTTACTACCCTACCTTTAGCATCTGTTAGACGACCATCATCTAATATTTGTAACATTATATTAAACACATCTTGATGAGCCTTTTCTACTTCATCAAATAATATTACACTATAAGGTTTTCTTCTAACTTGTTCTGTTAATTGTCCTCCTTCATCATAACCAACATAACCAGGTGGTGATCCTATTATCTTTGATACAGAATGTTTTTCCATGTATTCTGACATATCAATTCTTATTAAAGCATTCTCATCATCAAATAGAAATTCTGCTAATGCTTTTGCTAATTCTGTTTTTCCAACACCTGTTGGACCTAAGAATATAAAAGAGCCTAAAGGTCTGTTAGGATCATTTAATCCTACTCTTGCTCTTTGTATAGCATAAGATACAGCTTCTATAGCTTCTTCTTGTCCAATTACTCTTTTGTGTAAATTCTCTGATATCTTTAATAATTTTTCAACTTCACCTTCTATAAGCTTAGATACAGGAATACCTGTCCATTTACTTACTATTTCTGCTATATCATTTTCAGTAACCTCTTCTTTTACCATTTGATTTTCTAAATTTAATTTAGATTCTTCTTGTTTTATAAGATTTTGAATTTCTACTAATCTACCATATTTAAGTTCTGCTGCTTTTCCAAAATCAGCTTCTCTTTCAGCTTTTTCTATTTCGTATTGTATTTTTTCTAAATCTTTTTTTAAACTACGTAATTTTTGTATTGCTCTTTTTTCTTTTTCCCATTGTTCCCTTAATTCAGAAGATTTTTTGTAAAGTTCCTCTAATTCTTTTTCTAATTTTACTAATCTTTCCTTTGATGCTTGGTCAGTTTCTTTTTTAAGTGCTTCTCTTTCTATTTCAAGCTGAATTTTTCTTCTTTCTACTTCATCTAATTCAGTTGGCATACTATCTATTTCCATTCTTATTTTTGCTCCTGCCTCGTCTATTAAATCTATTGCTTTATCAGGTAATTGTCTATCAGCTATATATCTATGAGAAAGTATAGCTGCTGAAACTAGTGCTGAATCTTTATATCTTATTCCATGATGTATTTCATATTTAGATTTAAGACCTCTTAGTATGCTTATAGTGTCTTCCACACTAGGTTCGTCTACAAACACCATTTGAAATCTTCTTTCTAATGCTGGATCTTTTTCTATATATTTTCTATATTCATCTATTGTAGTAGCACCTATACAATGTAATTCACCTCTTGCTAACATAGGTTTTAATAAATTTCCTGCATCCATAGCACCTTCACCTGCAGCACCTGCACCTACAACAGTATGAATTTCATCTATAAAAAGTATTATCTGTCCTTCTGAATTTTTAATTTCTTTTAAAACAGCTTTTAGTCTTTCTTCAAACTCTCCTCTGTATTTAGCACCTGCTATTAATGCTCCCATATCTAAAGCTAATAATCTTTTGTTTTTAAGTGTTTCTGGTACATCTCCACTAACTATTCTTTGAGCTAATCCTTCTACTATTGCTGTTTTACCCACTCCTGGTTCTCCTATTAATATAGGGTTATTTTTAGTTCTTCTACTTAATACATGAACAACTCTTCTTATTTCTTCATCTCTACCTATAACAGGATCTAGTTTTCCTTTTCTTGCATCTTTTGTTAAATCATGTGCATATTTTTCAAGTGCTTCATAAGTCGCTTCAGGATTTTGTGCTGTTACTCTTTGGGAACCTCTTACTTGTGTTAAAACTTTATAGATTTTTTCTTTATTTATACCAAATTCTTTAAAAATTGAATATAATGGTCCTCTATCTTGTTCATCAGCTAGAGCAATAAAAAGATGTTCAACACTTATATATTCATCTTTTAATCTTTGTGCTTCCATTTCAGCATTTTTAAAAGTTAAATTTAGTCTAGCTGTAATATAAACTGCTTCACTTGAAATTCCTGTAACTTTTGGCAATCTATTTATTTCTTTTTCAACTCTTGATTTTATAGCATTAATATTTATATTCATTTTTTCTAATAAACTTTGAGCTATGCTTTCCTTTACAGATAACATAGCCATAAATAAATGTTCATTGTCAATACTTTGATTACTATTATTTTCAGCAATGTTTTTAGCTTCAAAAACAATCTCTTGTGCTTTTTCTGTAAATTTGTTTAAATTCATATTATCTCCTTAATCTTTTATTAAACTCTAATTAAATTTTATCGTAATAAATAAAATTTTTTCTCAATAATATAAATTCAATTGTAAATAAAAGTAAAATATTTATTGATAAACAAAAAAGGTAATTTAATAGACTTTAAATTGTTATTTAACAAGCATTTTGTCTATTTATTTAATAATTTATTGAAAGTTTTTCATTTTTAAAATTTACCATACCTAATAATGTATTAAATTATACATATATTTTACCATCTACTATATTAATATTCACATTAGCTTTTTTAGCAATATTAATGTCATGTGTAATTAGTATAATTGTTTGACCTTTATTATTTAAGTCAGTTAATATATTCAGTATATTTTTAGAATTCTCAGTATCTAAATTTCCTGTTGGTTCATCAGCTAATATAATACTAGGATTATTAATTATAGCTCTTCCTATTGCTACTCTTTGTTGTTCTCCACCGCTCATTTCAGATGGTCTATGATTAATTCTATGTTCTAATTTCAAAATTGTTAATAACTCTAGAGCTTTTTTTTTTGCAACTTTATAATCTACTCCATTTATTATTTGAGGTATAATGATATTTTCAAGAGCTGTAAATTCTGGTAATAAAAAATGAAATTGAAAAATAAAACCTATTTCTTTTCGTCTTATAATGTTAATTTCTTTCTGAGTTAAAGAAGAAATTTTCTTATTATTTAAAATAACTTCACCTGAAGTTGGAGTATCAAGAGTACCTATTATGTGTAATAATGTACTTTTACCGCTACCACTTGGACCGATTATTGATAAAAAATCACCTTTATTTACTTGAAAAGAAATATCACTTAAAACATAAAAATCTTTGTATTTTTTGTATATGTTTTTTAGTTCTAATAAATACATTACTACATAGCAGAAACTTTATTTGAAATAACATTAGGAATTTTACAAATAACCCTATCAAAAGCATCATAAGCTAATGGTACGTTTTCTTTTTTTACTAAAATTGAATATTGTATAGTCCCTAACTTGTTTATTTCAAAGCCAATATTTAAATTAGCTGATATTTTCATTACTGTTTGTATTTTTTGAACTTGCATAGGTGATACAGACTTATCTATAACAATACCTCCTATTTTTATAGCCTTTGCTATATTAAGAAAATTTTTATTTTTAAATAAGCTATATTGTAATGAGTTTTTTATCCATTTTAAACCTGATAAATCTTCTTCTAAAGATATTTTAGTATCAACTACAAGACCTATATTACTAATCATAGATAAAAAGTTTTCTATATTTTCAAGTTTTTGTTTCAAAACAATTAATGATACTTGTTTAAATTCAGTACCAACCATTAATTGTAAATTTATTCTGTATGTATTAGGTGGTAATTCTATATTACCAACGTGAGTTATAGGTTGTATATCAGGTATAGCTCCTATCAAAGCAAAAAATGTTATATCTAAATTAAAAGTATTATCTAAAACTATTACCTTATTTGAACCTAAGGAAATAATAAAAGGAACATTTTCTATACCATCAAGACAAATACCCCAACTAGAACTTATTAAATTTTTATCATAAAAATTTTCTGATTGAAGTTTATTTGATATTTGAATTTTTTCTAATATTTTACTAATTTTTATATCATACTTTTCCATACAAGTTCTTACTTGTTCTTCAGGAACATCAAAAGTTAGACCTTTTTCAGCAATTATTGGTAGTATTATTTCACTAAATTCGTTACAATATGAGTCGTACAATTTTATTATTCTATCTCTATAAAATTTATTTGATATATTTATTAAAGAGGTTGGTTGTATATCTAATGAGTTTAAAAACTCTTTATTTTTGCTCCAAGATTGTAATTCATACTTTTCTTCTCTTAAAGTATTTACAATCTTTTTTTCATATGATTGTATTGTTAAGTCTTTGTTATTAGACATACCAAAAATAAAACATCAATAAAATTTTAACCTCTTTTTTTTAAATTAAACATGAAATTTATAATTATATTAACAAAAAGTCAAAATTATTTTGTCAATTATTAAGTTATATTCACAATTTTATAAAAAAAAATTAAAAATTTAATTTTATTTATTTGTTTGTTAATTTAAAGTTAATCTACTATACAATTATAATACTTAACCATAATTTAATTTTTCCTTAATTAAAAAATAAGCAAGTTTTTATAAAAAAAACTATACTAAAATTTAGTAGTATTATTTTTTTATGAGGTAATTAAAAGTATGTTAAAGAAAACTATTTCAATAGTTGTTAGTTTGTTTGCTGTAGCATCTTTAAATGCATGTGGAACTTCAAGCAATTTATTAATTGAAGATTCACTAATAAATGCTAATGAACAACAGGCAGTTAATGCTAGTTCTTTCAGTGGTGTTTGGAAAGAAATAACAAAATCTAGTGAAGCATCTTTTAAAGCTTTAGATAAAAATAAAGATAAAAATATAACTCCTGATGAATTTGGTGTTAGCTCTCCAGAATCTTTTACTGCTTTTAACAAATTGGATAGTAACAATGATGGCAAAATTTCTAAAAATGAATATTTACCTAATTTACTTGAAAAAACAACATTAACTTTAAGATTAAAAAATGCTGCAAGAGATTTATTTAAATTATTAGATAAAAATAAAGATAATGGTATAAGCTTAGAAGAATTAAATTCTGGTTTAATATCATCTCAATTTGCTACTTTATTTCAAAAATATGATAAACAAGGTAAAAATATATTTGGTAAATCAAATAAAGGTAAATTAACAAAATCAGAATTTGAAAATTTGTATGCTCATATAGCAATGTCTAATACAAGTAATTCTACACAACCAGCACCAGCTCCAGCTGATCCATCACAACCAGCACCAGCTCCAGCTAAGTAATTCTTTTAAGTTTTTTAAAGCCTAGAATTAAATTTCTAGGCTTTTTTTATTTGTATTTTTATAATTTTGTATTAATATATATATATTATTGAGGTAGTTTGTATGGATAAAAAACAATTAAGTGTTATTGAATTAGTTGGTGGTATGACTTTATTGCTACTTGGTAGAAAATTAGAAGGGCTTTTAATATTTGGAAAAGGAGTTTATGATTTGGAAAAAATATATAAAGCTGAACATCCTGAATTAGAGCCAGGTTTTGATAAAAGATGGGAAAAAGCGATAGAGTTTTATGAAGATACACATAAGGATAAGACAAATAGAGTTTTACATATGGTAGGAATACCTTTAATATTAGGTGGTGCTATAGGATTATTAGCAAATAAACCTTATAAATCTAAATGGTTATTTTCAGGAGGACTATTTGCTTTTGGATGGTTATTGAATATAATAGGACATTCAAGATATGAAAAGAATAAACCAGCATTCTTTGATGATCCATTATCATTTGTAGCAGGTCCAGTATGGGATATAAAACAATTAATAAATAATCAAAAAAATAAAAATGAAGAAATAATTTTGGAACATTCAAATAATTAATGGAAGAGTTTTTATATAAAGATTTAATAGATTTTTCAAAAGATAAAAAAGAAATAGAAAAATTATATGGTAAAGCTATAGAAGACAGGCTTTTAATAGCCAAAAATGAAATATATATTGAAGAATTAGCTGATAAAGTAGTACTAAAAATAGATGAAGCTATAGTTTCAGATTTTGATTTTTCAGAAGATAGCATAGATTATTTAGAAAAAATTATTGATGAAGGATTTAAAAATAATCAAGAAGAAGTAAATAGAAAATTACTTAAAGAGTTGTCAATAGATATGGGAGCTTACCTTGGATTTACAATTATAAACAATTTAGGTGGTCACTGGAAATTTAGAAATGATATAATAAACTCATCTGTATATTTTCCAAGTGTAGATATAGAGTGCTTCCCTTTTCACAAAGTTTTAAAAAGACTACTTTATGGTAAAGAAGAAAGTATAAGTAAATTTTATATATCAATAATGGAACTACTAGGAGTAATTGATTATTGAGAAAAGCAGTATTTTTTGATAGAGATGGAACAATAAATGAAGAAGTTGGATATATAAAAGATTTAAATAAATTAAAACTTATAAAAAATGCATCTAAGTCAATTAAAAAAATAAAAGATAATGGTTTTTTAGCAGTATTAGTTACAAATCAATCAGGACCAGCTAGAGGATATTATAACGAAGAATGGGTTAAAACTTTAAATAATAAATTACAAGAATTATTAATGAATGAAGGAACATGTCTTGATAAAATGTATTATTGCCCTCATTTACCAGATGGTATAATCCCAGAATATTCTATAGAATGTGAATGTCGCAAACCTAATATAGGATTATTTTTAAAAGCTAAAAAAGAATTAAATATAGATTTAAATTCTTCGTATATGATAGGTGATAAAGCTACTGATGTAGAAGCAGGACATAATGCCGGGATGAAAAGTATTTTACTAAAAACAGGCTATGGTAGAGATGTTTTAGATGGAAAATATCAATCTATACCAAATCCAGATTATATAGCAGAAGACATAAATGATGCAGTAGATTGGATTTTGAAAGTAGAAGGTATTTATGAATGAGAAATGGTGGGGGTGGGGTGATTTAAATAAATCATTTAATTTAAAAGATAAACCATATTTTATTCCATTTTTAGAAGATATTTTTGAAAGAAAATTATTAATTGATAATAAACCTGTAAGTATTGATAGTATTTCATTACCACCTGTAAGATTAAATGATGAATTTATTTCTAAAATAGAAAATATTGTTGATAAAAAAAATTGTCAAACTTCAAAAATTGATAGACTTTATCATTGTTATGGAAAAAGTTATAAGGATTTAGTTAGAATAAGAAAAGGTATTATAGAAACTTGCCCTGATGCAGTTGTTTATCCAAGAAATAATGATGAGATAATTAAAATACTTAATGTAGCAAATGAAAATAATATAATAGTTGTTCCTTTTGGTGGTGGAACAAGTGTTGTAGGAGGTCTTGAAGTTGGAATAAATAAGCCATATATTGTTTTAGATCTTTCAAGAAATATGAATAAAATAATCAATCTTGATAAAGACTCCCTTTTAGCTACTTTTCAAGCAGGTATAAAAGGACCAGAAATAGAAAGAATTTTAAATGAAAGTGGTTTTACATTATCTCATTATCCTCAATCTTTTGAATTTTCAACTCTTGGTGGATGGGTTGCTACAAGGTCAGCAGGACAACAATCAACAAAATATGGAAAAATAGAAAAAATGGTAAATTCATTAAAAATGATATATATTAATGGTGAAATAGAAACTAAAAAGTTACCAATGAAAGCTACAGGTCCGGATTTAGAAAATATTCTAATAGGTTCTGAAGGAATATTTGGTATAATAACAGAAGTTACTGTAAAAATACATTATTTACCTGAAAAAAAAGACTATAGAGCTTATTTATTTGAAAATTTTCAATCAGGAATAAATTTTATTCAAGATTTAATACAAAAACATGAAATATATCCAGCAATGATAAGATTATCAGATGAAACTGAAACTAAATTATTATTTAAATTATCAGAGAAAAAGAACTTAATAAGAAAAATAACTTCTTCATTTATAAGTAATTATATAAAAAATGTAAAAAAATTTGAAACAGAAAATTCGGCTTTAATGTTAATAGGACTAGAAGGTAGCAAAACAGATGTAGATAATAAAAATAATATTATATCAAAAATATTAGAAAATTATAAGCATTTGAAATTAGGTAAAAGTATTGGTGATAAATGGTATAAAACAAGATTTGATTTACCTTATTTAAGAGATAGCTTGATGGATATGTCTATAATGGTTGATACTCTTGAAACATCCACAATATGGTCTAATATTGAAAACTTATATTTTTCAGTCAGAAATTCTATAAATAAGGGTATAGAAGAAGTTAGTAAAAAAGGATTAGTAGCATGTCATATTTCCCATGTTTATCATGAAGGTGCATCATTATATTATACTTTTGCTTCTCCTATGAAAAAAGGTTATGAATTAGAACAATGGAAAATCATAAAAAATTATGCTACTGATGCAATAGCTAATAATAATGGTTCAATAAGTCATCATCATGGCATAGGTAGTGACCACTCAAAATGGTTAAAAAAACAAATTGATATTGAAGGAATAAATATTATAAAATCTTTGAAAAATCATTTTGATCCTAATGCAATATTAAATCCTCAAAATATTTTATAACCTTAACAATGAAATTAAAAATTAGCTAAAAACATTTTCTTTACTTGATAAGATAGTAATACTAATAAAACATGATTAATATAACCTTCAACAGATCCTCTTAATCACCACGAGTTTTCTACCTTTTTAAAAGGATGATTTTGCTTATACATACTAGTGGCACTAGGATTGAGTTATAAAAAAATTACCTTCAAAAGCTTATAAATACTAAATTTAAGGTATATTTAATATAAATTTTTAAAATGATCACTATTAAAGGATTTTAAGCTTATCAAAAAATAACATTAGCTCAGTGCGACAAATTATCCTATTTTAAAATTATAGCAATTTTATTAAACAATTAAAGTGGTTCTGTAGACTTTTTATTATTCTCAAAGTTTAAAATAATATCACAAATATATTTAACTTCATCATAAGTTAAATCAGGATAACTAGGCAAATTAATTCCTCTGTATGATATATTTTCTGCTACAATATGTCTTTCAAATTTTTTTGAATACATAGGCATTGTATGAACAGGGTAGAATACAGGTCTTGTTTCAACACCATTTTTAAGCAAATGTTTTCTTAGTTCATCTCTTTTTTTATAATCATCTACTAATATGCTACACATCCAATATGAATGATAAACATTCTCTAGTTCAGCATGAAAAATATATTTTGTAGGTTTTAATAATTCCTTATACCATTCAGCTATTTGTCTTTTTTTATAAACAATTTTATCTATTTGCTCTAATTGCGCTAGTCCTATAGCAGCACATATATTTGTCATACGATAATTATAACCTATTACATCATGCCAATATTCTCTATATTTAGCTAATCCTTGTCCTTTAAAATGAACTGCTCTATCATAAAGAGTTTTATCATTTGTAGCTATCATTCCACCTTCTCCTGTTGTTATTGTTTTATTACCAAAAAAACTAAAAGCTGAAATATCACCAAATGTGCCTACATATTTATCTTTATATTTTGATGCTATAGCTTCAGCACAATCTTCAATAACAAAAATATTGTTTTCTTTTGCTATTTTAATAATGCTATCCATTTCACAAGGATGACCATATAAATGAACTACCATTATTGCTTTTGTTTTTTTGGTTATTTTTTTTCTTATTTCTTCTGGGTTAATTTGCCATGTATCTTCCAATGAATCTACAAATATTGGTTTAGCACCTGTATAAACTATTGAATTCACAGAAGCAATATAGGTTAATGTTGGAACTATAACCTCATCATCTTCAGATATTCCTAAAGATAGTAAAGCAAGGTGTAATGCTAATGTACCATTACATACTGTAGAACAATACTTTACTCCTAAAAAGTTAGCAAAAGATTCTTCAAATATTTGTATAAATTTACCTTTTGAAGAAATCCAAGTTGAATCTAAACACTCATTAACATACTTTTTTTCATTACCCTTTAAAAAAGGTTTATAGATGGGTATTTTTATACTCATTGAATTAACTCTATAATATTTTTTCTAGTATTATAAATTTCCATTCCTTTTAATAATTTTAATCTATCTTTTTTAGAAACATAAGACAAATTACCTTTTTCATCTCTACTTTCTCTAAACTTTGATTCTATATATCCATCTTCAGCTTTCAATACTTTTAGATTTTTTATTTTATCTTTTCTAACAAAATAAGCATTATTACCAGCTTTATTAGAGCCTATAAAGAAATATCCTTTTTCTTCTGCTAAATCACATAAAGAACTAAAGATGCTCCACAATACAAATTAGAATAATGAAATTTAGTTCTTTCAAAATTTTCAATATATGGTATTGTCCATGGATTAAGTTCAAAAATACTATTATATTCAATTATTGCTATTACTGGGCTAATTACTGATATTTCTTTCCATATCCAATAATCATTTCCATCTATGTCTATGTGTAATAATCCAATTTCTCCTGATATTCCTGAATTTTTTATAATATCATTAATATTATTTTTTGTAATAAAATGACATTGTGCATTTAGATTATATTTCCAATATATTTCATCTTTAATTATTTTATCTATATTAGCTTTTGAACTATCAATTACTAATCCTTCCCAATTATTTTTTATTAATAAGAATCTAGTGTTTGCTTCTTCATAATCAGATACTCCAAACTCTATAAAGATTTTATTTTCTATATCCAAATAATTTACTAAAAAATCTATTATTCCATCATCTCCCCATTGAGAAAAAACTTTAAATTCTGCTAATTGTATATTTGATATTATTTTGTCTATATTATCCAAATTATATTTTGATAATATGTATGCACTTAATATTAACTGACAATTTATTTTTTTTTCCAAATATCCTATTTTATTAATTTGTTTTAAAACATTTATTATTTTTTTTATCATTTCCTTATTCTATTCTTTCATAAGACCAAATTGATTTAGAACAAACTAAACCACTTATTTTAGGTCCTTTTACTTCAAAAGAAACTTTATCACTATCTAATATTAGATTATTTTTTATTAAAATTTACTATTCTGAACCAAAAATTATATATTCCTGCTTTTAAATTTAGATGTGGTATAATTATTTTTATTTTATAAACTCCTTTTTCAAAATTTGGATATATATTATAAACATCAGTTCTAGAATGAAAAACTAACGTATTATCAAAGTTTTCTATTACAAAATTTATATATGATTTTTCAAGAATAGTTTCTGAATAAAATAATATTTCACAAGTAAATTTATAATCTGAAAAGAAATTTGTTTCTATCTCTTCTAATTTATAATCTTGAATTATTATTTGATTTTTACTTTTACAAAAATCTTGAGAAGTTTTTTGAGAGTTCAATATATCACTATAAACATTAATAGCTTTATCTAAAGAACCAAAATATTTTTTATTTCCTTTGTCTATAACAATAGCTAAATTACAAAGCTGACTAATAGCAGCAATATTATGACTTACAAAAAGTATAGTTTTCACCTTCTGATTTACTTATGCTATCTATTTTACCTAAACATTTTTTTTGAAAATCAGCATCGCCTACAGCTAACACTTCATCAATCAAAAGTATATCCGTATTCAAATGTGCTGCAACTGAGAAAGCAAGTCTTACATACATACCTGATGAATATCTTTTTACAGGTGTATCAAGAAAATTTTCAATAGATGCAAAATCAACAATTTCATCAAATTTTTTTTTTTATTTCTTTGTATGACATTCCTAGTATAGAACCATTTAGAAAAATATTTTCTCTTCCTGTTAATTCTGGATGAAATCCAGTTCCTACTTCTAATAAACTAGCTATTCGTCCTTTTATAAATATTTTACCAGTTGTTGGCTCTGTTATACGACTTAGTAATTTTAACAAAGTGGATTTTCCAGCTCCATTCCTTCCTATTATACCAATTTTAGCACCTTGATTTATTTCGAAATCAATATCTTTTAATGCCCAAAATTCTTCCTTTGAATATTTATTTTTTAATGAAAAAATATTATAAATAGATTCCCTTAAGGTAGAATATTTATGTCTTCCTTTATTTTCTTGATGAGAAATTAAATACTTTTTGCTTATATTTTCAGCTTTTATTACAACTGACATGGTTAAAAATTATATCATAATTGATAATATAAGTTAAAAGATTGTATCAAATAATTAGTGATTATACATATCATATAAGCATCATATAAGTATTTTAAATCTATTTTTATAAAGTGGGCTTAGTGTTAATTTTAATTATATAAAACAATTCGTTTATATTTTTTAGCTATAATTATTTTCTATGAAAACTATTTCTTTTTTAACATTAGGATGTAGAGCTAATCAAGCAGAAAGTAATGAGTACTTACAAAGTATGCTTGAAGCAGGTTGGGAGGTTATAGATTTTGATAATAATTTAGCAGAAGTTTATGTAATAAATACTTGCACTGTTACAAATGAAGCTGAAAGACAATCAAGAAAATTAATAAGAAAAATAAGTAGAAATAATCCTAATTCAAAAATAATAGTTACTGGTTGTTCTAGTAAGTATTTAGAAAGTAATAAAGACATTAAAGATAAGGTATCTTTATTTATACCAAATTTAGAAAAAGACAAACTTATTGAAAGATTATACAAATATTTAGGAATAGAAAAGGATTTAAACACTATTAGTTTAATACCACCTGTTGAAAAATCTGAGACAACAAGATTAAATATAAAAATAGCTGATGGTTGTAATTGGGCATGTTCTTTTTGCATAATACCTAGAGTAAGAGGAAAACTTAGAAGTTTAAATGAAGAAACTATAATAGAAAAAGTTAAATTAGCTGAAAAATTAGGATATAAAGAAATTGTTTTAACAGCAATTCAATTAGGAGGCTACGGTAAAGATTTTGGAAAAAAATGGTCTTGAAGTTTTAATACCAATGCTTTTAGAACAAACTTCTATACCTAGAATAAGATTAAGTTCAATAGAGCCTACAGATGTAACAGATAAACTTATAGAAGAATTATCAAAATCTACAAGAATATGTAATCATTTTCATATACCTGTTCAGTCTTGTTCAAATAAAATTTTAGAGCTTATGAAAAGAAAATATACAATAGAAGAATACATAGATAGAATTAATACTATAAGAAAGTATATTAAAAATGTAACTATAACTACTGATATAATGATTGGTTTTCCTAATGAAACAGAAGAAGACTTTGAACAATCAATATACTATTGTAAAAAGATAGGCTTTGATAAATTACATATATTCCCATATTCTGATAGATACGGTACAGTTGCATCAAAAATGCAAAATAAATTAAGCTCTGAAGTTATAAGAGAAAGAAAAAAAAGATTAATTGAATTAGATAAAGAATTACATAAAAAATCTTTTGATAAAGCTTTAGGAACAATAAAAGAAGTAATAGTTGAAGAAATAAACAATAGGGATGATATTTGTAAAGGAACTTCAAAAGATTATTTTAAAGTAGAATTTTATAGCACAAAAGCAATGAAAAATGATATTTTAAATTTAAAAATAATAGATTATGACTTAGAAAAATTTGTTTTAAAAGGTCAAATTATTTAAAATGGATTTAACAAATTCAAAGTGTCCATTTTGTTTAATAATTGTAGATGATAGAAAAAAATATTGTAGTTTGTTCTACCTGCAAAAAACTACATCATAAGGAATGTTGGGAATATAATTTAAATAGATGTACTACATTTACTTGTAAAGGAATAGCAATTGATTACGAATTAATGATTGTTAGAAATACAGAAACAGAAAATACAAATATATTAATGGAAAAAAAACTTGAAGAAAAATTTTTAGAACCAGTTAAATATAAACCAGAGAAACCTTTACCAAAAGCTAAAATAGAAAAAGAAAATGATAATAAAAAAATTATTGTTAAAAATACAAAACTTACTGACATTTTAAATAATAAAAAAAATTATAAAAATAACAATAATAATTACTCAAAAATAGAACCTCCAGAATATATACCAGATTATGTCTATGATAGTTTAAGTGATTATCACAAAAGATTAAAAGAAGAAAAATTAAGAATGAGTAGTATTATTACAAAAAATCCTTATAAAAATTTAAAACTGAAAAATAATAAAGAAAATTACAATAAAAAAACTAATTTTTATCCTAAACCACCTGATTATATACCTGACTATGTAAATGAAGATATAGAAACTTATCATAAAAGATTACAATCAGAAAAACTTAAGTCAATAATTTTTAAAAAGATGGGAAATTTTATTACAAATAATATAAGAAAAAAAAGAGAAGAGTATATTTTACCAAGACCTGATCCATTTATCCCTGAATTTGTTCATAGAGATTTAAAAGAATATGTAAAAGAATTAATAGAAGAAAAAAAGAAAAAATTAATAAAAAGAAAAATCAAAAATAGTTATGATAATTTATCTAATATATTAGTTAATGAAAATATAATTTCAGAAATAAATATACCAAAACCTGAAATATTACTTCCAGGATATATTTATTCAGATAATAAGGATTTTGACACTAAATTTCTTACTTCATTAGTAAAAACTAAAAAATGTATTAATTGCAAAAAAGATATTTCATTCAGACTAGAAGTTTGCAATTTTTGTAATTATAAACAAATACATATAAATAAAAAAAAATTAATAGATTATGCAGATATAATAAATAAGTTAATAAAAGAGAATGATAAATACGATATATTAACTGATAATAAAAATATCTACATAAATAATGAAGAAATAAAGAGAATATTTCTAAGTCCTTCAAGTAAATATATAACATTCATAAATCAAAGTAATTATTTTAAAATAATAGATATAGATACTTGTAGTATAAAAGTTATTTTAAAGGGGCATAAAGGAAAAGTAACATCAGCTTTTTTTACTCAAGATTCAAAATATATTTATACAGGTAGCACTGATACTTTAATTAAAAAATGGGATGTAGAAAGTGGTAAATGTTTAAATACTTTACAAGGTCATGAAATAACTGTTGATTTACTAGAATATTCTTATGTAAATCAAACTATTATTTCAGGTGGTGGCTTTGGAGTATTAAAAGTTTGGGATTTAAATAATAATAAAATAAAAAAAGTAATAAATGATGAATCTAAGTGGATTAATACACTAGATTATAGTATTAATAATTTTTTTTTTTGCAACAGGTAATTCTGATAGCTATATAAATATATTGGAAATTAGTAACTTTAATCTTGTCAAATCCTTAGCTTCACACTTAGGTCAAGTTAGTTGCGTTAAATATAGTCCTAATGGATATTTTTTAGCTAGTTGTAGTGATGATGGAACAATAAAAATTTGGGATTTGGAAAATTTAAAATGTGTCTCAAGTTTAAATGCACATAAAGGTGGTGTTAATTATATAGATTATAGCCCTGATAGTAAATTATTAGTTTCTTGTGGTAATGATAAAACAATAAAAGTTTGGAATTTAAATAATAATACTTGTTTTAAAATATTAATAGGTCATACAGAAGTTATTAACTGTGTTAAGTTTAGTCCTAATGGTAAATATATTCTATCTTGCAGCAATGATAAAACAATAAAACTGTGGAAATTATTTTCAATTTAAAAAATCTTAAACTTAATATTTATGTATTTTTATTATCATAATATTGACTTAAATATATTTATATTAGATAATGTTTAATCTAAATTAACTATTATTTAATAATGTTTTTAAAGGATAAAAAATTATGAAAACAACTTACATGCCTAAAAAAAATGAAGTTGAAAGAAAATGGATACATATAGATGCTAAAGGTAAAACTTTAGGAAGATTAGCTTCTGCAATAGCTAATTTATTAAGAGGTAAGCATAAGCCCACATATACTCCACATTTTGATTGTGGAGATTTTGTTATAGTAACAAATGCTGATAAAATAGTTGTTACTGGACATAAATTAGAAAACAAAGTTTATCATTTGCACTCAGGTTATCCTGGAGGTCACAAACAAATTACCTTATCTAAATTATTATCTAAACATCCTGAAAAAGTTATAGAAAAAGCTGTTAAAGGTATGCTACCTCATAATAGATTAGGAAGAGCTTTATATAGAAAACTTTATGTTTATAAAGGTGAAAATCATCCACATCAAGCTCAAAAGCCACAAAATGTAAATTTATCAGAAGAAGGAGAATTATTAAAGAATGGATAAGTTATATTACTGGGGAACTGGTAGAAGAAAAACCGCTGTAGCTAGAGTAAGAATAAAAGAAGGAAAAGGTGCTTTTTTAATAAATAATAGAGATTGGAAGGATTATATAGGTAATAGAAGAACTTTAATTGAAATGCTAAAAGCACCATTAGAAGCAGTAAATCAAGAGGGTAAATATGATATATATGTAAATGTTAATGGTGGTGGAGTTTCTAGTCAGGCTGGAGCAATAAGACATGGATTATCAAGAGCTTTGCTAGAAGTTAGCGAAGATTTTAGAGCTATTTTAAAACCTCTAGGATTTTTAACAAGAGATCCTAGAATGAAAGAAAGAAAAAAGCCAGGACAAAAAAGAGCAAGAAAGAGATTTCAATTCTCTAAAAGATAGTTCTTTTATCGTGGCTTATGCTCTATCTACTTTTTCTATAGTAATAGTTGCTTTTTTTATAGGATTGTCTATAGATAAAAGGTATAATAGTTTACCTTTATTTACTATTTGCTTAGTTTTTTTAGGGCTTGTAAGTAGTGTTTATAGTATTTTTAAAAAAAAGTAATTGGAGGTATTAAATTGTCTTCTTCAGGAGAACATGGTTTAGGAGTTGTATCTGTCCATTATAAGTTAGATTTAGGTTTTTTCACAATTAATTTAGATACAGTCTTAGCTACATGGATAGCTATGGCAATAGTAATTTTTCTTTCTTTGCTTGTTAGAAGTAATTTAAAAAAGAATCCTGATAAAAAACAAACTATTGCTGAAGCAATAGTAGAATTTTTCTGAATATTTAGTTAAAGGTCAAATTCATGATAAAGACACTTTAAAGTATGTTCCTTTAATTGGAGCAATATTTGTTTTTGTCTTATCTTGTAATTGGCTTGGGCTTTTACCATGGAGATTATTACATTTAGCACATATACCAGTTGAAATAGCTTCACCAACAAATGATTTAAATACAACATTAGGTTTAGCTATTATTTCAGTTATATCTTATTTCTATTATGGAATAAAAAAGAAAGGTTTAGGTTATTTTAAACATTACTTTACACCAAATCCTTTCTTTTTTCCTTTTAATTTTTTAGAAGATTTTACTAGACCTTTATCTTTATCATTTCGTTTATTTGGAAATATAATAGGTGGAGAAATATTACTTGGAATATTATTATTTCTAGTTCCTTGGTTTATTCCTTTACCTATATTTGCATTTGAAGTTTTTGTTGGTTTTATACAAGCGTTTGTTTTTGCTGTCTTAACAGCTTCGTATATAGGTGCTGCAGTAGCTGAACATAATCACGATGAATCACATTAAAATTTTTATAATAATTTATAGTATTTGAAAGGAGAAATATAAAAATGGTAGAATTATTTGCTAGCTCTGCTTTAGGTTCAGGTTTATCAATAGGACTAGGAGCTTTAGGTGTTGGAATAGGTATTGGTGTTGCTTCCAGTAAAGCAATGGAAGGTATAGCAAGACAACCTGAAGCTGAGGGTAAAATTTCTAGAAACTTATTGATATCTATAGTATTTATGGAAGCGGTAGCTATATATTGTCTTGTTATATCTCTAATACTATTATTTGCTAATCCATTGCCAGAAAAAATGACTGAAACAGCAAGTAAATTACCTCAAAAACAGGTAGAACATCAAAATTAATATTATAAGGCTAACATATTAGTTAGCCTTTTTTCTATGCTAAAAAAAATTTTTGCTTTTTTACTTTTAATATTCTTGTTTTCTTGCAGTAATAAAAGTAATAATACTTATATAGAAGCTAAAGTAAATAAAATTTTATCTTCTATAACTTTTGAAAGTCAAGATTCTGAAGAAAAAATAAAAGAAGTTACCTTTGAATTAATAACTTCAATTAATGAGACTATTATAATAAAACAAAAATTTTATCCATATCCCAAAAAATTAAAAGAACCTACAGAAGGTGATAGAGTAATATTAGCTGAAGTCGTAACAAATGATGGTGAATTAAATTTACAGATAGTTGATTATAAAAGAGTTCAAGTAGTCTATATTTCAATTTTGTTATTTATCATTATCATTTTAATATGGGGAAAAATAAGAGCTTTATTTTTCATAGGAATAATGCTTTTCACTTTCTTACTATACAAAGTTATATATTTATCTATAACAATTTTAAATCCATTATTTACATCATTTATATTTTGTTTATTTTTAAGCTTAATAATCAATTTTTTAATGTATAGAAAAAAAGAAATTATTAGAAATTTTTTATTAAGTAATACTTTATCTATGTTATTTGTAGTTATAATTTCATACTTTTTTTCTAAGTATGCATATTTTGATTCTATATTATTTAATGAAAATAATATTAATTCAAACAATATTAATTCAAATATAAATATAAATTTTTTAATATCATCATCTATTTTAATATCTTCTTTTGGAATAATAATTTATTCTTGTATTAACTCATTTAATAGTTATTCGGAACTTATTAAGTTATATCCTAAAAAAACTAAAAATCAAATTTTAACTTTATCACTAAAAAACACAAAACCAGGATTATTTTTAAATATATTAAAAATTTACCTTTTATATTTAGGCTTATCTTTACCATTAATAATAAAAAATAATAATTTAAATATAATTAATGTGGATGTTATAGCTTTTTATATAATATCTTTTTGTATATTCTCTATATCAAGTCTAATATCTTCAACATCTATTATATATTTAAGTTATATTACAAAAAAATAATTGAAGTTTTATTATGGAAATAAATATAGAAAATAAAAGAGCACTGATAACTTGTAGTAGTAGAGGTATTGGAAAAGATATAGCAATAGCACTTGCAAAAGAAAATGTTTCTGTATGTTTAATAAGCAGAACTGAAAATGAACTAAAAGATTTATGTGATTATATAAAAGATAATGGAGGTAAAGCAATATATCATGTTATGGATTTATTTATAAATGATAAAGAAAAACTTAATGAACTTAAAAATAAAATTAAGAATGAATTTGGTAGTATAGACATTATAATAAATAATGCTAATATAATTGTATCACCAAAAAAGCTTTCATTAATAGATGAAAATGATTGGTATAAAACAATAGATATAAATTTAAACTTCTTTTTTAATTTATTTAGATTATTCATAGAAGATATGAAAAATAATAAATGGGGTAGAATTATTCATTTAATATCTCTTACAAATTATATGAATTACTCTAATGCAGCATACTCTACTGTTAAAGGAGCTTTAGAATATTTAAACAGAAACATAGTCTATGACTATTCTAAGTTTGGTATTAATTCTAATATAATCACACAAGGGATTTTAGATAATGAAAAATTAAAAAAACATTTTTCAAAAGAAAATATAGAAAAGTTTTTAAATAATATACCTTCAAGAAGATTAGGAAAAGTTAGTGATATAACAGATTTAGTAATATTTCTGTGTTCTGAAAAAGCTTCATATATAAATGGAGTTAATATAGATGTTTCTGGAGGATTAAGTATTGTAGGTATGCATTATTAATATTTACAAACCTATTTTTTCTTTTATTTCATTTAAAACATTTTTTGCTTTTTCTTTTGCTTTTTTATTTCCTAATTCTATTAAATCATCAATATCTTTATTTTTAGAGATTTCTTGATATTTTTCTCTTATTGGTGATAATCTGTTTAGCATATTTTTATGTAATATTTTCTTACAATCTATACAGCCAATTTTTGCATTTTTACAACCATCTTCTATATTCATTAAGTCTTCTTGAGTTGAAAAATTCTTGTGAAAACTTATATAAACGTTACATTTTTGAGGATCTCCTGGATCAGTTTTTCTAACTCTTGCTGTATCAGTTACAGCTGTTTTTAATTTTGAAAATATTTCTTCTGATGATTCCGTAATACCTATATAATTATTTAATGATTTACTCATTTTATTTACAGCATCTAGTCCCATTATCCTTTTTGATTCTGTAATAATTGGTTTTGGTTCTATAAGGGTGTCACCATATATATAATTAAATTTTCTAACAATATCTCTTGCAAGTTCAATATGTTGTAATTGATCTTCTCCAACAGGAACATATTTAGCTTTGTATAGTGTAATATCAGCTGTTTGTAATATTGGATAAGATAATAAGCCTGTATTTATATTTTCTGGATTGTGAGATGATTTTTCTTTAAATTGTATCATTCCTGTAAGCCAATTATAATTTGTTATACAAGATAATATCCATGCTAACTCTGTATGTTCTGAAACTTTAGATTGAATAAACAATGTGCTTTTATTTAAATCAATTCCACAAGCTAATATACTTATAAACATATCTTTTATAAGTTTTCTTAATTCCTTTATATCGTACGGAGTAGTTATAGCATGATAATCAACTATGCAAAAAAATGATTCATATTTATCTTGTAATCTTACCCAATTTGAAATTGCACCTAAATAATTACCAATATGAATTCCTCCAGTTGGTCTTATACCACTAAATAATATTTCTTTCATAAATTTTATAAAACCTCTTTTTTTTGTTTTTTAGGTATGTCTAAAAATATAAACTTCTATTCATATCATATTTAATTATATTTTCAGAAAAATTAAATAAAAATTAATATATTCTTGTTAGAAACTTTACGAAAGATAGGTTAGAATGCTTTCCTTATACCAATTTTTATAATAAATGGTGCATAATTAATAGTTAAAAATAAAGTATAAAAAATTAAAAAAACTATAAATTTTTAATAAATTACTTAACATATACTAAGCAAAACATCGTTTTTATTATTTCTAACAAAAATTTCTTCGTTGGTTTTCTTAAAATTATTTATTTTATCTATTATTCTGTTTATTTTTTTTCATAAAAAGACATCTATATGTATTATAATATGTATATAAATTTTTTTAATTTAATAATGTTAGATGATTATCCTATAAAAATAGAAATACCAATTGCCTGGGGGGATATGGACCCTTTTAATCATGTCAATAACATATTTTATTTTAAGTATTTTGAAAGTAGTAGAATAAAATATTTTGAAAAAAATAAATTATTTTTGATTTTATAAAGGAAGGTATAGGCCCTATACTTGCTTCTACATCTTGTAAATATAAAATTTCCTCTTGTATATCCTGATAGTATATTATCTTGCTCAAGAGTTTTTAAAATTTCTAATGATAGATTTTGGATGAAATATTCTATTTTTAGTAAAAAAAATAATAAAATAGTAGCTGAAGGTGAAGGACTTATAGTATCCTATGATTATAGGAATAACTGCAAAATAGAATTACCAGAAGAATTAAAAAATAATATCTTAAAAATTGAAAATTATAATATTGAAGTTATAGATATACAAAAATAATACTCAGCTTATTAAAAAACTCTAATGGAATTTGATTACATTGTTATAGGTTCTGGATTTGGTGGAAGTGTTTCAGCTATGCGACTGGCAGAAAAAGGATATTCTGTAGCTGTTTTAGAAATGGGTCAAAAGGTATAAAACAGGAGACTTTGCAAAGACAAACTGGAATTTAAGAAAATACTCTATGGTTACCACAATTATTTTTGTATGGAATCCAAAAAATAACTCTACTTAAAGATGTTTTAATACTAGGTGGAGTTGGTGTTGGTGGTGGTAGTCTTGTTTATGCAAATACTTTACTAGAACCAAAAGATGATTATTATAATTCTGAACAAGTAAAAAAAATAGATGAAAATTGGAAGGAAATAATGAAACCTTATTATGAAAAGGCAAAAAAGATGCTTGGAGTAACTCAAAATAAATATTTTGGTGAAAGTGATAGAATACTTAAAGAAATAGCTAAAGAATATAATAGAGAAGATACTTTTCATATAGTTGATGTTGGTGTTTATTTTGGAGAACCGGGTAAAACAGTGAAAGATCCTTATTTTAATGGAGAAGGTCCTGATAGAACAGGATGTACTTTTTGTGGTGGATGTATGGTTGGTTGTAATTATGGAGCTAAGAATACATTAGACAAAAATTATTTATACTTTGCTGAAAAATATGGAGCTAAAATAATACCAGAAACTAAAGCTATAAGTATAAAATATGAAAATGAAAAGTATATAATAGAAACAGAAAAAACAACTTCATTTATAAAGAGAAAACAAACTTTTACTTCAAAAGGTTTAGTTATATCAGCAGGAGTATTAGGAACACTTAAGCTTCTTCTTACATCAAAAAGTAAAGGATTCTTACCAAATTTATCTAATCAGTTAGGTAAAAATGTCAGAACAAATAGTGAATCACTTACAGGAACAACAAGCTTAGATGATATTGATTTATCAAAAGGTATTGCGATAACTTCTGGATTTTATCCAAATGATAATACACATATTGAAATAGTAAGATATCCAAAAGGTTCTGATTTTATGTCTTTATTATCTACAATAATAGTAGAAAGAGGAAATAAAATAACAAGACCATTAAAATGGTTAAAAAATGTTTTGAAAAATCCTTTGAATTTTATAAGAACTCTTATACCGTTTGATTGGGCCAAAAAATCTATAATATTTTTAGTTATGCAAACTATAGACAATAAAATATCGATAAAATTAAATAGATCTAGGATTTCTTACAACAGAAGCAACAGATAAAAATCCACCTTCGTATAATTATTATGCAAATAAAATTGCAGAAGATTTTTCAAAAAAAATAAATGGAATACCACAAAGTAGTATATTTGAAGCAATATTAGATTTATCAACAACAGCACATATACTAGGTGGTTGTATTATTGGTAGATAATGAAAACGAAGGAGTTATAAATAAAAATTGTGAAGTTTTTAACTATAAAAATATGTATGTAATAGATGGTAGTATCATACCTGCAAATTTAGGTGTAAATCCTTCACTAACAATAACAGCTATGGCTGAAATGGCTATGGATAAAATAAGCTATAAACTAATATGAAAAAAAATTACTATTTTCCATCAGTTACACCAACCATATTTCCTGCGTCAACCGTTTCTTGCCTTTTAAGTTCTTTCATAACTTTAGCTTCTAATTCTTTTGCAGCTGCAAACTTTTTCATTGCTTCTTCCTTTTGATCTTGAGCTTCTCTTAATTTATCTAATTGTTCCAACCATAAATTTAATACCAGCCATAGACATATCTAAACCTAAAAGTATCCAATTAAATCCTCTTGATCTTATTTGAGTTGAAGTATCTTGTTTTGAACCTCCTATTTGTTCACCTTGTTCTAGCTGTTGTTCTAAAATCTGATTTATATTGTTATTGTTATTTGTTAAATTACTAATAAAACTTTTATATTTGTTAAATTCTTCTTCTGCTTCTGTCATTTCAGATTGTAAATCAGAATCACCAAAGTTAATTCTATCTTTACCTATTGCAAACCCTTGTATATCTAAGCCTTCCATTAATCTCCAATCTTGTTCAGACATACTATAACTTTGACCGGTGCCTGTTGAATTTTCTTTATTTGTTACTGAAGCCAAAAAATTCATTTGAGCCCTAGTACTTGCACCTTTAAATATAGATTGAAATATTTTTTTATCATCACCAAATAATTTATCTCTTGTACTATAACTTAATCTTCGTAATAAATTTAATTTTTTATCATTATCATTGCCAAAAAGACCTGCATTTATAAAATTTAGTAAATCAATAGCTGATTTTTTATTTGAATCTAGCAAATGATTAAATAATTTATCAACATTAAAATAATTATTTTCTAAAAATTTTACTGCTTCTGATTTATTATTATTTATCATATATTCCAAAAGTAATTTTTGATATTTTTCATCTAAAGAATTAAATACATTATATTTAGCATCTTTATCTAAACTAGCCATTAATTCTGATACTTCTAATAAAATATCTTTATTATCTTTATTGTCTATCTTATTATTTATCTTATCATCTATCATTTTCTCTATTATTTCTTTAAATTTTTTATTATTTATTTTTCCAACTAAATAATCTTCATCACCTTTATTAAAGGGATTTAATGATTCCCAGAAATTTTTCTTATTAAAACCTTGACTAATAAAGCTAGACATGACTTTTGCTTGAATTGAAGAATCTTGAATAGCAGCAAAATAGGAGGCTTTATCACTATTACTCATATTATTTAATATTCTAGCAACTCTATTTGGATCTGTCTTAGCTAATTCTTCTAATGCCTTTCCACTCTGATTTTCAACTATTCCACTTAAAATATTAGCTGCATCTTTATCATTTAATTCTTTAAGTAACTCAACTTGTGTTTTAGTTGACAGTTGAGCAAACATATATATTGCTGTATTTGATATTCCAAATAAAAATCCTTTATCTTCCATATCAGCATCTTGATATTCTTCTTTCTTAACAGCATCCAAAAGTGTTTTTAGTTTTTGATAATTTCCAGATTGCTCTAATGATTCAAAAGATGCTATACCAAAATCCTGATTAGCAATAACCATTTCGGAAAGATATTCTATATCCTTTTCATTATTCATAAAGTTATCAATGACTTTATCAAAAGCTTGTCTATCTGTACTTCTTAAATTAAGTAATATATTACCCATTCTTTCTATATTACTACTACTTTCTCCTCCTAACCAGTTTCTATTAAATTCTTTAATAGCATCTTTTACTTTATCTTCAAATCCTAAATTAGTCATACTTGATAACAAATCAGCAACACCACTATCAGTCATTTTTTCTATTGTGTCAGCTATTTTTTCAGCTGATAAAGTGTTAAATATGCTTATTTTAGCATCCTTATCAACTTTGCTATTTCTAGATACATTTGTCAAAAATTTTCCTAAAGTCTCCTTATCAGCATTATTAATAATATTTTGTATATCTTTTCTTTGTAATAAGGAACTAATATCGAAATTAGTATTAGTTTTATTCGCTAATGCTGCTATTATCTTAGCTGCATCATTACTTGCAAATTTACCTAAAACTCTAGCTATACTCTCTGTATCTTTACCATAAATACTTATAAGTAAATTAGTAGCTTGTTCAGGTGGTAAGTCTTGAAGAAGTGAAGCTAGTTTATCTTGATTTATTTGACCATTTTCACCTACTATCTCTCTTTGCTTAAGAGCTGCAATTGTTAAGTCTCTATTCTTACTTGTATCATCTATTGCTGCTGAACTAGCTCCAAGAGCAGAATCTATTACTTTTTTACTAAAATTACCTTTAGAAACAAGCTCAAGTGCTTTTGTTCTATCCATAGAGCCAATTACTTTTGCTATTTGATCATCACTTAAATTAAAGCTTTTTAATAATTTAGCTCCTTCTTCATGATCCATATTATTTAAAATTTTAGCCATAGCTTTTGGATCATTCGTTGCCAGTTGTTTAATTATATTATTATCAATTTTTCCATCTTTAAATAGTTCAACAGCTATTTTAGGATCTTTATTTGCTAAAGCTGATAAAATTTTTGTACTATTAGCTTTATCGTTATTTAAAAGTTCATTTACCATATTACTTTTTCCACTACTTTTTAAAGCAATTATTAAAGATGCAGAAGCAGCAGGGTTATTTTTGCTAAGTTCATTAAATAAGTTTCTTATTTGTTCATCAGATAATCTTGATATCATATTATTTAAAGCTGATTGTGCTTCAATACCTCCTCTTCCTGAAGCTATTGCTAAGTATTTTGTTGTTAGTTGATCTATTTCAGAATTCCTAGCATTCTCAATAATACTACTAGATTTTCCATTTTGGAGTTCGGAAAGTCTAGTATTAGGATCGGCTATAAGTTTATTTTCTGAATCTATTAAACCCAAATTTCTTAATAAATGTAACTTTGCTTTATTTTCTGGATTGTTAGGATCTTTAGCTAGTTCATTTATTTGTTCTTGAGTTATATTTAATGAAAGATTTCCATTATTATTAGTTATTAAACCTCTATTTGTAGCATCTTGTAAATTCAAATTATCAGCTATTCTTTCTGCAGCCATTATTTTAGCTAAAGAAGAATTTTTTATACTTACATTACTCTCCGTTTCGTCTGGAGCAGTTAAAGCATTTCCAACAGCAGCAAGAATAGTGCTTACTCCAAATGTTACGACATGACCCACAGATTGCATAATTATTGCACCTGTTGGTACATCGGCTGTACTAAAGTTTGTATTTTGTTTATTTTTAATATCTTGAGCTTCAGCGTTATAATTTGTATTTATAAAATCTGCAAGTTGCTTAACTCCTTCTCTTGAACTTCTCACAATAGAAGCGAGCTGTTCAGGAGACATCATATTAAAAGCTTTAGCTACATATTCAGCACCAAATTTTTTTGTAATATTTGTAAATTCTTCATCAGTTAATTTTCCATCTTTAAATGCTTCTGTAATCATTTCAGCAACTTTTGTTGCCATTTCATTTTCTACTTTTTGATAACTATAATCAAATAATTTATTAAATGTTTCAAGACTATTTTGGGCTTGCATAAAGTTATAATTCAATTCATTTATTCTAATAGATAAATCATTTTTTTTGGCATTTAAATCATTTATCTCGCTTCTATATTTATTTACATTTGTAGAAATATTTGCTAAGCTATTTTGTAATTCTGTTTTATATTGTTCCCCTGCTAAAGAAATATATTTCTTTGCAAGGTCATCATTTCCACTTTTAAGTTGATTTTTTAGTTCCTTTTTTTGTTCATTAGTAAGTTTAAATTCTTTAGGTCTAGAATTATCTATTTTTTCTATTAATTTATCTATTTCTTCATCTATTTTATCTTGTAAATCACTGATTTTAGAACTTATGTCTTCTTTTTGTCTAGTCAATTTATACGCTTCATAAGAAGAACCTCTCATAATGTCAAATAATGATTGTGCATCTAAAGCATCCAATAACTCTTGACTAATTTTATTAGATGATGAATTAATTCTATTGTAAGCTATATCAGCATTTCCTCCTGCATTTGCCATTATTTCAATAAATCTTTCTTTTTGTTTTTCATCTTTAATTGAATTAGCAAAAGACATTACAGCATCATGATTATTTCCTAAAGCTCTATTTCTCAATAAATTATCACCATTACCAGCTATAGCTCTAAAAGCATCACCAATATTTTTTATTGAACCTAAATCACTGAAATAAGCACCAATATCTGAAGCTAATTTCTTAGCTCCATTTACATTAAAACCTAATATACCAAAAGAATTTAATAAACTAGGTCCTTCTCTCATTGCTCTTCTTTTACTAGCTGATTGTTCTCGCCTAAAATCATTGACATTTGCTAAATCTCTAAGTTCTGATATTCTTGAGTTTAATTTTTCAGTATTTATATTACCATTACTATTTAATAAACCAAGACCTTTAAGAATTGCTAGCTCATCTTCAGAGAGTTGTTTATTATTAACAGCTTTATCTAAAATATCATTACTAATATTCCTAATAGCATGTATAGCATCTTTTTTTACTTCGTCAGCTTTTTTTACATCTATGTTACCACTAGAATCCATTACTCCCATTTCTATTAAAGTTGCTTTATCAGAGTCAGATAAAGCTAATTCCTGTTTTTTCTTATCTAAAGCTTCCTTATTTATACTTCCATCTTTATTTAATACTCCTAACTCTTGTAATCTTTGTCTATCTGAAGCATTTAAGCTACTTGGATTCTTTTCAGCTCTATTAAGTAATTCATTATCTTGAGCCTTTCTTAATAATTGTCCTTGTTTTGTATTATCAAAATTATTTTCAACAGCCATTCCAGCAACACCGTAGAAGTATTTCTTTAACTGTTCAAGTGCATTTTTATCTATACTATTATCACCTTCATTAACTATACCTAGTTGTTTTAGAATTTTAATATCTTCTTCACTTGCATTACCTTTTTCTACCGCTCTTATAGCTTTATCTATTTTATCTGATTGTTCAACTCTTTCTAGTACTTCAGAAGTATCTACACCTAAGTCCTTAGCAAGATTTTCAAGTTCTTTCTTTTCATCTTCACTCAAAGCTTGACTATTTTTTACCTTGTCTAAAATAGCTCTTTGCTGTGAATTTAATATGATTTGATTTCCATTTATATAGAAATCATTTTTTTTGAATTTATCCGCGCTTATTTGATACTTCATTGCTAGCTCTATTAAGGATTTTGGATCATCCTTTATAGAAGGATTATTGTTTAATTTTTTATTAAGTTTATTTAAGTCTATTCTTCCATTAGTCATAACAGATTTTATATCTATATTGTTTTCTTTAAGTACTGAAGCTAAATTTCTGTACTCTTTGACCATATTAAAAGAATCCGAGAATGAGCTACCAATTGCAGATGCAAAATCTTTCATTACTTTTGATGCTTTTTCTGCTTTGCTTTTATCAGCTTTTGCATTAAATTTATGTTGTCCATTAGTTTCTTTACTACCAAAAACTTCCCCTAGCTGTTCTAAAGCATCTGAAAAAGCTTCTATTTTTTTTGCCCAATCACCAACCTTTTGACTAAATGATTTTCCAGCTTGTGGAGTTTCTGTTGATGTTGCTTGAGCTTGTGGAGTACCTGTAGGTGTTGCTTGAGCTTGTGGAGTACCTGTAGGTGTTGCTTGAGCTTGTGGAGTACCTGTAGGTGTTGCTTGAGCTTGTGGAGTACCTCCTTGTTTTGCTTTTAACTTTTCTTGTTTTTTAGCTAGTGCTTTTTCTTTGTTGGCTAGTGCTTTTTCATTTACTTTTTGACTAAATTTATCTTTACCAGCTCCACCAGAAGAGGTAAAAGCTTTTGTAATCCCTGCAAAAGCTCCTGCTACTGCTGATATACCTCCTAAAAGAGCTCCAATAAAAGCACTTTTAGCTTTTTTGTCAGCTAAATCCATCTCTAATTTGGCCATTTTAGCATCCATTGCTGCTTTTCTTGCTGCTCTGGCAGCTTCAGATTTATTTGTTTTAGCAGCTATATCTTGAGTTTCTTTTTCATAATTTTGTCTTTTATCAACAAAGCCTTGTTGAACAGCTCTATACTTTTCTACTAATTCTTTTCTTGCTTGCAAAAGTCTAACATTTACAGCCATTAATTAATCCTCTTTGGCATAATAACCCATCTATTCTTATATACAAAATTAAAAAATTATTTAATTGTAAAAACTAAAAGATATTATATATTTTACATTAATTTAAATCATTTTATCTTTTTTTAATATATTATAGATTTATATTTTTTTAAGGGGTTATTTATATGGAGTTAAAGAAAATAGATAATGTCATTGTTGGTGCTGGTCCAGGTGGTTATGTATGTGCTATAAAAATGGCTCAACTTGGTAAAAAAGTTTTACTTATAGAAAAAGAAAAATTAGGTGGAGTTTGTTTAAATGTTGGTTGTATACCTTCTAAAGCACTTATAAATGCTTCAAAAATAGTTGATAAATTTAAATTTGCTTCTGAACTAGGCTTTTCTATAAATTATGATGAAAAAATAGATATGTTAAAACTTCAATCATGGAAAAATAAGATGGTAAATAAATTAACTAGTGGAATAGCTACATTGTTAAAAGCTAATAAAGTTGAAGTTATTTATGGAAATGCTTATTTTAAAGATAGAAATCATTTAGAATTAACCGATAACAATTTAAATAAAACTTTGATAGAATTTGAAAATTTAGTTATTGCTACAGGTTCATCACCTATTGAAATACCTAATTTTAAATTTGATGAAGATAAAATATTGAGTTCTACAGGTGGATTAAATTTAAGTGAAGTACCAGAACATATTGTAATAATAGGTGGTGGTTATATAGGTATGGAAATAGGAACTTTTTTACTTAAACTAGGTTCAAAGATTACTATAATTGAAGCAACATCAAATATACTTCCAACATCTGATCAAGAATTAGTAAGTATTGTTTTAAGAAAATTAAAAAGAAATAAGAAGGCAAATATACTTACAAATACAAAAGCTAAAGATTGTATTATAAAAAATAATGGAGTTGAAATTACTATAATAAATGATAAAGGAATAGAAGAAAAAGTTAATGCTGATAAGGTATTAGTAGCTGTAGGAAGAAAACCAAATACTAAAGATATAGGGATTGAAAATTTAGGGATAGAGTTAGAAAAAGGATTTATAAAAGTAAATAAAAAGATGCAAACTAATATTTCAAATATATATGCTATCGGTGATGTTGTAGGTGGTTACATGCTTGCACATAAAGCATCTAAAGAAGGAATTATAGCAGCAGAAGTAATAGCAGGAGGCTATAAGAGTGAGTTTGACAATTATGCTATGCCTTCGGTAATATTTACTGATCCTGAAATAGCAAGTGTAGGTCTTACAGAAGATGAAGCAATACAAAAAGGTTATAAAATAAAGGTTGGTAGATTTCCTTTTGCAGCATTAGGAAAATCTATGGCAATAGGTGAAACAGAAGGTTTTGTAAAAATTATAATCAATGAAGAAAATAATCTAGTTCTTGGATTACATATAGTAGGTTATGACGCATCTAGTTTAATATCAGAAGGAGCTTTGGCTATTGAAATGGGAGCTACAGCTGAAGATATGGCATTAACAATACATCCACATCCAACACTACCAGAAGCAATAATGGAGGCAGCTGAAGCATCTTTTGGAAAAGCTATACATATAGTAAATTAGTGTTTAAAAAATAACTTTTAAAAACTTTTCTCTTGTTTCTACTTTTTTAATTTGTCCATCTATTATTGCATCATCAGTAAATTTATCTATTATTAGTAAAAAATTATTTCCTAATAACTCAATTCTACCATATTTATCTTTAAACTTTGTAAAATTAGATAACTCTAAGCCTAAAACATCCATTAATGTTTTTACAGGAATACTTGCAATTTTAACTTTAGATACTTCAAATTTAATTGTATTTTTTGGTAGTACAGATAAATTTCCTTCTATCCAAAATGGAACTTTAATAGTTTTATCACTAGTTAAAGGCACTTTTTGTTCTATAATACCATTTGCTTCTATTTTATTACCTGGTTTAATAGTCATTTTTGTATCTTTAATCCTTTTTTCATTTGATAAATCCAATATTGCTTTTAATTGTGCATTTAAATCATCTTCAGTAACATCAATATCAGCTTGATTTATTTTTAGTTTAAGTTTTGGTAGTGTAGCATCTTGTTTTGAATTATTTTGAGTTTGTACCAAAGCTGGTGGTTCTAAAAACTTTTGTGAAGGATTATTTAAGTCATTTGGAACAGCACAACTAGTTGTTATTACTAATAATAGAGTACTGATTAATTTTCTCATGTTTTATCTCCTTAAAAAAATTATACTATGTTAATTGAGCTATTAAATTTCATATCTTTCTCAAAAAGTTTATAATCTATTTCTTTAACAAAATTAGAATCTCCTATATATAGATAGCTCCTTGTTATATAAAACTTGTGTATCATCTTGTTTATTAAAAAGATCACTTAATGATCTATTTATCATATTTACCGAACTAATTATAGCTTTTTCTTTATCAACTGATATAGCTTTAGTATGTAACTTTAACAATGAAATTCTATTGACAATATTTAGAGAGTAATTAGTTATAATATAAATTTGTATTTTTATTTAGATAGGTTAAAAAGTAAATATGTTACCAGTAAAAAAAATAGGTACTGAGCTAATGTTTTTTTTGACAAGCTTAAAATCCATTGATAGTAAGCATTTTAAAGATTTATATTTGAATATATTTTAAATTTACTATATTATAAGCTTGTGAAGGTCATTTTTTCTATAACTCAAGCAGTGCAGATTTTTAAAAAATTGGCAAGTATTTCTAATAGTGGATATAAAAGTTTAGCTAACTATAAAAAGCTATTAATGCACTATCAATTTAATAAATTTGTATTATATTTCAATGCGAAGATTTTTTCATTCTTTATTACTGTTTAATTTTTTCTGTATTTTTTAAACTTAATATTATTCTTTAAATATTATAAATACTACTTTACACTAAAGTTATAATTTCATTCTTAAAGTTTTACAGTATAACTTTTATAAATTAGTACAAGAAGTCTAGTGTCTAAAAAGAAAAATAAAACTATTTTGTTAATGATAATATTAATTTTTTAAATTCATCAATTTGATTATATAACTTTTTTTCATAAAATAAATAGTTTTCAAAGGCTTTTTCTGAAAAAATAGAATAATTGTTTTCTACTTCATTTATAGAATTTATCCAATCGTATAAATTATTTTTATCTATATCTATTATTATTCCTTTATTATTTAAAATTTCAGGTATTGCTCCTCTATTAGAAGCAATTACTGGTATCTTATTCATACATGCTTCTATAATAACTCTACCAAAACCTTCTTCTTGTATTGATGGCATTAATAGAATTTTTGTTTTCTGATATATTTTACTCATATCACAAGAAGGATTATAAACAATAACATTAGATATTTTTTTAAGTAATTCAACATTTTTTTTATACTCATCATCAATAGACCAAGAACCAATTACAAGAAAAAATTTGTCTTTCATAATATTAGCTATTTTTAAAAATATATTTAATCCTTTTTCTTTTATTGGATTTATAAAAGTAATGTATTTTTCACCTTCATAATAATCTTTTGGTAGATAATTTTCTTTATTTATAAATTCTGTGAATAGTAAAACATTCTTGTTCCAAGTCTTATCAAAATAATTTATCATAAATTTTGAACTTACATATATATATTTTTGCTTTAAAATGTAATTTAGAACTTCATTATCACCAATGGTCCAAGGTTTTATTATTCCTAAATAAGCAAAGTATATAACAGGTATATCAAAATTTATAAAAACTTTATAACATAAAAGTCTTATGAAAAATGAGTAAAAAATATCAGGTTTGTTTTTATTTATAAAATTATTGAGATTGTTTATACCCTCTTCTATTGAAGAAACTATAAATATAGTTATTTTTATTTCTCTATAAAAATAAATTATCTTTTTTTTGTCAAAAAAATAATCTATTTCTAGTTTCTCCAAATATTGGATTAGTTCTTTATAATTAGAATCAACAGATATTATTTCAAAATCAACAAAATTTTTTAGTAAAGTAAATAATTCTATTACGTGTATTTCTGCACCACCTCTAGGTATAAATCCTGGTTCAAAAACACCTAAAACTTTTATTTTTTTAATCATTAAATATAATCTATGATTTTTAAATACTAAGGTTAATTTTATTTAAATAGTCAGAAATTATTTTTTCTAAAAAAGATTTTTCTACTTTATTTATACTTCCTTGAATAAAGTTATTTTTTCCACCACCTTTGAAAGATAGATCTTTAAATAATTTTCTAGCTATTTCATTCAAGTTTATTTTTAAATTATCTGAACAAGAAAAAATAAAATTATATCTTTCATTATTTTCTAAAAATAGAAATGATAAAATATCTTGATTTTTTACTAAATTCTGACTAATATCTTTTATATCATAGTTTTTTTCTTCTTTAATGATTACTTTTACATTATTTATTATTTTACAATCATTTAGTATATTTTTAGATAATAAATTATAAAAATCTTTTTTTATAAGATTTAATTCTTTTTTATTTTTTTCAAAATCATCTATAAATTTGTTTATTATTTGTTCTATATTATACTCACTAGCTGAAAATTTATTTGATATATTTTTTATTGCAAAATTTTTGTACCTATAATCAAGTAAAGCTTTTTTCCCACATAAGAAATTTACTCTATAGTTTCCTTTATATTTTTCAAAGCTTATTATTTTTATAATACCTATTTCTGATGTACTTTTTAAATGTGTTCCACCACAAGGTGATAAATCAAAATTTTCTATTTCTATAACTCTTATATCATTATTAGAAGATTTTTTTTTAGGTTTTTTTCTTAAAGAATAGTTATTTATTTCATCTTCTGATAAATACAAAATATTTATCTTTCTATTTTCATAAATTATCTGATTAGCTAGATCTTCCACTTTATTTATGTCTTCAATATTTAATGATGATGCTACTATTTCAATAGTAGAGTAATCTTTACCTATATGCATAGAAATAGTCGGATAATTTTTAACTTTTATAAATGCTTGAGAAAGTAAATGTTGTCCTGTGTGATGTTGTGAATTTTCTAATCTTGTATTATAATCTATTTTACAAATAGCTTTATTTTCTGTTAAATTTTTTTCTAAAATATGATAAATATTTCCTTCTTTTTCTATAACATCTACTACAGGTATGTTATTTATAAAACCTTTATCACAAGGTTGACCACCTGATGTCGGATAAAAATATGTTTTTTCAAATAAAACTGCAAATTTATCATTCCACTTTTCTACTTTTAATATATTTTCTTCAAAATCTAGTTTATAAGAATCATTATAGTATAGTTTTTGTGTTGTCATTATTTTAGAAATAACCTTCTATAAATAAATCATTTCCTAAACTAGTATATGATACATTTTTTATCTCTATTGCTGAAGACATTAGAGATATTCCTTCACCTTCTACAGGTGTTGGGGCATCTTTACCACCAACTATTTTTGGAGTAAGAAATATACTTACTTTGTCAGCTATTTTTTCATTTATTTCAGAAAAATGTAAATTTCCCCCACCTTCAGACAATATACTTGTTATCTCTTTTTTAGATAAAATATTTAGTAATTTTTTGAGATCTATTCTATGAGAATCTTCATCAGAGCATCTTATAACTTCAGCACCAGCAGCTATTAATTCATTAATTTTTTCTTCACTTGCATAGTTATTAACAACAATTATTACATTTGATTTAATATTTTCTGAATTGTTTTTTATAAAAATTTTTGAGTTTGTAGGTGTTCTAGCATAAGAATCTAAAATAATTTTAATTGGATTTCTACCACCTACTAATTTACAATTTAATTGAGGATTATATCGTATAATAGTATTAACTCCTACCATAACAGCGTCATAAGTTAATCTTAATTCATGCAATTTATTTTTAGATTCATTAGAAAGTATCCATTCTCTATCACCTATTGATGTAGATGTTTTGCCATCAAAAGTCATTGAATAAACTATATTAATAAAAGGTAATTTTGTAGAGTAGTATTTTATAAAAGTTTCGTTAATTTTTTCTGCTTCTTTTTTCAAAACACCTACTTTTAACTCTATTTTATTTTCAAATAAAAAATTAACCCCTTTACCTTTGAAATTTGGATTTGGATTTTCAATTGCTATTACAACTCTCTTTATTCCACTTTCTTTTATAATATTAGAACATTGATAATCTTTTAAATTATTAAAACAAGGTTCTACTACAGTATATAAAGTAGCTCCTTTAGTATTTTCTCCTGCTGCCTGTATAGCATAATATTCTGAGTGATTATCATTATTGTTTGAATAAAAACCTGACCCTACTATATTACTATCATTTACAACTATTGAAGCTGATAATGGATTTGGCGAAGTTCTTCCTCTTCCTTGTAAAGCTAACTCAATAGCTTTACTCATAAAAAATTCATCTTGATTCATTTACAAGTCCTAATTTTTTTTGTAATTCTCCTGATTCATATAATTCCATAGTAATATCGCAACCACCTATTAACTCTCCATCAATATACAATTGTGGAGATGTTGGCCAACCATACATTTCTTTTAATTCTGATAAGATAGCTGGATGATCATCATATATATTAACATATGCAAAAGGAACATTCAAATCTTCTAATATAGCTACAACTCTAGCTGAAAAACCACATTGTGGCATTTCAGGAGTCCCTTTCATAAATAAAGCAACTTTGTTATTATTTATAGTATCTTTTATTAATTTTTCATATTTACCCATTTTAAAACCTCATAACAAATAATAAACGACAATTATTATTTTATCTAATTTTTAATTAGAATTCAAATAGCATTTAAATAAGTTATAAATATTTACTACTAAAAAAAATTTTAAGCAAGTAATAGATATTTTAAACTATACTTATTTTATATTGCATGTTTTTTTGAAAAAAGATGGAATTAAAAGTAAATAATTTTACAAATTTATCGAATTTAGAGAAACTAAATAATTCTAATTCTACAAATCAATTAGAAATAGAAAAAGAACAAACAAGTATAGAAATTAACGATAATTACAAATTAACTAATATAAATAAAGGTTCTGCAATACCTCAATACAATTTAAATCTTTCTAATAATCCTGATGAGATAAAAGAAAATTTGAGTGAAATTTCTAAAGCAATAAAAGCAGAGTTAAAAAATTTTTTTGGAACAGAAAATTTAAAAGATATACAAAACATTGTTGGTGCTGAACAAACAAACGAGTTAGATAATCAAACTATTGATAAAATTTCAACTTTTATAAACACTGATGATTTTATTAAAAGTCAAATTGATAACATGATAAAGTATAGAGAATTTGAAGCAATGATAAATTTATTTAAAATTCAAATGAAAATATTAGATAAAGCTTTACAAACTATAAAATAGTTACTTTTCTATTATTATAGTTAAAAATCTATGATCATCATCATTAAAAAAACCTAATAGAATTTTTTCTAATGTTATTTTTCTTTCTTCGGATATTTTATTATTTAGAGTTAAATTAATTTCATTAACTTTTAGTTTTGCCAAAATTTTTACTTTTTCTAAATAATCTTGCCAATTATTATCAAAAAAGATTTCTTTTAATTCAATTATATATTCTGATATTATTTTAAAAATAACATCATTAGTATAATTTATTTTCCAATAATTTAATCTTTCAAGTATTTTTTCATAAAAAAATATTTCGTTTCTATTATCACCATCTAAATTTATTAGTTCTCTTGGAAAATTTATTATTTTTGAAAGTAAATCAATTGTTTTAGTTATATTTATATTTTTTACAACTTTTTTTAATCTAAAAAACATTAATTCCAAAGCCGGTTCAGTTGTGAATTCACCATAATAATTCCTTACAAAATTATTATTTTTATTATCTTCCCTTAAAAAATTATGAATTAAATGTAAGTTTTCAAAAGAAAAGAAACCATAATCATTTAATAAAATTTTTCCATCTTTGTTTAATTGTTTATATAAATTATGTATTAAAAATATAGCATCATCACAAATAGCAAAAACTGAATTATCAGGATATAACCTAAAATAATATTCTAATTCTTTATTAAAAATTCTTCTTTTATAAACTATATCAAATGATAATAATTTTCCTATCTCTGGAGTAAAAATTTTAGGAAAAATACCTTTATAATAAATACTTTTTATTACTTTTTTTACTTCTTTTTTTATTAATTTTGGTAATCTGTTTTGTGAATATATACCTAATCTTATATCATATAAATGACCATTTTGTTTATAAACAAATCTGTTTGGTAAATCTCCTAATAATTCATTAGCATAAAATAAATCTGTTTTAAAGCTTTTTATGAAATTTTCATCAAGCAAGTTTCCACTTATACAATTTATTTTAATATTATAATCGGAAAAATTCTCCCACCTTTTTATATTTACTTCCTTTAAATCACTTAATGTGATACTAGAAATGTAATCCTTGAAAAAATCAATATTTTTTAAAATATTATTAACAATAGAACCTGAACCTAAAGCCAGTATTGTTATATCTATTTTTCTTTCTAAATTATTAGAGATTTCTTTTACCTGATTTTTTAATATTTCAAATTGAATTGATAAGTTTTCTGGATCATCTAATGTTATAATATCTTCAAAATTATAAATTTTATAAAACTCTCTATTCCAATTTCCAAAAAACTTCTTAGGATTTATCGGTATTAAATTAAAATATATACCTTCCCCTGAAATTTCATCATTATAATTTCTTTTTTTATATTTTAAATAAATCATTAATGCAATATATTTAAATATTTTAGTATTAATTTAACATAAATGTAAAAATATATTTTATAGAAAAAAACATAATAATTTATGATTTTTATTACTTTAAATAATTTTAAGAAAATCAAACTAACTTAAAAAAAAATGTTACTATGTTAGAATATTGTTTTTGGGAGGTAAATTAAATATGAAAAAATTTGTTTCTATGGTAGCAATATCAACATTAGTATTAGCTTCATTAACAGGTTGTCCTGCTCCAACAGGTGCAACTACTGCTAATGATTTAGTAAAACAATTAGAATGTGCAGCTGGTAAATCAGGTATAAGTGCAGAACAAAAAGCTCAAGTAGATGCTGCATTAGCTACATTAAAAGCAGCTATACAAGCTGCTCAGTTAGCTGGCAGTGCTGGTGATGAAGCTTTAAAAAAGGCAGTTGAAGCTGTTCCTCAAGCACTAAAAGATGCTTTAAAAACTTTAGGTTGTTAGTTAATAGTTTTTTTTTATGATATTTGGTAATTCCTAATATCTATTTCTTTATAATCTTTTATATTTAAACTTTTTATTTTTGCATTTTCATTTATTTCAAAAATCATTGTAATATTACTTCTTATTTCTTTTAAGGAAAGTTGATAGTAATCTGAAATTTGTATTGCTTCAAATTTGTTAGCTTGCTTATCTCCTTCATATTTAAAAATAAAAGTACTCATTGCAAATAAATTATATTTTTTGTTATCAAAATCTTTTACAAAAATTTGTTCTGTATTACTCTTTATAATTATATTTTTAGAATATTTTATATTACAATTAATTAATAAAAACTCTTTATTATCTTCAGCTTGTTTCTCTATTTCTTCTAAATCAATTGAATTTTTAGGAATTAATTTTATAGATTTTTTTTTTTTCAATTTTATTTATTCTAATGTTTTCCCATCCATCATTATTTGTTTTTATAGAAAGTTTATTTTCATTGTTTTTAACTAATTTTGGTATTGGTGTAGGTTTAAGTGAAGGTAAAGGTTTTATTGTAGGGATTAATTTACTAGGTATTGGAGAAATTTTTGGAATATCTTTTTTTAATATTGAAGGTATAGGTGTAGATTTAATTTTTTCTAATTTATTTAATGGTTTAATTGATGGTGAAGAAGTTAATTTAGGTAAAGGAGATATTTTTGTAACAATCTTTTCTTTCTTATTTTTTAATTTTTCATACATTTTGTAAGCTTCCATTGATTTATCTAGCTCAAATAAGTCTTCATATATAAGACCTAATAATTTATAGTATTCATGATTATTTGGATTTTTATTTATTTCTATTTTAAGTAATTTTAATGCTTCTTGATAATTTTTGTTATAATACTCTAATCTAATTTTGTCTAAATTATCAGCATAAACATTTTTGCTATAGAATGAAAAAGAAATAAAATAAAAAGTTATTATTATTAATAATAATTTTTTATCTGGTACTTGCATAATTAGGTTCCTTTGTTAAATTAAAGGGATTATAACCATCAGGTTCCATTATCCAAACATCAAAAGTTCCGTCTCTATCTGAAGTAAAAGCAATTTTACCATTTCTTAAAACAATTGGATTGGCATCTATTCCTGGGCTTTGAGTAAGATTTTTCAAATTATTTCCGTCAATATCTATTCTAAATATTTCTAAATCTCCTTTATTATCTCTAGCTGTAAAAACTACTTTGCTTGTAAGCTTACTTAATGCTACATTTCTTCTTCCAAAAAATGTATCATCTGGTGGTGGCATTGTTACTATTGAATCTTTTACATAACTTGGCATAGATGAAATAGAAATTGGATTAAAAAATAAATTTGTTATTTTTTTCTTATTTGTTCCATCAGCGTTCATTGACCATATTTGCCATTTAGTTTCTTTATTAGATAGATATACTATTGAACCATCATCCAACGGTGAAGGATAATCAAAATAATCATCACCTTCAGTTAATCTTATTAAATTACTTCCGTCAAAATCAATAGAATATATATTAGGTTTTACATCTCTATCGGATACAAAAATAATTCTTCCATCTATTGTTAAACTAGGTCTATAATTATTAATTCCCTTATCATTAGTAATAGCTTTTAAATTTTCTCCATTAGGACTTATTGTGTATATTTGCCAAGTTCCCGTTCTCTTTGAAGAAAATAATATTTGACCATTAGGTAATAAAGATGGATCAGATTCTTCATAAACATCATTTGTTACCCTAATTTTATTTTTACCTTTTATGTCAATTAAGTAAATATCAGTATTACCATTTAAATCTTTAGCAATATATGGAATATAAAAATCAGATTTATTTTCTTCTTTATCATTAAAATTATATGTACAGGAAAATAAATTTGATAATATTAATATTTTTATAAATTTTTTCATATTAACTTTAGATTTTTTCAATTATATAGAATAGTATAACATTACTTTATATAGTATAATTTCTTTTTATATATAAATTCAATTTCAAAAATTTACATTTATTATTATTTAATATATAATATAATTTATGTCAATAATTAATAAATTTAATGATTTATACAAAAAATATACTGATAGGGTCCTAAAAGTTAAGGCAAATTCTAAATTTATTAATGAAATTAATCAAGCTCATAAAGAAGAAAATATTTTTGAAGAAAATGTAGAGATAAATAATTATGAAAAAGCTGTTTCTTTATTAAAAAATAAAAAGTATAAAGAAGCTATACCTTATTTAGAAAAAGCATTGGAAGAAAAACCTGATAGCGTGTCAATTAGAAACAAACTAGGTCTAACTTACATGTTAATAGGTGATTTTATATCAGCAAGCATAGAGTTTAAAGAAATTTTATTTAATGATCCGGAAAATGTAGAAGCAAAAATAAATTTATCATCTATTAATATAAAAAATCGAAAATTTGATTTGGCTATAAAAGAACTGAATGATTTACTAAAAAAAGATAAAGATAATCAAAAGATAAAGAAAAAAATAATTCTTGCATATCTTGCAAAAGGTGAAGACTTGCAAAATAAAGAATATTTCAAAGAAGCTATAGAAGAATACAATAATTGTTTAAAGCTAGAAGAATTACCTGATGCTTTATTAAATATTGCATTCTGTTATAAAGAACTACAAGATTATGATAATGCTATTTTGTACTATGAAAAAGCTATATCTAAGTTTGAAGATAAAAACAAAAAATCTGAAATTTATGAAAAACTATCAGATATAATGTTAGAAAAAAACGATATAGACAAGTCAATTGAATATCTAACTTTTGCAGTTAAAAATACACCAGATAATCATAATCTACAATACAAACTATCAAACTTATATATTAATAAAGGAGAAAATGAATTAGCAATAAAAAGATTAGAAAATGTAGTAAAAAGTAATAATAAATTTATAGATGCTTATTTATTACTAGGTGAATTATATTCAAAATTAGGTGCATTAGATAAAGCAAACTCAACTTATCAAAGAATATTAGAAATAGATAAAAATAATATATCTGCCAAAATAAATATTGCAATCATTAATTATAAAAAAGGTAGAAAAGATTTAGCTTATGAACAATTAAAAAACATTGATAAAACTTATCAGGATGAAGATAACTACTTACTTCATAAATATCTCGGAATTCAAGAACTTGAAAATAATAATATAGATAATGCTATAGAAAGATTCATGAAAGCAATAGATATTAATCCAAATGATGCCGATTCTTATATAAATTTAGGAGTTTGTTTTCATAAAAATAATAATATTAATAGAGCGATGAGAGAATATGAAAAAGCTATTTCAATAGAACCAAATAATCTTACAGCAATGAAAAATTTAGCATTAGTTTATTATGAAGCTAATCAAGTAGATGATGCAATAGATTTATATGAGAAAATTTTAAAAATAGATCCAAATTCTAGTAATGTAAAGAAATTACTTGCTAATGCTTATAGAAAAGCAGGAAAAATAGCTAGTGCTATTGATATGTATCAAGAGCATGTGAAATACAATGAAAAAGATCCACAAGCATTATTAAATTTAGCTGTTTCATATTTTGAAAATGATAAATCAATTAAAGCTATAGATGCTTTTAATAAATTGATGCAAATAGATAAAAGATATACAAATATTAGTAATTGTTATTTAAGTAAAATTTATCAAAAAAATGGTCAAATAAATAAAGCTCTTGAATATATAAGGAAAGCTTGTCTTTCTGATACAAGTTTTGTAGAAGGCTTTATACAATATGGTAAAGTTTCCCTTGAATTAGGAAGATTAGAAAAAGCTATTGATTGCTTTAAAAGAGTGCTAAAATTAGATCCGTCAAATACACAAGCTAGAATCCTTTTAGAAGGAGCTAAAAGAAAATACAAAGATGAATATGGTTATGCTTATGAAGAATATTATTAGTTAATAGGAAGAATATTTTTCAATAGAAGAGTGGAATAAGTAAAAAAACTATATGAATCACAATTACAAAATAGTAGTAGCTTATGATGATAAATTTGGTATAGGTTTAAATAATTCTATACCTTGGTATTTACCAAATGACTTAAAAAGGTTCAGAGAATTAACTTTGAATAATAATGTAATAATGGGTTATAACACTTTTGAAAGTATTTTAAAAAAAAATAATAATCCACTTCCAAAAAGAATGAATATAGTTTTAACAAGAAAAAATATAACTAATACTTATGATAATTGCGTTTTTTTTTAATAGTATAGATAAAGTTCTGGAAAATTATAATAATGCTTGGATTATAGGTGGAGAAGAAATATATAATTTATTTTTTCCTTTTGTAAATAAAATATATGTAACAAAAGTTTTAGGAAATTATAATTGTGATAAATTTTTTAAAATAAGAGAACATTTAAATTGGAAAATAACATATAAACAAAATTTTGAAAATTATTCTTTTATAAATTATGATAGAATATAAATCAATTTTTTATTAGAAACTAGTAAGCTACTTTAAAAAACTACATTTATAAAGTAAATGTTATAATTTTTATTGTAATAATATTTTTAACTAATATGAAGAAAGTATTTTTATTATTATTTATATTTTTAAATTCCTGTGTTGTAGATCCAGATTTAATTATAAATCTTGGCAAGGAGAAATCAAATTCTTCTTCTGATTCTTCTTTATTAATTGGTGGAAAAACATTAAGGCAACAATTAAACTTGAAATTAACTAAACTAGATTTAGAAGAATTTCAGGAGATAGATATGAATAATTACATTGATATAAAAAATTCTGCATTGTCTCTTAATGATATAGTATGGTCATCTAAAAATAATGATATAGCTTTAATAAATGCAAACACAGGTAAATTAAGAGCTGTAAAAGAAGGAAAGACATTAATAAGTGTTTCTTTGAAAAATAATAAAGATATATTTGCAGTAATAGAATTAACTGTTTTAAAGAAAAAACTTGTTTCACATATTCAAATAATACCATCTAGCCTTAAACTTAAAATCGGTGAAAGTAAAATTTTAAAAGCAGAAGTTTATTTAGTAGATAATCAAATAAATAGCAATGTTTCTTGGGCATCATCAGATAATACTATTGCTATTGTAGATCAAAGTGGAAAAGTTACAGCTATAAAAGAAGGTAAAGTTACAATAACAGCAACATATAATCTTGATAATAATTACAAAGCAATATCTATACTAGAAGTTTCAAACTAATTTAAAATTTTGCTTATATCATTTCATTAATAATTTTTCTATCTAAAATTTTTAAATTTTCAAACATTGAATATAATTTATTATATTTTTCTTTATAAAAACTAATTTTTGAATTCAGTTTTATTAGAATACAAACAGTTTTTTAGTTCATTATTAATAAAATAGTCATTCTTGTATTATCATAATTGTAAATAAAAACTTGTTATTCAAATACTAAACTACTTAAATATTCTCTTATTTGTTCTCTTAATTCTATCCACTTATTTTTTCTATCAGGTAATAATGAATAGAATTCTTTATATGCAAGATTTGTAAGTCTATATAGTTGTTTTATTGTTACAACATTATTAGGATTATTTAAATTTAGTTCATTTTTTTTACTAGCTACAAATTTTAATGCTATTGATTTATCAGTATACTTAGAAATAATATTTACAACATGCAATAGATGAGAATAAGGAACTTCTTTATCAAGATTAGATATATTAGATAACATGCCATCTTGAAGCATTTCAAACAAAGAATTACAAGAATCTATTTCAGAACTATGAGTCTTTGATATTAATTCATGTAATTTTATATTATTTCTTTTAGAAAATTTATCAATAAATTTCTTTTTTACAATATTATTTTCTGATATGGGTAATTCCTCTTTTATTGCTGATATACTTTTATTTAAATTATGTAATTTGTTATGTAAATATTTTCTATACAAACATGAATTTATTCTATTATTAGCTGAATCTAAAATTTGTCTTACAGTCATAGTTCCTAGAGATTTATAAAATAGTTTTTCTCCATTGTAATCTTTACTAAAAGAAAATTCACCTCTTGCATATTTCCAACATAGTATATGAGTTATTGCATCTAGTCCTGTTAAATTTCCAACTTCTGCATGAGTTATATTTCCTTCAAAAATGTATATTGAAGCTTCTATCTCATTATTTAGTTTAAAATTTAATCTACCTGTGTTATTATTTAAGGATAAAAATTCTATTATTGTTGATATTAAAAAACTATCTTCTATTTTACCTGAGAAAACATGTGTTTCTTCTTCTTTTATAATCTCTTGAGATATAGTTTCATTTTTCTTTTCTCTTTTTTCTTTTAATTTTATTAAATCTGCTTCCATTTCTGATATATTTTTATATCTTTCGTCTGGAGATTTTTTTATAGCTTTCAATATTATTTCATCTAATTCTTTTGGAATACTTTTAATTATAGAGCTAGGATTAGCTGGAGTTTCTTCTAATATTTTTCTTATTACAACTGCTATTGTTTCGTCTTGAAATGGAGAAACTCCTGTTACTAGTTCATAAAGAGTAACTCCTAAAGAATATATATCTGCTCTATTATCGAGATTCTTAGAACCCAATGCTTGTTCAGGTGGTATATAAACTAAGCTACCAAATAATGATCCTGTTTGAGTTAATGAATACTTTGTATCTGTAAGTTTTGCAAGTCCAAAGTCTGTCAATTTAGCAATACCTGATTCTGAAAGTATTATATTACCTGGTTTAATATCTCTATGTAATATTCCTCTTTCATGTATATATGCTAAAGCATTTGTTATCTGAATACCTATTGATATAACTAAATCTACAGAAAATGGTGACTTTATTTGTAAAAGTTTTGCAAGAGATTTACCTTCTAAAAATTCCATTATCATATAATATTGGCCATCTTCTTCGCCAATATCATATATACTTACAATATTAGGATGAGTTAGTTTTGCAAGAGAACGTCCTTCTATGTAAAATCTATTAACAGTTTTTTGTTTATCTTCTTCATCTAGATTTGGATCAAGCTGTAATACCTTTAATGCAACTTTTCTATCTAGTCTCTTATCATGGGCTAAATAAACTAGGCCCATGCCTCCTCTTCCAATCTCTTTTATTATTTCGTAGTTTTTAGAAAGTATATTCACTTGCTTATCATAGCAAAAAGAAATATTTCACTTATTATAAAATTAAGTATATCAAAAAACTTAGAAAATAGTAAAAAAACTCTCCTAAAAAGGAGAGTAATAAAACTAACTATCTTATCAAACCATTTAAGTCATCAACAATAGTATTACCTACGTTAACTACTTTAGTATTAGAAGTAAATGTTTTTTGTGCAACTGTTAATTCAGGTAAAGCATCAGTTACAGATGTATTAGAAGATTCTAATGCTTGAGATATAATAACATTTTCAACTCCTATAGAAGAAACACCATTTTCTTCTATTCCTAATTTACTACTTATTTGTGAATTTCTAGATAAACCAGCAAAACCAACAACAACACCACCTGTTGCTTCTGTATAGTAGAACTGTGAACCACCTCTTCTTCTCTCAAGACCTTGTGCGTTTGCAAATTTGGTAACTGCTACGTGAATACCTGTATTGAAAGGAGGAGCTGAATCAGCATCTTTACCTTTTGAATTGTTAATCAAAGCACCAGTTCCATCAAAGCTAAATACATCACCAGGCTCTGGTCTATACTTTGGTGCTTTACCAAATAAAGATAAAGAATTTATTGCAAAAAATAAATTATTTTTATTATCCCTATATGTTCTTATCAAACCAGTTTCGTTTGTTGTTAGTGTATCTCTAATATCATTTGCTTGAGGATTTGTTGGCATTCTAACTGAAGATTCAGCAATTACTCTATTAACATGACCTAAAACCAGTGTTGCTTGATTTTGGTCATTTAAATTTATTACAACTGAAGCTGCAATACCTGTTTGAATAGATTGTTCATTAATAGCAGCTGCTATTAATTTTGCATTATCTAAACTTGTTCTTGTTGCAACATTTAAGTCAGCTGGTAATTTTACTCTAATAGGTACACCATTTATTGTACCTATTTGATATCCTGTCGTGCTTTCTAAATTTGTAGTTCCTACACCTGCTTCTTCTAATCTTCCAGAAGGAACAAATGCATTTCCAACAGCTCTATCTCTGTTTACAACATTTGGATCTTTTAAATAATTCATTATACTATATTGAGCACCAGCATTAATAACATTCACAAAAGAAAATGTTCCTGTTTGTCCAGCGTTTGGATTAGTACCATATAAAGCAACATTGAATTGTAATGTAATGCCACTTGCTCCAGCTGTTATATCTGCTAAATTATTTTTTTGTAGTATTTCTCTAGTTCTATCATACAATCCTAACACAAAGTTACCTTCTTTATTTACTAAATAACCTTGGTCATCAAAGCTAAATTCACCAGCTCTTGTATATATAATTTTTCCTGATGAGTCAGCTATGGTGAAGAAAGCATTTCCTTGAATCGATAAATCAAGGTTATTACCTGTTTGTATTAATGAACCTTGTTTGTAATCAGTTGTTGTACCACCTACTGATATACCTCCACTACTAATTTGAACTGGGTTAATACCACCTACGTTACCTGTTGATCCTGTACCACCTCTAACTACATCAACTAATGAGTCTCCGAAGCTCATTCTGGTTCCTTTATAGCCGATTATTTGTGAACCTACTAAATTACCAGAAATAACTTCTATCCATCTGTTTATTGTTCCTAAAGTAGTTCTCGCACTAATACGGACGTCAGCCATTTGCTTATTCTCCTCCTGTAAAAAATATAATAACTTTTTTAATTATAAAATTAACTTTGAAATATGTAAATTAAATTTTTGTTAAAAAAGAACATTTTGTTTTTAATTTTAATTAAATATTTTTTAAATAGAAAATTATTTTTTATTTTTAAAACCTAAAAGTATTCTATATACTTGTATATTATAAAGTTTCTAGCTAATTCTTTAAAAATTATATTTGTAAAATTTTCCATTTTATTTTTTAGATCATCTTCAGAAATAAGACTTAATTCTGAAAATACATTTAAAATACTAATTAAATTTCCTTTATCTATAGAATTCTGACAATTTCTTAAAGCATTAGAATATATTTTATGTAAATAATTAATATATCCTTTAGTATCAAGAATTTTATTTTTATCTATATTTATAAAATTATTATTAATATATAATGAAAATTTATTAAAGAAGTCATTTTGACCTAGTAAATTTAAAAGTTCTAAATATTTTGGGTATATTTCTTTTGTAAATATTTGATTTTCTATAGAAGTTTTATCAATATTTTCTATTTTTTCCCTATTATGAAAAATAGAAAAAGCTACTTCTAACGGCATGATATTTTTTTCTATATAATAATTAGCACCTATTATCAAATCTTCAATTCTGTAATTTGAAGAAATTGTTATTTTATTTTTAAAATCCTTTGGAAAATATGTACATAAAGTATGAATACCAGCTCCTACATTTATTTTTTTATCATATAAAAAATAGTCAGGTTTTAGTCTTTCTTCATTTGTTACTCCAAGCTCTTTCAAATCAAAATTCATTTGCTTAAGTAAAAGATAATAGGTCTCCATATCTTTCGTTCCACAATATTTTGAAAACATTAATTCTTTTCCAAAAAATTTATAATAAGTGTAAAAATCTACAGGTAATAAAAATGTTTCTTTATTATCCACTTGTATTGAGTTTAAATTGCTTTCAGATATGTAATCTAAATTTACTATGTAATTATAAATAGTTTTTGGTTTAATAGTTAATGTATAAGGTAAAGAATCATCATCTAAACTTATAAAAGATTTATCATAAAAATATAAAGATACAAAGTTTCTATTTTTTCCATAAGAAGGCTTTACATTATGACCACCAAAGACGTAGTAAATATAATCATTTTTAAATTTATTGAATTTTTTTTGTATAAATAAAGTTTTTTCTCGAGGATCTATAACTTTTATGTTAAAGATGTTTTCTAGTTTTTTATTTTCTATTAGAAAGTAATCTATATCAGAATCATCAGAAACAAATATCTCTACTTTGTTATGATTAAATAATTTCAAGTTATTTTTATATTCTTCTATACACTCTTTCAATTGTTTATATCTATTATATGTAAGTATAACAATTGGTATATCTGGAAAATTTATTTTTTCTAAATCTTCTTTTAAAATTAAATCTTTCACATTATCTATGTAATTATTGAAAACATCAGTATTATTTATTTTTAAAATATTTTTTTGTAATTCAAAAGTAATATTACTACCATTTATTATTTTAAAATAAATAAGAAATATAATAGTATCAACTAAAAAATCATTTTTACCTTTAATAGTAACTTCTTCTTTTATTCCAGAAATTAGTTTAAAAAAATCTTCAGGAAGATAATTTAAAATATCTAAATTGATATATTTTTTTAGTATGTTTATTTGCTTTTGAATATGAAAAAGGTAACTATAAAGTATTTTGATTTTCATTTAAAATATTATATAATCTATTTGTTTTATTTATAAAAAAAATAAATTAATATGAAGTATAATTTTTCACTCGAAATGCAACACTTACCAATTTTACAAATTAGATATGACAATAGTTTTAGCCATACAGTGAAATATTTACATTACTTTACATATTAGTATTTCACTAAAATACAACACTTTTTTAGTATTAATTATGATTAATCAGGATTAATTAGGATGGAATAATTAATTCTAATGTATACGGAGTTTAATAAAAATAATCCTGAATTAGATGAGTCTATATATGAACCACCTTTTAAAAAAATTCTTTCAGAGACATTTCTAATTGATACAATGAAGATAAAAATAAATTTATTATTTTTTTCTTTTCATAAGAACCTTACAAGTATAAAAATCATTATAACATCTTTTACAAAAAATATGTAAATAATTATGAGAAACAATAAAAAATTATATTTAATTCAATGTAAATTTACTATTTTTCAATATAATTTTATTAGTTATTTTGAGGCTTTAAATGTTAAAAGTAGGTGTTGCTATAAGTGATATAACTCCAAATATAAATGGAATAGGAATGTTAGGTTGGGGCAAGCTTGGAACAAATATTGTTCTTGGTGCTTCTACTCCTCTAAAATCAAGAGCTTTTATTATTAAAAAAAATAATAAATTACTTGCTTTTGTTTGTGTTGAAATAATATTTTGCACAATAGCTTTAAAACAAGGTGTAGTAAAAAAATTAAATAAATTATATCCTTACATAGAAATAACTGAAGATAATTTAATGATAAATGCAACTCATACTCACAGTGCACCCGGTGGGCATTCTCATTATTTAATTTACAATATAACAAATCCAGGTTTTTCTTTTGAAGTTTATGAAAAATATGTAAATGGCGTTATAGAATCTATTGTAAATGCATATAAAAATTTACAAGATGCCAAAATATATTTCAATAGTGGTATTATAGAGCCTGAAAAAAGAGTTGCTTTTAATCGTTCTATTGCAGCATATAATAAAAATCCTGATGTTGAAAAATTTAGTTTTTCTAATAGACATTTAGCTGTTGATAGAAAAATGAGTTTATTAAAAATAACTGATTTAGACAATAAACCTGTTGGAATGATTAATTCTTTTGCTGTTCATTGTACAAGTGTTCATAATGATAATTATTTAATAAACTCTGATAATAAAGGTTATGCTGCTAATGATTTTGAAAATTATATAAAAAATAAATTTATGAATAATAATTTTGTGGCTGCTTTTACTCAAGGTGCTTGTGGTGATGTAAGTCCTAATTTTCAATATTTTGAAGGCATGAAATATTGTAGAGGTGAGTATGAAGATGATTTTAAAAGTGCAAAATTTAATGGTCTAATACAATCAGATAAAGCTAAAGAAATTTTCTTTGATGAAAAAAATCAAATAGAATTAAAAGATGATATAGATTACATACATTATTACTTTGATTTTTCAGACATAGAAGTTAATCCTATTTTTTCAAATAACTTGAAAAATCAAAGAACAGGTAAAGCAACATTAGGAGTTAGTTCTCTATTGGGAACTGCTGAAGGACCAGGAATAAGTCCAGAAATAGGATTTGCATTAAGCTTATTAACAAGCACTTCTAGTTTTATAGAAAAACTTCTTTCTCAAGTAAGAGTTGAATATAGGAAAAATATAAAAATGAAAAAGGAAACCCATGGTAATAAACTAATAATAGTTGAAATGCAAGAACATAAAGTATTAGGAACTAAAGATCTAAAAAATTTAATTATACCTGATAAAGCTGATCCAATAATTGCTTATATGCGTAATTTATATGAAACAAATTCTATAGGATGGCAACCTTGGACACCAAATATATTACCTCTTCAAATATTTATAATAGATTCCGTAGCTATTATTGGATTACCAGCTGAATTTACAACTACAGCAGGCAAAAGATTAAAAAAAACTGCATTATCTATATTAAGTAAAAGAGGAGTAAAAAAAATAATACTTTCTTGTTATACAAATGGTTATGCTGGATATGTTACAACCTTTGAAGAATATCAGGAACAATTATATGAAGGAGGAACTACTCATTTTGGAAAATGGACTTTAGCAGCTTATCAAACAAAAATAGCTGAAATGTGTTATGAACTTTTAAAACCTGTTAGTGAAAGAAGAATATTGTCAGAAGAAGAACCACACTACTTTTCAAAAAAAGATTTGTTAAAAAGATCATTTATTCTAGTTGCTTCAACTCCTTAGAAGTGTTATAGAATTATTAGACTTCTTGATAAATTAAATTAAAAATCACTAGCTATTAATTTCTTCGTGAAAATTATATAATATTTTATAGAATTATTATTGATTTATTATGAAAGAGAGATATATAAATCCCTTTACAGACTTTGGCTTTAAGAAACTATTTGGAGAGGAAGCAAATAAAGATTTAATAATAGACTTTCTAAATAGTTTATTAGAAAATGAACATAAAGTAGTAGATTTAACATTCAAAAAGACAGATCACAGATCATTTAAGAGAGTTTTCAAGAAAGTTGTGTCTAGTAGTAAAACCTCAAATTAAATTGGTAAGTGTTGCATTTCGAGTGAAAAATTATATATAATTTTAAAATTTTCAGTAAAACATCATATACTTATTATGTAATGTATATTTTTAGTTTTATTAAATATGACAAAAGCAAAAGTAATAATGTATAAAAAATCATATTGTCCCTATTGTGCATGGGCAAAGAATTTATTAAATAAAAAAAATGTTCAATTTGAAGAAATAGATATTACTTATGATGTTAATTTACAAGAATATGTTAAGGAAAAATCAGGGAGAATGACTGTACCACAAATATTCATTAATGATATACCAATAGGTGGTTATGATGATTTATGTGAATTAGACAATAAAGGAGAGTTAGATAAATTATTAGAAGTAGAATACAAAAAAAATGGATGAAGAATTTGATATAATAATAGAACCAAATAAGAGTATAAAAAAATATTGGAAAGAAATTTGGGATTATAGAGAATTACTATATTTTCTTTCATTAAGAGATTTTTTAGTTAGATATAAACAAACTGCTATAGGTGTAGCTTGGGCAATTATAAGACCACTTATAATTATGATAATATTTACAATAGTTTTTGGCAAAATAGCAAAGTTACCTTCTGATAATATACCATATTCTTTATTAGTATTTTCAGGAATGATACCTTGGCAATTATTTTCTTCAATTATAAGTGAAGCTAGTTCTAGTGTAATTTCTAATGCAAATATGATTACAAAAGTATATTTTCCAAGATTAATAATACCATTAAGTACTGTTCTTGTATGTTTAATAGATTTTTTAATTTCTTTTTCAATTTTAATAATATTAATGTTTTGGTATGAATATTTACCATCATTGAAAATATTATTACTACCTGTTTTAATATTACTTACAATTTTTTGCTCTTTAGGTTTTGGTATTTGGTTATCAGCATTAAATACTAAATATAAAGATTTCAAACATTTAATACCTTTTTTAATACAATTTGGATTGTATATTTCACCTGTTGGATTTAAAAGTGAAATCATATCTAATAAATGGATAATCTTATATTCATTAAATCCTATGACTGGTATAATAGAGTCTTTTAGGTATATTTTATTAGATAAGTACAGTCAATATTTACCTATACAATTAACTTTATCAATAATTATTTCAACGATATTTATTATAACAGGAACCATTTACTTTAGAAAAATTGAAAGAAGTTTTGCTGATTTTATCTAGTTTTTTAGAAAATTTATAATCAGCCTTTATAAAATGTGAAAACATTGTATAATTTATCTTATAAATTCATTTATGAGGTATAAAATGGCTCTTTTACTTGAGGATAGGAAAACTCTTAATAAACTAAATAAATTATTATCTATAAATCCAGGAACTTTAGAAATAATAGGTGAATTAGAAGTAACCACTGAAAAAGAAATAAAAGAAATTGTAGAAAAAGCTAAGAAATCTTTTAAAGAGTGGGCATCACTTACTATAAAACAACGTTGTAAATATATGAAAAAAGTAAGTGATTATATAATGAAAAATTTAAATAATATAGCTGAATTAATAAGTAAAGAAAATGGAAAACCTTTTGTAGAAGCTATAACTGCTGATATTATGCCTACATTAGAACTAATAGATTATGTAATTAAAAATTCTGAAAATATTCTTTCTAGTGAAAATATAAATTTAGGAAAATGGAATCTTTTAAACAAAAAAAGTTATATAGAATATGAGCCTTTAGGAGTAATTGGTATCATATCGCCATGGAATTTTCCATTTTCTATTCCAATGGGACAAATAGTTATGGCTCTTACATGTGGTAATTGTGTTATATTAAAACACTCTGAACATACACCTTTTATAGGTTTGGAAATAGAAAAAGTATTTAAAGAATCAGGATTACCCCAAGGTGTTTTTTCAGTTATAACAGGTCATGGATTAACAGGTTCTCAATTAGTTTCATCAGGATTAAATAAAATAGTTTTTACTGGAAGTGTTAGTACTGGTAAAAAAGTAATGGAAACAGCAGCTAAAACTTTAACACCTGTTGTACTTGAATTAGGTGGTAAAGATCCTATGATAGTTTTAAAAGATGTTAATATAGATTATGCTAGTTCTGGTGCAGTTTGGGGAGCTTTTACAAATTCTGGTCAAGTTTGTGCTTCAATAGAAAGAGTATATGTTCATGAAGATATAGCTGATGAGTTTATTTATGAAGTTGTAAAAAAAACAAGCATGCTAAAACAAGGAATAGGGCTTGATAAAACTACTGATGTAGGAGCTATGATAAGCTTACAGCAATTAGAAATTGTGGAAAATCATGTAAATGAAGCAAAAAGTAAAGGTGCAAAGATTTTAATAGGTGGTCAAAGAAACTTAGATTTACCAGGTTATTTTTATAAGCCAACAGTTCTTACAAAAGTTGATGACTCTTTTAAAATAGTTACTGATGAAACTTTCGGTCCTGTTATGCCGATAATGACTTTTAAAAATGATGATGAAGCTATAGAAAAAGCTAATAATAGTATTTATGGATTATCAGCTAGTATTTGGACTAAAGATATAGAAAAGGCTAAAAGAATAGCTTCAAAACTACAAGCTGGTTCTGTAAATATTAATGATTGTTTATCAACTTATGCTTTATGTCAAACACCATGGGGAGGATATAAAGAAAGTGGTATAGGTAGAACACATGGTAAATTTGGATTTATGGAATTTGTACAACCTAAACATATTCATGTTGATTATAATTACAATACTAAAAAGTTTTGGTGGTATAAATATAGTCAAAATACAATTGATATGTTTGAAAACTTTTTAAAATTTATGTTTTCTGATTCAAAAATTTCATCAAGCTTAAAATTTTTAGAAAAATTCTCAAAAAATAAAACTATTTAAAGTTTTTTTCTATATGGTAAAGCACATTTAAAGAACCTTGAACAACAGCAGGTATTCCTTGACCAGGAAAAACTGTATCACCAACAAGATATAAATTTTCAAATGATGTTACATTTGATGGTAATAATAATAAAAAATTATTATCTATGCTATGAGGTATGCCTCCAACAAAACCTTTATATCTTTTTGTAAAAAATTCAAAAGTTTTTGGTGTGCCTGACAAAAAATAAAGTTTTTCTAAATTTTTCATTTCAGGAAATACTTTGTATAAATTTTGCATTATAAAGGATTCGATTAAACATTTTTTACTAATGTAATCCTTTTTATCTAAATTTTGCCATTCTTCAACATCTGTATGAGTTGATATAGTAATAGTTCTATAGCCTTTTGGTGCTTTATAGTAGTCATCATCCATAGAAAATGATACAAAAAAAGAATTACTTGTACAAAAAGGTATTTTTTCATCAGTATGTATTTGATAATAACAAGATTCTATATTAAATTTATTCTCTACTGCAAAATAAATTGTAAAAGCTCCTGGTGCTTTATCAAATTTATATGATATATTTTCAAAATATTTTTTTATCTGACCTTCTGTAATATTTTTCATATTCCATATAGGTATGTTTGATATTATACCTTTTGATACATAACTCTTATTTTTAGTTTTAACTAAATAAAAATCTTTTTTTCTTTTTATACTTATAACTTCTTGCTTAAGCTTAATATTACCTCCATTACTTTTAAATTTATTTAATAAAAGTTCTAATGTTGAATTTATACCACCATAAGGATAATAGATTTCTGAAGGATAGGCCAATCCCATACATGATGTTAAATAAGGAGAGTTTAAATAATTGTTTTGAGTACTTATTATAAGTTGATTATCTATGAAATTTATAAAGTCTTGATTTTTTATGTTATATTTATCTAGTAATTTTTTTAATGGAAAAAAAAGACCAGATAACAAGTTTATAAACTTTAAATTATTTACACTAGATAAATTTATAAAATCCTTTAAACATCTTGGCGGTAAATTATTATTTTTGTCTATTAAGTCCCAAGCTAAGTTTTCAATTTTATAAACTTCATTCCAAAAACCTTTATAGTTTGCTAAAGTATCATAAAATTTTTTTTCACATTCTTGTATCCATTTTTCTTTTTGTGAATATCTTATTACTTTTTCTCCATTAGATTTATATACAATCATGCCTATATTCATTTTTTTTAGTTTTGGTTTTAAATCCAAAATATTGAATAATTTACCTAATGGTTGATTTTTCTTTATTCCACTTAATGTTGTTGCTCCTACATCAAATAAGAAATCTTTTCTCTTAAAAAATGAAGCACAACCACCTATATTTGTGTGTGATTCTAATATAAGTATTGATAAACCTATATTACTTAATAAAGTAGCTATTGATAAGCCACCATAACCACTTCCAATAACTATAAAATCATACATATATAAAATTATGAGTTGATTTAAAAAATATATTGTTTTTCTTAAAGTAATATTAATAACTAGAATCTTTTTAAAGTTATATTAATCAAAATAGTAAAAATAAGAAATTGTAAATTATTTTTGTATTAAAATATTAAATATTATATTTATAAAATTGCATATTTTATTTTTAATGTTTGATGATAAACACTAATAGTTCTATAATAGATGAAATAATATCAAAAATTGATATACTTGATTTAATATCAGAACATGTAGTTTTAAGAAAATCTGGAAGTAATTATCAAGGATTATGTCCATTTCATCAAGAGAAAACACCTTCGTTTATTGTAAATCAACAAAAACAAATATTTAGATGTTTTGGATGTGGTGTTGGTGGAAATATTTTTGAGTTCTATAAAAACTATTACAAAGTAGATTTTAAAGAAGCATTACAAGCATTAGCATTAAGAATTGGAATTGATATAAATCAACAAAATAAATCTAATCAATATATTAATGTAAAAGCTAAATTATTGGAAATATACAAGTTAAGTTTAGATTTTTATCAATGGATAATTAATCATCAGGACTATGGAGTTAAAGCAATAAATTATTTGAACTCAAGAAATATTAATAATGATATAATAAATAAATTTAAAATTGGTTATGCTCCTAATAACTGGAATTCACTTTATTTACATTTAAAAAAAAATTTTTCATATGAAGAACTAAAAGAATCTGGACTTTTTTTAGAAAAATCTAATGGTGAATTATACGACAGATTTAGAGACAGAATTATTTTTCCAATAAAAAATGAAAGAGGTGAGACTATTGCTTTTGGTGGTAGAATAATAGAAGAAAATAATCAAGCTAAATATATAAACTCTCCTGAAACTTTAATATATACAAAAGGTGATAATTTATATTCTCTTGATATTGCTAAAAATGATATTCTCAAAAAAGATTATGTTATATTAGTAGAAGGATATTTTGATGTAATTAGATGTCATATACATGGTTTTGAGAATACTATTGCTTCTTTAGGAACAGCACTTACTCCAAATCAAGGAAAAAAAATATTGAAATATACAAAGAATATTGTAATAGCTTATGATTCTGATAATGCTGGTCAATTAGCTATTGAAAGAAGTTTTTCTATATTAAAAGATTTATCTAAAAATGATAATATAGATCTCTATGTTTTAGAAATAACAAATTCTAAAGATGTAGATGAGTTTTTAAATAAAAATGGTAAAGAAGAATTTCAAGAAGTTATAAATAATAAAAAATTATATTTTGACTTTAAATTAACTAAAATACTAAACTCTTGGCAAGTAGATAATTTACAAAGTAAAAAAGAAGTTTTCGATAAATGTATAGAATTACTTTTGAAAATAGACCATCCTATTCAAGTTAATGAAATGATAAATAAAATAATTAATTTTAAAATTGGAAATAATACCTTAGAATTTAAAGAAGCTGATATAAGACAAAGGTTAAATTCTCTTAAATATAGAAATAACAAAGAGGAATATTATAAAAATAACTTTAATATTAACTTTAAAAAACTTAATAATGAATTTTACATGACTCCTCAAAAAAAATTATTTATTCAAAAAACACTAGAAAATTTTAATAAAGTAAAAAAATATGTAAAAGCTGAACAAGGTATTATATATTTCTTAATTGAAAGATCAAAAGCTATAAATTACATTAAGGAAAAATTAGAAGATACAAAATTTTTTGATGAAATACACGAAAAAATAAAAAATTTTATTTTTGAAAATTCAACATTAGAGAAACCTGTAACTTGGAATGAACTTTTAAAAAATTTTACAGAATCAAAAGAACAAAGTATTATATCTCAGATACTATCTTTGGATGATATAGATATAAAGTCAGATAAATTATTAAAAGATTATATAAAAGTAGTAAAATCAAACTTTCTTAATCATCAAAAACAAGAAGCAAAAAATGATATTATGTTTATGAAATTACAAGGTAATAATGAAGTTATTAGTTCATTATTAGGAATTTGTCAAGATATAGAAAAAGATATACAAAAATTGAAATCAGAAATATTTTCTTAATTAGCTTTATGGAATATAAGGAAATAATAGTTTCTAATAATGATGATATTAATAAAAGATTAGATATATTTTTAGCTGAAAAATTAGATTTAACAAGAAATAGAATTCAAAGTCTTATTGAAGAAAATAATATAAAAGTCAATAATTTATCTACAAAGTCATCTTATAAAGTTAAATTAAATGATAATATATCAATATTTATACCACCACTTAAAGAATTATCAGTTGAACCACAAAATATACCTTTAAATATAGTTTATGAAGATGAACATATTATTGTAATAAATAAACCTAAAAATTTCGTTGTTCATCCTGCAAATGGAAATGAAGACAATACATTAGTAAATGCTTTATTGTATCATTGTAAAAATTTATCAGGTATAGGCGGAACAATAAGACCAGGGATAGTTCATAGATTAGATAAAGACACTACAGGGTTAATTGTTGTTGCTAAAAGTGATATTGCTCATCAATCTTTATCTGAACAAATAAAAAATAAAATTGCTAAAAGATATTATAAAGCTTTTGTTATAGGAAATGTAAAAGATGATACAGGTGTAATTAATAAACCAATAGGTAGAAATCCTATTGATAGAAAAAAAATGTGTGTTCTAGAAAATGGCAAAGAAGCAATAACTTATTGGAAAGTTTTAGAAAGATTCAGTAATAAATATACTCTTTTAGAATTAGAACTTAAAACAGGTAGAACACATCAAATAAGAGTGCATTTATCTTATATTAAACATGGAATACTAGGTGATGAAGTTTATGGACCAAATGTAAAACTACCTGTTAAACTAAATGGTCAAGCTTTGCATGCTTATAAATTAGTTTTATATCATCCTTTAACAAATAAACTAATGGAATTTAAAGCTGAAGAAGCAATAGAATTGGTAAAATTACAAAATTATTTAAGAAATTTATAATTATTAAAATAATATTTTTTTAATTTTTTTCTAAACAAAAATTAAATAATTGTTCAGAAAGTTGATTTGTTCACTTATAATATTCTCTATAATTATTTTTTTAAGGAAATAAAATGAAAAGTAAAATTATAAACTTAATTTTAGCATCTACTTTATTATCTTTTAATTTTTCCTGTTCTGAAAATATAGAAACAATACAAATTAATCAAGATAATAATATAGAATCATTTACAAAAAATGAAAGAAAATATAATGTAAGTTTTACTTTAAAGAATAAAAACGATATATTAGATTTAATAGCTGAAGGTATAGATATACATGGTTCAGGAAAAAACGGAAGATTTAATGCTTATGTAAATGACAAACAAGTTCAATTTTTGAAAAGTAAAAATATTTCTATAATTGTAAAAAATTTTAGTAATGATAATACAAAAGGGTTACCAACAGGTTATAGCACAGTTCAACAAGTTTTAGAAAAAATAAGAGAATATTCACAAAAGTATCCTGAATTAGTAAAACTACATGATATAGGGGATAGCTGGGAAAAAACACAAGGTAAAGCAAATAACGATATATGGGCATTAACTATTACAAGTAATAAAAATACTTCAAAAAAACCTTCAATAGTTTTTATGTCAGGGATTCATGCTAGAGAATTAGCACCTGTAGAGTTAAACTTAAGACTAATGGATTTATTGTTATCTAATTATGGTAAAGATTCTGAGATAACAAGTTATTTAGATAATACAGAAGTTATATTTATACCTCTTGCTAATATAGATGGTAGGTTAGCAGTTGAAAGAGGTGAAAATATGTGGAGAAAAAATAGACATATAGATAGTAAAAATAAAGGTGTAGATTTAAATAGAAATTTTGATGATCATTGGAACTTTGAAGGATTACCTCCTAATTCTACATTTGAAAGAATGAAAAAACAATTACAAGATCCTTATAGTGAAATATACAGTGGTGAAGCTCCATTTTCTGAACCGGAAACAAAATCATATAGAGATTTTTTAGCAAATAAAAAAGTTAATATATTTGTTGATTTACATTCTTATGGTGAAATGATTATATACCCTCCAGGTTATACAAATTCACCTGTCCCAGCTACTCCAATATTTAAAAAAGTAGCTTCTTATTTAGCATCAAAAAATGGCTATAGAACAGGTACAAGCATGGAATTACTGTATCCTACTTGTGGAACAACTAAAGATTGGGCATATTCAAAACATGGTGCAATATCTTTTACAATAGAATTAGGGGATGATGGAGATGGATTCAGACCTCCTTATTCAAGAATAGAAAGTATATGGAATAAGAATAAGGATGGATTTTTATATCTTATAAAAATAGCAAATAATCCAAGTAAAATATAAAAAAAATTTTATTCAAAAATAATTGATGTACACGGTATATTTATTTTAGCATATTTGTACCTACTTTTTAAATCCATAAGTAAATTTTTATCAATGTTTCTTTCTAGTAATAAGGGATTAATAAAACATTCTCTTTTAATGAAAAAATCAAAGATATTTAGTATAATAAAATTTCTTGAATTTTCATTTTTTTGAAAAATCCTACCTAAAATTATTTTATAAGATTTATCTAAATTTTCTGTTAGTAATAAAAATAATTCTACAGCATAAGGTAGTAAAATATTATTACTATCTATAAATAGAAAATAATCATATTTTTTTATTATTTCATATAATTTTGTGTTTTTCGTAATATTTATTTTTTCAAAATTTTTATATGTTTGTTGTATAGAGTAATTTTCTTTGCCGAAAATAACTATTAAAATTTTGCTATTAGTATTTTTTAATTTAATATTCTCAAAAAAATTTTCATTAAAATCATCAGCTATTAATGTAAAAATGATATGAACTAGTTCTAAATATTTTTTCAAATAAATATCATTATTATAATTTTTACAAAAATAATTTAAAAAAAAGTAAGCAATAATATTTTTACCATTTATTTTAAATAAATCTAAATATATATTCACATTTATTCCATATTTATATTTTAGATTAATTTTTAAATCAAAATAATATCTATTTTTTAATAAATTAATATAAGATATACAATCATGTCTATGATAATGATAAGAAATCAAATCTGATTTGAATAAAGTTTTTATATCATATCTTGATAAACGCTTTTCTAAATCATTATCTTCACCAGAAATTTTTAAATTTTCGTCAAAGTTTCCAGCTTTTATTACATACTCTTTTTTTATACTTATATTATTTGTAACAAATGCATTAGTTATAATATTATCCTCAAAAAAGTTTTGAAAAAATAAATTTTTATCATCTTTTATTATTTTCATAAATTCAGTATCTAAAACATCTTTATGAAAATAAAAAGTTCCTAGAATTGCAAGTTTATTATGATAATTTTCAACTTGATATTTAATATGTCTTTCTATTAAAAATTCAGTTGGTATTGTATCATCATTTACAAGTAATAATAAATCTGAACTAGCTTCTTCAACTGATATTTTTCTAGCCTTACCTAAATTTTTTTCTTTTATATTTATAAATTTTATTTTTAAATTAAAATTTTTAGATAAAATATCTTTATATGTATTGCTACCATTTTCTACAATAACAAATTCAACAAGGTTTAAATTAATGTTTTTACTTTTTTCCCATTCTTTTAGAGCTTTTAGTAAAACATAGTCATTATTATTAAAGGTTGGAATACATATAGATATTATAGGTTTTATTTTAAAGTTACCTTTTCGTAATAAAATAGTATATTTATTATTAGATTGAATAGTTTCATAAACAAAATGGTAACTAGCTAATAAATATTTATCAGCATTCTTTAAGATAACAAAGTTATCGTTTGAAAAAAAAGATTTTAGATTATAAGAAAAATTATCCAACTTTTATTCAGGAATTTCTACAATTATACCCTCAACTAATGTTTCATTGCTATCTGTCATGTATATCATATCTGTGTTTAATTCAGCTGAATTTGAAAGAAGAATTTCTGAATATTCTATTGGTGGAAATATACTTGGATAAACATCTACTTTAACAGCCACAACACTTATGTTATCTCTACCACCCCTTGAATTAGCACCTTCTATTAAATTATTTACAACATCTTTAGGATTACCCCAAGATTCCCTAACTAAATTTTCTATTGCTTCTGATGTTAGCATATCTGTTAAGCCATCAGAACAAAGTATTATGTAACAATTTTCTTTTAATATTAAACTATTGAATTCTGGATATATATTTTCACTTGAACGAGGACCTAATGCTTGTGTTAAAACTTTACCCCAAGGTGTGCATGCATTACGTAGTGCATCTTCTAATGTACCTACTCCATCTCTATAATTTTTCATTGCAACATTATGATCTTCTGTGATTTGTTGTATAGAATTTTGATCTATTAAATAAATTCTACTATCTCCTACATGACAAGTGAATAATCTATTATCATTTACTATTGCACTTACTATTGTTGTTCCCATTCTTTTTTCTTGGCTTCTATTTTGTTTTTCATTTAATTCAAATATTTTTTTATTTGCATTACTAATCGAATTTTCAAGTATATTTCTTATATCATCTTGATTAATATTAAATGCTAAAATTGGTAAAACATTTTTTCTCATTTCAGAAATTGCATTGGCACTTGCAATCTCTCCTCCTTCATGTCCTCCCATTCCATCACAAACTATATAAAATCCTCTTTTAGAGTTTAAAAATTTATTTATTGATTTTTCCTTTATATCTAATGTTATAGAGTAGAAATTATCTTCATTATTTTTTCTTTTTTTACCTACATTTGTATCAGCATAATGTTCTATATTTACTAAAGGTTTTTCTATTAATTTATCAAGATTATATTGAATTTCACTTATATCTACTAACTTACCTTCTAATACATTTTTTATAACATTGTATATAGGATATTTTGTATAATCTATTGCAGAAATAGAATTTGATATAGTTAAATCCATCCATAATTTAGCTAATACTTTTAGTTTATCTTCAAAAACATATTCATCTTTATCTAACTTTAATATTTTTACTCTCAAGTTATTTTCATTATCTACACATAGATTGTCAAAATTTAATAAACTATCTAAAACTTTTTCTTTTGCATAATTGACAAAAAGTTCTAGCCAATCTTTGAATATATAAAGCTTTTCTTTATCAGTTATATATGCCCACATTTCTTGTAATGATTTCAAATCCTGTCCGTAAGAGTCTCTTAAAATTTCTATCAATATATAATCAGATTCATTATAAGAGAAAGCATCATATAACTTTGGTGTAGCTACAAAACTAGATAATCTTTTATACCTATTATGTAAATCAGCATTTATTAACGGTTTTGATAAAAATTTTACTTTATGTGGTAATATATCTTTTACTATTTTATCTTCAGATGATATAACTCTATAGCTATCATTTATTATTTCATCAAAAGTTAATTGAGAATCTGTTATAACAATAAATTCTCTATTCATATATTGTCCACATGAATCGCAGTAATCTAAATCAGTTAATACATTAGAATTACATGAACTACAAATATCATAATTTAAATCAAAGTTACAATTTGGACAGTTAGTTACATTCTCATATATTTGAGTATTACAATTAGGGCATATTTGCATAAATATCTCCAAAAAATTTTTATATTATTTTAACATTTTACAAATAAAAAGTGTAATACAAAAATCACAAAAAGAAAATAAAAAATAGAAAGTAGGAGGAGATTATTGCGGGAGTAGGATTTGAACCTACGACCTTCGGGTTATGAGCCCGACGAGCTACCAGACTGCTCCATCCCGCGATGGTAGTATCATATTAGCATTAAATAAAAAAGTTGTAAATAATTTAAATCAAAATTTTAATATTTTTTAATGGTAACTGAGCACAAGTTATGAATAATGTAATACCAATTTATTAAATTGATAGTGGATTAAAAATCAATATTTTTTATAGTTACAATTTTGTTTAATTATACTACAATTCTTATATTTCAAGTAATTTATTAAAAAATTATAGTTTTTTTTTAAAATTTTTTATACTTTATTTTTAACTATTCACTATTTATTATAAAAATTGGTATTAGACAAAAAATAGAAGGTGTTTTATCAACTCTTAAAAGATTTTATAACCTAGAAACTACTCTTTATCGTTCTTATATTAATCATGTTTTATTATACTATCTTATCAAGTATAAATAAAATGTTTTTAGCTAATTTTTAATTTCATTGTTGAGTTTATACAAATATTTAACACATCTTCATAAACATTAGAAGGAAATTTTGATGCTTTTATTACTATTAGTTCTTTTGATTTTATGTAAATATTTAAGAATTAGTTAAGCCACCATTCAAAACTATTCCAAGTATTACCTGAATATAAGTTTGGTCTAAAATTATTTAAATTATCAGCTACTAAAATATTTTTAACATATATAAAAAGTGGTAATGTTGGTATTTCTTCAGCTAAAATATTATTTATAATTTTTTGAGAATTTTTATCACTTAATCTGCTTACATCACTAAGTATAGCTTGTAAAGTTTGATTAGAATATTTAGAGAAGTTTTTACCATTTGGTATTATTCTATTTTCAGAGAAATAATATTCTCTCTCACTACCATCTGTTGTAATAAATCTTTTATAAATTAAAATATCATAATTATTATTTTTTATATCCTCTTCATTAACTTCTTTTAGTGTAGTTTTTACACCTAATATTTTCAAATTATTTTTTAAGTAATTAGCAATTTTATAATGTATATCACTTTTAGTAAATAAGATATTTAAATTTAATTCTTCTTTTTTATTATTTTCTCTAAATCCTGTTTTAGGATTTACTCTCCATAATGATTTATCAAAATAATAATTACTTTTCTTATAATCATAAAAATACTTATTTTTCAGGTAATTATCATATATTTGAGAATTAGGATGTATATCAGACCAAGCAGGTACTAAGTCTTTATTATTTTTTAATAATTCTTCTCTGTTTATTAAATAAGCTATTGCTTTTCTTAAATTTAAATCACTCATATAAGAATCTTTAGTATTAAAAATTATTTCTTCTAAATAGTTTTCTGGAATTTTGACAAAATTTTTGTTATAGGAAATATTCTTTAAATCAGTATCTAGTATATGTATTTTTTTATTATTAAAATTTTCTAAAATATCATTGTTAAATTTAGAATACATTATAACTATTTGGTCCAAATATGATTTATTTTTATAGTATCTTTTATTAGAATCTAACACTAAATAATTATTTTTCCATTCTACAAGTTTAAATGGACCAGAACCAATAGGATTTTTATTAAACCAATGATTTTTTGATATTTTTGTATTTACAAAAGCATGTTTTGGTAATATATATTTAAAAAGTGATTTATAATTAGAGTAATTTTTATCAAAATAAATTTTGATAGTCTTTTCATCAGGAGTTTCTATTCTTTGTATGAGCCTATAACCTTCTATATCTATATTTTTATCTTTTTCTATATCAGTATTTATATATAACTGCCAAGTAAATTTAATATCTTCTGATGTTATAGGTTTTCCATCATGCCAAAAGATTAAATCTCTTAATTTATAAGTTACCACCATTTTATCATTGATATATTCAACACCTCTATTATAAACTGTAGGTATATAAACTGCTAAGTCAGGATAGTATTCAAAATTGTCATCTATACCTAAAAGTCCTGAATAAACAAGATTATAAATATTTTTTATTTCATTATTATATTCAAATATAGGTATAAGTGTTTTAGGTTCATAATTAGTATAAATAAGAACTCTTCCACCTTTTTCAAATGAATAAGAAAATAAGCTTAAATTTAAAATAAAAAAACACAATATAAAGAAAAAAGTCTTTTTTATCATATAACAATAAAGAAATTAATTTTCTATATAATATCATATTTTATTAATCAATATTTATATTTATGTCAATTATCATAGATTATTTTTTGTATATGATATAATTCTTAATTTATTATGTATTAATTAAAAGTGTTATTTATGGTAGAGTTTTCACCAGAAAGATTTGAAGAATTTAAAAAAATTGTAGCTAAATATCCACAAAAAGATGCTGCACTATTACCTACATTATGGATGGCACAAGAAGATTTTGGTTATTTATCTTTAGATGTAATGAAATATGTAGCTAAAATTCTTGATATACCACCATCAAAAGTTTATAGTGTTGCTTCTTTTTACACAATGTTTAAAAAAAAACCAACAGGAAAATATTTAATACAAATATGTAGAACATTAAGTTGTAAATTAAGAGGCGCTGAAGAAGTTACAGAATATATATGTAATAAGCTTGGAATAGGATTAAATGAAACTACAAAAGATAATAAATTCACTGTTATCGAGGTAGAATGCTTAGGTTCATGTGGAACAGCACCTATGATGCAAATTAATAATGATTATTATGAAAATTTAACTAAAAGAAAAATAGATAGCATATTGGATAACTTAGAATGACAAAAAAAGTTGGTGAAGTTATATCATCTTCTACAACATCATTTACAGCACAGTGTATAAAACAAGATGATTTGAACTTACCAAAAGCACCATATTTTGGTAGCTTTGTTATTTGTAAATCAGAAGATTTAAATTTTGATACAATAGGTATAGTTTCAGAAATAATTTCAGGTAGTATAGACTCATTACATATTCCAACTGCAATGAATCTATCAAGAGAGGAATTAAGATTGCAACAACCACAAATTTTTGATTTGTTAAAAACAGAATTTAATTGTATTACAGTTGGATATTTAGAGGATGGTAAAGTATATCAATATATACCACCTCACCCACCACAAATACATGATTTTGTATATTCTCCTGATAAAGATATTATTATAAAAATAACTCAAAAACTTGAATATCTAAGAACACTATTAAATTATAGTTCTTCATTATCAGACGAATTGATAGCAGCTAATATTAGATATTGTTATAAGCTTAGAGGTCTAGATAGAAATTTTATTATAAATGTAGGTAGAGAAATATCTAATCTTTTAAAAGATAATTACGATAAATTAAGTTCTATTTTAATAAAAATAAAACCTGAATAAAATTTTTTTCATTCAAACAATAAAGTAATATTAATCCTTCTATTTTCATAAGAATTTTTAAAGTCAATTTTATCAGTTTTATGAAATAATTTAGAATTAAATATTACAGCTCTATTTTCTTTATAAGGAATGATTATCTCTTTTGGTTTATTTTCTTTTATAAATTGTTTTATTTTTTCTGTATTAGAATTATAATCGTAAAATGTCCAATCTTCTGTTGGTAAAATATCATATATTATCAATCCACTATTATTTTGATTATTGTTTGAGTTTTGAGGTGTTATCCAAAAATTAATATTAATTTTTGCTTTATCTGAATGTATAGGTATTCCTTCCGAATTAAAGTCATATTTATATGCCCATGCATATATTAATTTTAACTCTCTAAAAACTTTAAAATTTTGTAACTCTCTTACTAAATTGAATATAAATTTAGTATGGTTTAATCCATCATCTATATATGAACATAAATATTTACCTGTTTTTAAATCACCATTCCATATAGTAGAAAACAAACAATAGTTATATATATAATTTAGAGCTTCATTAGTTAGAAAATTATCTATAATTAAGTATTTATCAAAATTTTTTATTTCAATATTATTTAAAAGTTTTAAAGGTAATTCTTTATCATAAACATACATGTTTCTACCATAATATGTCTTTATAAAACTATATTTTTCTTTTGGAATATTTATTATTTGTTCATTTGAATTTTGTTCTAAAATTTCCTTATATTCCTCACAAATATTTAGAAAACTATCATTTAAAATTTTATTTTTTACTAGAAAAGCTAATTGTTGCATATCATGTTTTATTTTTGTAATATTTATAAAATTTACTTCTCTTTGAATTCTACCAAAATCAAATGGTTTTCCTCTTTTTAAATAATTTGATTTTAAAAAATAGTCATAAGATTTTTCAAATTCATTTTTATATAAATATAAAAAGCCTAAATTATTTAATATATCAATATCATCTGGAACTAATTTTTCTAATTTTTTTAAAATTTTTTCTGCTTTTTCTAATTTTTTATTTTTTAAATAAAAAAATCCAATATTATATTTATATCTTAATGAAAAAGGAAAGAAAAAATAACATACTCTATAATGAAATAAAGCTTTATTTATCTTACCTTTTTTTTCAAGATATATTGCTGAATTTTCATGAGCTTTAAATATAAAGAAAAATAATACTATAAAAACACTAAATATTTTTAATATTTCAAAAAAGCTTTCTTCTGAAAATAATGTTTCTAGATTATAAATAACAAATATTAATAATAAAAAAGTAAATACGAATAGTAGCCATAATAAACTTATAAAATAAGTAATTTTATTTTCATCTGAGAGCATAAAAAAGAATTAATTACCTACTAAATAGTTTATTACTAATGGGCCAAATATTACCATAAATATAGTAGGAAATATAAATAAAGCAACTGGGATTATAATTTTAACTGGAGCTTTTTGTGCTTGTTCTTGTGCTTTTTGCCATCTTATTTCTCTTATTATTTCACTTTGTATTTTCAAAGTTCTTGAAAGACTATTACCCATTTTTTCAGCTTGAATAATAGCTATTATTACAGATGTTAATTCTTTTAACTCTATTCTTTTAGCTAAGTCTTTTAATGCTTGAAGTCTAGGATTACCTATCTGTATTTCTTGTAAAGTTCTTGATATTTCATCTCTTAATGCACTTGGTCTTGATTTATCAACAACTTTTACAAGTGCTTCATTTATTCCCATACCAGCTTCTAAACAAACGGTAAGTAAATCTAAAGTATCAGGTAAAGATTTAAATATTTCTTTTTTTCTTTCTTCTATCATTGTATTTAGTTTAACAAGTGGATAAAAATAACCTATTATAGCTACTATAGAAAACATTGTTAAAGAGGTTATAAAATCTAAATCAAAAAATAATATGTTAAAAATAATAAAAACTAAAGGAAATAATATTGCTGATATAAGTCTTATAGATACAAATTTTATTACAGAAACGTCATATTTTCCTGCTTGGTCTAATTTTTTTCTATATACTTCTTCTAATCTTTTATTTAAAGTTTTACTTGCTATTGGACTTATTCTTTTTGTAAATTCCTCAAATTCTAATTTAATAGCATCTTTTCCAGATTTTATATTAGATAACTTTTGACTATCGTATTCTTTTTTTATTTTATCTAATCTTGAAGTTATATCAGCTTTTTGCTTTGGTTTAGCAAAAGACATTATAAATATTGTTATACTTACTAATAATAAAAGAAAAATACCTATTAGATTTAAATCTATATTACTCATTTCCTAAAAACTCTTTCGTTTTCTCATATAAAAATTCTAAATTATTATTTTGTACCCAATGTCCAGCATTGGGTACGGTTATTATTTTTGAATTAGGAAAAATTTTATATATCAATTTATAATCATCTTCTTGTATATAGTTAGATTTTTCACCTTTAAAAAAAAGAGTTTCTTTTTCAAATCTTTCTTTATCACTAAAATTTCCACCTATTATTTCAAGATTATCTCTTAAAACTTCCAAATTTAATCTCCATGAAAAAGTCATATCTTCTTTACGAACTAAGTTTTTTAATATAAATAATCTTATATCTCTACTTTTTATTTTTTCTTCAAGAATTTTTTCAGCTTCTAATCTACTTTTTATTTTACTCAAATCTATTGAAATTAAAGCATCTAATATATGTTTTGTTCTTAATTTATATACTCTTGGGGCAATATCTACAACAATAAGTTTTTTAACAAGTTCAGGATTATTTATTGAGTATCTCATAGCTACTTTACCACCCATTGAATGTCCTATTAAAATAGGATTTAAAATTTTATTTTCTTCTACAAACTCAAATAAATCATTAACCATAGAAGGATAATCATGAACATAGTCGTGTGGAGAATTTCCATGATTTCTTAAATCAGGTAGATATATAGTATAAGAAGATGAAAGTTTTTTTGAAAATGTAAGCCAATTATCACCTGAACCAAATAGTCCATGTAAAATAATTATTGGTGTTCCTTCACCTATTTTCCTATAAAATAGTTTCATTTTAATAGTTAGATTTTTTATCTCCTGCTTGATTTTTTACAATAGCTACACTTGCACTTGCACCTATTCTATTAGCACCTGCTTTTAACATTTTTAGTGTTGTTATAGTATCCCTTATACCTCCTGATGCTTTTACTCCTAAATCTTTCCCAACAATGTATCTCATTAATCTTACATCTTCTTCAGTGGCACCACCTGGTCCAAATCCTGTGGAAGTTTTAACAAAATCAGCACCTGCTTTAACTGATAATTCACAAGCTTTTATTTTTTCTTCATCATTTAGTAAAGCTGTTTCTAATATTACTTTCAAAATTTTACCATTACAAGCTTTAACAACTTCCTTTATATCATTATATACATAATCATAATCTTTACTTTTTAATGCACCTACATTTATAACCATATCTATTTCATCAGCTCCATTTTGTATTGCTTGTTTTGTTTCAAAAACTTTTGTTTCTGTTGTAGTAGAACCAAGAGGAAATCCTATTACAGTACAAACTTTTACTTTAGAACCTTTTAAAATTGAGTGTGCTAAGGGGACAAAAGAAGGATTAACACATACAGAAGCAAAACCAAATTCTAATGCTTCTTTACATAACTTTCTAATTTGTTCTTCAGTTGCATCAGGCTTTAGTAATGTGTGATCTATTAAATGTGCTATATCTAATGGTATCTTATCAAGAATATTTGGACTTACTCTATCAGCTCCTGAATTTATTATAGCATCAACTTTTGACAAACATTTATTAATACAATCGTAAGTAGTGCAGTTATAACAATTAACTGTATCTTGTGTATATTTTCTTTCACTATAAATATTTTGATAAGTTTTTATATTACTATCAGTTTGATAAAGAAAAGATTTTCCTAAATCATTACTATTAACTACTTTTATTTTTACTTTTTCTAGTTCTTTTTTAATATAATCACTTATTTTGTAATCAAATGAACTTGTTACATATACCTCAGTATTATTAGCTAAAGCATTGACTATTGCATTTAAAAAAGCATTTGACTTTTCTAACTTTGATAATTTTCTTAAAAAATTTTCATTATTAACTATTAAAATAAGAATATTTCCACTTATTAATGATGAATTAGAAATATTAGTATGTTCTATATTTATAATTTCTGCTTTTATATCCGAAAAAATTTTTGTATCCAAATATTTTGACCATTTTGGAAGAAAAACTTTTATTGTATTATTTTTAGATATAGCTTTTAAAAATTTTTCTAAATGACTTAAATTTATATCTATATTAGGAATAATTAGAGATATAACTTTACCTGATAAATTTGTATCATAAGATAAAGTTAAATTAATTCCTTTTAATATATTCATTACTTCATAAGTTACTTTATCTATGATATCATTGTGATTCATTATTCCTCCTAGAATAAAATTAGTTTTTAGAGTTAAGTATATTCTTAATAAGCTTAAAAGTCAATTAATATAATTAAAAGTTCATATATTAATGATATTTAAACTTTTAAGTTTAATTCAGTTAAACTTTAAGTATTTTCTAGCTTTATACAAGTAATCAAGTCCTGAATAAATTGTAAAAAATAGAGCTAGGTAATAAACATATACCCCTAAAGTTTTCCATTCAAATAATATGAGTATTATAGATGTCATTTGTAGAAATGTTTTTATTTTTCCGAGCATACTTGCACCTGAAGATTTGCCACCTGCTTCTACAATTATAGACCTAATACCTGTTATTAAAAATTCTCTTGTTAAAATAACTACAACAGTCCAACCGGGAATAAATCCCCATTCTATAAAACCTATAAAAGCTGATGTAGTAAGTATTTTATCAGCTAAAGGATCAAGTAGCTTTCCTGCTGATGTTACTTGATTCCATTTTCTAGCAAAATATCCATCAAAATAATCAGTTATAGCAGCTATTGAAAATATAATACCTGCTATTGTTAAATTTTCAGGATGACTATTTTTATATATACCAACATTTTTTAAATCAAAAATAAAAACACAAAATAAAGGAATAAGAAGTATTCTTAATATTGTTAAAATATTTGGTAAATTAGGATATTTATTCATATTCTAAAAAATTTATACCTTTTTTTAGTAAATTTAGAGTTTCTTCTTCTTTGGAGTTTTTTTCTGGTTTATAGTCATATAACCATATTGCTTGAGGTGGTAAGCTCATTAATATTGATTCTGTTCTTCCGTTTGTTTCTAATCCAAATTTAGTGCCAGCATCATAAATTAAATTAAATTCTACATATCTACTTCTTCTAATAGATTGCCATAATTTTTCTTTATCTGAATAAGTTTTATTTTTATTTTCTCTTATTAAATTTATATAAATTCTTGAAAATGAATTTCCAATATCTTTAACAAAATTAAATAATTCTTCTTTTGTTTTATTTTCATTAATTTCATTTAATCTATCAAAAAATATTCCTCCTATACCTCTTGTTTCGTTTCTATGTTTTATGAAAAAATAATCATCAGCCGACTTTTTAAATCTTTGATAGTAATTTTTATCATATTTATCACAAATTTTTTTTAATTCATTATGAAAATAATATGCATCTTTTTTATTTACATAATGTGGTGTTAAATCTATGCCACCACCAAACCAGTATAAATTATTGTCTATTTCAAAATATCTAACATTCATATGTATTATAGGTATCATAGGACTTAGAGGATGAATTACTACACTAACTCCTGTTGCAAAAAAAATTTTACCTTCTACATTCAAATAATTTTTTACTTTAGAAGGTATTTCACCATAAACAGCTGAAAAATTTACCCCCCCTTTTTCTATTATATTTCCATTTGATATTATTCTTGTTCTACCTCCACCACCACCTGTTCTTTCCCATAAATCTTCTTTAAATTGTGATTTACCATCTTCTATCTCCAAATCCTTACAAATATCATTTTGTAAATCTTTAAAAAAGTTTGATATTAAGTACTTATTCATCTAACCTATTAAAAAATTAAACTCAAATTTGAACACTATTTTATATTTTTTAAATAAAAATAAAAAAATTATCTTCTAAAATCTCTTTTAAATATTTTAGAAATCTAGCTGCATCAGCACCATCTATTATTCTATGGTCATAAGATAATGATAAAGGAAGGATTAATCTTGCTTCAAATTTATTATCTATATAAACAGGTTCAATTTTTGATTTTGAAACACCAAGTATTGCTACTTCAGGATAATTAATTATAGGTGTAAAATAATCACCTTCTATACCACCTAAATTTGTTATTGTAAATGTTGCTCCTTGCATATCTTCTAAAGAAAGCTTAAAATCTCTAGCTTTTTCTGAAATTGTTTTTAATTCTAATGATATATCCATTAAGTTTTTTTGGTCTGCATTTCTTATAACAGGTACTAGCAATCCTTTAGGTGTATCTACTGCTACACCTATATTATAATAGCTTTTATATATTATTTCTTTATTTTCTAAATCTATACTACAATTAAATTTAGGAAACTTTTTTAAAGCATAAGTTATAAATTTAACTAATATAGAAGTTATAGTTAATTTTGCTCCGCTCTTTTCTATAGTTTGAGAGTGTTTTTTTCTTAATTTTTCAAGTTCTGTTATATCAACTTTTATAAACTGAGTAACATGAGGTATTGTATTCCATGCAAAACTAAGATGTTGTGCTGTTTTATGTCTTATATTATTCATTTTTTCTTTTTCAATATTACCCCATTTTGAAAAATCAGGTAATACTTCAAAGTATTTCTCTTGATTATTACTTAAATTTAAAGAAATTCTATTTTCATTTAAACTTTTAGAGAATTTCTTAACATCATCTATAGTTATTCTTCCATTTTTACCACTACCTTTTACCTTTAATATATCAATACCAATTTCTCTAGCAAATCTTCTTACAGATGGAGAAGCTGGAATTATATTATTTGATAGTTTAAAATCTGAATTTATTTCTAATTGTTCTCTTTCAATTTTTTGCAAATTATTTTTTTCACCTTCTCGAGCTATTATTGAAAAATTCTCTTCTTGATATTCTTTATTATTAATATTTTTTTCATCTAATAAAGAATTTTTTTGAATATCTTGATTATTGCCATTCTTTAATTCAATAGTAAATAATAAATCATTAACTTTAACGGAATCGCCTTCTTTAATAAATATTTTTTTAATAGTTCCTTGAAATTCGGATGGTAATTCTATTGTAGCCTTATCAGATGAAAATTCAGCTAAAGCTTGACCCTCAACAACACTATCACCTTCTTTTACCAATATTTTCACTACTTCACTACTTGATATATTATCACCTAATATAGGTAATCTTATTTCTTTTTGGATATTTTCTTTTATATCTTTTTCTTTAATATTATTTTCTATGATAACTTTATCTTGAGATGTAAATTTATTATTGTCATTTTCTGTTTTACTTAAAATATTATTATTACTATTATTTTTTACTTCAATTAAAAAAAGTTTATCATTAATTTTAACAGAATCACCTTCTTTAATAAATACTTTTTTAATAATTCCTTGAAATTCGGATGGTAACTCTATTGTAGCTTTATCAGATGAAAATTCAGCTAAAGCTTGACCCTCAACAACACTATCACCTTCTTTTACCAATATTTTCACTACTTCACTACTTGATATATTATCTCCTAATACTGGTAATTTTATTTCTTTTTCCATAAGCACCTATCTACTAATCAATAAAAGGATTTTTCTTACTAACATCTATGTTTAGATCTCTCATAGCATTTTTTAAAGTTTCAATACTTAGTTTATTTTCTCTATATAATAAGCTTAAAGCTCTAAAAGCTATGTAATTAGCTGATACTTCAAAAAAGTTTCTTAGAGCTTCTCTAGTATCACTTCTTCCAAATCCGTAAGTACCTAAAGCTTGATGTTTTCCTGGAAAGTACTTTGAAATAGAGTCACCTAAAATTTGAACATAATCTGATGCTGTAATAAAAACTCCTTTTTCATCTTTTAGTACCTGTTTTATATAAGGTATAAATTCTTTTTCAGGTTCTAACATGTTTAATCTTTCACATTCTAATATGTCTATGTGTAAATTTTTATAACTTGTTATACTCCATACATCAGTTGATACAAAATAATTTTCTTCAAGAATTTTTGATGCTTTTATTACCTCATTCATTATTGCACCACTTCCAAATAAATGTGCTTTTTTATCAGATTTAATTTTAGATTTTTTAAATCTATATAAACCCTTTAATATTTCTTCTTTTTTAACATTTTCAGGAATAGGTGGCATTACATAATTTTCATTCATAACTGTAATATAATAAAATTTGTTTTCTTTATTAAAATACATTCTTCTTATTCCATCTTCTATTATTACAGCTAATTCATAAGCATATGCAGGATCATATATTATTAAATTAGGTATAGGGTAAGCTAGTAACAAGCTATGTCCATCTTGATGTTGTAATCCTTCACCAGCTAATGTAGTTCTTCCAGCTGTTCCTCCTATCATAAATCCTTTTGTTCTCATATCTCCAGCAGCCCAAGCTAAATCACCTATTCTTTGAAAACCAAACATTGAATAATAGATAAAGAAAGGTATCATATTTATACCATGTGTTGCATACGAAGTTCCAGCTGCTATAAACGAAGACATAGCTCCTGCTTCGGTTATGCCTTCTTCTAATAATTGTCCATCTTTTGCTTCTTTGTAATAAAGAAAATTAGCAGCATCAACAGGTTCGTATAATTGTCCTATATGAGAATATATACCAAATTGTCTAAAAAATGCTTCCATTCCAAAAGTTCTTGCTTCATCAGGTACAATTGGAACAATATTTTTTCCTATATTTTTATCTTTCATTAATTTTGATAATATATTTACAAATACCATTGTAGTAGAAACTTCTCTACCTTCAGAACCTTTTAAGAATTCTAAGAATAAATCTTCTTTTGGCAATTCAAAAGGAATATTTTTAACTATTCTTTTTGGAATATAACCACCTAATTGTCTTCTTCTTTCTCTTAAATATTTCATTTCAGGGCTATTTTCATCTGGTTTGTAAAAAGGTGCTTTAACAACTTCTTCATCAGATAAAGGTATGCCAAATCTTGTTCTAAAACGTTTTAATTCATCTTCATTTAATTTTTTTTGTTGATGAGTAATATTTCTACCTTCTCCTGCTTCACCTAATCCATAACCTTTTACAGTTCTTGCAAGTATTACAGTTGGAGAGCCTTTATTTTCTACTGCTTTTTTATATGCTGCATAAACTTTTTCAGCTTCGTGTCCTCCTCTTCTCATTTTTTCTAATTGTTCATCTGTATAATGTTCTACCATTTTCAAAAGTTCAGGGTATTTGCCCCAAAAATGTTTCCTTATATATGATCCACCTTCTACAACGTATTTTTGAGATTCTCCATCAATAAGTTCATTCATCCTTTTTACAAGCAAACCGTCTTTATCAAGTTTAAGAAAATGATCCCATTCATTACCCCATATAACTTTTATAACATTCCAACCTGCACCTTTAAAAACTGCCTCTAATTCTTGTATTATATTTCCATTTCCTCTTACAGGACCATCTAATCTTTGTAAATTACAATTTATAACAAAAATTAAGTTATCTAGTTTTTCTCTAGCTGCTAAAGAAATAGCACCTAATGTTTCAGGTTCATCTGTTTCACCATCACCTAAAAATACCCATACTTTAGAGTCAGAATGTTTTTTTAATTCTCTATCTTCTAAATATCTATTAAATCTTGCTTGGTATATTGCCATTAAAGGACTTAATCCCATAGAAACAGTAGGAAATTGCCAAAAATCAGGCATTAACCAAGGATGAGGATATGATGAAATGCCACCTTCTTTAGATAATTCTCTTCTAAAATTTTCTAGTTGTTTTTCTGTTATTCTACCTTCAAGAAATGCTCTTGCATATATGCCTGGTGAAGCATGACCTTGTATATAAACTAAATCACCTTCAAAATCTTCAGTTCTAGCTCTAAAAAAATGATTAAAACCTACTTCATAAAGAGTTGCAGCTGAAGCATAAGTTGATATATGACCACCAATACTTGAATCAATTCTATTAGCTCTTACAACCATTGCCATAGCATTCCATCTTATAATACTTCTTATTCTTTTTTCTATTTCTATGCTACCAGGAAATACAGGTTGTTCTTCAACAGGTATAGTATTTATATATGGTGTATTAGCTGTAAATGGTATTTTAACTCCTTTTTTGTAAGCATAAGTTTTTAAATCCCTTAAAAGTTCAGTTGTTATATCATTACCATAAGTTTTTATTATATATTCTAATGATTCTAACCATTCTTTTTTTTCTATATTCTCCATTTTAACTACTAAAAATAATATTATAAGATTATAACATATACCAGTTTAGCTTTAAAATTTTTGTGAAAAGTTATGTAGTTAATTAGTACTTGCATTAGTTTTAGGTATTATTAATAACTCTTATTCTGTCGAAAAATTAATAATTCAAAAAATAACTTAAAAAATAAAAAAATAATAAAGTGTAAAATACTCTCTCAAATTCCTTTTCTATAACTTAATCCGAGTGCATTTAAATTATGTTCATAGTATTGATGTCTATAGTTTATTTCTTAATTTTTATTTAGAAAATAATTAAAAGTAAATATAAATTTTATTATATTAATTAATTTAATTTTGGTTGTAATTTATGAAAAAAAAAAATATACTAGTAATATATTCTTGTGCAGGTGGTGGTCATTATAGCACTGCAAAAGCTATTGAGAAAGCTTTAAATGAAAAATATCCACAATATAACGTCATATTACTAGATGGACCAAAATTAACAGGTAGTAAGATAATAAATTTTTTAAATGATATATATGATTATTTATTGAGAACAAATACAAAATTTTGTATATGGGGATTTGGCTTACTAAATGCTTCAAGAGGTGATAAATCCTTAGTAAATTTTTTTCCAAAAGTTGTAGAAAGAGTTTCTAAATACTTTAAATCCTTAAATCCTGATATAATACTATCAGTTAATTCAGGTGTTAATGCTTTTATAAGTGAGATATTTAAGAAAAATAACTGGGATAAAAAAATTCCATTTATTATTTGTTGTACTGATCCAACAAAAGGTTTTGTAAAAGGGTGGGTCCATCCTGAAGTAGATTTAATGCTTGCTCCACTAGAAATCTGTAAAAATCAACTTGTTGAGTATGGAATGCCTGAGAATAAAATAAGAGTATTAAATGGTGTGCCAATAAATCCTAGCTTTACAAATGATTCAAAATCTAAAGAAGAGGCAAGAGAAATATTAGGGTTAGACAAAAACAAATTTACAGCTTTAATAACTTCAGGTGGAGTTGGAACAAAAGAGGTTGGAATAATAACAAAGTATTTAGATAATACTAATTTAGATATTCAACTGATTGTATGCTGTGGAAAAAATGAAAAACAAACAAAAGAATTAACAGATTATTCTAGTAATTCAAGATTAAAAATCAAAGTTATTGGATTTACTCAAGAAATGAATTTATTAATGGATGCTTGCGATATAGTTATTGGTAAGCCAGGACCAGCTATAATTGCTGAAGCTACTGCTAAAAAAAGACCATTAATTTTAGAAGCTCTTAATGGTGTAATGATTCAAGAAAGAGGAAATTTAGAATATGCTTTGGAAAATAAAATAGCTTTAAAAGCTAATAATAAAGAAGATATAAGAAAACATATAAAAAGTTTTATTGAAAATAAAAATTTATATTCTGAAATTGTAGAAAATATGTCAAAAATTGACAATTCAAATGCTGTTTATAAGTTAGTAGATATTATAGTAGATTTTTCTGAAAATGAGTTTATAAAAATAAGGGCTGAAGCTTTAAATAAAGAAGCTGAAAAATTAAATAATTATACTAAAGAAAATCCTGGGTATTTATCATTCATTTGGAGTTAATTTATTATGGATGAAAATAAAATTGAAAAAGATAATCCAGATTATGAACTACATTGCATAAGACATTCAACTGCTCATATAATGGCTCATGCCATTCAAGAATTATACCCGAATGCAAAATTTGCTATAGGTCCTGTAATAAAAGATGGTTTTTACTATGATATAGATTTACCAAAAACTATAAGTGAAGATGATTTAGAAAATATTGAAAAAAAAATGAAGGAAATAATAAAATCAAATAATCAGTTTATTCATGAAGAATGGAGCAAAGATAAAGCTATAAAATGGTTTAAAGAAAATAATCAAGATTATAAATTGGAAATAATAAATGGTATAGAATCTGAAAATGTATCTATATATAAAGAAGGTAACTTTATAGATTTATGTGCCGGTCCTCATGTAAAATATACAAAGCAATGTAAAAATTTTAAATTACTAAAAGTATCAGGTGCATATTGGAGAGGTGATGAAAAAAATCCAATGTTACAAAGAATATATGGAACAGCATGGAAAACAAAAGAAGATTTAGACAAATATTTATTTCAAATTGAAGAAGCTAAAAAAAGAGATCATAGAAAATTAGGAAAAGAAATGGAACTTTTTTTTATGCACCCATATTCCCCCGGCTCTATATTTTGGCTACCAAAAGGAAATACCCTTTTTCAAATACTTTCAAATAAGATAAGAGAATATAACTATAGAAATGGTTATGTTGAAGTTAGAACACCTCAATTATTTAAGAAAGATTTATGGGAGATTTCAGGACATTGGGAACATTATAAAGAAAACATGTTTTCTTTTGAAAACCAAGAAGAAATTTACGCTCTAAAAGCAATGAATTGTCCTTCTCATATGCTTATTTTCAAAAATCAATTAAGAAGTTATAGAGACTTACCTATGAGAATTCATGACCAAGGAGTTTTACATAGAAATGAAGCTTCAGGTGCTCTAGGTGGCTTAACAAGAGTTAGAATGTTTTCTCAAGATGATGCTCATTTATTTGTAACAGAAGAACAATTAAAAGACGAAATAAATGGAATAATACGAATGATTAAAAGAATATATAGTGTTTTTGATATGAGATTTAAAGTAGTTTTATCAACAAGACCTGAAAAATTTATGGGAGATATAGAACTTTGGAATAATGCTGAAAAAATACTTGAGGAAGTAATAAAAGAAAATCAATTAGAATATTCTATAAATCCTGGAGATGGTGCTTTTTATGGACCTAAAATAGATTATTTAGTGTATGATGCCTTAGGTAGAGAACATCAAACAGCTACAACTCAATTAGATTTTCAACTTCCAAGAAGATTTGAATTAACTTATGTTGATAAAAATAATGAATACAAAACACCTATTGTAATACATCGTGCAATGTATGGTAGTTTAGAAAGATTTATTGGAATATTAATAGAGCATTATGCAGGGATTTTTCCGATATGGTTAGCACCTATTCAAGGAGTAATTATTAATATTTCAGATAAACATAAAGAATTTTGTAAAGATTTAGAGAAAAAATTTAATGAATTAAATCTAAGAATATATTTCAATGATAAACATGAGACTATGAATTATAAAATAAGAGAAGCTCAATTACAAAAAGTACCTTATATGTTAGTTATTGGTGATAAAGAAATTGAAACAAATTCTATTAGTTTAAGACATATTAGAGAAGGAAATTTAGGTACAATTAAATTAGATGATTTTATAAATAAAATTTTAGAAGAAAATAAAATGGATTTTTAATTTTAATGATAAAAAATGATGATATATTAGAAATTCTGCTAACAGCATCTAACATAATTAGAGATTATTATGATAAAGGTTTTGAAATTAACATAAAAAATGATAGTAGCCCTGTTACGGAAGTAGATATTAAAATAAATGACTTTTTAAAAAATAAATTGACAAAATTATTGCCAAAATCAGGTTGGCTTTCAGAAGAATCAGCTGATAATCTAGAAAGACTTAATAAAGAGTTTGTATGGATTGTAGATCCAATAGATGGAACTAGTAAATTAATAAAGAAAATACCAGAATTTTCTATTTCAGTAGCACTTGTTAGAAATGGAATACCGGTTATAAGTTCTATAATAAATCCAATAACTCTAGAATATGGAATAAGCAATAAATGGGATAACCTAATATTTAGTAATCATTTTAATAAAAATAACTATGAAAATGATGATATGTCTATAATTGTCAGTTCTTCAGAAATGAGTAGAGGTAATTTAGACATATTTATAAATGATAAATACCCTCTAAAGAAAATAGGAAGTGTAGCATACAAACTTTTAAGAATTGCTGGTGGTAAAGATAATATATACATTACATTATCACCAAAAGCTGAATGGGATATTTGCGCTGGTATAGGTTTAGTTTTAGATAGTGGTAAAAGTGTTATAAGATTTGATAAAAAAGAAAACATTTTTAATCAAAAAGATTTAAAAGTTTCTAAAGGATTTATAGCAGGAACTAAAAAGGATATTGAAAACTTTAAAACAATATTTTCTTTTTTAGAAAACTTTTAAAATTTATTCAAAATACTATCTACTTTTATAGATGTAAGAGGCGTTGAAATATGAAAATAATTCTCATTTTTGAATAAATTTAAATCTATATCAACAATTTTATTTTCAAGTAAATAGCTCTTTTTAATTAAAGTCTTTTTAGAAAAGAATATATTTTTATTTTTTTCAAAATTAACTTCTTTCTTTAAATTATCAAATGAAAAAGAGTTTCCAAATATTACTTCAATGTTTTTATCTATATTATTTTTAACATTTATAAAAAGATAATTAGTATATGGAACAGGTATAAAATCTTCATCATATTTTAAAATAAAATCAAAATCGTTATTAAAAATATCATAAATAAAAGAATTATTATCATATAAATAGTAATTTTTTAAATTTAGAACATCAATATATTTTTTATTTTTTTTGTGTATTAAATTAATAACATTCTCTATATTATTTATATAATTTATTTCTTTATGTAGTTTTTTATTAAACTCCTTAAATAAAAGATCTAAGTTTGCACAAATATATGAGCAAAAGTTTATAAATTGAACATAATATTTTAAGAATAAATTATCATTATTATTAATAATATAGTTTATAAATATTTCTGAAGGAAGAGTATAATCAATACTCATTTTATCTAAACTAAAATACACCTTTTCATTTGAATATTTACTAATAATTTTATAACCAGTGATTACTCTTCTTTTCAAAACATCTATATAAGAATTAATATCATGCTTATGTAAGTGATATGAAATTAAGTCTTCTTTAAAAATAATTTTTAGATTTATTTTATTAAGTAATCTGTAGCCTAAATCTGTATCTTCACCTTCTTTCTTGATATCTTCAGAAAAATTACCGACTTTTAAAATTAAATCTTTTTTTATTGAAATATTATTCGTTATAAATAATTTATAATAATTATATTCCTTATCATTTATTAATTTATTTTGAACAAAAAGACTATTAGAATCATTTATTATTTTCATAAAATTATTATCTAAAACCTTTTTATGAAAAATAAATTTTCCTAATATAGCTATATTTCTTTTGTAATTTATTAATTGATAAAATAAATGTTTTTCTAACAAATTAGTACTTGGTATTGTATCATCATTTACTAAAAGTAAAATTTTTGAATTAGATTTTTCTACTGATATTTTTCTTGCTTTTCCAAGATTAGCTTCTTTTATCTTATTTAAACTTATTTTTAATTTATATTTATTCAAAATATCTTCTTTATAATAATTAGAACCATTTTCAACAATTATAAATTCTACCAAATTTAAATTAATACTTTTACTTTTGCTCCATTCTTGAATAGAAAAATCTAGAATGTTACCTCTATCTTTATTGTAATAAGTAGGAATACACACTGATATAAAGGGATTAAGTAATAATAAATCAAAACTTTTTTTACAGAATAAAAATAACTTTTTTTCATTCAATAAATCTGTTTTATATAATAAAATATAATTTTTCTCTATAAAAGAAACAGCTTTATTTTCATTAGAAATGACTAAAAATATATCGTAACAATTATTATTTATATTTTTAATATCGTTTAATACTTGTATATTATCCTTTGATATATTTTGGTTTGATATTAATTCTAATAAATTATCAATAATATCATTCATAAATAGAGAATTAGTTGATAATTTTCCATTTTTTTAATTTATTACCTTTTTTTAGTTCTTCTAATACTTTCAAATTAATATTTTCTATTAAATCTTGTATTTTTTTATCGTTAAGTATTATTATTATTTCATCAATAAAATCATCTATTATATTATTTAATAGATCATCTCCTTCCTTAGATGTTATTAACTTATTAAAAGAATTTGATGAATTTTTCAAAATTTCATCAATATAATTTTTTATTGAAGAATAATTTATTACTTCTTTTATTTTTTGATTTATATATGGTATTTTTTCTATTTTTTTATATTGAGAATTATTTTCTATACTATCTAAAATAATATTACTAATAAAACTAACTATTTTTGAATGATTTTCTTGTATTATTCTTTTTTCCAGTTTTACAATATTTTCTTTTAAAACATGTTTAATTTCTTCTTTGTGAGCTTTTATAGTTTGTGCTATTAAATCTCTATTAGCACCTAATTTAGTTTTTTCTTGTATATCAGTTAATATGTTTATTGAAACTTGGTCAGATATTTCTTCAGTAATTATTCTTTTTATTTTAGATATTCTTTTATATATAGGATTATCTTTTATTATTATAATATTAGTATTTACAAGTCTTATATATACTGAAAGAATTCTAAATAACCTTAAAATTCTAAATTCCTTTAATGGTATAAGTCCTAAAATATCATACCAATGATATAAAGGATATAATATTTTTTCATCATTACCATTTCTTTTTATAGCTAATATCCATTGAAAAATAAACTCTAAAATAAATATTAAAACAAAAATAGAATCTATGTAATAAAAATAATCAATATATTTACCTCTTTCATCATAACCTCTCCAATAATTAGTTTGTAATATAGGGTATATTTCTTTAAAAAAGAATTTCTTATTTTTTTCAAAATTAATTATTGAGGTATTATTCCAAAATTTTTTGAAAGCTTTTTTTGAACTTTCTTCATTTTCATATTTCCTTATTTTATTTTTTATAACTTCTAAACTACCTGATTTATTAGCTCTTGAGAAAAAATCTTTTTCTATCATTTCAAGACAAATATTAACTAGTTCATTCTTTAATTTTTCATTCTTAGTATTTTCTATATTACTAAAAAAAGTTTCAGCAAGTAAAATGATTTTTTCTGTGTCTCTATGTTTTTCTACTCCCTTTATAGGATCATATATTTTAGTTATAAAATTTAAATTATGAAAGTAAAAGTCTCTAAAATAAAAGTATGTAAAATCAAATAATACTAGCAATATATTTAATATTGCTAAACTTATCATAAATAAATCAAAAAATAAAGGAATTTTGTTCCTTCTTCTTAACTCTTCCCAGTTTACAAACATTATTATGATTTTAATAAGTTGAATTATTTAATATAATTTAACATAAAAAACAAAATAATTAAAATTAAAGTAAAAATAAATATTAATAATCTAAAACTTAAATCAAATATATATTAATATTTATAAAGTTTATTTATGATAAAATATTAATTATGTCTGAAATAATAATACCTAATTCTTCAACATTTATTGCTGGTAATAAATTCTCAAATAATAAATTAACAAATGTAGTTATTCCTAACTCTGTAACATATATTGATAATAGTTCTTTTTCAAAAAATAGACTAAAGAATTTAACAATACCCAATTCTGTTACTTATATTGGAGCACACGCTTTTTACCAAAATAAATTAGAAACTTTAATAATTCCAGACTCTGTTACTTATATTGGTTATCAAGCTTTTGCGGAAAATCAATTAACTAATGTAATAATACCAAGTTCTATTACTTATATTGCTGAAAAAACTTTTTCAAAAAACCAATTAACAAATATAGTAATACCTAATTCTGTCAATTATATTGGAGAATATGCCTTTTTTGGTAATAAATTGACAAGTATAGAAATTCCGAACTCTGTTACTTATATTGGTTCATATGCTTTTTCAAATAACGATATAGAAAATGTAATAATACCAAATTCTATTAATCATATTAGTAAGAGTACTTTCTCTAACAATCAAATAAAGAGTATTGATATACCAAACTCTGTTAATTACATTGGTTCATATGCTTTTTACAAAAATCAACTAAAAACTTTAATAATACCTGATTCAGTTACATATATTGGTTATTCTGCATTTGGAGGAAATCAACTAACTAATGTAAAAATACCAAATTCAATTAAGTCTATTAGAGCTTATACATTTGCAAATAATGAATTAAAAAATATAAAAATTCCTAATTCTATTAATTATATAGGTCCTTTTGCGTTTTATAACAATAAATTAGAGGATATTACAATACCAGATTCAGTTACTTATATAGGTTATTGTGCTTTTACAGGAAATCAATTAAAAAATGTAAAACTACCTAATTCTATTAGTTATATTGCATCTCAAACATTTTCAAATAACAAATTAGAAAATGTAGAAATACCTAATTCTGTTCGTTATATTGGTAATAGAGCTTTTTCTGGTAATCAATTGACAAATGTAATAATGCATGAATCTGTTATTCATATAGACTCATACGCATTTTATAATAATAAATTAGAAAGTATAATTATACCTTCTTCCGTTACTTATATTGGGCATGCTGCTTTTGGAAATAATAAATTAAATGAAATCACATTTTTAAATAAAAACAAGAATGTCTATTATAGTAATTCTATGTTTGGTAATCAAATGCCAGAGAAAATAAAAGGATATAATAATTCCTGGGCTGAAAGTTTTGCAAAGGAAAAAGGTATTAATTTTCTAGCTATAGAACAATAAAATATATTTGATTTTATTAATAGAATTGATAAAATAAATAAGGTTAAATTAGAGGTAATAATGAAAGACAAAAAAGGTATTAGTAATTATATTAAGGAATACAAAGATAATAAAGATTACAAATTAGCAGAAAAAATAGCTGATATATTTAAAAAAGAAGAAAAGTTTAATAAAGCTATAAACTATTATAATGAAGCTTTAAAAATCATTGATTATGATAACGATTATAAAATTGAATTATTATTAAAAATTTCTGATTGTTTTATCAATACTAGACAAATAGAGGAAGCTTATAAAAACCTAAATGTAGCACTAGAAATTTTAAATAAAATAGAAAATAATGATTTACTTGAGAAAGTTTTATTAAATCTTAGTAGAGTTTATAGTAGAAAAGGTGATTATAAAAAAGTCATAGAACTATGTAATGAGGTTTTGAAATCTACAGATATATCAAAATCTAAAAAAAATAAAGAATATGCTTTAGGATATTTAGGTGTTACCTATAGTAATTTAAATGAAATTACAAAATCATTAGATAATTTATCATTAGCTATTGAAATAGCAGAAAGTATAAACGATAAAGAAGGTTTATGTATATGGATAGGAAATTTAGGAATATCTTTAAGTAAATTAGGTGAAATAAATAAAGCAATACAATTTTATGAAAATGCACTAAAATTAGCAAAAGAAAATAAAAATAAGTATGCTCAAGCACAATGGACAGGAAATATTGCAATAGCTTATAGTAGAATTGGAAAAATAGAAGATGCACTTAATAATTACAAAAAAGCTTTAAAATTATCTGAAGAATTAAATGACTTATTTAATCAAGGTAGATGGCTAGGTAATATAGGTAATATTTATTCCTCATTGGAAGATTATAATAAAGCAATAGAATTTTATGAAAAAGCTTTAAATATATCAAAAAAAGCAAATGACATAGCAAATAAATATATAGTACTAGGTAACCTTGGAATTATTTATGGTAATTTAGGAGATAATAAAAAAGCAATAAAATATTTAAAAGATGCTTTGGATTTATCTATTATTTCAAATGATAAAAACAATCAAGCTATTTGGTATGGAAATATAGCAAGTTATTATAGTAATATAGGTAATGACATAAAATCTATTGATTATAGTCAGAAAGCTTTGTTAATTTCAAGAGAAATCGGAGATAAATATCATGAAAGTTTATGGTTATCAAATTTATCTGTATCATTAAGTAATTTAGGACAACAGAAAAAAGCAATAGAATTATCAAAAGAAGCAATCGAAATATCAAAAAAAATTGGAGATTGGTATAACTTTTGCAATTCTCTAAGTAATATAGGAATATTTTATAGTAGATTAGGTAATGAAAAAGAAGCAATAAGTTATTTACAGCAAGCTTATAAAATATCTATTGATATAGATGATAAAAAGTTACAAAGTAAGATACTTGGTAATCTTGGTATATCATATAGTAATTTAGGAGAACAAAAAGAAGCATTAAAATATTTGGATAGTGCTTTAAGTATTTCTGAAAAAATAAAGAATTATTCTGATATAAGTCAATGGTTAATAGAAATAGGTAATTGCTATAGTCGTCTTGGAAATCAAGAAGAAGCTATAAGATACTTTACAGAAGGTATAAAAATAGCAATACAAATTGATGATATAAGAAGACAAGGACGAGCATATGGTAATTTAGGAATATCTTATAGTAAAATAGGTGATGAAAGTAAAGCAATAGAGTATTTTAATAAAGCAATAGAAATATCAAAAAATTTAAAAGATAAGTCAAACGAGAGTAGATGGTTAGGAGCATTAACTTATTCTTATACTAATATAGGTCAATTAAATGATGCTTTAAAAATTGGAAAGAAAGCATTAAAAATAGCCAAAGAAATAAATGATTTAAGAAGAGAAGCAGCTTGTTTAGGGAATATTGCTAATGTTTATGCTCATTTAGGAAAGTCTAAAAAAGCTATAAAGTTATTAGAAGAAGCTTTTAAAATATCAGAATCTATAGGAGATAAAATAAATACTTCAAGATGGCTTGGTTCTATTGCAATAACATATAGTAATTTAGGTATTGAAAGTAAGGCTATAGAATATTTTAATAAAGCATTAAAATTATCTAAATCTTTAGGAGATAAATTTAATGAAATGTTATGGATTGGAAATATAGGCTATAGCTATAGTAATTTAGGAGAGCAAAAAAAAGCTATAAATTATTTTGAAAAAGCATTAAATCTTGCTAAATCTCTAAATAACAATAAGCTTGAGGGTAAATGGTTAGGAGCAATAGGAATTGCTTATAGTAGAATGTGGAAACAAGATAAAGCAGTACAGCATTTTAAAGAAGCATATAAAATTGCTTTAGAAACTAAAGATAGAATAAGTCAAGCTAATTGGTTAGGTAATATGGGAATAGCTTATAGTAAAATGGCTAAAGAACTTGATTCAATAAAAGTTACACATAAAGCATTAAGTATTACAGAAGAGATAAATGATAAAAATAATTTAAGTAGATGGTTAGGTAGTATAGTATCACCATATAGCCAACTTGGATTACAAAGTGAAGCATTAGCATTCGGTTTTAAATCATTAGATATAGCAAAAGAAATACATGATTTAAGACGAGAAGAAGCTTGTTTGGGTAATATAGCTATAGTTTATTTAAATTCTGGTGAAGAAAAAAAATCATTAGAGTTTTTTAATAAAGCATTAAACATTGCTGAAAAAATAGGTGATAAAGTTAATATAGGACGTTGGCTTTCTTATATGCCAGATATATATATTAGGTTAGGAAATATTGAAGAAGCATATAAAATTTGTAAAAAAGCAATAGATAAAACTTTTAAAAATGATGATAGTTTTAATTATACAAGAAGCTTGATAATACTATCAAAAATATATTTATTGACACTTTCAAATAATCTTAATAAAAATGAATTTACATCAATTATAAACTTAATAAAGAATAATTCTAAAGAAACTAATTCAAACTATTTTATGGCTTACTATTACTATCTCTTAATTTTATACTCATTTAAAAATTTTGACAAATATATTTCTGAACTTGATTTATTAATTTCTAATATAGATAATAAAGAAATATTTTTTGAAGTTAATATATTAAAACTTAAATATTTTATAGATAAAAATCTTATTGAAAAAGCAAAAGAACTATCACAAACAATAGCAGAAAATTTTAAAAAATCAGAATTTTTTTACTTAAGATTAGAATTTAATCTTTTAAATGTAATAATAAAAAAATTGGAAAGAAATTTTAAAGAAGCTAATTCTATACTAGAAGATGAAATAAATATAATCAAGCAAAAAGATTATAAATTATTATTAGCAGAAGCTCTAAAATTAAATATTGAATTAAAAGAAAAAATTAATATAAGTAATGATTTTGAAAAGATTGAATTAAAAAATTTACAAAAGCAAATAATTTTTCCTAAAAAAATAAATAAAATAAACTCTATTCTATCATAAGACTTAATAAAATTATTGATATAATTATAACTTCTAATATTATCAATATTCCGAGAAAAATTTTTATTTGCTTAATATTATTAATATTATTAATATTAGATAAAGTTTTTTTCTCAACTTTAATATTTTCTTTGTTATCTATTTTATTATCTTCATTTTGAATATCAATTTTAATAGAATCTTCTTGATTTATAATATCATTTTGAGTAACATTATTATTTATTACTAATTCTTCATTATTTATTACTAATTCTTCTTTTTCTTTATTTTCATCATTTGTATCGTTTAACAAAAAATGTTCTAATTCTTTCATGTCTATATTATTATTTTCATTTTCAACTTTTGATGATATAAATATTTCAAGTCTCTTTTGTTCATTGTCTCTATTTTCAAATGCTTTTATTATATCAGATGCACTTTGAAATCTATCTGAAGGTTTTTTCTCAATACACTTCATAATAATATCTTCTATCCAAGAAGGTATATCTTTATTTATTTTAGAAGGTAATTCAGGAATAGAGTTAATATGTTTCATTGCTAATTGCAATATAGTTTGATTTCCTTTTTTAAAAGGTACTTGACCTGTAAATAACTCATAAGCAATTATACCTAAAGAATATATATCACTTCTATGATCTACCAATTCACCTTCGGCTTGTTCAGGAGACATATATTCTACATTTGACACGTTTGTTCCTGTCATAGTTAGCCATGTATTGGCTATTGCTTTAGATATTCCAAAGTTTATTATTTTTACTAATTTGTCTTTACTTACAATAATGTTTTCTGGTTGTAATGAACGATGTATAACTTCTTTAGAGTGAGAATATTCTAGTCCTTTAGCTATTTGGGTTACTATATTTATACTAGTTTCAAAAGGTAATATATCATTATTTTTTAGAATATCACGTAAGTCTATTCCATCTACATACTCCATTATTATGTAATATTTATCTCCATCTTTTAATAATTCTTTTACATTGACAATATTTGGATGATTTAATTCAAAAACTGATTGTAATTCTTGATTTAAATGAGAAATAAATTTATTACTTCTTGTTAATTCAGGTTTTAAAAATTTTATAGCAACTAAAGTATTAAGATTTGAGTTTAATCCTTTATAGACAATCCCGGTGTCTCCAGCACCTATATATTCTAATGTTTGATAATTTTTACCTATTTTAAAAGAATCTTCAAGACTATTCATAATTAAGGATAAAATATATAAATCTTAAAATATTTTAAAATAAAATGAAAATATAAATTATCAAATTTTGATTTAAATAAATATTATTATTCATTTTTTTTAATAAATTTATAAATACTACCTACCTTTCTAGTCCTGAAAACTTGGTTAATGATGCATCAAAATATAGTTCTATTGTATCAACAGGACCACTTCTATGTTTTGCTATTATAAGTTCAGCTATTTTCTTTTTATCCGTATTTGGATTATAATATTCATCTCTATATAAAAACATAACTATATCAGCATCTTGTTCTATAGAACCACTTTCTCTTAAATCACTTAATTGCGGTCTTTTGTTTTGTCTTTGCTCAACATTTCTACTTAATTGACTTAGAGCTATTACAGGAACATCTAATTCTCTTGCTATTCTCTTTAAGTTTCTGGATATTTTAGCTATTTCTTGAACTCTATTTTCAGAACCTTCTATTTCCATTAATTGTATATAATCTACTATTACAGCACCTAATTTTTTATGTTCAGCTTTCAATCTTCTAAGTTTTGAACGCATTTCTATAGGAGTTAAATAACTAGAATCATCTATATAAATTGGTGCTGAGTATAATTTTGAAATAGTATTTGTTATTTTTTCCCACATTTCCTTTGGAATATTTCCTGAACGAAAATGTTGTAAGCTTATTTCTGCTTCAGCACATAATATCCTTTGAGATAACTCTTCTTTAGACATTTCTAAACTAAATATTGCTACAGGGTATTTTTCTCTTAAAGCTATATTAGTAGCTAAATTGAGACAGAAAGAAGTTTTACCCATAGCTGGTCTAGCTGCTACTACTATTAAATTAGATGGTCTTAATCCATTAGTTAATTGATCTAAATCGTTAATACCTGTACTTATACCATATCTTGTTACTATTTTAGTAGCATCATAAAAATCTTCATTTGAAATAACATCAAAACTATCAACTAAAGTATCTCTTATATGTATTAAATCTTTTGTAAATTTTTTTTGTCCTAAATTAAATATTTCTTTTTCAGCTTTATCAAGTAATAATGAAATATCCTCATTACTTTCATATGAAAGCTCTATAATTTCATTGCTTATTCTTATTAACTCTCTTCTTATATATTTTTCTTCAACTATGCTAGCATATTGTTCAACATTAGCTGTACTTGGTATGCTTTCAGTTAAATCTACAAGATATATATAGCCACCTATATCATCAAGTAAATTTAAATTCCTTAAAGTATCACTTATTGTTATTAAATCTATAGGTTTATTTATATTAAATAAATCAAGCATTACTCTAAATATAGTTTGATGATTAGGCGCATAAAAATAATTTGGTTTTAGTATTTCAAGACATTTAATAACAGCATCTTTATCTAAAAGCATAGAACCTATTACAGCTCTTTCAGCTTCTAAATTATGAGGTTGAATTTTATCTATCATTTATTTTAGTTCTTCAACTTGTAATCTTAATTTAGCTATTACTTGTGGATGCAACTTTATTTCTAGTGTATAATTACCTAATGTTTTTATATGCTCATTAATGTGAATTTTCTTTTTATCTATCTCATGATTTAATTGTTCTTTTATTGCTTGAGCAATTTCTTTATTGGTAACGGTACCATACAACTTACCATTTTCACCAGCTTTACTTTTTAATTTAATAATGTTTTCTTCTAATTTTTTTGCTAATTCTTGTGCTTCAGCTAATAATCTTTCTTCCTTTAACTTTATATTTTTTAATCTATTTTTTTCATTCTCAATATTTTCTTTTGTTGCTTCAACTGCTAATTTTCTAACAAACAAAAAATTTCTAGCATGTCCATCAGAAACATCTACTATTGTTCCTCTTTTTCCCAACTTAGGTACATCTTGTGTTAATATTACTTTCATAATTCCTCCCTTTAAAGAAACTTTAAACATTTTTAGTATATTTAAACATAAACATAACAATGATTCAATAGTTTTTATAACTTTTTAAAGCTTAATAACTAAATTAGCAACTAGATAAAAATATTTTCTTTACTTGATAAAATGTAATTCTCCAAATATATAAATAACCTTAACAACGAAATTAGTAACCAAACAAAAATATTTTCTTTATTTGATAAGAGGTTAATATTATAAATGATTATTATTATTTATGAAATAATTACAGGAATTAGATTATAACCTATAAGATTACTTAAAAAGTAATAAAACATTTTGTATTTTTTCAACTTAATATTGCTCTACAAAGGTTATGAATACTACTTTACACTAAATTTATAATTTCATTGTTAAAGTGCTAAATTTATAGTTTCATTGTTGAGGTTAAAAAAGTAATATTTAATAAATCAATTTACTAGAATAATTCTTTATGTTAAAATAGTTTTAAAATAAATTCTTTGGAGAAATAAAATGGCCAAAATAGATGCCTTATTTAAAATAATGATAGATTCTGGAGCAACTGACTTACATCTATCACCAAGTGCTAAACCTATGATTAGAAAAGGTGGTCAATTAATACCTATTGAACAAGCACCTGTTTTAACTCACGATATGAATAAAGCATTACTTTATGAAATAATGTCAGATATTCAAAAAGAAAAATTTGAACAAACTAAAGATTTAGATATGGCTTATACAAGTGAGCCTGTTAATTCAAGATTTAGAGTTAATGTTTTTCAAGATAGAAAAGGTATGGCAGCTGTTTTTAGATTAATACCAACTCAAATTAAGAGTATAGAAGAATTAGGTTTATCACCTGTAATAAAAGATTTTGCTAATTTACATAAAGGATTAGTTCTTGTTACAGGTCCAGCAGCAAGCGGTAAATCTACTACTTTAGCAGCAATGGTTGATCATATAAATAAAACAAGAGAAGATCATGTTTTAACTATAGAAGATCCAATAGAATTTGTTCATGTAAGTCAAAAATGTCTTGTAAATCAAAGAGAAGTAGGCAGAAATACCAGGTCATTTGCAGCGGCATTAAAAGGAGCATTAAGAGAAGATCCTGATGTTATAATGGTAGGTGAATTAAGAGATTTGGAAACAGTAGAGCTTGCAATAACAGCAGCAGAAACAGGACACTTAGTTTTTGGAACATTGCATACAGGAAGTGCAGCTAAAACAGTTGATAGAATTATAAATACATTTCCAACAAAAGCACAAGCACAAATAAGAGCTATGTTATCAGAATCATTAAGAGGTGTAGTTTCTCAACAATTGCTATATACTATAGATGGTAAAAGAGTAGTAGCACAAGAAATATTAGTTGGAACACCAGCAGTTGGAAATATGATAAGAGAAGGAAAAACATTTCAAATCCCATCTATAATGCAAGCCAGCAAAAAAGAAGGTATGATAACAATGGATAATTCTATTATGGCTTTATTACAAAAAGGTATAATATCACCAGAAGAAGCATACTTGAAAGCTCATGATAAAAAGACTTTTGAACATCTTTTAAAAGAAAAACCTGCTGATGCATTAATGGCTTAAAAAGGAGATATAAAATGGCAAAAATAGATGCTTTATTTAAAATAATGCTAGAACAAGGTGCATCAGATTTACATATGTCACCTACAAATAAACCTAGAATAAGAAAAGCAGGTCGTTTAGTTGAAATAGAACAAGCACCTGTATTAACTCCTGAATTAAACAAAGCTCTTTTATACGAAATAATGTCTGATAAAGAAATAAAGCAGTTTGAAGAAACAAACGATTTAGATTTTGCATATCCTCTTGATGAATTAAAAGCAAGATTTAGAGCAAATATTTATATGGAAAGAAAAGGTATAGGTGCTGTTTTTAGACAAATACCTACTGAAATAATGAGTGCTGAACAATTAGGGTTATCTCCATTAATATTAAATTTTGCGAAACTACATAAAGGTTTAGTATTAGTTACCGGAGCAACAGGTTCTGGTAAATCTACTACATTGGCAGCTATGATTGACTATATAAATAAAAATAGGAGAGCTCATATTATAACAATAGAAGATCCAATAGAGTTTGTTCATCAAAATCAAAAATCCCTTATTAATCAAAGAGAAGTTGGACGAGATACAAATTCATTTTCAGCTGCTTTAAAATCAGCTTTGAGAGAAGATCCTGATGTAATACTAGTTGGTGAGATGAGAGATTTAGAAACCATAGAACTAGCAATAACAGCAGCTGAAATGGGCTTACTTGTATTTGGAACATTACATACAAGCAGTGCAGCTAAAACGGTAGACCGTATTATAAATGTTTTTCCAGCTGATGCACAACCACAAGTTAGAGCTTCTTTAGGTGACTCTTTGAAAGGTGTTGTTGCACAACAATTACTAAGAACAGTTGATGGAAAAAGAGTAGCTGCTCAAGAACTACTTGTAGGAACAAGTGCAGTAAGTAACCTTATAAGAGAAGGTAAAACATATCAAATTCCTTCTTTGATGCAAACAGGTAAAAAAGAAGGAATGCAATTAATGGATATGGCTATAGAAGAACTACTAAAAGCTGGTAGAATTACACCTGAAGAAGCTTATTTAAAATCTAATAACAAATCTTTATTTGAAAAATTATTAACAGATAGGTCTATAATACATCATTAAAATTGAATAGAAAAGAAATTTTTAAAATACTTGTATATCAAGAATTATTCTTAATCCTTTTAAGCTTTTTATGGATATACTTTAAATATGATTTTATTGACATAAACAATATTCCTTTATCAAATATAAGAATAAGTTTATATAGCTTTTTGTATGGAATTTTATTAAGTACTATTCTTTTAGCTATAAGCTCATTAATAATATTTACTTATGAACCATTAAAAAATAATATTAAAACTATTAATGAATTAATAATAAGCAAATTAAATTATTTAGATATTTTAATTATTGCTATATTAAGCGGTATAGCTGAAGAATTACTATTTAGAGGATTATTACAAGAAAAAATAGGTATAATTTTATCTAATTTGATATTCTCTTTACTTCATATCTTAAATAAAGATTTTTTAGTATATTCATTACTAACATTTGTAGCAGGTAATATTCTAGGTAATGTATATTTTTATACTAATGATTTATCTATCGTCATTATTGCTCATATATTTAACAATTTAGTAGCAATGATTTTTAGTAAGAACTTTTTTAAGAAAAACAATTTTTGAAAAGTTTTTATTTTTCTTAAAATTGAAAACTAAAGTTTATATATTTTTTAAACAAAAAAAAATTATGATATATTTAATATAGTTTAAACTAGAGGTATTATTGTGAAATGTAGTGCTTTATCAGACTTGGGAAAAAATAGAAAAAATAACGAAGATAGTTTTTATTGTAAAGATGGCTCAAATTTATTTATAGTAGCTGATGGTTTAGGAGGACATTCAGCAGGTGAAATAGCTAGTGATATGGCAACTCAATATGTTGTAAATAAGAATCCTCAAGATTTAGAAGAGTTGCTAAATGCTGTTACTGAAGCTAATAGTCATGTATATAATGAAGCAAAAAAATTGAAAAATGATATGGCAACAACAATATCAGCTATGCTAATAAAAAATGGAAAAGCATATATAGCTCATGTTGGTGATAGTAGAATTTATTTGATAAGAGGTGAAACAGTTTATAGATTAACCGATGATCATACCCCAGTTATGGAATCACTTAGATCTGGACTTATTACAGAAGAACAAGCAAGATATCATCCTCTTAAACATATGTTATCAAGAACAATAGGAACTCATAATCAAGTAGAAGTAGATATATTACAGATAGATATAGAAGAAAATGATTTTTTTATCATGTGCACTGATGGTCTTAGTAATGTAGTAAGCGAATATGACATGTATGATATATTTTTAAATGAACAAGATATTAATAAAATACCTAAAAATTTAGTTGATTTAGCTAATTTTAGAGGTGGTCCAGATAATATAACAGTTGTTTGTGTTAAAATAGAAGCAGAAGATTTGGTACTATGAAAAAGGAATTAAAATTATATAACACATTATCAAGAACTAAAGAAATATTTATTCCTATTGAGCCTGACATTGTGAAAATTTATACATGTGGGCCAACTGTATATAATTATGCTCATATAGGAAATTTAAGAAGCTATATATTTCCTGATATTCTGAAAAAATTACTAAAGTTTCTTGGTTACAATGTCAAACATATTATAAATATAACTGATGTTGGACATCTTACATCTGATTCTGATTCTGGCGATGATAAAGTAGAAAAAGAAGCAATGAAACAAGGAAAAAGTGCTTGGGAAATCTCAAGATTTTTTGCTAATGCTTTTATTGAAGATATTAAGTTACTGAACATAGAATTACCGTATAAATTTACTTACGCGACAGATTATATAAATGAACAAATAAAGATGGTAAAAATTCTTGAAGAGAAAGGATATACTTACAAAACTGAAGATGGAATCTATTTTGATACATCAAAATTTTCTGAATATGGAAAATTAGCAAGGTTAGATTTAGAAGGATTGGAAGAAGGAATAAGAGTTGATATAAAAGATAAAAAAAATAAAACAGACTTTGCTTTGTGGAAATTTACTCCGAAAAAACAAAAAAGACAAATGGAATGGGAAAGTCCATGGGGTAAAGGTTTTCCAGGATGGCATATAGAATGTAGCGCAATGATATTTGCTGAACTAGGCTCTCATATAGATATACACACAGGGGGGACTGACCATATACCAGTTCATCATACAAATGAAATAGCACAAGCTGAATGTACTTCAGGAGAGAAATTTGTAAATTATTGGTTGCATGGTGCATTTTTAGTTCTTGATAAAAATCAAAGAATGGGTAAATCAGAAGGTAATTTTATAGGTCTTAGAGAATTGGTTAAGCAAAATTTTTTACCAATGTCATTTAGATATTTAGCTCTAAATACCCATTATAGACACTTTTTAACTTTTTCTTTAGATATACTGAAATCAACACAAAACGCTTATTTGAACTTGAAAAAACTTATAAAAAGTGAATTTGATAGAGAAGTAGAAACTGATGTAAGTGAAGTAAGTATATTTGATAAATTAATATTAGATGCTCTATTAGATGATTTGAATACTCCAAAAGCAATTGGTTTGATTTGGGAAATGTTGCAAGATAAAAATATAAATAAAAATGATAAAATAAATATAATAAGAAAATATGATAATATTTTAAGCTTAAATTTGCTTGACTTTTCAGATTTAGAAAAAAAAGAAATAAAAATACCTGATGAAGTAATACAATTAGCACAAAAGAGATGGAATGAAAAATTAAATAAAAATTTTGAAGAAGCCGATAATATAAGAAAAGTTATATTTGAAAAAGGTTTTGAAATAAGAGATTTTAAAGATAAATATGAAATTTATCCAATCAAAACATATAAAGTTTAAGTTTTATGAAAAAAAAAAACTATAGTTTATTTTTATATGTTATATTGATATTTATAATACATCGGGCGTATAGCTCAGTTGGTAGAGCACCTGCCTTACAAGCAGGATGTCACAAGTTCGAGTCTTGTTGCGCCCATTACTTACTTTTTATTTTTGTTTATTATACTTAATACTTTGCACTATCTATACCTTACAAAAGATGGATACTTTTTGTTTGTATTTAGTTAAAATTATATGACAAAATCACTAGTTACCTAGTCCATCACCACCTACATTAATAAGTATTTGCTTTAGTTCATCTACTTTCTTTTTAGCTGCTGCTAATTTTTCAAGAGCAGCTTGTAATTCTTCCGCTGTTTCTCTTTCTCTTTCTTGAGCTGCTAAAAATGCTTGTAAAAAAGGAATAGTATTATCTGCTAAAGTTACAAGATTGTTCCATGTTGCTTTAAATCCATCACCAATTTTTTTCCAGTCACTTTTATATAATCCTCTTGCTTTTAGATTTTCTTTAACATCATCCATATTTATTTCAGATGGCCTAGAATTACCAATTGCATCCAAATAATTACCAACCTCACTTTTCAATATTGTATGTGATTTATCATTAAACAATTCTTCAAATGCTTCTCTAAGAGAAGAATTTCCGCTCAGTAGCATGTCTTGAATACCTATATCTAATTCATCAAAATTTTCAGATGTAATACCTTTTTTTTTCAATATATCTGCAAATTCTTTTTTTCCTTTTTCCGTTAAATTACCGTTTTCATCAATATAACCTTTTTCTTGTAATTTTTGTTTTATATCATCTCTTGTAATAGTTGCAGCTCTAACATCTCCTGAAACAGAGTCACTACCACCTTTTGATGTTAAATAAATAGTTTGACTATTATCGCTGTTAGAACTAAAGGTATAATTATCTGTTGCATCAGTTCCATCTCTTCTAACAGTTACTGTTCTTGCTGAATTAGGATCAATTCCTTCTGTTTTCTGTCTCTGACTTTGATCATTTAAGTATCTATCACCACTTAAATCTTTAGCAGTGTTCCAAATAAAATCTCCTGCTGATAAAGCAGCTACACCTATCATTATTCCAAAAGATAATTGAGTAGCAAGATGATCTCTTTCTAGTTTTTTCTGTAATGTTTCTACTTTAGCTTGATGTAATGCCATTTCGTATTCAGCTTTTGCTGTTTCAAGATTTAACTGATCAACTCTTTGAGCTTCAGATGTTCCTGTTTGCTGAACTTCATTATTAACTTGTTGTAAATTTTGTTCTTGTATTTGTTGCCCTTGTTGTCTTACTTGTGTTAATTGTTTTAAAGCATTCAAACTTTCTAAACTCATTACTATGCTCCTCTACCAGCAAATGAATTTATTTCTTGTTCTATTTCTTCTAATCTTCTTTTAGCTGCTATTAGTTTATCTTTTGCTGCTCTTAGTTCTTCTTCTATAGTATCTGCTTTATCTTTCATTTGTAAATAAGCATCAAAATATCTTTGTGTATCTTGTAGTGTTTGAACTAACATATTAACAAAGCTCTTGATGCCATCTGAAAATTTATTTTTATCAAGCTTACCAGTACTAATAAGACCATTTTCTATTCTTTCATGTTGATCATAAAGAGGAGCAGCACTTTTAGCTACTTCTAAGAAATTATCAACTTCACCTCTTGCCATTCCATGAAATTTATCTTCCATTATTCTTTCAGCTAATTTAGGATTTATTTCTTGTATTTCTGCAAAACTCAAATCTCTTCGAAATTGTTCCTTCAGTTTCATATACTCTTCACCACCTATTTGTTCTTTATCTTGATTTGTTATTGTTGCTGTTCTAAAATTTCCAGCTGTACCGCTACCGGAAACATCATAAGAATAAATTGTTTCACTACCATCTTTATTTGATCCTGAAATGTATGTAGTATTTCCACTTGAACCTTCTCTTTGTTTTCTACTTACCGTTACTTGCCCAGGATTTAAAGGAGGAGATTGTAAAGATTTAGCAATATCTCCATTTTTTTGAGCACCTGCTAAATCAGAAATAAAATGACCAAAATTACCTGCTAAATTTAAAACACCAGCAACAGCTCCTATTTGTAAAGCTAGTCGTTCTGCTTTTCTATATCTTGCAAGTCTAGCTTCTAATTTTCTAACATCTGCTTCAGCACATTCCTTTGTATATCTTGCATCTATTCTTTGTAAACTTGCATTTAATTTACTTTGAGCTGTACTTATACCTCTTTGTTGAACAGCTGATTGAATTTGTTGTTGATTAGATGAGTCAGCTCTTGCAGCTTCTAATCTTGTACTTTCTAATTGTATTAAAGCACTTAATCCTTCTAAACTCATAATTTCTCCTATTAAACTTTTTAATATCAATTTTAAAATTTATTAGTTATATTCTTGTTAAAATAAATAATTTATTAACAAAAAATTAATATTACTAAAAAAAGTGATTTTAGAAAATTTTGTATTAGTTTAATTTTATTTAAATTTAGGTTAAAAAATTAGCATGTAATTTAATTATTATTGCTATAATTAACTATGCTAAAAATATATTTGGAGGTTAAAATGTCTAAAAAACTTTTAAAAAGTTTCTTAATAGCTTGCTTATCTGTTACAAGTTTATTTGCTACAAATTGTAGTAGGCCAACAGCTTTAGAACCAAGTCTAAATGCTGAAGTAAAATCTTTGGCTTTAATGGTTGTTCCTAATAAAAATAGAATAGATGTTTTAGATATGCTTACAAACAGAGTTACTTCAACATTAAAGACAGATGAAAGACCTTCAAATATAGCAGTAAGCAATGATAGAAGAATGATTTTAGTAACTAATAAAAATAGTGGTACTATATCTGTTTATTTAAGAAGAGATAATGATGATTTTGTTAAATTAAATTCGGTTGGTCAAGGATTACTACCTGTTGGTGTAGTATTCAATCCTAATCCTCAAATATCTGAAGCTTATGTAGCTTATGAAGGTGATAGTAAAGTTTTAGTATTAGATACTAGAGATAGAAATTCATCTCCAAAAATAATAAGATCTATACCTTTACCTGATTCAAGACCTAAAAATATTGTTGTTAGTAATGATGGAACAAGAATATTCGTAACAGATTCTCAAAATGATAGAGTAATAACATTACAAAAAAGTGGTGTTAATTTTACTTTGAATTTTTCACAGCCTTTTGATCAAAATAGAGCTAATGTTGATTTAGAAGGTATGATTGTTGTTCCTAGTGGTCCAAATATTCAACCAGGACAACAAGATCCAAATGAAAGATTATTTATAGCTAATGGTGCTAGAAGTGAAGTTTATGTTTTTAATACTAGAACTAATAGTGTATCACAAGTAATACCATTGCAAGATAATCAAGTTGTAGGTCAAAATCAAGTTGCTCCTAAAAACCTCACATTATATAAAGACAGAGTAACAGGAAATCAAAAAGTTTATGTTACAGGTTATAGTGCATCAGTTGTTTCTGTAATTGATCCTGTAGGAAATAGATTATTAAGAAATATTCCTTTAGCACAAAATGCAGCAGGTAGAGAATCATATAATCCTGTTGGAATAGGAGTTGGAACACTAGCTTCAGGTCAAGATGTAATATATGTTACTAATACATCAGGTTTAAATATATCACTTATTGATCCTAGAACTGATACATTATTAAGAAGTTTTGGAACAACAGCATCTGGAGGTGCTCAAGATCCATTAGGTGAAATGATAACAATTGGTCCAGTAAAATAATAAATGTCTAAAACTTTAACAAAAGTAGGAGTTATAAGTCTAGGCTGTCCTAAAAATCTTGTTGATACAGAGGTAATGCTTGGTCTTATAAATAATAATAAAGAGTATGTTATAACTTTAGACGAAACAGAAGCTGATGTTGTTTTAATAAATACCTGTGGATTTATAGAAGCATCACAAAGTGAATCTATAAGAACTATACTTGAAACTTATCATTCAGGTAAAAAAGTTATAATGGCAGGTTGTTTAAGGGAAAGATATAAAGGAGAAATAGAAAAAGAATTACCTGAAGTAAGTGCTTTTATAGGAACTAATGAAATCACAAATATTGTTGATGTTTTAGATAAAATTACAGGTAATAGTAGAGAAAATAAAGGAACTTTTGATTATTTTTCTGGAGATTTTGAAATACCACGATTTAATACAGGAATAACAACATATTCTTATGTTAAGATATCAGAAGGTTGTGATCATCCATGTACTTTTTGTATTATTCCAAAAATGAGAGGTAAAAATCATAGTAGAAGTATTAAATCAATAGTTAATGAAGTAAAACAATTATCTGAATTAGGAGTTAAAGAGGTAGTATTAATTGCTCAAGATTTAACAGCTTATGGTCATGATATAGATAAAAAAAACAATAATATTGTAACTCTATTAGAGGAGCTTTTAAAAATACCCAATTGCCCTTATTATCGTTTATTATATACTTATCCAGGAACTATAACAAAAGAATTGTTAAAACTTATATCAAATGAAGAAAAAATATTAAATTATATAGATATGCCTTTACAACATAGTCATCATGACATATTAAAAGCTATGAAAAGACCTGATAATGAAAAAAAAATAGAAGAGCTTATTTATAATATGAGAAGTATTATACCAAATTTAGCTTTAAGAACAACATTTATAGTAGGTTTTCCAGGAGAGGAAAAAGAACATTTTAAACATTTATATAATTTTATGGAAAGACATAAATTTGAACATGTAGGAGTATTTACGTATTCTAGAGAAGAAGGAACACCGTCAGCTAATATGTTAAATCAAGTTTCACAAAGAAAAAAAATATCTAGAAGAAGAGAATTAATGCTTTTACAACAAGAAATAGTTAAAGAAAATTCAAAAAAATTACTAAATAAAGAATTAATAATGTTTGTAGAAGGTGTTAATGAAGAAAAAGGAATAGTTACAGGAAGAACATATTATGATGCTCCTGAAATAGATGGATTTACAACAGCAAAAGGATATGCACAACCTGGCGATATTGTAAAGGTTAGAATTAATAAAGTGAAACTACATGATTCCTTTGGAATCATAGTATAATTTTTTTATGAATAACTTAATAAGTACTTACATAATAACTAAAGATTCAGAAGCTTATCTTGAAAATACATTAAGAAGTATTAAAGATATATCTAGCGAAATAGTAATTGTTGATACAGGTTCAACTGATAATACAATTAATATTGCAAAAAAATATAATTCTAAAATATTTAATTATAGATGGAATGATAATTTTTCAGAAGTTAGAAATTATGCCATAAAGAAATGCTCTAATGATTGGATATTAGCAATAGATTCTGATGAAACTTTAGAAGGATATAAAGATGAAATTTTAAAAAGTATAAATAAAAGCTATAATAGTTTTCCTTTTTTTTTCCTTGATATATTCACATATGTAGATAAGCTAAAAGACAAAGAATATAAATATTATCAAAAACAAATAAGATTGTTTCCAAATACTGAAAATGTTTTATATGAGTATAAAATAAAAGAAAAAATTTATCATCCTAATGGAACTGATAATCTTATTTCATTAGATATAAACAAAGTTTTTATAAAACATTTTCTAAAAGATGGTATAAAATCAAAGACTAAAAGGAATGTTAATATTCTAAAAAATTGTTTAAAAGAAGATAAAAATAGCTTTTACTATAATTATTTGATGGGAAAAGAATGTTTATTATATGGATATCTAATAAAAGCTTTTAATTGTTATCAAAATGCTTTAAATAGTAATGATTATAAAGATGATTTAATAATGTCTGATATATGCACAGACATTATTAAAATAATGTATAAGATAGGAGAAAAAGAAGAAGCTTTGAATGAATGTATAAGAAGACAAAATATATGTAAAGAAAATCCTTATTATTGGTTTATTTATGGATTTATTTCTTTTAAAGAAAGTGATATTTACACTTGTATAGACGCTCTAAAAAGATCTTTAGAATTACCACCATTAGCTGAACCAATATTGAATGACATTGATATAATGACATGGAAACCTAATTTATTAATAGGATATTCATATTTAAGATTAAAAGATTATAAAAATGCAAAAATCTATTTAGAGAAAGCTCTTGAATATAATCAAAATCAATGGTTAATATTATTTTACTTAGCTATTTGTTGTAAATTTTTAAGACAATTTGATTCTTCAGAAGCATATTTTAGAGCAGCTGAAATAATAGTTCCAGAAGAAAATAGAAAAGATTTATTATTTAGTATGTTACTAATGTATATAATGAATGCTAGATTTGACAAAGCAACTGAATTACTTGCAAATATTATGCAAGAGTTTTCTAACGAAAAAGAAGAAACTTTAGATTTTATAGAACTAGATGATGAAATATAAACTTTATTAACAAATTTGATTGACAAAATAATATTAAAGATTATAATGTATCTATTGTTTAGCTCGGGTGGCGGAATCGGCAGACGCACAGGACTTAAAATCCTGCGGGACACAAATCCCGTGCGAGTTCAAGTCTCGCTCCGAGCATCATTTTTTTAAAGTATAAGTAAATTTATGAAAGTCTTTACTACCTTCTCCTGTTCTAAGATAAGTTTCAATATCTCTTTCAATAGCTTTCTTTAACTCTTCAGTATTTTTAAATTTTCTAGCTAATGCTTTATAAACAGGTAACATTCCATTAAATCTTTTAAGGGGTGCATCAGAACCAGCTATCATAGTATTTATTTTCAATTGTTCATATTTTATTGTAAATAATTTGCCCCATTTTCCTTTTTTTAATATCTCTTCTGCTTCACTAAAAGTTAATGAGCATAAACCACCTTCTATTTTCTTATCGTATAATTTCATTTGATCGAAATATTTTACTAAATCAGAATCAGATAAAATATCCAAAGGTAAATCTAACTCTGATATGCTTGTTGTTCTAGTTATAGGAGGTGATTTTTTTATTTCTTGTTTTTGTTCAGTTTTTTCTAATTTTTGATTATTTTCTGATTTATTATTTGTGTTTGCTTCTGTAATAACTTTTAATTGATTATTAGTATTAGTATTTATATTTCTTGAAGAAACTGTTTTAACTGGATTATTTACAACAATATTATTTTTTTTAGGAATAGAATTTACTTTTTTATTTTTCATATGGCCAAACATTAGTTTTCCAGCTTTTGTTAGTAAATTATCTACAGAAGAAAAAACATTATCTATTGCATCTCCAATTTGTGAAGGTATTAAATCATCTAGTGTTTTATCAATATTGCTTTCTTTTAATATTATTTTTGATTTTTCATTATTAAAATTTTCTTTTTCTTTGCTATATTTATCTAATTTACCTATGCTAGAATTTGTATTGTTCTTTACATAAGAATCTTTGGGATAATTTTTTATATCTTCTAAATAATTATCAGAATCTAAATTATAGTTACTATAATTTTTTTTTATATTATTCATTATTTTTTACCTTTGAAAAAATCTGATAAATTATTAACAAAATTTTGTGCTTCATTATCTTCTTCTATAACTTTTTTTCTATTAGCGTTATTTAAAATAATTATTGGTGAGTCATCATTAGAAAAATCTTCAGGTTTATAAGTTGAATTAGGAATATTTATATTTCTTAATTTTTCAAAATCATTTTCCATTTTTATAAATTGTTTTTCGACTTTTATTATTTTCGGAACTGATAAATTAGTATTTTCAACAGTTGAAATATTAGAAAGAGATTCAGCATTCCTTGTTATTATTATGTTTGCATTTTTTTTCATATTTTTTAATTCATCTTTATAAGTATGCCATTCTATTAATTTATTTTTAACTAATGTTAATGGTTGATTTTCATCGGATATTTTTTCCCCTGTCATTCTTGATAGCTTAACAGATAATAATTTATCATCATAAGTTTCAGTATCAGAAATTATTGTATCTTCTTCTTGTATTTCTTCTTGAATTTTTAATTCTTTTTCTTCCATTATTAGTAAGCCATTTCTATTAGTTATAGAATAACTAGTATTTGCTTTTAAATTTACTCCTTCTCTTTTTAATTCCATTCCAAACACTCTTAAAATTAATGGTGAAAATACAACTCCATCATCACTTTCTAAAATATCTTTAGCTGGTTTTTCTAGCAATTCATAGTATTTATACTTTAACTCATCACTTATATTAGGTGATGAGAATAATATTACAAACCAATATGCTTGATCTATATAAGCATTTTTGTATAACTTATTAAATTGCTTTTGTAATTCATTTAAAGAATGACATATAGTAAGTCTTGCCCTTAATTCCCTTTCTGCTACTCCCATATCAAATCCATTGAAATAAACAAAGTCTGTAGCATGTTGCATTTCATGTAATAGTATTAATTGTAAAAGATATACATTTTGTAAGCTTAATTCACTTACTCCTATATAAGGAGTTTCTGTTTCTGTAGTATATGCTTGAGTTCCAAGTCCAAAAAGGTTAGCTATATCAGTATAAAAATTAAAACAAATTTTCTTTTTTAATAAGAAATCAGTTTCTAATTTTAATATTTTAGATGCTTTATCTAATATTAACTGATATCTATGCAAGCTATTAGCTAAAAGTTCATTTTTTTCATCGGGATATAAAACTGCTGCTGCTGAGAATTCATCTGCTTCTTTTAATAACTCATAATGTTCTTTATAATTATCTTCCAAATATTCAACACAAGGAAAATTAACACCAATTAATTGATCATACAATTCGTTACTCATAATTTATATAAATTAAAATGGCTCATCTTCAAAATAACCTAAAGGAGTGCTTCCTGGTGTTTTTGTATTTGCTACCTTTCCTGTTGATTCATTACTTCCTGAAGAAACTATTTGTTGAGTTCCTGTACTACCTTTAACTTTAGGAGGTACAGGTTTTTTAGCTGTATTTGGATTAGGTTTTGTAACTTGACTAAAAGAAGTTGTACCTTTTATAACATTTGGTTTAGGTTTCGGTTTTGCTATTTGAGCTTTTTTAGCTACTTTTATTTTTGTACTTCCTTTTTTATTTTCTTCTTTACTACTTTTATCTGATTTAGGTACATCAAATAATTTTCTTCCTGGAAAACTTATGCCTAAATCAAAATTTTTGGGATCTTTTAATAAAGATACTGTATTAAAATATATACTAGCTATAGTTTTTCCTATTAATTTAAAGAAGTAAAAGAAACCACTAAATACTGCACCAAATAGTCCTCCTAGCAATGAAAAACCTTTACCAAAAGTTTTTAAAATAGCTGCTGTGATAGGAGATCTTGCTATTGCTAGTAAAATACCATTAACTCCCCAAATCATTTTTACAATTCCTTTTGTAAGTAATCTTAATCCTTGAATAAAAAGTCTCATAGGAAGACTATTCATAAGTATTAGAATTATTGCTGCTAATACTCTTACAAATCTTGCTAGATATTTATCAAATTGTTTCATAAATTCAATCCAAAAGTTTCTAGTATTTGCTAATCCTTTTCTAACAGAATGAACTAATACAGAATCATTAAGAGTGCTAGAAACTTGTTTCATTGCTTCATTTACTTCTTCAGCTAGTTTATAATTAGGCTCTGGTAATACAACATCTTCTTCTTCAACTTGAGTATAATCATATACATCAGCTTTTTCTCCTTCAGGAAGACCTGCTTCTAAAGTTCTTAAAACTTCATCTAAAATTGCTACAGGTGCTTTACCAACAGATGTTTGAACATACAGATAAAAAGCATCCCTTCCATCACTTCTTGGAACAATATATTCATGTATAAATCCAACTGATGATGATTGAGTAGAAGGCAAATAATAAATAGCTAATTGTTTTAATCTATCTCTTTTTTTTCTCTCTTTTATCATTTCTTTTTTAAAAGAAGCTGGTAATAATTGACTTAAAACTTTCTGTAACTTTGGATTAACAGGCCTTATAACTATACCTGTTTTTTTTAGAGCATCAGGCCTGTCATCATTTGGACCTGGAAGTGGTATAGGATGCATAGAATGTCCCAAAGGAGTTTTTGTAAATTCATTTGAAAATCCTGCTTTCCATTGAATACCTTTAACTTTAAATGATATTGTTTGTCCTGATTTACTATCAGCTGATTGTAAAGCTAATACATCATCTCCACTAACAGATTCAGCAATATTTATATAAGTTTTTTGTTGTTTTAACTCCAATGAAGATTTATAAGTTTTATTTATAGTGCCTTTATCAGGAGATATAATAGTATCATCATCTATATCATCAGGTTCATAAGGCTCTTCATTTACATAATCAGCTGTAACAACTCTTTGTGGTATTCTTCTTTCTCTTACAGTATTTGGAGATTTTTTACCATAAGCAGCTTTAGCTCTACTTATTGCTAATGAATCTTGAGGTTCAGTTAATAACTGACTATCTGTATTAAAATCTTCTTCATTTATAGAAGAATTTTCTTCAGTTTTTTCCTTATTTTCTAATTCTTCAGACATATATAAAAACCTAAAAACTAAAAATATATATCAAAATATTGATATAACCTTACTACTATTGTAACATTATTTTTAAAAGTATATTCAACTATTTTTTATTTAAAGTAAATTCTTTTTAGAAAAAAAATTCTTCATATCTAAATTAAATAAAATTAAATAATTATTATTACTTTATTAAAAGTAGAATATTTTTTTTTATTTTATTATAATAGTAATAGATATTTATTAAGGAATTTTATTATGTCAGTACAAAAACTTGACGCAGCTTTTAATAAAACTTTAGTTGAAAGTGGGAAACTTGAAAAAGAATTTAAAATTAAAGGAAATTCTGAACAGGTAGATGATAAAAAAATAGTAAAAGCTGACAATAAAAATGCTGCTGTTTTAAAATATGTAGAAGATAATAATAAGCAGGATACAGGACTTTTAAAAAAATTGTTACAAGATGTTGGAGAAAACATTAAAAATTTAATATCTCCAGCTACAAGTGATGAAGGAAAATTTAAAAGAGTTAATCAATCAGAAAAAGAACATTCAAAAAAACAAATACAAAACAATAGTATGTCAGGTGGTCAAAATGATGTTAGCACTGCTGGAGTAAAGAACCTAGTACAACAAGATCCAAAATATCAGGATAAAACAAGAAATCCTGATGATAACATTAATGGCAAATATGTTACTAGATATAATTTAAATGCTAAAAGAAAAAAGAATGAAGATGAAGAAGAAAGCGATGATTTAAATCATAGAAAAAAAAGAAAAAAAGCAAACTTACCAAACAGAAAAAATGTAGTTATACCTGAAATGTTAAAAGGTGCTGTTGTTTCTGAAAGTGGTACTCAAGATATGTTTATAAGTAGTCGAAAATCTCAACAAAGAGTAAGTGTTATTGAAAAGAAACCTATAATACAAGAAATTATGGAATATGAAATGACTAATTTTGCATGGATGATATTTGATACTATATCGAATCATGTAAATCATAAATCCCCTAATGGACTAAATGATACTGTTCAAAAAGATTATTTGTCAGTTTTAATAAATGGGATAAACAAAGTTGAAGATGTTAACCATGATTCTTATAGAAAGTATGTAAGAGATGTAATAATGGGAACAATGAAAGCTGCTTTAGAACATACTTTAGATTTTAAAGATTGTACAAAAATGATAATATCTACACTTATGAATATATCACCTCATGATGATGATCCAAAATTTATGTCTGATGCTCTTAATGTAATAGTTTCTGAATTAATTTATTCTAAAGCTAAAATAGGTTATACCTTAAGAGATATTTCTTATAATATTGGAGCTGCTATATTTACATTATTTACTTATTATAGAAATTATCAAAATGAAATAGAATTTAGTAAAGAATTAGAACACAAGCTTAATCGTGCTGTTGGTGAAGCTTTATGGCAATCTATTAGCAAAATATCAAAAAATCCTCAATTAGCTGTAAAAACAAATGTTGATGCTTTTATACAAGGTAGAAATGAAGAAGAAAACTTATATACGAAGAATTTGTACAAAGAAATTGCTACAACTTCCATAAAAAAAGTTTTTAAGAAATAAAGAATTATATTATAATAATATATAGAATACTATTTAAGAGGTAATATGGCTGAAGGTGAAGAAGTAGCAAAAAGAGATAAGAGAAATTCAGCATCTGCTACTACTCCTGCTAAAAAAAGTTTAGCTTCTACAAGTAGAAGAGCTACAGCTGTTATAAAAGGTTCTACTGTATTAGATGGTTTTTCTCAAGATTTATTTGTTCCTGCTGGATCTGAAATTGTAAGTCATGTTAAAGATAAAACAATTGTAGAACAAATAAGAGAATATAGTCTTGGAGCTATTGGTTCATCTGTTTTTAATACTGTTGCTGCTAATGCTGATCCAAATTCTGAAAATGGTATTGGTCCAAACATGCAAAAAGCATTGTTAAATCAAATAGTTGAAGCTATGTCTGATACTCCTGATATATTATCACCTGAATACAGACTTATAGTTAGGGAAATAGTACAAGGAACAATGCAAGCTGCAAAAGAAAATGAAATAAGGTTACAAGAAGCAATAAAAATGGTTGTAACAGGGCTTATGGCTATATCACCACATGATGATGATCCTAAAATTATGGCAGAAGCAATGAAAATAATAGCATCAGAAGTTATTTATGGAAAAGTTAATATAGGTTATAGTATGAAATTAGCATCACATAGTCTAGGAGCATCTTTATTTATGTTATCTATATATTTTAAAAACTATCAGTCTAAGCTTGAATATACTAAACAATTAGATCAAAAATTAAAGTATGCTTGTAATGATGGAATATGGGAAGCTACTGGAGAAATAACAGGTTATTCGGAAAGTCATGCAAGAGCAAATACTGATAGATTTGTAGCAGGAAGAATAGAAGAAGAAAAAAATTTTCAATCAAATCTTATAAAAGGTATGGTGTTAATGCCATTAAAAAAACTAGAAAATATTGGTTTTGTAAGAAGTTTGATGACAAAATTTGGAAAGAAATAATGGCTATTGAACTTTATGGTTTGGCAAGGATTAAAGCTATAAATAGTCCGAAATACTTTAATGATATAAGAACAGAACTTTTTAATTCTTTTAAAGATGATTCAGCAGAAGAATTTACAAAAGAAATTCTACAAAGAATAGTTGATCAGAACTATCAAGAAAAATTTAATATTCCTAATTCTCTTGTGAATAAAACAACAGAAGTTTTTAAAAAAATTTTTCTTACAAGTGGTATAATGGGCAATTTATTTTTAGAAGCTTGTGTTAAAATAGAAGGGGTTAATTCTCATTTTAATAAAATTAGAGATACAATAGCTGAAATTATTATAAAAGATGGAATTGTAACTAAAATTGATATAATAAAATATCCTGAAAATTAAAATTTATTTTTTTTTTCTTTATTCATCATAATATTTATATTATAAGTAGCTTCATCTATTGTTCTACTTAATTGTTCTAAATTTATATTTAAAACTTCTAATTGTTGCTTAAGTCCTTCTATATCATAACCTTTATTATATAATTCCCATATTTGTTCTTCTAAATTATTTCTATTATCCATTAATACATCTAAATTTTCATTTATAATTTTTAAATCTTCTATATCTTCAGCAACTTGAGCTTCTTTTATTTGAAATATTGTTTGATTTATTTCATTATTAAATTTCATAGAAACCGAAAAAACTTCATTTGAAGCTATTGCTTTCTGTAATTTTTCTATAGAACTTTCTAATATTTGGACATCCTTTTCTAACTTGTCAGTATTTGCTCCTATTTCTTTTAAACCTTTTATTTGATTTTCTATTACATTTTTATTTTCTTTTAAGATTTCTATATTTTCATAAAGTATTTCTAAATCCCCAGGATCACTTGATTTTATAGCACCTTCTAAATTATCAGATATTAATTTTATTTCTTCATGAATGAAATCCATTAATTGTTTAGCACCTTCAACTTTAGCATTATTTATTTTTTCACTTAATTTTGATATTTTGTCATCTAATTTTCTTGTCTCCTCTATTAATTCATTAAAAGCATCACCCAAAATTACAAGTTCGTTTTCTAAACTTATAACATGAAATTCACAATAATTCATTAATCCAAGTGCAACTTTGGCAGCTTCTTCTCTTAATTTTCTAGTTTCTTCAGTTTCAATGTCTTCACTTTGTAATGGTTCATCTTCAAAGTAATCATCATTAGCCATTTCATCAAGATTTGGTATTTCTTCATCTTCCAAGCTTTCTTGTTCTAAATCAGTTTCTTGTTCATCTAAAAATTCTGACAATTCATCAAGCAAATTTTGAGTTTCACTATCAAAATCTACTTTTGGTTCTTCTTTTCCTTCTATAATATTTTCTAAACTTTCAATTAGTTCATTAGAAGTATTATTTTCATCGTTATTTATAATATTATCTAAATCATCAAATAAAGATTCAATATCATCATAAACATCTTCTTGAATATTATTTTCAGACATTATTATTCTCAATAATATAATAAAAATATATATGGGTTATAAAGGATTCGAACCTTCGACCCGCTGATTAAGAGTCAGCTGCTCTACCAACTGAGCTAATAACCCATAATTTAATTTATATTTGATTTTGATTTACATGTCAAGTAAATTAAAAATTTTTTATTAAAAATAATTTTAATGATATACTCTAAATTAGAGGATATTAAATTGTTAAAAATAGAGAATTTTTATTATTATGAAATAATAAATAAGTTTTTAAATGATGAAATTTCATTTCCTTATATAGATATAGAAAAGTGCATATCAACAAAAGATATTTTAATAAAATTGATTCTATCAAGGTATGAAAATAAACAAGATAAATATAATGAATTAAAAATTATTTTAAGTAAATTAATTAACTCTAAAAATAAATATAAATTTAAATTTGTTGATAAAAATCTAGAAAACATTAATATTAATAAGAATTACTCTATTGAGAATGAAATAAATATATGTAATGATAAAATATTTAACATATATAAAGAATTATCTAAATTAAGTTTAATAGAAAATTCAAAGTTTAATCTAATTTTGGAAACTTACTATATAATGAAAGATATCACTTTAGAAAATTTTAAAGGTTCTCTAAAAGGAAAAATACTTGTAACTTCTGGATTTGGAGATACAGGTATAGCTATATCACAAGCAACTAAATATTTAGGTGGAGTTTCTATTGTCATAGATATAAATCCTTATATTTTAAGAAAAAGACAAGAACAAGGATTTTGTGATTACATTTTTGAAGATTTTAATAGTGCTTTTGATTTTGCATTTTATTATAAAAAAGAAAAACAATCAAAAATTATAGGACTATTAGGTAATGGTTCTGAAGTAGTAAATAAAATTTTAAATGAAGCTTTATTACCTGATATAATAACAGATTCAACTAATACTGATTTAGATAAATATTTGCCAGCAGGTTATGATTATTATGATGCTATAAGAATAAATAAAGTTAATAAACAACACTCAAGAAATATTTCTAAACATTCTATTATGAGTCTTGTAAAAGCTATGTTAGAACTTCAAAAAAGAGGTTCTTTTGTTTTTGAGTTTTGTAATAATTTTAGACAAGTTGCTTTTGATAGAGGATTAGATAATGCTTTTGCTATAAAGGATATTGAAAAAATTGTTTATAACAATTTATTTAGCGAACAAAAACTTAACTTTAAATTATTTGATTTTTTTCTAGATAAAGAAAATTTTTTTATAATAAACGACTTATTATATGAAGTTTTTTCCTATGATAATGATATAAAAATAAATACAGAAATATTTTTAAGTTTGTCAGATAAAAATATTAATGCTTATTATTTGAAAATAGATAAAGACAAACTTTTAGATTTTTTCAATAAATTTAATGAAATTATTAAAAACAAAGAAATAAGATTACCAATATTATTAAGTAATTATTATTTAAATAATAAAAATATTTTTAAAAAAGAAGACTTACTTATTAATATTGTTTCTTTTTATAAAAATTTTCTGATGAAGGAATACTTTATTTTACTTAATGATAAAAAACTAGTAAATATTGATTAAAGTTAATTATTTGGCTTGATTTTTGAGATTTTATGTAATATAGTAATATAATATTCAAGTTTAATAATATAAATTTCTTAAATTAAGATGTTTCAAAAATTAGTGACTACAAAATTTTTTACCAATAAAGGTGAAAACACTCTACTAAATAAGCTAAAAGGAATTTTTGAGTATAAGAAACCTTATTATTTTGATGCATTAGTAGGATTTTTTAGAGCTTCAGGATATTTTAGAATTAGAGAATTTTTAAATAAAGTTTCAAAAATTAGAATATTAGTTGGAATAAATGTTGATAATTTAGTGCTTGAAGCTACATTAAGAGGACTATTATTTAGAGAGTTGTCATAATCTTGTGTATGAAAATCCTAAAAACATTTTATAGATTGCCTAAAAAAATTTTATAGATTGATTTCAAATATCTATAAACACAACTTTCTTTCTTACATTTTCGCATACTTTTAAAGATGTACAATCTATTATAAATATCCCTTCTTTTATTTTTGTTTCTTTCATTAATAACATTAATAATTGAAGTATTAAATTGGTATATCTCTTTAACAAAAATATGAAGTTATTTTAACCTATCCAAAATAAAAATACAAATTATATTATAACTAATTACTCTCTAAATATTATCAATATTACTTTATGTTAATTTTAGAATTTCGTTGTTAAAATTATAATTATATTTAAAATCTTAATTCAGCATTTAAAGTAGCATTTATTCCCCCTGGATTTACATAATGCTTTCCTGAATCAGGTATAACAATTTCTTGTTGAGATTGAGCAGTTAAAGCAATACGATTATCTGGCCTCCATCTTACTCCTTCTGTAAATTGTAATCTAGAACCTTCAACTGACTTTAAATAGTCAGCTCTTCCAAATAATTCAAAGTTTCCTCTTTTATATCTAGCATCTAATCCAACACCAGAAGTATTTGAGTTATTTACTTGCGTAAATAAATATTTACCACTTAATCCTAAATCTAACCATTCATTATGATAGTTAATTCTTCCATCTACACCTGTATTGAAAAATAAAAATGGATGTGGTGCTCCCATACTCATACCTGCTACAGCTAAATTAACATCATATTCAGCAAATAAACCAGTTGAGTAACTAAAGTGTTTTCCTAAATCCCCATAAAATCCATGTCTTAAACCCAATTTACTATCAGCAAGACCACTTACATAATCTAAATCATAGCCCCATTTATCAGATAGTTTTATTTCACCCGCATCAGTTTCTTTCTCTTTATTAAGAGCCAAAAAAGCTCCTGATAAATTGCCTGTTAATGATGTTGTCATAAAATGACCAGGTAAGTATTCTAACTTATAAGGTGTCCATTTTCCCCTTATATCAGCACCTGCTAATAATGTAGGATTAGTTAACCAGTCCATAGTCCCTACAATTCTAGAACCTTCATTTGGTCTAAATTGAGTACCTAAAGATAATGAGAAATAATTGTCATTATCACCTGTCCTATATCCTACACTAGCATGAACAGCACCAGCAGCTGTAGGATCAGAAGGAGAATCAAAATTTACACCAGCTTTTACACTCCACTTATCACCTAATGTTTTTTCTATTTCAACACCAAGTTGCCTATCTATTATTATTCTATCCTTATGTTCTAATTGTAATGTTTTATGATAATTTTTATGCTTATCTGTATAAAATACACCTTCTACATAACCAACCTGTCCTTCTTTAGGTGGTGTCCATTTATATATTGCTGTAGCTGTTCCAAGATTTAAAGCATTTAATGCTTCTTCAGGAGAACTAGCATACCTACCACCTAGTAGTTTAGATACATATTCTGGTGAATATACTTTACCATATTCAACTACACCATAACCTTTACCACCAGGTTCTTTATATACAGTAAAAGAATGACTTGTTCTAGCACCTACATATCCCATTTGAATAGCTTCATAACCATTTTTTGAAAGTAAATAAGCACCAACTTGATGTATATCTCTACAAACACCTGAATATATTTTTAATGTTTCATCTGGACTTCTTGCACCTAATGGGCCATCACCTCCTAATGGTTTTCCTCTTTCTGTATCATAAGGAATACTACCCAATAAACTAGCTATTTTCTCAGGTGTATTATATTCATTTGATATTGAATCTAAGTCACCTAATGGTCTTGATACCGCTTGTTGTTCTGAAACATTTCTTGCTACTTCTATATTACCTTGTCCTAAAGATGAATAACTTCTTGTGTTTGGTTCATACCTACTTTGTTCTTTTTCTTCTATGTCAAGACTTAAATTATATGAGGAATTAGCATTCCCATTTTTTATTTCAAATGATAAAGTAGATTTGTCTTTTCTTGTTTCAATAAATTTTACTAAATCTTTTTCATCTTTGCTTTTTGCTTTTTTTTTCAACTCATCTAATTCATTTTTATTTATTATTTTATCTCCACTAGCTTTATCTAGTGTTGATTTAAAATTAGAACTAATATTTCTAAATGTTTCCATTTTATTAAACTAAAAAATTCTTATGAGTAAATTTTAGAAATTTTAAAAAAAAACTTTCTATAATTTTTTATATTTAGTGAAGTATAAGAGCAACTATGAGATGTAATTTATGTGGATTATTAATAAATGATCAGAATATTTGTAATAATTGTATTAATTTAAATTATTCGAAAGATAAAAATAACTTTCACAAAATTTTTTATATATTTGAAGGATTTAAATACATTTTTTCTGATAAAAAAATATTTAAACTTTGTATATTACCATTAATTATTACTGCTATAATATCTTTAATCATATTTTTTTCATTAATGTATTTAGTGTTTTCATATTTAGGAACATATTTAGCTGAAAACAATTATAGTATAATAAGTAAAATATTCTTTTCTTTATTAGGAACTTTGCTATCATCTGTAATAGTTATTTTCTCTTTTATTCCATTATCAACATTAGTAGCTATACCATTCAGTGAGCCAATATCTATGGAAATAGAGAAAAAACTATTAGGTGATAAAACTTTTGAAAATGTTTCTATTATAAAAGGTTTTATTGAGTCTATAAAAATATTTATTTTAAAAATTTTTATAATAATATTTATTTTTCCAATAAATTTTATCCCAACAATTGGACATATAATATTCTCATTTGTTTTAATTATTTTATCAGGGATTGATTTTATAGATTTACCAATGTCAATAAAAAAATATTCTTTAATTGAAAAAGTAGAATTTTTTAAAAAAAATTTTTCATCATATATATTTTTTTGTATTCCTTTATCATTTCTTTTTTGGGTTCCAATAGTTCAAATATTTTTAATACCAGCTACTATAATAGGAGCAACAAAATTTTTTATAAATTCTGAAAAATAATGATAGAGGATTTAACATTATTAACATATACACATTCTAGTTGTATAGATATACATAATATTTATTTATTAAGAATTAATAAATACTTTCCAGAGATAAAAAATAAATTACTAATATGTGATAAAGATTTATCATATAAGGATACTAAAACATTAGTATATGATGATAATGATTACTATTCAAATCAAATATTACTTGCAATTGAAAATATAAATACAGATTTTTTTATATATTCTCAAGAAGATTGTATTTTATATGATAAAGTTAATTTAGAAGAAATTAATTATTGTATTTCTATTTTGAAAAATGATAATTCAATACCATTTATTAGACTTATCTGGAGTGGAATTAGTAATAATTACAAAAAATATAATGAAAAATTCTATTACATAGGTAACTCTAAATATTATTATTCACTTCAAATAACTATTTGGAGAAAAAATATATTAAAAGAATTATATTTAAAAGTTAAAGTAAAAAGTATATTTGAAGAATCTAGTTTATCAAATATTTTATGGAATATTAATAAAAATGGATTAGTTTATTATAAAAAAGGCAAAAAAATAGGTAATCATTATGCTTCTATAGTATACCCTTATATATCAACAGCAATAGTAAAAAGAAAATGGAATTATTATGAGTATAAAAAAGAATTAGATGAAATATTTAGAGAATTTAATATTAATCCAAATATTAGAGGAATATATAAACCTGATTTAAGAACAAAGTTATATAGGCTTACTCAATTTTTAAAAGACAATTTTAAGTTATAATCTTTTAAAATCTCTCAAAAATGGAGGTATTGAGTTTTCTTCTTCTTGTATCAGTGGTTTAACAGGTTCAAAAACAGGTATAGAAATTGTTTCTTGTTGTTTAACTTCTTTTAAAATAGTTTTTGGAACAACAATATTATTTCTACTATTATCAAAACCAGTAGCTATTACTGTAATAATTATTTCACCATTTAATTCAGGATTTATTACAGAACCAAATATTATATTATTATCATCAGCATTAACAAGATTTCTTATAATTTCAGATGCTTCATTAATTTCTACTAAAGTTAAATCATTACCACCTGTTATATTGAATATAAGACCTTTTGCATCTGATACATTACCTTCTAAAAGAGGACTTTGTATTGCACATCTAGCTGCTTCTACAGCTCTACCTTCACCTGATGCTCTACCAATACCCATTAGAGCTGAACCTGAATTTGACATTATAGCTTTAACATCAGCAAAATCAACATTTATAACCCCAGGTATGTTTATTATATCAGATATTCCTTGAACGCCTTGTCTTAATATATCATCTACTATCCTAAAAGCTTCTTGCATAGGAGTGTTTCTTTCTACTATTGAAAATAGTTTATCATTTGGGATTACAATAAGAGAGTCAACTTTTTCTTTTATATTTAATATACCTTCTTCAGCTTGTTTTTTTCTTCTCGTTCCTTCAAATGAAAATGGTTTTGTAACTACTCCAACTGTCAAAGCTCCTATTTCTCTTGCTACTTCAGCAATTATAGGTGCTCCTCCTGTACCTGTTCCACCTCCCATACCAGCAGTAATAAATACCATATCAGCACCTTCTAAATTAGCAGCAATATCATTTTTACTTTCTTCAGCTGCTTTTTGACCTACTATAGGATTACCACCAGCACCTAGTCCTCTTGTCAATTTTTCACCAATTTGTAATTTTTTATCAGCTAATGAACTAGAAAGTGCCTGAGCATCAGTATTTATAGATATAAATTCAACACCTTCTAATCCTGAATTAATCATCCTATTTATAGCATTTCCACCACCACCACCGACACCTACAACTTTTATCTTTGCAACAGTAGATATATTTTTATTTTCTAACATAACTGTTTACACCTTAAAAATATAATTAAATAATAATAACAATTACCACCAAGCGTAATATTTTCTATCTAAAAAATCAACAACTTTTGCTTTTATTTTATCTTTTAAAGTAATTTTCTTTAACGAAGTAGAGCTATTAAGCCAATCTTCCATAAATGCCTTTCTCATTTTAGCTGGTGCGGTTCCACCTTCTACAACTACAGATGTTTCTCTAAGAGTTGTAAATGCTTGTCTAGTAAAATTTGTTGAACCTGTTATTAATTTATTTCCATCTACTAAAACCATCTTTAGATGTAACTCTTGTCCTTTAACTCTTGGATCATACCATTTTACAGGAACTCTATTTTTAAATAATTCAACAGCTGGTAATATATTTGGAAAATAGTCTGGAATTGGTAACCCTCCAGCATATTTATCATTGGTATTTTTTCTATCCATTAAAACCCTTACATCTACACCTCTTCTATAAGCTCTTATTAAAGCTCTTGTAATATCCATATCACTATAGTCTAATACAGCTAAATAAACACTTTCAGTAGCATTATCAATTGCATTAATAATTGCCTGTTTTGGTTGTACTTTCAAATGGATCAGTCCTTACAATTTTTACTAAAGCATCAGCACTAGGAAATTCATTTTTAATAACATAGACATCTCTAGGTGGTTTATATACAAATGTGTCTCCTAATGACCATTCATATCTCATCATTGTTGAAGCATCCTTTGCTGTTGGTCCTTCAATTTTTAGCATCAGATCTCTATTTATTACTCCAATATCAAATAAATTGAAACCACCAATTATTAAAATTTCTTCATCTATAACATAAAGCTTATTATGATCTATTTGAAATTTATTTTTTAATAATCCATCTTGAACTTTAGGCATTAAATGTAATGGATATAGCCTGAAATTAATCCCATTTTTTTTGTAAAAAACTTAAAACAGTATATATTTCTTTTTGAGTTGGTCCACCAAAACCTAAATTCGGATCCATAGTAAGTTCTATATTAACACCTTCATTTTTCTTTTTTACTAATTCTTGAGCAATTTGTAATCCAATATTTCCTCCTAATAAAAATACGTCTATTTGAATACTTTTTTTAGCATTTCTTATAGTATCAAACATCATAGGAAGTATTTCATCTTTATCTATAAATAATTGAACTTTATTAGCTTTTGAAGTAAAAGTTGGAAGCTTATTAGGTAAAGGACCATTATAACCACTGGAAACAGGAAAATCCTTAGTTATGGCTTGCGCTATTTTTATAGCATTTGAAATTTCTTCTTGTAAATTTTTTATTATTTCAAATAGAGATATATTATTATCTCCATCAGAATCAATTTCTTTCATTTCTTTATCAGTTAAACCGCTTTCTTGTAAAGAAATTTTGCCATCTTTATTTATATCATTTTCAGTTGTCATTATTTGTGCTGATTGAGAAGCAAAAGTTTGAAACTCATTATCAATTTTTATTAAGTTATTCTGTTTTAGCGTAGGATCAATTTCTAAATCATTAGAGCAAGCAGAAACAAAAATTGTTGTAGTAATTAATAAAGACAATAGTTTTATACTTAATTTCATTATAAGCTCCTAAAATAAAATACTAAACAATACTAAAAAAATTATAACATTTTATAAAATTAAATTTACATTATAATTAAGTTATATTTTTATTAAAAAATAAAATTGCTTAAATGTTAAAAAACTTAATAATTACTGGATTTATGTTAAGTGGTAAATCTTCAGTTGGAAAATTATTGTCAGAAAAAATTAAATGGAATTTTATTGATTTAGATAAATTAATAGAAGACGAAGAGAAACTCTCTATATCAGAAATTTTCAAGTTAAAAGGAGAAAAATATTTTAGAAATATAGAATATTTAAAACTAAGGAATTTTTTACATTTGAAAAAAAACATAATAAGTTTGGGAGGTGGGACTTTTTGTAGTTATAGAAATATTAATGTTATAAAAAAAGTGGGTATATCTATCTTATTAAAATCAGATATTGATGAGATTCTAGAAAGAGCATCAATTAATCAAATAATTAAAAGACCTTTATTTAATAATAATTTAAAAACATTATTTAATAAAAGGCAAAAGTTTTATAATAAAGCTGATATAAAAATAATTACTAAAAATAAAACTATAGAAAATATTTGTGATGAAATTATATATAAAATCAATAATTTATATAAATGAAAAAAATTTTTTAATTATTTTTATAAAAATCAATGATTTTATTTATATATTCAGAAATAATAATATTCTTATTTTGCTCATTATTTAACTCATTTGTCATTTCAAATTGAAAATAGTTTATATCTTCGTCTTTTATATTATTAGGTATATCAAGATTTTCATTTATACTCATGTATTCTTTTTTAGGAAAATAAGTAATAAATACAATATTATTTTCTTTATAAAATTCAGCTATAAAAATAGTATTTTCAAAAATAAATCTTATTTGAATATTATCTTTTATATTAAATTCTTTCCAAGTTACTTTATTATTTTCATTATTACCTAAGTTTGGTGGAGTATAAAGCCAATTGTATTGAGTATCTAAGTACTTAGTCATTTTTTCTACTTCATCCCAACTTTTCATACCTGGTGGTAACTCTAATTTTTTTAACCTTTCATCTGACCAATTTTTAAAATAAGAATTTTTTCTCAAAATTTCTATCTTTTTTTGGATTTCATCATCATATTTATTTATAAGTTTTGTTTTATCAACTATTTTTCTTTTTATTTCTTTTTTTACTACTTGCTTATTATTTTTTTTTAAAACATTTTTTTTTACTGACTTTACTTCCTTTTTATTTACTTGAATAGAATTAGTTGATTTTGAAATTTCAGTTACACTTTTTTTTATAATAGCTTCTTTTTTTTTTATATAAACAATCTGAATTTTTTTATCAATATTAGTTTTTTTTTGATAAGTATTTATTTTAATAAAAGAAAAAAAATATATATGTAATAAAATAGATAAAAATAGTGATATTAAAAAACGTATCATTTATAAAAAGTTTCTTTATTGTCTTTCATTTTTAATAATAAATTAGGAGTAGTAAATCTATCGCCATATCTTTTATTTAAATATTCAAAATTTTTTACTGTTTCTTCTATTGTCATATCATCTATATATTTAAAAATACCGCCTAAATGAATAGGAAAACCTAATCCATATACTAGTGCTAAATCAATAATTTGATAGCTATCTACAAATCTATTTTCTAAACATTCAATAGAAGCTTTTAATATAGAAAAAACTATTCTATTCTTAATAATATCTATACTTTCTATTTCTTTGTAATCTTTTTTGTTATAGATTATATTTAATTCTTTACCTAGAAAATTACTTTTTTTTAAAATTTCTAAAGGAGAATTTTTAAATCCAAAATTTTTAACTATTAAATCTACTTCATAAGGATTATAATTTTCTTGATATAATGATAAAATCTCCTCTAAATAGCTAATTAATATTTTTTTTACAAAAAAGTTATTACAGATAATAGTTTTCTTATTTAAACATTTAAAAAATGAAATTACTTTATTAATATTTTTTTCTAGTGAATTATTATTTATAATAATCTCAATTAAATTATTATTTATTGATATTGGAAATATAAGTTTAGGATATTTATAATTAGTTATTATTTCATCTTTACTAAGATTTTGTATATTGTTAAATAAAACTAAATTATAATCATCTATATCTATTTTATTTATAGAATTAATATCACTTAAAAAAATTAAATCCGATGATTTTAAATAACTACAATCTTCAGAATAAGAAAGTTTATTTATTAAATTTTTCTTACCGAATATATTAGATAAATCTTTTTGAAGAAAAGATATTTTATTATAATCATCTATCAATCTAACATTAAAATTATTTTTAATAATATCTATATAAAAAGATTTATTTAATGTATCTATGTTTATAATTGCTATTTTTTTTATTTCATGAGTAGTTTTAATAAATTGTTTTTCTTCTATAAAATAAAAATCAATTATATTTTTTGGAGATTTACTTTCACATAATTGAGCAAAAAAAAGAGAATCTTCTTCTAAAGCCTTATCAATTGGTAAATTGTATGAATTTATAATAAATTCTATAAACTTTTTATTATTATTATTTTCAAACTTATTTAGTAAATACTTTTGACCTAAATTTGTTTCTTCTATGACGACATCCTTAAGTGAGTGAAAGTTTTCAGAAATATATTTTGATTTATTACAATAATTAAGAGCTATTTTATAAGGTAAATAATCTATACTATAATTAGGTATTATTTCTTGTATAAGTCTTAATTTAATTGCTTTTTCTGGATAAATTTTTTCTCCTAATAAAAATTTTATGGAATTTTCTAAGCCTATTATTCTAGGAAGTAAAATATTTATACCACCTAATGCAGACAATTTAAAAAAATTTTCATAAAGCTGTAAATATGATTTTTCAGACATTATTCTATAATCGGTTGATAAAAATATTTCTACACCTATGCCTAGACATTTACCATTTACTAAAGATATTGTTGTAAATCTTAAATTAGAAAGCTTGTTTAAAACAGATTTTACTTTATCTGATAAATTTTTAGCTTCATTAAAATATTCTATTTTTTTTAATTCATTTAAATCATACCCTAAAATAAAATTATCTTTATTACTTTTTAAAATTAAAACTTTTATATTTATATTTCTTGATATTTCTTTAAGTAATTCTTCAAATTCTATTAAAATATTATAATCAAAGACATTATCATTTTTTTTAAAATCGAATATTAGATATCCAATACCTTTTTCATCTATATTAAAATAAATATTATTGTTTTTCATATTTTAAGAGTTTATCATGAAAACATTTTGTTATAAACTTTACTTTTGTTTTTTTAATTCAATTTATTTTTCTATAAACTTTAAAAAGTAGTTTTTTAACTCCTTATCAAAAAGCCAAATAAAAAAAGATATTATTACAAAAATAGAGAAAATTATATATGAATAGGTTAAATTAGAATCAATACTTGAACCTAGAAAAGTTAATAATGCCATTCCTGGTAATCTTCCTAAAAAACTAACTAATAAAAGCTTTAGTAAATTTAATCTTGTTAATCCAGCTATAAAACATATAGCATCATCAGGAAATGCTGGTAATAGAAATATTATAAAAAAAGTGCTTAAGTTAGAATTTTCTACTAAAAACTCAAATTTTTTAATTAATTCTTTTGATAGTATTTTAGGTAAAATCTTACTAAAATATCTTCCTATTAGCAACGATACTAAAGAACCTATAGTAATACCTATCATAGTTAGTGTTAAACCTTTTATAAATCCGAAAATAAATCCTCCTAGTATGCCGACTATTTGACCAGGTATTGGTACCAATATAACTTGTGAGATTTGTAAAATAATAAAAATTAAGTAGGAATTATTTAAATATAATTTTGCCTCATTTAGTAATTCTTTCAAATCTTCTTTATTCAAAATACTTAAGAATTGTTTTACATTATCAGGTAAAATTAAAAATATTAATTTGCTTATTAAAAAAGATATTAAAAATATAATAAAAGAGAATATTATTATAGTAAAAATTAAATTAAACTTTTTCTTTATTTTTTCTTTCATATAAAATTGTTTTGCATTTTTTTATTTAAAATTTAAAATAAACAAAGATTATTTATGAAAATATTTTTAACAAACAATATTTCTTCATTGTAACATATAAAAATAATAAATTCAGACTTTTTAAAAGTAGTTTTCAGACTTTAATAAAAATTCAACTTTTTAGAAACATTATATTTTACTAATTTACCATATTACAATAATTTTAATAAGGTTTATTTGGTATTAATTTACATATAAAAGAGAAGGATTTTATCATAAATTTTTATTTTATTCCTTAACTTCTTGCTCTAAAAAAGTTTTAAAGCTTGCTTTTGATCTTATGAAAAAATCAGGTATTTTTTCTAAATTACTATCACTAACATTATACATTTCACAAACTAAACTTATTCTATAATTTTCATCCAAATTTATGACTTTAGTTACTTCATGCTTTAAATTTCCTTTAAATATAACTAGTTTATTTTCTAAAGGTTCAATTGTAGCTATAATTTTATTTCTCTTTATAAGATTTAAGTTACCACCATTAATATTTTTGCAACTAATATAAAGAACACTAACTTTTTTTGGAAAATTTATATTATAACAATACGTATTTAAACTATAGTCTATATGTTTTCCAACTTTACCGTTTATTGGTATTACCAAAGGGTTTAAGTAATAAATACTGATATTTTTATCAAAAATCTTTTTTATATATTCATCAAAGTAAGGAAATTTAGAAATAGCGTAATCTATTTTATTCTTTTTAAAAACAACTGAAAAGCCTAATGTTGAATTAAAATTATAATTTAAATGGTTTTTTGTTAAGTAAGGGGAGTTTAAGATATTTTCTTTAAGTTTATTAATGTAATTTAGTGAAAAAACATTAAGAAATTCTTTATAATAAAAACTTTTAAACATTAAAACATTGAAGGTATTTCTTTAAAAGTTTGTTTTATTAATCTTTTTAAAACATTATCAGGAACAGGTCTATATTGAGTGGAGTTTTTAATATCATTTTCCCAAACTCTTTTTATAAAAATTTCTGTAAATTTTTTGTCATCTATTACATAGTTTATTTCTTCATTTGTATTCATTGCTCTCATATCTTTATTAGCTGAACCAACTGAAATCAAATCATCTACAATAGTAGCTTTAAGATGATTAAAACTTTCTTTTCCACTTGTATTGTAAATATAAACATCAGCACCTTCAGCATACAATTCATCAGCAACATAGTCCCCTATATGTTTCATTATATGAACATCATTTGCATTTGGTAATATAATTTGAACTTTGACACCTCTATTAATAGCGTTTTTAAGTTCTTTTATTATATCAGGATCATTAAAATATGGATCTTGAATATATACTCTTTCTTTTGCATTTTTTATTGCTTCTAGCATCCAAGTTCTTATATCTTTTCTTTTTTCACTTGGTGAGGTTGTTATAAGTCTTAATTTTGCTGTGCTATCGAAGTTAAAATTACCTTCATTCAAATTTTTGTCATCAAATTTTTTATAAGCTGTTGGTGGTGGTGTCCATTCTAAAGGTTTTCCTGTTGTAAAAGACCATTTTTTATAAAAATCTTTTAGTGTATCACTCATTATTGGTCCCTCTACTTCAACAAGTAAATCATGCCATTTTCCTTCTTTTAAATATTTTTCACCTAAATTTATACCGCCTGTCATTGCTGTCTTTTTATCAAATATATATAATTTTCTATGATTTCCCACTTGTCCTCTATTTGTAATCGGATCATGATAAGAACCTCTATATTTATAAAATTGAACCTTACTATTTTTAAGCTTACTTATAATTTTTCCATGTGCTAGATTACCTGGACCATCTATTATTACTCTAACATCCAAGCCTTCATTAGCTTTTTTTATCAACATATCAGCTATTTCATGGCCTTTAGGATCATCATAAAATAAATAAACATCTATATATATACTTTCTTTTGCATTATTTATCCGCTCTTTTATTCTTTCAAATGCTTCTTTTCCATCTAGTAAAAGTTTTATTCTATTACCATCTACTGATCTTGTTCCAGTTAGTTCATCTATCTTTTTATCTAATAAAATTTTATTTTGAATCTTTTCTTGAGGAGTTAATTTTTTTACCTCAATTTTTTCAAGCTTTTTTAATTGAGAATCTCTTTTTTCTTGAATTTCCATTATATTTTTAGATTGTAAAAGAGGAAAATCTTTTAATAAAGAATCAATTTTATCACTTAAATGTGATGATGTTGATATAAAAGCATTACTACTCTTAGGTAAAGCTAGTAAGTCAATTGATTTAGAAACATTTTCTTTAAACTTTACTTTAGAATAATCTATAAAATTACTAAATAAGCTTAAATAGTTTTTAGAATTTAAATCTTTATTTCCTTGCTTTTCTAACAATTCCTTTGTTTTAGAATAATCAGATAAAGAACTATAAATTACAGATGCTTCTTTATATTTTCCTTGTGATTCTAAATTTTTAGCTATTTTTAGTTTTTCTAAATCATTAAGAATTGTATTTGCTCCGTAAAGTTCTTTCATAACTTCTGGTAATATTTTCTCATTTTTCATACCTTTGTCTATTATTTCAAGAAACTTGACCCTTCTTTCAGATGAAATATCAGAATACATAGCATCTAGAGATGAAGCTGTAAAATCAAGTCCATCACTCCAGCTAGCCATAAGATTTTTTAATTGATTATTTTTTACAGCATTATCAAGTATTCTTAAAATTGCTTCTTGGTCCTTATCTGAAGTATAGCCAAATTTTAATTGATATATTAAATTAGCTTTTTGTGATGGATTGGTAGCATTTAATAATTTATCGTTTTGAGAAAATTTTCTTGCTCCCCAATCATCTACTCTTGAGATAATTACTCCTGTATTTGACATTTCCAAGAATAAAAATTGTATTAATTTATCCATTTTATTATCTTTTTTAAAGTCTTCTATTATATTATCTATGCCTTTTAACAAGTTATCTTTAATACTTTTATCACTAACGGAATCTAGTTTTTGAGTTGCTCTTACAAGTAATTTTACTTTTTGTTGGTCATTAGCTACACTTCTTATATTATCAATTAAAAGAATTGATAATAAATTACTAACATCATTATTTGTAACTCTATCTTCAAAATTATTTGCTAAATGATTATATAAATATTCAAACTTTTTTATATCTTCAATAGAAGATTTCTTACTATCAATAAAAATAGTATTAGGAATAGCTTTTTTAGATATCTTATTAACTACTAACAATGTATCATTTTTATCATTTTGTAATTTATTTTCAGTTTTGTTTAGTAAATCTAACCTTGATTTACTAACTTTATTTACGTTTTCATTAACAAAAAGATTATTATTACCAACAGAAGCCATAACATAATAAAATATTTAATTATAATTTAATTATAATTCTTTTTAACATAAACTTGTTATTATAAAATAAATCAAAAAACTATTTCTTAATTCTAAAAAATGATAAAATTATTATATATATTTGTTTAGGTGTTTAGTTGGCAGACGATAGCGAAAAAACGGAAGAACCGACGCCCAAGCGTAGAAGAGAAGCTAGAGAAAAAGGGCAAGTTTTAAAGAGTAAAGAAGTTAATACAGCAGCACTTGTATTAATTTCTGCTTACTCTTTAAGTTGGTTTGGTAAGCAAATATATATTAATTTATTTAAATTATTTACACAAACAATACAAGAATTACCTTATGTTGATTTAACAGTTCCAATAACATTAAAATATGGTGTAAGATTTTTACTTATCACTCTTTTTTGTGTTTTACCAATAATGTTTGCTGTATATGTTACAGCTGCACTTGTTGAATTATTACAAGTAGGTATTTTATTTACAACAAAAACTCTTAAGCCTGACTTAAATAAAATAAATCCTATAAAAGGTTTTAAAAGAGTTTTTTCTATGAAATCTCTTGTAGAACTTGTTAAGAGTTTCATAAAAACTTTAATTATAGGTTGGGTTGCTTATACTGTTATACGAGATAACATAGGTCATATTATAGGATTAATAAGAGAACCACCTGAAGCATCATTTGTATTAGTTGGCGAATTAGTTTTAAAAATAGCAAAAAAAGTAGCTGGTGCTATGGTAATAATTGCATCTTTAGATTATTTTTATCAAAGATATGAGTTTGAAAAATCTTTGAAAATGTCTAAACAAGAGGTAAAAGATGAGTACAAGCAAACAGAAGGTGATCCACATATTAAAGCAAAACAAAGACAAAAACAAAGACAAATTGCTAGAGGACAAGTAAGACAAGCAGTGCCTCAATCTAGTGCTGTTGTATCTAATCCAACTCACTATGCAATAGCTTTAAGGTATGATCCTCAAAATGATGAAGCACCTGTTGTTACTACTAAAGGTGAAGATACTATGGCACTTTTAATAAAAGAACTTGCTATAAAACATGATATACCAATTTTTGAAGATAGGGAACTTGCTAGAGCTATGTATCCTGTATGTGTTATAGATAAGCCAATACCACCAGAATTTTATACAGCAGTAGCACAAATTATATTAAAATTGATGAAAGAAAAACAACAAAAACAATTACTTGAAATGCTTAATAAACAAGCTAAAAAAAGATTTAAATCAAAACAAGTTGAAAATAGAAATGAGTTTAATAATAATCAAAGTAGTAATAATCAAGAAAATAAAACTGGTCCATCAAGTATTTTTGACTAAACTTAATTAAACATAAAAACTATATCAGGATTTAAGTAAATATTTTCAAGATGTTTTTCTTCTAAAAAAATATTTTCTGTACAAGTAATATAATTTTTTCTATTACTTAAATTTAAATTTTTTCTTTGAGCTAGTATTTTTATAAACTCAGGACTCCTATTTTTTAGCATATTAAAATATTCTGAAGATATACTAATTCTAACAAAAAACAAATTATATTTTTTATAATCTAAATATATATTTGTGTATATCCATTCCCTTTCTTTTATTCTAAAAGAAATATATTCTTGTGAAAATAACTTTTCAGCTGAATATAAATTATTATTTATAAAATCACAAATCAAAGGTTGAATATATAGAAACACTATTTCTTTCTTTTATTCCATAAACATATAAATTATAAATATTAGATGTGCTTATTTGTTTTTCAAGCTCTAATATACTCTTGTCAAACTCTTGAAAGCTTTGAATTTTTATACCTATTGCATTCAAATAATTCTCCTTAGAATATATTATAAAAATTGCTCCTCTTGGTGAATCATTACCCCAATAATCTATATCATCTCCTATAATCATAAAGTCATTACTATTCTCTGATATTTGTCTTTCAAATATTTCTTCTTTTTCTTTTATATTATAAGTGCAAGATAAATTTATAACTAGAAAAATTGAAATTATTTTTTTTATCAAATTTTTGTAAATACAATATATTTTCTAACTTCCTCTAATTTATCTATTAATCTAATTAAATATTCAGCAACTTCATATCTTGTAATAGGTTTCATCATTTCTTTTAAATCTTTATTATCTGTAAGATTATTTTCTATAGCCATTTTTAATGGTTCAAATATTGGACTATCTTTTGCAATACCATTAATAGATGTAATTTTCTTATTTTCTTTTTCCCATTTTCTTTTTAAAACAGGAGGAGCAGAATTATAAATTATATTCATTATTCTACCTAAACCTATTGAAAAACCTAAACAATCAACTTTTTGTTCTCCTCTAAAAGTATTATCTGAAAAAGTTTTTATTAAACCTATTTTTAATAATGTAGTTGCACTTTCATATGCCCAATGTTCTTTATTAAAGTCAGGAATATTACTTATTTTAATATCATTTAATACTGATTGATTTGTATCATATATATTTTTTTCTTCTATTTCATTCATTTTTTTATTTAATATTTCAATAGTGTTTAACATTATTGTAGAATATGTATATCTAGTAATATTTTCTTCTCCTTTAAATGTTCCATCAGGAAAACCTGACATAACTTTGTATTTATTCACTATTAAATTTACAGAATTATAGTTTTTATTTCCTTCATCTATATCTTTGAAGCTACTTGTTGCATAAGAGTTATTACTAATTATAAGTGTAATAAATAAAGATATAATAATTTTACCTTTCATTAATAACCTTCTCCTATACTTGTTTTATTTTCTTGATTCTTTTGTTTATTAACAGGTTGTTTTTGTTCTACTTTATTCACAATAGGATTTTGTTTTTGTTCTAATTTTTTAATAGTATTAGTATTATCAGTTTTTTTAATAATTTCTTTTTTAATTGTTTTGTTTTCAATCTTTTTTAAATTATTAACTTTTACAGATTCTTTTCTAGTATAAATATTTTTTTTGACTTCTTGTTTGATAACTGGTAATGACTTTTTAACTTCTTTTTTAATATTCTCTTGCTTAATAGGTAATTCTTTCTTTATATTTTGTTTAATAGGTTTTTCTTTTTCAACTTCTTGTTTAATACTTTCTTGCTTAATAGGTAATTCTTTCTTTATATCTTGTTTAATAGGTTCTTGTTTAACAGGTTCTTTTTTTTTGTTATCAGGCGAAATAAAAATTATTATAGTTACTATTATTATTATTAAAGAAACAACAA